>JACOYO010000004.1 GCA_016181845.1 Parcubacteria group bacterium | reverse complement strand
CACCGACACTGCCGGAAACACTGCCACCACCACGAGAATCGTGAATGTGGAAGCCCAATCGTCTCCTCCACCTCCTCCGCTTGATACCACGCCGCCTGTCATCACACTCACCGGCTCATCCACCGTCTCAATCCTGCATGGGAGCGTCTACACCGACGAAGGCGCAACAGCACTAGACGACACCGACGGCGACATTACCCCAAACATCATCGTGAATAATCCGGTCAATACGGCCGCGACTTCCACATACACCGTAACCTACGATGTTGCCGACGCCGCGGGCAATCAGGCGACGCAGGTACAGAGGACGGTGGTGGTGGAGGATGTGGAATAATCACTTGGGGGTTAAACCCCCAAGTGAGGTTATACTTAGTGGTTGAGCCACTAAGTAAATTAGTCACTTGGACGTCCAACGTCCAAGTGGGGTTATAAACAGCAAAGTGCTTGATGCTGATAAGTCTATTGCGTATACTTACAACAATATGATAAAAAAGAAAAAAGAAGCGACTGTTGAAAGTTTATATAAGCGTATTGAAGCATTAGAAGAAAACATGCGAAAAGTAGAAATGATACTAAGGAGTAGATAATATTTTTTTAATACCATAAATAAAATGGCAAAAAAAATAAATAAGAAAAAAGAAATAACTATAAATGACTTAGCGCTGATGATTAATGGCTTAACAGTAAAGGTTGATGATTTAGCGACTACGGTTGATGGCTTAACAGTAAAGGTTGATGATTTAGCGACTACGGTTGATGGTTTAACAGTAAAGGTTGATGATTTGGAAATGACAGTTGAAGAGCTGGCTCGAATGACTCAACGCGGGTTTGAAAATACAGCCACAAAAACTGACGTAACGCGAATTGATATCCGTCTAGACCATATTGAGAATCTGCTCATTCGCGCGCATGAAAATCGCATTGAAATTCTGGAAGACAAAATGAGACAGGTGCAGACCACACTTGGACAACGTTAGAAAAAAGCAAAAATATTCGTAAAAAAATCCCACGACGTAATGTCGTGGGATTTTTTTGTATCATTATTTTTTTATTTCTTCACAATTTTTTCTTTATCCAAGAAAGACAAAATCATTTTTTGCTGTGACGGTTCAAAGACGGTAATTTGAAACGGGTAAGTACTGCCGAGAGAAATTTTTTCTTTCATTTTTTCTTCGGAGCCGAATTCTGAAATGTGCATCAGCCCGGCGACACCTTCTTCAAGACTGACCAAGGCGCCATGTTTATTGAATTTAATAACGACGCCGTTCACAATATCACCTTGTTTGTAACGGTCTTTGGCGCTTTGCCATGGATTTTCTTTCAACGCTTTAATAGAGAGAGATACCTTCCCATCTTTCACTTCAATTACTTTTGCCTGCACTTTTTCTCCGATAGAAAACAATTCTTTCGGCTTTTCAACAAGCGCCCAGTCCATTTCGGAAATATGGACAAGCCCTTCCAAGCCGTCTTCCAATTTCAAAAAAAGTCCGAAATCAACCACGCCGGTCACCGTGCCCAACACAACATCGCCGACGGCATACTTATCAACTATTTTTTCTTTCTGCGCCGTCCCGAAATCTTTTTCAGAGAAAATAAGTTTGCCATCTTCCGGCTGTGCTGAAATCATAATAAGCGGCAATCGTTCTCCCACTAATTTTCGCAATGATTCTAAAATTTTGTCTTTGTCGCCGTCTTCCACGCGCGGATAGTGTTCGGGTTTCAGCTGTGAAGCGGGGAGAAAGCCGGCAATCCCTTGCCATTCCACGATCAAACCGCCCTTATTTGCTTCTTTTATCGGAAGTTCAAGGATCGTTTTATTTTTTACCAGTGTTTCGGCTTCATTCCAGACAAGAGCTTGCCGCGCTTCTTTGAGAGAAAGCTCCACATACCCGTCTTCGTTTTCTCCCAGTACAACTTTTGCCGCAATACGATCGCCCAAGACAATTTTTTTAATAATATCGCGCGCATTGATAAATTCACGTCCGTAAATAATACCGGCGCCAAACGGCGGCAAGTCCACATACAGCGCTGATTTTTTGACAGCGATGACCGGACCTTCCACGATATCGCCAGTTTTTGGACGCGAGGGCACTCCGCTTGTCAATTTTTGCAAGTGCGTAAGCGAGACGATCTCGGTATCAGGCTCGGCGTGTTTTTTTTCTTTTGCGGATATTTTGGTTGCCGTTGTTTTTTTTGATTCTTTTTCTGTTGTATTTTCCGATTCTTTATTTTTCTTTTCTTTTTTGTTCGTAAGATTGGATAACAAATTAAGCATATTCATGATTTCATGTTCCTCTACGTTCCGCGCATATCATATAACAGATGCAGAAAACAAAAGCTGTCGTTTTTTATGCCCGGTGTTAGCGTAAAGAATTATTAATAAATGAGTGTAGACAGTATTGCACATTAACACAAAAAAGCAATGCGGAGCATCATAGAGGACAAATACTATGCCAGTATACTGGCATAGTATTTGACACTTAGTGGCTCAACCACTAAGTAGCCTTTTGTTTAGCTTCTTTCGATATATCGAAAGACTCTTTATTCGTGCCAAAAACGAGGCACCGCCGATTTCACAATAAGAAATTTTCTGCTATGATAGTGGCATGATTATTACTTATTATGGAGCGCAATTTTTGAAGATTCAGTTGGGGGATCTGACCATTGCAGTCAATCCTATCGGGAATGATTCAAAAATAAAAACGGCGAAGTTTGGGGCCGATATCGGGCTCATTTCTTTGCACGCTCCCGATTTTAACGGGCGTGAGGCAATCGCATACGGAGACCGCAAGCCGTTCATTATTGAAGGACCGGGCGAATATGAGGCAAAAGATGTTTCTATCAAAGGAATTGCTCAAAAAATACTTTACGAAAAAGAGGAAAAAATAAACACGATATATGTTGTTTCGCTTGAAGGCGTGCGGCTGTGTTTTCTCGGAGCGCTGGAATCTCCCGACCTGGACAAAGAGACTATTGAGGGAATAGATGTGGTTGATGTTCTTTTTATTCCAGTCGGCATGCGGGAAAAAGGCACGAGCGGAGTGCTTCTTCCAAAAGAAGCATCAAAACTTGGAACGACTCTTGAGCCCGGAATCATTATTCCTCTGTACGCGGGCGAAGAAGCTCTGAAACAATTTTTGAAAGAGGAAGGTGCCGCCAATACAAACACTCTTGAAAAACTGACGCTCAAGAAAAAAGATATGGAACAAAAAGAGGGAGAAATTATTGTGCTTCGTAAAACATAAAGCAGTTTTTCTTTTTTCATTTTTAGTTTTTCGTTTTCTATATGTGGCATTTGCTTGAAAAAATCCGCGCAAAACCGGTTTCGGTCCGCAAACAAATTCTTTTGGCTATAACCGTATCGCTCACGCTTATTATTTTTCTCATTTGGGTATCGGTATTTATTGTTAACATTTCAAACTAACGTGTTACTATGTCTTGATATGAAGCAATCCTCTCTCTTTATTAAAACACGTAAACAAGCCCCTGCAGACGAGGTGTCAAAGAACGCCCGTTTGCTTATTCGCGCCGGATTTATCCATAAAGAAGCCGCCGGCGTGTATTCTTATTTGCCGCTCGGGCTCCGCGTGCTTGAGCGCATCAACACTATCATTAGAGAAGAGATGGCGGGGCTCGGCGCGGAAGAAGCCGCATTTACCACACTGCAAAATCCTGAAACATGGAAAAAAAGCGGACGGTGGGAATTGCCGGTATGGTTCAAAACAGCGCTGAATGACGGTGGGGAGCTCGGTCTCGGATGGACACACGAAGAAGCGGTGACGGCACTTATGAAAAATCACGTGAGTTCTTATAAAGACCTGCCGCGAAAAATTTTTCAGATACATACTAAATTCAGAAATGAAGAGCGGGCAAAGAGCGGGCTCTTGCGCGGGCGCGAATTTCTTATGAAAGACCTGTATTCATTTCATACCACCGAAGAAGACCTCGATGCTTTTTATGAAAAAGCAAAAGAAGCATACAGGCAGATTTTTGAGCGTGTCGGCATAGGCGGGGAGACGCATGTTACTCTTTCAAGCGGCGGCGATTTTTCTCCATATTCGCATGAATTTCAGACGCTTTCGCCTGCTGGAGAAGATACGATTTATCTTTCGCGTGAAAAGAATATTGCAATCAATCAAGAAATATACACTGAAAAGACACGCGCCTCTTTGGGGCTCTCTTCAGATGAACTTACCGAAGAAACGGCCATTGAAGTCGGTAATATTTTTAAACTTGGCACTAGATTTTCAGCGCCTCTTGGCCTCATGTATAAAGATGCAAAAGGGGAGAGCCAGCCGGTCATTATGGGCAGTTATGGCATCGGACCTGGAAGAATAATGGGGACCATTGCTGAATTGTTTTCAGACGAACGCGGACTCGTGTGGCCTGAAGCAGTGGCGCCTTTTTCCGTTCATCTGCTTCGCATAGGCAATACTGATGCGGTGATAGAAACTGCAGACGCGCTCTATCGGCATATCGCAGAAAAAGGAGAGCGTGTGTTGTTTGACGACCGCGAAGACGCGAGCGCAGGAGAAAAATTTGCCGATTCGGATTTGTTTGGCATTCCTTTGCGCCTTGTGGTAAGTGAAAAAAGCTTATCCGCCGGCGGGATAGAGGTAAAAAAACGAAATGAAAATGAAAGCCGAGTTATTCCGGAGTCTGAATTGCCAGCATTTGTCAAAGGCGAATCGGCGTAGAGAAAAAGTAGGGCGATATGTCATGCGAGCCTGCGCAATGTCTCTCAAAAACCATTGATTAAGAGAGCTTCGTAATTCAAGGTGTTTATGCTTAAAAAATTTTATCAATTATTTTCAAACGACATCGGCATTGATTTGGGAACTGCCAACACTTTGGTGTACCTGCGCGGACGCGGCATCATTATCAATGAGCCGTCGGTAGTTGCCGTCAATCAAAAAACGGAGCAAGTGGTCGCCATCGGCTCCGACGCAAAACAAATGCTCGGGCGCACGCCAAATCACATCGTCGCTATTCGTCCGCTGGTGGAGGGGGTAATTTCTGATTTTGAAGTTACCGAAGAAATGCTCGCGTATTTTATAAACAAAGCGGAAAGTATGTCAAAAAAACCGATTCGTCCGCGCGTGGTTATCGGCGTCCCGTCCGGCATCACCAACGTTGAGGCGCGCGCGGTGCTTGACGCGACAAAAAACGCGGGCGCGAGAGAAGTGCATATCGTTGAAGAACCAATGGCGGCGGCAATCGGCATTCATTTACCGGTAAAAGAGCCGGTGGGAAGCATGGTCATTGACATCGGCGGCGGCACCACAGATATCGCCATTATTTCTTTAGGCGGAATTGTCATATCACGAAACAGCAAAATCGCGGGCGATCGGTTGAACAGAGATATTACCGCGTATATCAAAGATGAATTTAAAATTCTTATCGGAGAGCGTACCGCCGAGCATATTAAAATATCCATCGGTGAAGTGCGCGGAGAAGCGCCCGGAGAAATCGCCATTCGCGGACGCGACCTCATGGCGGGGCTTCCGAGAGAAGTCATTATAACTGACGCCGATGTTCGCGAAGCGATTGCGCCGTCTATCGGCCAGCTGACCATCGCGGTCAAAGAAGCGCTTGAAAGCGCGCCGCCGGAAATTATCGCTGATGTCATGCATCGTGGTATCGTGCTTGTCGGCGGGGGCGCTTTGCTCAAAGGTCTTGCTGAGCTTTTGCATGAAGAGTTGCGCATTCCTATTTATATAGCCGACGACCCTCTCTCGGCTGTGGCGCGCGGCACAGGCATCATCCTTGAGAATATGCCTCATTATAAAGAATCCCTGCTTGACTACGACCATGTATTATCATCAGCACAATAATAATCGCTTTCCCGGAGTATTCGCGAGGAAATGGATTGTTGCTATAGCAGTGTTGGCATTGTTATTTTTTGCCGGACAATCTGTTTCTCGCACGATTGCTTCGTTCGCGTATCCCGTTACATATCCGCTACTCCGCTTTGGCGCATCAGTAACAGGCACCTTGAATAATCTGTTTCCTTTTTTCAAAACAAATAAAACTCTCATTAGAGAAAACGACGCGTTAAAAAAGGCGCTTGGCGAAGTAAATGGAACTTTGCTTACGCACACACTGCTCATAGAAGAAAATAAAGCGCTGAAAGAAAGCTTCGGAAGGAAGGATGCCACGCCGCGCATTCTTGCTAATATTCTTGCAAAGCCGAACCGCTCGCCATATGACACGCTCATTCTTGACGCTGGGACAGAAGAGCATATCAATCTCGGCGATATAGTAAGTGTGTTTGAAACAGCGGCTATCGGAGAAATCACAGAAGTGTATCCACACGCTTCAAAAGCGGCGCTTTTTTCATCTCCTGAAAAGAAAACGGCGGTAACTCTTGAGAGCGCGCATATTACTGCCGAAATCATCGGCCGCGGCGGCGGCGCGTTTCTGTTTACGGTTCCTCGCGATATTGCAGTCTCACGCGGAGAAATGCTCATCTTGCCTGGAACGCGCCATCTTGTGGCGGGCAGTGTCACCAGTGTAGAAATACTTCCTGATGCTCCGTTTCAGACCGTAACCGCCGTCCTGCCGGTTAATATATTTGAGATTACGCGCGTTTTTATAACTCCGGGAAACGGCTTGCGGGTGCTTCCAAAAACGGCTGAAGAAATAACTAACAATTGATATGCGTATTTCCTTTGATATTGTCTTGTTCATTTCTTTATTTATCGCGCCATGGTGGGTCTCCCTTATTATCGCGCTTGGCGGCGTCTTTTTTTTCAACCATTTTTATGAAATTATTGTTGCGGGTATTATTATGGATATTGTCTACGGCTCACCGGAAGCATCATTTTTGGATTTCCCGTTTATAAGCGGTGTTGCCGCACTGCTTTTTTTTGTCGGCGGCGAATATATAAAAAAACGAATGATATTTTATTAGCAGTTTTTTATGTTTGGCAAAAAAAAGCGGCTCGCCCGCGCCATATATCCGGACGAAATTTTTCTTGACGCGCGAAATTTGCCCGAATTTAATACACATCAATTTGAGGGGAGAATGGAAACGCCGCTTTCTTCAAAAACACTTATTTTTTTAGGATTTGCTTTTGCGGCGGTTGTCCTCATTTTTGTCTTTCAACTTTGGACGCTTGGCGTACGCGACACCGAACATTACGCGACCATTAGCGAGACAAACCGATTGCGTAATACTTTTATTTTCCCGGAACGTGGAATTATTCGCGACGTGAACGCGGTTAGCATTGCTTGGAATATCGCTGGCAGTGACGCGTCAAATCAAGATAAGGCAACGACGAGCGGCGAATATGCCATATTTAAGCGCGCGTATGCGGATATGCCGGGGCTTTCGCACATCCTCGGTTATATCGGGTATCCGAAAAAAGACAGCGACGGCAATTATTATCAGGAAGAAACTTTCGGCAAAGCGGGGATTGAAGAATATTACAATGAATTGTTGCGCGGCAAAAACGGAGTTACGATAACAGAAACAAATGCGTTGGGCAAAAAAGTAAGCGAGAGCGTCATAGAGCCTCCGGTTGATGGAGAAACACTGTCGTTGACGATTGATTCGCGTATACAGACAAGACTGTATTCATTTATGGAATCGCTTGCTGGAGAACGCGGGTTTCAGGGCGGCGCTGGCATTATTATTTCTGTTGACGACGGCGGAATTTTGGCATTAACAAGTTTTCCTGAATTCAGCTCGTCTATTCTCACTGAAGGAGAAGATTACAAAACAATAAGCCGCTATCGCACCGCTTCGGAAAAGCCGTTTCTTGACAGGGCTATCTCCGGACTTTATACGCCGGGCTCTATCGTAAAGCCGTTTGTCGCTATCGGCGCGCTCAATGAACGCATCATTGACCCGAAAAAAGAAATTTTAAGCACCGGCTCCATTTCATTGCCAAACCCGTTTTCGCCCGACAAAAAAAGTGTCTTCACCGACTGGAAGGCGCACGGGCTTGTTGATATGCGCGCGGCTCTCGCGGTTTCATCAAATGTCTATTTTTATGAAGTCGGCGGCGGATTTGAAAATCAGCCCGGGTTGGGCATCGCTAGATTAGAAAAATATTTTCGTTTGTTTGGGTTGGGTGACTCTACCGGCATAGATTTGAACGGAGAAGAAAGCGGCACAATCCCAAATCCTGAATGGAAGCTGGAAAATTTTGCCGATGGCGAGTGGCGTATCGGCGATACATATAATACCGCTATCGGACAATACGGAGTGCAGGTGACTCCGCTTCAGATGGCGCGCGCGATTGCCGCTATTGCAAACAACGGATTCTTGGTTACGCCGCATATTCGCAATAATGAAACTGTGAAGGATCGTCCTTCACAGAATTCTTCACGAAATGTTGATATGCAGACAAAAATCGCCGAGCCAATCAATCAAAGTGTCTTTGCTGTCGTGCAAGAGGGGATGCGCGAAGCGGTGCTTTCAGGCACTGCCAAAGGATTGAATGTCCCACAAGTAGAAATCGCGGCAAAAACAGGCACCGCTGAACTTGGAACAATCAAAGCAAACGTCAATTCATGGGTTGTCGGATTTTTCCCGTATGAAAAGCCGCGCTATGCTTTCGCGGTCGTTATGGAAAAGGGGAGGAGAGAAAACACCATCGGCGCGCTCTATGTGATGCGAGAGCTTTTTGACTGGATGGCGGTAAACACGCCGGAATATTTGAAATAAGATATCCTTTCAAGTATTATAAAACAATCTTTATGAAAAAACTCAATCCGCAAAAAATTAAAAAAGATTTTCCGATATTTGACGGCCAGCCCGAGTTGGTCTATTTGGATTCCGCTTCTTCGTCGCAGACGCCTCAAGTGGTGCTTGATGCGATGAATGAATACTACACTGGCTACCGCGCGAACATTCATCGGGCGCTCTACGACGCGAGCCAGCGGGCGACCAATGCGTATGAAGAAGCGCGAAAAGACATCGCGCGATTTATCGGCGCTGACGAAAAAGAAATTATTTTTACCTCCGGCGCTACTGCGTCGTCAAACATGCTCGCCAGCATGCTAAAGCAATACCTTCCGCTCAAAGCGGGTGATGAAATTGTAACGACAGTCATGGAGCATCATTCCAATCTATTGCCATTGCGGAAACTTGCAAAAGAAAAAAAACTTGTCATTAAACATATCGCGATTACCGATGATTTTGAATTGGATATGAAGCAGGCGGAAAAATATATCACCACAAAAACAAAAATTGTTTCTGTTTCGCTTGCGAGCAATGTATTGGGAACGGTCAACGATATCAAACGACTTGGAGCGCTTGCGCATAAGCGGGGCGCAGTGATGATTGCCGACGGCACCGAGGCTGTTGGGCATATTCCGGTAGATGTCCGCGCGCTTGATTGTGATTTTCTTTTTTTCTCGGCGCATAAAATGTGCGGACCGACCGGTATTGGTATCTTGTACGGTAAAAAAGAACTGCTTGAAAAAATTGAGCCATCGGTGGTTGGGGGCGGTATCGTGACCAAAGTCACCAAAACGGAGATTATCTATAAGCCAGCTCCAGAGCGATTTGAGTCGGGCACTCCAAATATTGCTGGAGCGATAGGACTCGGCTCGGCGATTCGTTATCTGGAATCAATCGGCATGAAAGCAATTCACGCTCATACTTCAAAACTTACGGCCTTGGCGCAAAAAAAGTTGAACGCGCTTCCTGGAATAGCGGTGCTTTCTGGGAAACGAGCCGGTGGGAATAGCGGCATTGTTTCTTTTGTGATAGATGGCATGCATCCGCACGATATTTCACACATCCTTGCCGAAGAAAACGTTGCAGTGCGGGCAGGACATCATTGCGCGATGCTTTTGGGAGAAGCGTTGGGATATCCCGCGACCACCCGCGCGAGCTTTTATTTATACAACAGCGAAAAAGACATAGCCGCCTTGATAACAGCAATAAAAAAAGCTCAAAAAATTTTTACAAAAAATTTTTAATCGCGAAATTACCAAAATCACTCGGATGCTCTCACTTGGAGGCTCAACCACCAAGTTTTGGAGGTTGAGCCTCCAAGTGATTTATTCCAAAAAAATCCCTTTTAATTTTTTGTCCTCTTTTCTCTTCTCAATCATTCCTTCCACTGTTTCTTCTGCAAAGGTTTTATATTCTTCAACAGTATTGAATTGCCCAAGAATCATATCTTTTTTGCAAAAATCTTGTTCTTGTGACGGGCGCATATTATTTATATATTCTCCCCAGCTACTTTTTATCGCCAACTTAGTGGTTGAGCCACTCAGTTGGTGGATTTTGTCATTTAAATTTATATAAGCGCTTACATGTAATAGATATTCATTTGAATCTATGTGAGTTGCTTTAAATCTTCCTTGAAAAAGAGCGCCGCTTCTTTTATTTTTGTCATTAAAATAACGGGTGTATCCGGTAGATAATTTATGCATGAATTTTTCTATACCCCTATCGTGTACTTGCTCAATAAGAAAATGATAGTGATTATGATTAAGACAGTATGCTACAATATTAACTAGATTCAACTTAGTGGTTGAGCCACTCAGTTGATTTGGTTTTTGAAAAGAATTTTTATAAATACTGCCAATTGGTTCAACTACGTTAAATTCATTCATGCTCTGAAAAAACCTGTCTGTATCGTATTTATTGGAAAAAATATTGCGCTTATCTACGCCACGATTATAGATATGGTAAAACTCGCTATTTATAAATGGGATTTTTCTCATTTTTTTATATTATCACTGAGTGGCTCAACCACTAAGTGGATGATTTTTTTGTTTTTGTTTGTTTGAGAGTTGTTACTATTTTTATTTCCCTCGCTTGATTAAGTTCATTTTGTTCCGGTTCTGATAGTTCGCCAATCAATTGAGTCAGTTTTTTCTCATCCGGCTCCAAAATATTTTCCCATTGTCCCATTTTTTTAAGCAGTGGCTTTATTTTTTCCATATCATAAGAAACACGCTCTTGTTTGGTTTGCGTGACATACCCATCGCTTCCAAATACGCGCATGAGCGTTTTTGAGTTCATATAGGCAAGAATTTTTTCACGAGTTTCAGCAATCAATTTTTTATTTTCATTTTCCCGAAGTTTCAGCTCAAAAAAATCTTTCATTGCTTGCGCCAATTCGGCGTCATCCGGGGTTTTTGCTGTTTCAGCAGTGTACTCATGCGACCACATTGGGCACATCTTTCTCCATCCGCACCAGTCGCAGAGAGCAGACGGTGTCGGCGGGAAATTGCCGGTTACTTCACGCGCTTCAATGTCTCGGATGGTTTCCAATATTTTTTTGCGCGCGAGAGCAATTGTTTCGCTATTCGGCACGATACCGATTTTTTGATTATGTTTCAAAAAATAAAGCGAGGTCTTTATATTCCCAGAGGAAACAGACGGCCAGCGAGCAGATAGCGCCATGTGGTAGACGCCAAGCTGAAGATTTTCCCGAAGCGTTTCTTCAGCGGGCATTTTTTTACCAGTTTTGTAATCAATAATTTCATAAATCTCCGAGTCCTGGTCTTTGTCAATGCGGTCAATAATTCCCGAAAGAGTGTGCGTTTTGCCGGAAAGTTCGTCGGCTATTTCTATGGAAAAACGCCCCTCCATCTCAATGACATTAAAATTCCACGGTTGATTTTTTTGATAAAAGTTTTTCAGTATTTTTATACCTTCATTCAAATAGAGCGCGCTCTCGGCATCTTTTTTTGCCTCGCTTCGCCATACGATATGTTCCGATTTTTCCGCCCACGCGCGTGTAAAAAAATCAATCACCTCATCAAGCGTTGGGTAGAGCGGATTGCGGACAAACATGAATTTGAGCGCTGAATGTACAAGCGTGCCAAACACCGTCTCTATCCGTTTCGGCTCGCGGAGTTTGTCAATCTGACTGTATTTATATTTGAGCGGGCATGTACGAAACGTATCAAGCGCCGAGTAAGAAGTTCGCATCAAAACAATTGTATCATGCCCGTAATTTTGATAAAATATAAAAAATGACAATACCTTCGCATCAATACGAGCCGCATGGCGGCAGAGCAGGAGAATACTTGCGTGATTTAATTTATGGAGCCATTGACGGCACGGTGACAACTTTTGCAGTGGTCGCCGGTGTCGCGGGCGCGGCGCTCTCTCCCGCGATTGTGCTTATTTTGGGATTTGCCAATCTTTTTGCCGACGGGTTTTCCATGGCTATCAGCAATTTTTTGAGCACGCGAGCTGAAAAAGAATACGTTGAGCGCGAACGAGCCAGAGAAAATTGGGAGGTAGACAACATGCCCGACGCGGAGCGCAAAGAAGTGCGCGATATTTTAGAGCAAAAAGGGTTTGCCAAGGACAAACTTGACGTCGCCGTTGCCGCCATCACTTCAAACAAAACTCATTGGGTTGATATGATGATGAGCGATGAACTGGGATTAAATAGTATAAAAACAGACCCCAAAAAACATGCTTTTGCCACATTTACCGCATTTGTATTGGTAGGTGTCGTACCGCTCTTGGCATACATTCTGTCATATTTTTTTACTTATTTTAGCAAACACGCTTTTCTGATTTCTGCCATACTCACGTCAATCACATTTTTTGCGGTCGGCGCGGCAAAAACGCATATTACCAAAAAAAGCGCTCTTATCGGAGGCTTTGAAACACTTTTTGTCGGCGGCACCGCAGCGCTCTTGGCATATTATGTCGGCGTATTTTTGAAATATATTGTCGGATAGCGGCGGCGCAAAAGATGCAAAAGAACCGCTGTATTTTGACTAAAGCAATAAAATAACGTATTATTACTTCATGAAAAAAGATTACTATGAAATACTGGGCGTGGAGAAGAGCGCATCAAAAGACGCTATAAAAAAAGCGTTCCGTACTTTGGCGCACCAATATCATCCTGACAAAAAAGGCGGTGATGAAAAAAAATTCAAAGAAATCAACGAGGCATATCAGGTGCTCTCAAATGACAAAAAACGCGCCGAGTATGATTCGTACGGCAGGGTGTTTAATGACGGTGGTGGAGCAAATCCGTTTGGCGGCGCAGGAGGCTTTTCCGGTTTTGAAGGTTTCCAAAATGCCAATTTTGATTTTGGGGATATCAATGATATTTTCAATGAATTTTTTACCGGCGGCGGACAGAGGAGAGCGGGCAAACGCGGAAGCGATATAGCCATTGATGTAACACTTTCATTTGAAGACGCGGTCTTCGGTGTTGAACGCAATATTATTCTTACCAAAACTTCACCCTGCGCCGTATGCAAGGGCGCCGGCGCAGAGCCTGGGACAGCGACAAAAACGTGTGCATCATGCAATGGGCAGGGGAAATTTCACGATACGCGGCGTTCATTTTTTGGAGTATTCACCAGCGTGCGTGAATGCGACACTTGCAGCGGAAGCGGCGTCATTCCTGAAAAGAAATGCTCATCGTGTCACGGACATGGCGTATTAAAAAAAGAAGAAGAAATCACAATCAACATTCCCGCGGGCATTCAAAATGGGGAAATGATACGCCTAACAGGCAGGGGGGAAGCCGTTCCAAGGGGAACGTCAGGCGACTTGTATATCAAAGTGCATGTGACCCCGCATACGCTCTTTCGCCGCGATGGAGCAAACCTAGTCATGGATTTGAACGTCAAGCTTACCGATGCCTTGCTCGGCGCCACATATCCGATAAAAACATTGGATGGAGAAATCAAACTCACGGTGCCGCCAGGAGTGACTTTCGGGGAAGTGCTCCGTGTGCGCGGCAAGGGAATTCCCCGCGACGAGCATGGCAGACAACGTGGTGATTTATTGATTAATATAAAAGTGCAGATGCCAAAAAAAGTATCTGGAAAAGCGGAAAAGCTTATTGCCGACCTTAAAAAAGAAGGTTTATAACATTATCTCCGATGATTTCGCCGTCAACAAAAAAATTCAAGCGGACAAAAGAAAATTTTATTTGTGAGCATTGCAAACATCCGACGACAGGAAACGGGTACACCAATCATTGCTCAAAATGTCTCTGGAGCCGGCATGTTGATGTAAACCCCGGGGACCGCGCGGCGCAATGCGGCGGCATGATGAAACCGGTCGGAGTGCTTTCAAAACAAGGAGAACACGTCATCATCCATCAGTGCGTCAAGTGCGGACATGAAAAAAATAACAAAACGACTCCGCAGGACAATTTTGATGTCATTATTGAACTCACTCAAAAAAATCCCGCCTAACAATGCTGAAAAAAAATCGTGCCATTGAGTCAATTATTTGGCTCATTACATATCTCATTCTTGACCCGGTCCTGCGGTTATTTTTTTCTGTAGAAACGACAATCCATCCGTCGCTTCTGGCATCGCCGCCGAAAAACGCGCTCATCATTTCAAACCATAAGTCTATGGCAGACCCGTGGATTATTCCCGTCATGATGCCGTTTCAACTGTTTATTAATTTTTCACCAATCAGATTCAGCGGCGCGACGCGCTTCAATTCGCCAATACGAAATTTTTTGTATAGTATCGGTATTATTCCGCTTATTTATTTTTTATACAACGTCATAAAAATTCCGCATGAGGGAACTACCGACCAAAAACTTACTCCTTTCAAAGAAGCGCTTCTACGCGGCGAAACAGTTATGTTTTTCCCAGAGGGAAGTATTATGCCCGACGGCTTCTTGGGGGAATTTAAGCGTGGGAGCGCGGCACTCGCGCACGCGAACAAAACACCGATCGTGCCGATTTCAATCCGGTACAAACACGGCACATTCCGCACCAAATGCTTCATCAACTACGGCGCACCGCTCTCTGTACCCGAGGAATTGTTTGTGAATGACAATCCTCATTTTATTCGTGTCTCCGCGTATCTTCGAGAAAAAATTGAAGAAATGCACAGGTATGTTGATTAATTTTTTTGACGCATCCAACAAAGGCAAGGCCTCTGTTTTTCAAAAAATTTTGCGTAAAATACTAAATTGTGTTACTATAAAATATAAAATGTAGAAAAAGTTCGTAATTTGTTTTTTTACAGTTGAGTCAAATAAACTAGAAAGGAGGCGGGTAATTGTGGAGAAATATTCTGATGCGGATAATTCAAAGTATGGCGGTGATTCCAGTAGCAAAGTGGCTAAAGCCGGGCATGATTTTCGTGATGACGCAACAGACGCTGGTATTTTTGAACGAGGCAATAGTGAAAAAAATAGCCAACGTTTCAGCAAAGATGATAAGTCCGGCAAAGAGGCCACTGGTTTTTGGAAGTCAATCTTTGGATAAGTAGAAACAGTACGAGGGACGACATATGTCGTCCCTCTATTTTTTTAATCATAAATATTATATCATTAAAAATAATTAATAAATAAAGCATGGAGAAAATTTACAACATCAGATATATTGATGCATATTATATTTACGATAAAAATATTGACGAAACCAGGTTAGTTCCGCATAACGCGTATGGATATATGGAAAGAAATGGCAATAATATTATTATTATTTTTATAAAAAAAAGACGGACAGATAATAAAAAAATAGTGAGTGAAAAAAGGAATATAATTGAAGGTTTGGTAATTCCTGATGCAGCCCCATTGTCTATAGTTAATACACATAAAACCAATATTCTGAGAAATGTAATTGAGGGTTCATTTGTTGCCATAACGTTACGTGATGTTGTACATGTTACTAATATTCCCAGATATGATTGCTCAATCATGTACACGGAAGGGATCTTATTTAAAATTAAAAAAGATCATGTTGTATTAAAAGATCCACAGACTATTAGAATATATCCGACACCGATCGTAAATCATCCAGGTGGTGGAAAACCAACTTATTTGATAGTGCCAATATCCTTCATTACAGATATTGAAGTCATCTCACAAAATCATGAAAAAACTGCTTGATAAAAATAACCCAGAGAATACCGTGGTGCATGTTGTTATGCGCGGCAAGGACAAGAAAGAATACGAATGCGTCGGTGTCTTGATGGAAGAAACAGATGACATTATCCGCGTAGCTTTTAATGCAAAAACTATCAATAAAGACGAGGACGAGATTATTGATGATATAAAAATAAAAAGATCGGATATAATCAATATTGATATTTTTGATTCTTCAAAAATAGAAAAAATCTAGATATTTAACTCAAAACTCAAAATATTTTGCGCGTTGATTGTAAAAAGAATATAATGGAAAGAATGAGGGACACAAGACAAACGATACCGCCGATTTCGATTGTTACCGACAATGACCACGGCCAGAAATACGAAAAAAATTCATTTCTAAAAAAAATGATTAATTTTTTTATTATTCCGATATTAAATATATTACCGGCCAATTTTAACGTAGTTGTACGCAAGACAAGCAAAGACGCCAATGAAGTGATAAAAACGGCCACTTCTCACCACGCCATAGAGATACTCTATAATTATCACCCTCAGAAAATAAAAAATCGTGTGGAGCGTTTTTTTTATTACATTTGGTTTAATTTGAACAACCCAAAAGCTGTCAGAAATAGATTAAAACTGGTCACGCGCGAAGTAAAAACTGCCATACAGGGTCTCGATCGTAAAAATAGTGACATCAACATCTTAAGCATTGCTTCAGGCTCGGCGCGAGCAATAGCAGACGCGCTGCTTTCTATCGAAACAATAGAGCACCTTGATTTAAAAGATAATAATCTGCACGTTACCTTTTTGGACAAAAGTCCTCAGGCGTGCGGATACAGCAAACATCTCATTGAAGGGGAGCGCTGGGGAGAAAAATATAATTTTAGATGGATAAATGACACAGCGAGCAGTTTTCCTTCGCATTTTGTAAACAATGGATGGGATATACCTGATATTGTCGAAATGGTCGGTCTGCTTGATTATTTTACCGATGAACAAGTAGAAAAAATTTTTTCGACAATTTATGAAAACATGGCATCGGATGGTGTGTTGATTACGGCAAACATAGCCGATAATAAAGAGCGCCCGTTTGTCACTCGTGTCATCGGTTGGAAAATGATATACCGCACTCCAGAACAATTTGCGCAATTAATGACGCACGCCGGTTTTAAACCAGAGCAAATCCGCATTGTCTACGAACCGTTAAAAGTCCACTTTGTGGCGATAGCAAAAAAATAACATGCCGATTGAAGTCATAATTCTTTTCATAAGCACGGTCATAAATACGCTTTTGAGCATATTTATTTTCAGAAGCCAGAGAGATCAGGTTGGTCTTACATATTCTATTTTTGTACTATTTATAGCGTTCTGGTCTTTAGGATTGGCGTTTTTCTTGCTTGAAACAGACCTCAATAAAGCGCTACTTTTCGCAAATGGATATTATATCGCCGCGGCAGGCATCCCGATGCTTTTTCTTTATTTTTCTCTTATCTTTCCTGAGAAACGTCCGCCAAATAGCGTCGTCAAGACGCTTATATTTGGACCCGTTCTATTGTTTTTTGCCACCCTGCTCATAAAAAAACATTTTTTAATCGAAGAAATTTCTGTTGTTGCGTGGGGCAAAGATGTCATTCTTAATCAGCTTCATTATATTTATTACGGCTGTTATTTCATTCTTTTTGTCTTACTTGCCTATTACAATCTTGGAAAATCATACCTAACGACACAAGACAGAGAGAGCAGAATTCGTCTAAAATTTATTATTATCGGGACGCTCATTTCGTACACGCTTGGCATGGTTTTCAATCTTTTTTTTCCGTGGATTGGCAACTATCAATATATTTGGCTCGGTCCGTTGTTTACGCTAATCATGGTTGTTTCGATAGGGTACGCGGTTACGAAACATCATTTATTTAACATCAAAGTTATAGCCACTGAATTGACCACATTCGGACTTTGGATATTTATTTTAATCAGAACCCTGATATCGGAAACACTTCAAGATCAAATTATAAACGGAGGCCTACTTGTCATTGTTGTTTTTTTTGGCATTTTACTTATCCGAGGAGTCATCAAAGAAGTCCGCCTGCGCGAACGGATGGAAAATCTTGCGGAGGAATTGGCGACCGCAAATGCGCGGTTGCGCGCGCTTGACCAGCAGAAGACCGAGTTTGTATCTATTGCCTCGCACCAGCTCCGCAGCCCGCTTACCGCCATCAAAGGATATTCATCGATGCTCCTCGAGGGCTCTTTTGGGAAACTTTCAGAAAAAACGCACGAAGCGGTGGACCGCATCTTTCAATCAAGCCAGCGGCTCGTGCTCATCGTGGAAGATTTTCTTAATGTGTCGCGCATTGAGCAGGGAAGAATGAAATACGATTTTTCAACCTTTGATTTCAAAGAGCTCGCTTCGCGCATCGTGGAAGAACAGCGTCCGGTTGCTGAAAAAAAGGGATTGAAACTTACTTTTTCCGCTGAAAAATTGAAAAATTACATGATTATGGCAGACCCGGGCAAGGTGAGCCAAGTGGTCACAAACTTCATTGATAATGCCGTCAAATACACGCCGACCGGCTCCATTGCCGCGAAACTCTCGCGAGATAATGAGAAAATTTTGCTTGCCATTTCCGATACAGGCATAGGCATCACCGAAGAAACCATGCCAAAACTCTTTGACAAATTTTCGCGCGCGCTTGACGCAAGCAAGACAAACACTGGCGGCACGGGCCTAGGACTCTACGTCGCCAAAGAAATCATGAAAGCGCACAAAGGCCGTGTCTGGGCGGAATCGCCCGGGGAAGGCAAGGGCTCCACCTTCTTCATTGAATTCTCCGGCGATTCGGTTAAATAAAATAAAAAAATGTATTAAAAAAAGACCAGCATGCGTGCGCAAGCTGGTCTTTTATAAGAGAAACCGTTTTATGGTATCGCGGCAATGGGTACATTGCCGAATTTAATTACCCCAATTTCTTTTGTTTCAGAGAATTTATCAACATTAAGCGGATAAATGTGGAAACTCACATTTGTCGTGACGAGTCCCACAATGGTTCTTTGTTCATTGGGTTTTAATTCTAGATACCCAATAAACACTTCGGTTTCTTCGTGTGGCGGGTTTGCCGTTAATCTAATGAGAAACTTTTCTATCCTCACTGGATAGTGGTTCTTATTCCAAACCCACCCACCATCAACTCGTTCTGTAACCCAGTCGTGGAAATTATCGTCTTGCTCTTGATATACATCAACATGCGCGATAACACCACTGGAAGAAAAGGATTTTGAGTATCTTTCTAATACCTTTGCTTCAGCAATGCTACTACTGATTGAAAAACAAAGAAAAACGATGAAGAAAATGACTTTTTTCATTTTGTCTCCTCTTTGTATTCCTCCAAAAATTTTGTGATGGATGAAAGTGTTGATGCAATCTCCTCTTTTATGTGTCGTGGAAGCAGGTGACAAACAAACTTTTGTTGAATATTTTCCAAAAGTTGTTTGACGACGAGAAAATACCAGAAAGATTTTTTCAAGTTTGAGTTCATCTTGAAAATAATCTCCTCGTCTTTTTCATGTTGCATCTCATGTTGCATCAGTGCTTGCTTTACATTAGCAAGCTCTTTTTCTTTCTCTTGATTCTCTTGCTTCATCCTGACGAACGCCTGCGTTTTGCGAAACAGTGAAGAGGCCGCCTTATCCAAATCTTTGAGCTCGGATTGGCCGTTGATATACTTTAGTATATCAATAAGATCGACCAACAGAAAACTTCCGTATGTAGATTCATAACGCTCCGCTCCGAAATCTGTGGGAATCTTGGTGACATAACGCAGGTCCCGCACCTGCACCATGAGCCCAAACTCTTTGCTTAGATTGTAACCATGCGCTGGCCGTTCTATCTCTACCGCCACAATTAATTTGTCCTTCTCCCACCAAAATTGGAAAAAATAAGAGGCATCACTGTTAGAGTTGAAGCCTGAAAATACCAAAATTCCACTTTCTCCATTTTTGGGCTTGCAAAAAAAAGACTTGTACACAAACCCGGGAGGAGGATAGGTTCCTTTCGCGGTAGAGCCAAGGAACTCGCATTGTTGAGTAACAATTGAATCAATAAAAATTGTGCCCTCTGTAACTTTTAACACAGACATAAACCCTCCCTGACATCGTCAAAGAACTCGGGAGCTCCCGCATCGCAGGTTCCCTTGAGAGTAGATTCCTTTCTCTCATGAAGAGGGGAAACATCGTTTCCGTTGTCAATATAGCATATATCTTT
This sequence comes from Parcubacteria group bacterium, assembly GCA_016181845.1. Classification (GTDB taxonomy): domain Bacteria; phylum Patescibacteriota; class Minisyncoccia; order Phycocordibacterales; family 21-14-all-47-15; genus JACROH01. Next base: position 78,293 of record JACOYO010000004.1, on the reverse strand, counting down.
TATTTGTCAAATAAACTAGCCTGCGATTCAACTGGTTAATGCCCAGCGCTACTTTTTTCTACCGCGATAATCTATGATTTCTCATATTATTTTGCTATGATAGAAAGTAATGACAAAAGAGCAGAAAATTCTTATTTCCGGCGTTAAGCCGACCGGACGCCCGCACATCGGCAACTATTTCGGCGCGATGAAGAGATTTGTGGATTTGCAAGACGATTATCGGGCGATGATTTTTATTGCCGATTATCATGCGCTCACGACAGAACGCGACGCGAAAAAATTGCGCCAAGAATCGCTTGACATAGCCATTGATTATCTGGCTATCGGGCTTGACCCAAAAAAGACAATTATTTTTAAGCAATCGGATGTGCAGGAAGTGACCGAGCTTGCGTGGATTTTTAATTGTCTGACGACAATGCCGTTTCTCTCACGCGCGCACGCGTACAAAGATGCACTCGCTAAAAACAAAGAAGTGAATGTCGGCGTGTTTGATTATCCGATTCTTATGGCGGCGGATATTTTGATTCAAGATGCCGATGTCGTACCAGTGGGGCAAGACCAAAAACAACACGTGGAAATCGCGCGCGACACCGCGGAGAAATTTAACCTTGCGTACGGGGAAACATTCAAACTTCCGGAGCCGCTCATTGACGAGAATGTCGCGACTATCCCGGGGATTGACGGCAAAAAAATGAGCAAGAGCTACGGCAATACCATTTCTCTTTTTGCTTCAGACGAAGAGATAGAAAAGCAAGTTATGGGGATTGTCACTGATTCAAAGGGAGTAGGGGAACCAAAAGAAATGGAGAAGGATACGCTTTTTGCCTATCATCGTCTTTTCAGCATGGAACAATTGCCAGAGCTTGAGAATCGCTATCGCGATGGAGGTATTGGCTACAAAGAATCAAAAGAAATACTCATCAAAAATATGAAAGATTTTATTACACCATTGCGAGAAAAAAGAAAAAAGATTGCCGAAAATACAGAGCCGGTTATTGAGATATTAAAACAAGGCGGTCAGACGGCAAAACACAGCGCGTTTCTTAAAATAGCACAGGTAAAACGCGCCACCGGCTTGCTTTAAAAGCAATGTTGGACATCCGATGTCCAACATTTAGATTTAAACTTACAAATTTATGCAAATTTATGAATGAACGAACTTATATAAAAAACGCACACGAAAAAATCGGGCAAGAAATAGTCATTGCCGGATGGGTGAATGTCCGCCGCGACCACGGGAAGCTCATTTTTCTTGACGTGCGAGATGCTACCGGCATCATTCAGGCAGTGGCTCTTCCTTCGCACAAAGAAGCACATGACGCCGCGAAAGAATTGCGTCCTGAATGGGTTGTGTCTATTAAGGGCATCGCAAACAAACGCCCCGAAAAAATGATAAACCAAGATTCTCCGACCGGTGATATTGAGCTTGAAATCACTTCTATTGAAATTTTCTCACGCGCTGAAGAATTGCCGTTTGATAAAGACGGTGAGCTCAACCTTGATACTTATTTTGATTATTTGCCGCTCACTTTGCGCACCGAGCGAAGCCGCGCGATTTTTTCCGTGCAGGCAAATATTATCGCCGCGTTCCGCAATTTCTTGACCGAGAATAATTTTGTGGAGATACAACCGCCAAAAATTATCGGCGAAGATGCCGAGGGCGGCGCCAATTCATTTACCTTTGATTATTTCGGCCACACGGCGCATTTGGCGCAAAGCCCGCAATTTTATAAACAAATCATGGTTGGCGTGTTTGAAAAAGTATTCACCACCACGAGTGTCTACCGCGCCGAGAAACACAGCACAACGAGACACTTGAACGAATATACAAGTCTTGACCTTGAAATGGGGTTTATTAATGACCATAGAGACGTGATGCGGACAGAACGCGCCTTGCTTGCGCACATCATGCGCGTGCTTGAAGAAACATCAAAAAAAGAATTCGCGCTTTTGGGCGCGGAAATTCCTGTCGTGCCGGAAGAGATTCCTTCTTTGAAATTACGCGAAGCGCAAAAACTCTTGAGCGAAGCTCTTGGTGTTGACTGCGCAAACGAACCCGACCTTGAACCACAGCACGAACGATGGCTTTGCGAGTATGCTCAAAAAACATACGGTTCCGATTTTATATTCATCACTCATTTCCCTATGTCAAAAAGACCGATGTACACATTTGAAGACCCTGCCGACAAAGACTATGCGCGCGGTTTTGATTTGCTTTTCCGCGGCATTGAGATCACGACGGGCGGTCAGCGTATTCATGAATATCAGACGCTCGTGGAAAGTATCAAAAAGAAAGGATTGGAACCGGAAAAGTTTTCTTTTTATCTGCAGGCATTCAAATACGGTATGCCACCGCATGGTGGATTTGGCATGGGGCTTGAGCGCCTTACCGCGAAATTGCTCGGGCTTGAAAACGTGAAAGAAGCCGCGCTTTTCCCGCGCGATATCAACCGCATTGACAAACTTCTCTCTCAATAGCCTCTTTGAACCACATGAGTATTTCTGACACGCAATACAAAATAAAAACAAACGTTTTTCAAGGACCGCTTGACCTCCTTTTGACGCTCATAGAAAAACGGAAACTCCATATCAGCGACATCGCCCTTGCGCAAGTCGCAGACGACTATATCGCGTACACAAAACAGCTGGAACATTTTCCTATTGGAGAAACTGCCAATTTTATTCTTGTTGCCGCCACGCTCCTTTTGATAAAATCAAAATCTCTTCTGCCATCGCTTTCACTTTCACTTGAGGAACAAGCCGACGTAAGCGACTTGGAACGGCGCTTGAAAATATACCAGCGCATAAAAACGGCAAGCTTGCATGTCCGCGAACGCTTCGGAACACAGCCGCTTTTCTTTCGTGAAGATGGTGGCGCTCAAATTCCGGTATTTGCTCCAAGCAACGACCTTTCCGTCAAAACACTTGCGGAAGCTGTTTTGTCACTCATAAAAAATCTTCCAAAAACCGCCGCTCCTCTTTCGCAAAAAGTCATTAAAAAGGTCGTGAGCTTGGAAGAAATGATTGACCGATTGACAGAGCGCATCCAGTTGAGCGTCAAAATGAGTTTCAAAGAGTTTTCGGGCGGCGGCAAAAAAGAAAAAGTGCATATCATCGTGAGTTTCCTTGCCATGCTTGAATTAGTCAAACAAGGCATTCTGTCGGTAACACAAGAAAAAGAATTCCACGATATTGAAATGGAAACACACGCCGTTAATACACCACGATATATATGACAAACACTCCGATTGCTTTGGATGCGAAAATTGAAGCGATTCTCTTTTTTAAATCAGAACCGATGTCTGTCAGCGCGCTCTCAAAAATACTTCATGCGGAAGAACATGCGATTCGCGCGGCTCTTGAAACCCTAAAAGAAAGACTGCAGGGAAGGGGGGTGGCGCTACTGTCAAAAGACGACGAGGTGTCGCTTGCGACAACCCATGAAGCAAGCGCTCTTATTGAGGCCATAATGAAAGACGAACTTTCGCGCGATTTGGGGAAAGCTGGGCTTGAAACGCTTTCTGCAATTCTATACCAAGGTCCTCTTACGCGAGCAGAGCTTGATTATATCCGAGGCGTTAATTCCACTTTTATATTGCGCAATTTATTAATCCGAGGTTTAATTGAAAAAATACCCAATCCGAAAGACCAGCGAAGTTTTCTGTATCGTCCGACTTTTGAATTACTTTCACATTTGGGAATATCCAAAATTGAAGACTTACCGGAATACGACGCGGTGCAAAGCGAGATAGCGGCATTTCACGGCATTGAAGAAAAGACGGACGACGCAATAAAAGAAGCAGAAGAAGAAAGCACCACGTCTGATGAAGCAGAGAAAGCAGACGAGTAAATATATATTATGAATACCGATTTGAAACCAAAGAAAAATTATCTCTCACTTGCTTTGCTTTTGCTCATGCTTTTTGTATTGCTTATGAGCGTACGACAATCTATCTTGATACCGAAAATACCGGAAAAATCCGCCGTGGTTGAACCGCATGTTTCAGAAGCAACCGACCCGTTTGCCTTAATCTCATTGGAAGCAAAATCGGCATACGTATATGATGTAAAAAATAATCTGGCGCTCTACGCGATGAATGAGGAAGCGCAACTGCCGCTCGCATCGCTCACCAAAGTAATGACGACGCTCCTTGCGCGCGAGCTCGTGCCGAAAGAAACCACCATCACCATCAGCAAAGATGCGATAAAACAAGAAGGAGACAGCGGGTTGTTTGAAAATGAAAAGTGGCGTCTTTCTGATATTTCCGACCTTACACTGATTGCGTCTTCAAACGACGGCGCGCACGCAATTGCCGGCGTCATAAATGCATTCTTAAACGAAAAGAGCGCGACGACTGATATTCCGGCTGATTTTATTGACGCTATGAACAAAAAAGCAACCTCGCTCGGTATGGCGCAAACTTTTTTCTTAAATGAATCCGGCCTTGATACCACACAATCATTGGGCGGGGCGTATGGTTCCGCAAAAGACATGGCGCTTCTAGTTCTGTATTCCATAAAAAAATATCCCGATTTGTTTGAAGCGACGCAATACCGCAAACGCTCTTTTGAATCCTTGAGCGATTTTAAACATATTGAAAAAAACACAAACGAGCTTGTCGGCGCTTTGCCGGAATTGCTTGCGTCAAAAACCGGATTTACCGATTTGGCGGGCGGTAATCTTGTCATCGCGTTTGAAGCAGGACCGATGCGCCCCATCATCGTCTCAGTTCTCGGCTCAACTGTTGACGGCCGCTTTGACGATGTAGAAAAACTCGCGTGGGCAAGCATTGAGAAGATTGCGCAATAGAAATAGCCTCCGTTGAAGTCAAACTTCAACAGAACTTACAGCACCTATAGATGTACAAACATCAAAAATCCCGTATAATAAATAGGTGATTTTGGATGTTGTGAAAGTATTGGTGCCGGCGGTTGCCGCCTTTGCGATAGGAATAGCACTCGCGCCTTTGGTCGCGCATTTTTTATATACCCGCAAACTCTGGAAAACACAAAGCGTCCCTCGCGCCATAGACGGTAGCGCGGCTCCAATCTCTGCTTCAATTCACCGCGATGAGGAAAAAAAGACGCCCCGCATGGGAGGCGTGGTTGTGTGGACGAGCGTGCTTTGTACCATCTTTCTGCTGTGGCTCATCTCCGGCTGGTTCCCATCGGACATCTCGGCAAAATTAAATTTTCTCTCGCGCAATCAAACATGGCTTCCTCTCTTCACTCTCATCGCGGCCTCTTTGGTTGGATTGGTTGATGACGTACTTCAAGTGCGTGGCGGTGGAGGATACATTGCCGGCGGATTGTCATTGTGGAAACGCATTATCACAGTGCTTATAATAGGAGCCATCGGCGGATGGTGGTTTTTCTTCAAACTGGGAGTATCATCCATCGCCATTCCATTTGACGGTATTCTTAATCTCGGTTGGCTCTTTATTCCATTTTTTATGCTCGTGATGCTCGCTTTATTTTCAAGCGGTGTCATAGACGGCATAGACGGTCTTTCGGGCGGTGTGATGGCATCTATCTTTGCCGCCTACGCTGGCATCGCTTTTTTCAATAATCAAATTGACCTTGCGGCGTTTTCGGCAACTCTAGTCGGCGGCATTTTGGCATTTCTATGGTTCAACATTCCGCCCGCGCGTTTTTACATGTCTGAAACCGGCATGTTAGGACTCACCACCACGCTTGCTGTCATCGTCTTTCTCACCGGCGAAGTGGTGCTCCTGCCACTCATTGCTTTTCCGCTCCTTGCCACGACCGCATCGGTTATTATTCAGGTAGTTTCAAAAAAATTGCGCCATGGTAAAAAAATTTTTCTAGTCGCGCCGCTCCATCACCATTTTGAAGCAATCGGCTGGCCGCCATATAAAGTCACCATGCGATATTGGGTATTGAGTGTCATGTTTGCCGTTATCGGCATGGTGATTGCTCTTATTTCATAGATTATCATGAATTACGAAACTCAAGCGAAGGCGGTTATTTTAATGCTTCAAATTTCATGAAAAAAACAATAGATAAACCGTTTTTATGGATTATTGCCCTCCTCATGCTCTCGGGGATTTTCATTTTTTCTTCCGCGGCGCTCGGACTGCTCGCGCGCAGTACAGAACAGGCGGCAAATGTGGCAACAAATCAATTCTTATTTGGAATTATATTCGGCACCGGTATGCTTTTTGGAGCACTTCATGTCCCGTATAAATTCTGGAGGCGTTATTCGCTTGCGCTTTTTGTCGGGTCACTCATCCTCACTGCGGCGGTATTTATCCCGGGACTTGGATTAAATCACGGTGGCGCCACTCGCTGGATTGAAATCGGCTCTTTTTCTTTTCAACCATCTGAACTTCTAAAATTCGGTTTTGTGGTATATCTCGCCGCGTGGCTCTCCGCCGCAAAAGAGCGTATCGGCACGCTTCGATACGGAGTTATTCCATTGGGCATTATGCTCGCTCTTATCGGGGCTATTTTACTAAAACAGCCCGATACCGGCACATTTGCGGTCATTTTTATAACCGGACTCGGCATGCTTGTCGCAAGCGGCGGCAAATGGCGCCATGTTGGAGGACTTGTGCTTATTGCTTGTATCGGGCTATTGCTTCTCGCTTTATTCAAACCATATATAAAAGACCGTATCACTACATTTTTTAATCCCGGGAACGACCCGCAGGGTTCTTCATATCAGATACGACAATCGCTTATTGCAGTGGGTTCCGGCGAATTATTCGGACGCGGTTTTGGACAGAGCGTACAAAAATTTCGCTATCTTCCTGAACCTGTGGGTGATTCTATTTTTGCCGTAGCGGCTGAAGAATTTGGTTTTGTCGGAAGTGTCGGTCTGGTGCTTTTATTTCTTTTGTTTGCCCTGCGCGGATTTATTATTGCCGAGCGCGCGCCTGATTATTTCAGTAGACTACTGGTCGCGGGAATTGTTATACTAATTACAGTCCAATCATACACGAATATCGCGGCTATGCTTGGCGTTTTTCCGCTCACCGGACTGCCGCTTATTTTTATAAGCCATGGAGGTACGGCAATGCTCGTCTCTCTTGCGGAAGTCGGCGTGGTGTTGCATATTTCACGATATGTAAATTCATAAAACATGAAAATCATATTTACCGGCGGCGGTACAGGCGGACATTTCTATCCGATTATCGCCATCGCCGAACAATTATTAAAAATTACAGAGAAAGAAAAACTGATTGATATCAGAATGTATTATTTGGCGCCAGTTCCATACAATAAAGAAATGCTCTTCCGCCATGAACTTTCTTACAGGCATGTGCCCGCGGGGAAAATTCGTAATTACTTTTCTGTCAGCAATTTTTTTGATTTTTTCAAAACAGCGCTCGGTGTGCTTAAGGCGTTGTGGACCGTCTACGCTATTTTTCCAGATGTTGTGATAGGGAAGGGCGGATACGCAAGTTTCCCGACGCTTCTTGCCGCAAAATTTCTCGGCATTCCGGTTATCATTCATGAGTCCGACTCGCTCCCGGGAAAGGTAAACCGATGGGCGGGCTCTTTTGCAAAACGTGTCGCGCTATCGTATCCGGAAGCGGAAAAATTTTTTCCGAAAGGAATCGCCGCGTGGACCGGCAATCCTATCCGTGAAGAAATTCTCACCCCGATAAAACACGGCGCCCGTGAGTTTTTAAAACTGGAAGAAGACATCCCAACCATTCTTGTATTGGGTGGTTCGCAAGGCGCCAAACACATCAACGAAACACTTATTGATACGCTTCCGCTTCTATTAGAACACTATCAGGTTATTCACCAAACCGGAGTAAAAAATATAGACGAGGTAACTGGCATCGCTGGTATCGCGCTTGAAAAAAATCAATACAAAACTAGATATAAACCATTTGCATATTTGGACACCTCGGCGCTCCGCATGTCCGCAGGCATTGCAGACCTTGTCATTTCACGAGCCGGTTCCACTATTTTTGAGATTGCCGCCTGGGGCATCCCATCAATTATCATTCCTATTCCGGAATCAGTCGCCCACGACCAGCGCGAAAACGCTTTCACTTACGCGCGCACCGGCGCGTGCGAGGTGCTTGAGGAAGAAAATCTAAGCCCGCATCTGCTTTCGGCAACTATTGAAAATATTTTGAATAGTCAGGCGCGCAAAACAAAGATGCGGGAAGCGGCTCTACTTTTTTCCAAACGCGACGCGGCGGAAAAAATAGCGGCAGAAATTATCCGCATTGCACAAACTCACTACAACGGACAATAACGCCCCAGCAAAACCACATGCCGCAAAAACTTCACAAAGTAAAAACTAGATTCGCGCCGTCGCCAACCGGCTTTTTGCATATCGGTTCCGCAAGAACCGCGCTTTTTAATTATCTTTTTGCAAAAAACGCCGAACATCTAGGCGGGGAAGGAGAAATGATTTTACGCATAGAAGATACCGACAAAGAACGCTCAAAAAAAGAATACGAAGACGATATCATTGAAGGGTTGCTCTGGCTCGGTATCGGGTGGACAGGAGACCCGTCAAAAAAATTACAAAAAAAAGACATAGGTGATGAAATCAACGGAGATATTGCGTACCAACAGCCCTACCGTCAATCAGAACGCACCGATATATATAAAAAATATCTCGCTAAAATGATTGCGGATGGCACTGCGTATGTATCAAAAGAAGAGCCGGCGGAAGCAGGACAAAGAAGCGAGGTCATCCGATTAAAAAATCAAAATAAAAAAATTACCTTTCATGATGAAATCCGCGGCGATATTACGTTTGACACCACCGAGCTTGGCGATTTTGTTATTGCCAAAGACCCAGAGACGCCTTTATATCACTTGGCGGTAGTGGTGGATGATTTTGAAATGGGCATCACGCATGTGATTCGCGGGGAAGACGGCATTTCAAATACCCCGCGGCAAATACTTATACAGGAAGCTATCGGCGCAAAAAGTCCAAAATACGCCCATATCCCGCTTATTTTAGCCCCCGATAAATCAAAGCTTTCAAAACGCCACGGCGCAATGTCTATCAATGAATACCGAAAATTTGGCTATGAAAAAGAAGCCATGGTAAACTTTTTGGCATTGATGGGCTGGTCGCCTCAATCAGAAGAGGGGACTGAAAAAGAAATTTACGATATGGAAGAATTAATCCCGTTGTTTGACTTCAAAAAAGTACAAAAAAGCGCGGCTATTTTTAATAAAGATAAACTGGATTCACTTCAAAATAAATGGTTTGCATCTTTTAATCCGGAAGAACGCAGTGTAAAAGAAAAAGGAACCGAATTTATTCCTTTGAATGAGATGCAAGAAAAAATTCACGAAAGCATCAAAAGCGCCAGCGGATATTCGCTTAAAAAAGCGAACGATGCGTTTGCTTCTTTGGTCTATTCAGGAGGGTATACGTATACGGACACGCGAGACAAATTTATGTCAGGCGAAATAGATTATATATTCAGAGAACCAACACTTGACCCGCAAAAGATTGCATGGAAAGAAACCCCGCGAGATAAAACAATTGAGTATATTAAACACATAGAAAAAATACTTGCTACAATAGAACAGTTTTATAACACACCGATAAAAACCGCGCTTTGGGATTATGCCGAAAAAGAGGGGAGAGGGAACATCCTTTGGCCAATGCGCTACGCGCTCTCTGGACAAGAAAAATCTCCCGACCCGTTTACACTAGCTGAAATTTTAGGAAAAGAAGAAACGCTTCGCCGCCTTAAAAATGCGGAAATAGTACTGGCACCGCACTAACAGCCAACAATATGGCATAATAGAATCATGCGCAGAAAAAATCCGCATTTGTTTTCTTTTGTTTGGACGGCATTCTTTCTGCTGATTATTTTTAGTACCTCCGCATACGCATCAAAAGAAGAGCTCCAAACAAAAATTTCTGAAAAGGGAAGTGAGATTGATATTCTTGAAAAAGAAATCGCCGGTTATCAAGAACAGCTCACGTCCATCGGTGCAGAAAAACAAACTCTGCAAAGCGCAATCAAAACACTTGACATAACTGTTAAAAAGTTATCTGCTGATATTCAACTAACCCAGAAAAAAATTACCGTCACAGAACGTACTATTGAAGAACTTGCGTCAAACATCTCTGCTAAAAGCGAGCAAATAGAACAAAATAAAGACGCGCTTGCCGATAGCGTCCAATTGATGCGCGAGATTGACGATACGTCGCTCTTAGAAATAATTCTTGCGAATGAACGGCTATCTGATGTGTGGAATACCGTAGAAAGCATCCGGCAGTTTCAAAGCGGGGTAAATCAGCACGTGACAGTATTAAAAGTATTAAAAAAAGATTTTGAAGACACCAAAACGACACAGGAAGCGGAACGCAAAAAATTGCTCTCGCTCAAAAACACACTTTCTGACCAAAAAATCATTGTTGACCAAAATAGACGAGAAAAAGATATCCTGCTTAAAGAAACAAAAAACAAAGAGTCAAACTATACCGCCCTCATTAATGAAAAGATAGCAAAAAGGGAAGCTCTTGAAAGAGAGTTGGCGGAATATGAATCAGCGCTTCGCATAGAAATTGATCCGACCAGTATTCCTAAGGCCGGAAAAGGAGTCCTCGCATGGCCGTTAAAAAGCATCAAAATAACTCAATATTTTGGAAATACCGAATTTGCAAAAAGCGGCGCCTACAACGGGCAAGGACATAACGGCATTGATTTTCGCGCAAGCGTCGGTACTGAAGTGTTTTCAGCAGGCAACGGTATCGTTACAGCTACCGGCAATACCGACACGATAAAAGGATGCTATTCTTACGGCAAATGGGTGCTTATTCGCCACAATACCGGTCTTTCAACACTCTACGCGCATTTTAGTCTAATAAAAGTATCTCCGGGACAAGAAGTATCAACCGGTGAGCTTATCGGTTATTCCGGAGCGACCGGCTATGCGACTGGTCCGCATCTGCATTTTAGCGTATACGCGACACAAGGAGTGCAAATCGTTCGGTTGGGAGACATTAAAACCGTGACCAACTGCGCCAACGCGCGTATACCTGTCGCGCCACTCAACGCATATCTTGACCCAATCCAATACCTATAAAAACGTGTTATAATAAAAAACAATGATTCCCTGGCAACAACAAACACAAAAAGGGTTCGTCAAATTTATTCTTTTGCTCATTCTTTTTATCCTGATTTTAAGTTATTTTAATATTGATTTACGAGCTATCGTTGAATCTCCGCAAACACAGCAAAATATCAGCTACGTGAAAGAACTGACTATCAATACATGGAATGCCTGGCTTAAACCGCTCTGGGACAATTACTTATCAAAACCAATCCTTTATTTCTGGCAAAATATTTTTATTGAAGTCCTTTGGAAAAGTTTTCTGCAGGGGATTAATGCTTTGCGCGATGGTAATTTTAATTCCGCCTCAATTTGGAATTACTTGGACACCCGACGTCCAAGTAATTACTGGCATAACATTGCCACTTCTGCGCCTTAAATATAATGGCGTATTGTAAATTACGAATGACATAGCAAAAAAAGACCCGCGATTTGCCGCTTGTCGCGGTTATATTACGGGTCTTTTTAATAATCCGAAATTCTTCTTAGTCATGAAACTGTCCGACCATACAATGGTATGCTTCATGCCCAAGCACTTTAAATTTATAGCCGATTTCTTTTTCTTCGTTTTCATTGTTAAAATCCATTTTTTTTGGATTTTCAAACTCCGGATTCGGCCAATATATTATACATCTTTTTTCTTTTATGCTCCATTCGGCCAAACCCTTGAACGTGACGCCATGTTTTAACTTTTCATTGATTAAGATACCGTCATCATTTTTCTTATTCCGGGCTCTCTCAAGCGCCTCTTTAAATGCTTCCGGACTTGTTTCAATACGAAAGGTGATGTCGGTCCCGAATAAATTATCAGTAGGTTTATCGGAAGGTGTGGCTAAAGGTGCGTCTGGTATTGCGGCTAAAGGTGTGTCTGAAGGTACGTCTGGAGGCGCGGCGGCGCATGGCAGGTCATATGAGGGAATCAGAAAAGCAAATATAAAAATGACCAAAAAGCGTATATTCATGGAGGTCTCCTTATGTATACGTATCAATGTAAACACGTCAAATATATCTATCTATAATAAAGTATAGAGGTCGCTTAAAATTACGCAACAACAATGTCGCAAAAGATATATTGTGCGACATGGTAGTCAAAAAGTTATCCACAGTAAGCCTCGTCAGAGAGGCCCCCCTTCTCAATAAATATTGACCGAGCACCTCCGAGTAAACAAAAAGCCAAACAAATTTGTTTGGCTTTTTGTTTCTGATTTTCTCTCAGTAAAAAATTCTGAAACGTGTTAGAAGATTATTTATTTTCAGCAGTACCGCCATCGTCTTTTTTGTCCTCTTCTACTTTTGCATCGCGGACGTTCCCCTCTTGGGCACCTCCTTGTTGCGGGGTATTTTTTGCCATATGCTCGCCGATTTTTTGCATCTCGGTTGAAAGTGCTTCGGTCGCTTTTTTAATCGTTTCTGCGTCAACACCATCTTTAACTTTCTTTACCTCATCAATTTTTGCCCGTACGCTCGTCTTTATCTCATCAGTAATTTTTCCTTCCGCGTCTTTGAGCGCTTTTTCGGCAGTGTATGCGAGCTGTTCGGCAAGATTGCGCGCCTCTGCCGTCTCTTTCTTTTTATGGTCTTCTTCCGCGTGCATATCGGCATCCTGCTTCATGCGCGCAATATCGGCATCGGTGAGTCCCGAGCTTGCTTCAATCCGGATTGACTGCTCTTTACCTGAAGACTTGTCTTTCGCTTTCACTTGCAAAATCCCGTTTGCATCAATATCAAAGGTCACTTCAATTTGCGGCATACCGCGCGGCGCCGGCGGAATACCGTCCAAAATAAATCGCCCGAGACTTTTGTTGTCTGCCGCCATCGGCCGCTCTCCCTGCGTGATATGAATCTCAACACTCGTCTGGCTATCAGAAGCCGTTGAAAAGACCTGTGATTTTGAAGTCGGTATCGTCGTGTTTTTCTCAATCAATTTTGTCGCCACTCCGCCCATCGTCTCAATCCCGAGCGAAAGCGGTATAACATCAAGCAAAAGCACGTCTTTCACATCCCCCTGCAATATCCCCGCCTGCACCGCGGCGCCGAGCGCCACCACTTCATCAGGATTGATAGAAAGATTTGGCTCTTTGCCGAAATAGGTCTTTACTGCCGCGACAATCGCGGGCATTCTGGTCTGCCCACCGACAAGCACCACCTCATCGATATCACCTATCTTAAACGGCGAATTTTCCATCGCGCGCTTGGTGATTTCAATAGACCGGTCAATGAAAGATTTAGTGAGTATTTCAAGCGTCGCGCGCGAGAGTTTCAAAAGCAAGTGTTTTGGCCCATCCGCTCCAGAAGTGATAAACGGGATATTGATTTCCGTTTCAGTGGTCGTGGAGAGTTCGTGCTTCGCTTTTTCCGCAGCTTCTTTAAGGCGCTGAAGCGCCAGGGTATCTTTCAAAATATCAATGCCGCTTTCTTTTTTAAACTGCTCTCCTATCCATTTCACCAATTCGCGGTCTATATCTTCGCCTCCCATGTGGCTATCGCCATCTGTGGATTTCACTTCAATCACGTCCGCGCCCACTTCAAGCACCGACACGTCAAACGTGCCTCCGCCAAAATCGTACACCACGATTTTCTCATCTTTCTTTTTATCAAAACCATACGCAAGCGCCGCGGCCGTCGGCTCATTGATGATACGCTTTACCTCAAGCCCAGCGATTTTACCCGCGTCTTTGGTCGCCTTTCGCTGTGAATCACTGAAATATGCCGGCACGGTAATAATCGCTTCGGTGATTTTTTCTCCGAGCTTTGCTTCCGCGTCCTGCTTCAGCTTCTGAAGCACCATCGCCGAGATTTCTTCCGGCCGATACCATTTATCGCCCATCTTCACCTTCACCCCGCCGTCATCGGATTTCTCTATATGAAACGGCACCGACGCTTTATCTTTTTGCACCTCCTTATCATCAAAACGATGCCCGATGAGCCGCTTGATGCCATACATCGTGTTTTCAGGATTAGTGACCGCCTGCCTTTTCGCAAGCAAGCCAACCAACCGCTCCCCTCCTTTTCCAAGCGCGACAACAGACGGCGTCGTGCGGTTGCCTTCCACGTTTTCTATAATCTTCGGCACGCCTCCTTCAATAATGGCCATTGCCGAATTAGTTGTCCCCAAATCTATTCCTAAAATTTTTGACATACGTTTTTTATCAATTATTTATTTACTTTATGTAAGACGTCCGACCTCTGATGTGGTAATTATTTTATTTGTGGCAAATGCCGATATTTTACCAACCCAGAGGTCGGACGTCTTAATTACAAAATAGTGTTTCGAGCAGAGCATCCGCCCTGGGCGGAATACGCGTCTATCAAAAACTATGATTCAGAAAGAGTTTTTCAAATTCATAATTTACGATACTTTACCAAAAACCCCGATTTTCACTTTCGCCGGCCGAAGAACGCGGTCATTCATCCGATACCCTTTCTGCACCACCTCAAGCACGATGCCGTCTTTATCTTTTTCTTCCACCGGCACCGATTCTATCGGCGAATGAAGCGTCGGGTCAAAATGTTTGCCCAAGGATTCTATCGGCGCAAGGCCGTTGTTTTCCAAAATAGAAACAAACTGCTGATAGATATATTCTACACCCTTGCGCCAATTTTCATCAACCCGCGCCCACGCCTCCTTATCGCGAAAAGCCATATCAAAACTATCCACAACCGGCAATATCTCATGAAGCATCCCCTCTTTGGCAAATTGCGCCACTTGCGCGCGATTTTTTTCTTCTTCTTTCCTCGCGTTGATAAAATCCGCTTTGGCCCTCTGCCAGCCATCAAGATATTCCTGCTTTTCTTTTTGGCACGCCTTCAGCTCGTCTTTCAGTTTTTTGATTTTTTCCACGCTTCCTTTTCCGAAACCCGCTTCCCCTTCTTCGGCCAAAGATTCATCAAAAACAACGTCTTCGCCGTTTTCCTCCGTATTTTTTTTATCTTTATCTTGCATGGTGAATAGTAATATAACCTAGTTTTTTAATAGAGTCAAGAAAAACAGAAAATAACGTCAATAATCCCGCAACCACAGGTAGGAATAATCCTATTTAGTCCTATTATAGCATATTGCAAAACTGTGCTTAGTAACCAAGCGACTAAGTCTTTATATGTGCGCCAATAATTGAACCTTTTGGGTTAATGATTTTTTATAGTATCAAAAAACCACCTTTTGGAGTGGTTTTTTGATGTTATGATTTTGACCCGTAAAAAACTTTGCGCTGTTCTTCATTTGCTCGCCGCGCCGCTTCTTCAAAAATCTGTACCTGCTCCCGTTCGGATGTTTCTCGGAAAAGTCCGGAGAATGTCTTTGGTTTCTCTGCTTTTTTAAAGAAATCTAAAAATTTCATATATTTTTCAATGCTTTTGTAAGAGTTTCTTTATTATAACCAAATGATATATGGGAGTCAATTTTTGTTATATTTATCATTATTTTTTGAATCTTATTTTCAAAATTTTTTTCCACCAAATATACTTTAATTTTGTCACCGAAATATTCCTTAATTTGATTTACTGAATCCCTGGCACCAAAGAATTGTTCTATAAAAGCTTGCTTTGGAATTTTACGCCCCTCTTTGACCTCCCTCTCTTTGGTAAACGCCCATGCTACCAGAGGGTCTTGATATATGTAAAAAATAAAAACTAATCTATGTTTATCAATGGAACGCTGAATATTTTCTTTTGCTTTTTTAAATATAGATAATGTACCATCAAGAATAAAGTTTTGTCCATATTTTAGAACACTATCATGTATCTTTTCCACACCCACAGAAACAGCTGCCTGGAAAAGATACGCATTAGTACCATCATAACCAGGGATTATTTTCCTCACTTCGTCCGGGTCAATACGCACCGCATCTTGTATGTCGGAGTCCCCAAACCACACATCCAACACTTCTTGTGAGAATTCTGTCTTCCCAGCCCCGGGAGAGCCCGCCATAAACACTGACACTGGATATTCACTTAGTGGAAACGTTTTGATGCTGGCAAATTTTTGTATAATTTCATCACTGTGTTTTTTCACATATTCAATCGCTGCATCGGAATTTTTTTGTTCTTCCTTGTTCATTGTATAATTCTACCATAACAGCATATACGTAGAACCGCGTCCCGCTTACATAGGTCAGACCTATGTAACCTCCCTCGTTGAGTATAATTTTATCTTCTTCGCCCATAGAGAAAGTTAAATATCACCTCGAAATCGTGCTAAACCATAGTCAAGCGCCATGAGTATGTGGCAATACTCAGGGTAGAGTTTGTGCAATACAAAATATTCTCCTTGATCATTATAAGTCAGTGCCCAGAACGGGAATGATATGTTGGTTTTTTGGGTCAGACATTGTTTTTACTGCATGATTTGCGTTATTTTCCAATCACTAAAATCTATGTCTATTTCCACTTTATGGGTTACGGATTGATGACCGAAGGAATCTCTAAATTCAGTAATCGAATAGGAATAACCATTCGGACCCGAATCCAATAGACCAACACAAAACACCGCTTCGAAATCGTGTCGTCCAAAGATATTCTCGCGGATTTTGCTCCTGAAGAACTGACCGGCACCATCGAAGAAAACGACAAGTAGCTTTTCGTGTGCATAGTCGCGGCCCCGTGCAATTTTTAGATTTATAGCGTCCAGCACTCGTTGCTCTCCATCAGGCAGTTGCTTTCCTTTCGGAACGTTAAGTGCTGATACGTGCTCCGTTTGAAAAGCAAGTCCCAGCTCTCTATCAACAATAAATCCGTCCCCCTCGTTATCCTCCATAAAGCTAATATCCCTCCCGTGTATTTTGCGCAAAACAACACATACAAGCCAATTAGCCCATGCTTCGCGTGGTCGCAAACTAAAATTCGTAAACTCTCGCCCATTCCAGAGGAATTGAGGGTTTTTTACCAGCCGTTCAAAATCCTTAAGTGCAATTTTCAGATCCTTAACGACTTTACGATCCATAGTTGGAAGTTCTGTAATTCTCATGTTTTTATTTACTCCAGTATACGGAAAAACAAAGGGCTACCCTTTGTTTTTCATTTTTATCATTGGTCCAGAACAGGAAACTTGATTGAGTAGACGAACATTGCCTTTGATGCTACTATAAAATTATAGGAAATACAATTTAATCAAAAAGTAGCCTAAACTCGGCAAGACAATTTTTTGTCGGGCATGGTGAAAAAAGACCAGTGAAGCATAGAAAACCCATCATGGGGTTGCTTCACTGGCCATACCGGGAAACCGGTATGTCCGCTTCGGCGGAGACCCGTGGTGGGCTTTTTGTTTTCATTTTTTTAAGTTGTAAATCCTAAAAACTATTTATCAGAAGGTCGATACTCATTAAAAAAGAGATATTAAAAACTATCAATCAAAATAGTCAGTATACTATATGAAAAAAATCTTATTTTTAGTCGCGTTATTTTTTAGCGCTAGCGCGGGCATCGCATCGGCGGCATCATATCCGACGGTGTGCAACGCTCCGGACCACCCGAGTTACAACGAAGGGGTGTTGATTGCCTGTTTCAACGACGCGGACTACCAAAAAGACCGCGCTCGAGCACTAGAAAACTCATCTTCAGAGAAAAACAAACTGCCGGTCATTACGCAAAAAACAGTCATTACTGACGGAAAAGGTCACTTTGATTTTTGTCCGGCTTTTTACCGAACAAACTGCGTCATCACCAATCCGGCATTTTACACCGTCAGCATGACATGGGACGTCTTGCACACCTATTTCCCATTCGTGAATAAATTCTAAATAGAAACGCGCATATTGACCAGTTTAATTGCTAAATCAAGTGTTGCAATTAATTCTGAAACTTACCCACACAATCCATTGGCTTTTCAGCTCCAAGTATGATATGTTGAAACTGGTGTTTGGAGGGCCTTGGCCCTGTCACGGCTATCCAAGCTGTACCCAAGCACCTCTAAAAAATACCGCCTTTGTGCGGTGTTTTTTAGTTTAATCATCTGTAGGATTGCCACTATGTAAAATTCTTTTACTGTTATTTTTGTTTATTCCCCAATAAGGTATCACACTCCAAAAATGCTTTTCCCCGCCGCAGATTTGTTTTACAATAACTTTTGCACGAATAGTATCTACAACAGCAATGAATTCATAAAAAATGACTTCTTTCATAATTCGTTCCCAGCGATTGTTTGTTTTTTGTATTTCAAACTGTTTGGTTTTCCAAACCCCCTGAAGGGTGTGCGATTCTTTTAGAATCTGCGGTGCAAGATGGAGCAGTTTTAATCTAGTATATTGATCGTGACTCGGTCGTGCTTGTTTATCTGTTTTAAATTTTAAATGCCTTAATCCTTTTGCGTTAATGAGACGATGGGAGGAGTGGCGACAAAATTGAGCGACATGGCTACGGCTTCAAAAATTGCCCGCAGGTAAAGCAGTTTACCTGCTTTACGCAATTTTTGACCCTACAGAGAATCGAACTCTGATTCCCGCCTTGAGAAGGCGGTGTCCTAACCGTTAGACGATAGGGCCATATATTACTATTACCGGCTTGAAAAGCCGATGTCCTAACCGTTACCTGCCCGCCCTGGGCGGGGACGATAGGGCCAGTTAAAAAAATCATACCACAGATTTTAGTTAAAAATCTAGCTTTTTTGATGAAAATATTGACTTTTATTAAAAATAAGATATGGTTAAAAAAGATTTTTCAACATCGTTGAAAATTTAAAAACGAAGGAGGTGGTATATCGTGAAAGTACACTTGCTTTCCGGTATCAACACGTTAGGCACTCAAAAAAGCATGGGGCTCATCGCAGAAAAACTAAAAAAAGCTGGCTTTGATGAAAAAGAAATCGTCGCTCATCCGTACGGCTTCCCTATTGTGTTTGGGACCGCATGGCTCCGCAACCCATTCATCACGCGGCGCATCGCCAAGCAAATTGAGCCGGATGATATCATCATCGGTCATTCCAACGGCGCGGCATTGGCATGGCTCATCGCCGAACATGGCGCGGTATTTACCGGAGCAATCTTGATTGACCCGGCGCTTGATGCCGACAAAGTGATAGCGCCGCAAGTGAAATGGATTCATATTTTTTACAATGCGTGCGATGAGGTGGTCTCCTGGGCGAAATGGATTCCCTTTCATTTTTGGGGAGACCAAGGAAAGAAAGGGTACACGGGCAATGATTCGCGCTACCTCCAGCACGATGTCGGCTGTCATCAGACAGACGCCATCACTGAACATTCATTCGCTCTCCATGACCCCGCCTGGGCAACTATAATTGCCAAGACGGCGTGGGAGGAAACGCATCCGCTATCGTAAAACCCGATGGAAAAAATTTCATCGGGTTTTTTTGTTATTTCTGCTATTTGGCAATTTGCACCGCCTCGTCAAATTTGATTGAAAGCAGTTTTGATGTGGCGTCCGAACCCATCGTAACACCGTAGAGAATCCCCGCGCGGGACATCGTCTCGCGATTGTGTGTTATCACGATAAGCTGGGAATACTTCGCTAGATTTTCCAGCATGTCGCCGTATTTACGCGAGTTTGCTTCATCGAGCGCGGCATCGGTCTCATCAAGCACCAGAAACGGCGGCGGATTTACTTGAGACACAGCAAAAAGAAGCGCGATGGAAGTGAGCGCGCGTTCCCCGCCCGAAAGCATTTGCAGGCCTTTGATTTTTTTGTGCGGCAAGCTGACTGCGATATCAATGCCCGCTTCTTCTTTTTCTTCTTCAAACTCAAGCGCGCTCACGTCGTCAATATCAAGGCTCTCATCAATATTTTTTTTCTTTTTTTCTATTACTAGAGAGAGCGCCGCTCTGCCGCCACCAAACATGAGCGCAAAAAATTCCTGAAATTGGGCATTTATTTTTGTAATACCGGTTTTAAATTTTTCGTCTATTTGTTGCGACAGGTCGTCTATCAAGTGCCGAAGCGATTCACTGCTCGTGTGCAAGTCGGAAAGCTCACGCATAAGATATTGGTCGCGTTCGCTCGTTTCCGTGTATTCTTTCATTATGTCTTCACCGGAGCTTCCGCCCATATCTTCCACGCGGACTTTCATTTTTTCTATATGTTTGCGGCGTTCTTTCTGAAGCGTGCGGTCTTCGCCAGTCATTTCAGAAGTATCAATCTGCTCGTGCTCATACGCCACAATCGCCCTCCCCAAAAGGGCGCCCGCCTCTCCAAGCTCGCGCTTGAAATCTTCTTCTTCAAGCGACAACGTTTCTTCTTTGCCCGCAAGCGCCTGCAGTGACATTCGTTTTTCGCCAAGCGCGCTCAAATATTCAAATACTTTTCGTTCGGCATCGCGCGAGAGCGTTTCTTTTGATTCAATTTCTTTTTTCAGGCGCGCGTGTTCAGACACAAGCCCAGCGATAACACCCTCCTCTTTAGCTATATCTTTTACCAGCGCGTCTTTTTCTTTAAGCCGAACTGCGCTATCTTCCTCTTCACCATCGGCTATATTGTGCTGACCTTCTTCCCGAGCAAAAAAAGAAGCAAACGAGTCTTTTATTTTTTTTAGAAACCCGCGAATATGTTCAATATCGGAAGAAGCTCCGGCCTCAGCAAGCGGCGCGGCTATCTCCTCATACAAAGATTTTACAGAGTTCAAAGAAATGACTGCTCCTTCTCGCGCGCGTGTTTCTTTCGCGCGCATTTTTTCCGCATATTCAATCATTCCCTCCAGCCGCCCAAGCTTGCGCGAAAGCATATCTTTTTCCTCATTCGCGCGCGCCAATTCGCCTTCAAGAAATACGAGGCGGTTGATAGCGGCGGCATCTTTGCCCTCGGCAGCTTTTTCGCGCGCGTGTTCAAGCGATTTTTCAAGAGTTTTGATTTCATCCGCGAGCGGTGTTTTTTCATTCGCGAGCGCTTGTTTTACATGCGACAAATGAAACGCTTCACGTTTGAAATACGCGCGGTATTCGCGGCTTAATTCTTCGCGGAGCGTTCGCGCCTGTTCTATTTTTTCTACTTGTTTTTGCAAAAATTTAATATGCGGCGCAATCTCGCGACGGAGCGATTCGGCTTCTTTTATATTCTCCGCGGTCTTTTCAAGTTTGCGCTCGCTCTCGGCTTTTTTATATTGATAAATTTTTAATCCAAGCGCGTCTTCAATCATTACTCGCCGGTCTTTGGCAGACGCGCTCAAAATACGGTCTGCTTCGCCTTGTGAAATGATATGATGTCCTGAAGCGCCGATATGCACCGCCGAAAGAATTTCTATCACGTCTTTCAGCCGCACCTGGCTTTTGTTTATAAAATATTGGTTCACTCCGTCGCGATGCACCACGCGCGCGATATCCACTTCATCAAAATCAACGTTGAACTCACGCTTACTGTTGTCAAAAATGATTGCGACCGACGCCTTGCCCATACGCGACGCTCCGGCAGAACCGTTGAAGATGAGGTCTTCTCCGCGTTTGCCGCGCATTGATTTGATAGACTGCTCTCCCAGCACAAACCGCATCGCCTCTGCGACATTTGATTTACCGGAGCCGTTCGGTCCCACAATCGCCGAAATAGGCGCGTCAAAAACAAGCTCCGTTTTTTTGTTGAAAGATTTAAAGCCGTTTAATTCCAAACGCTTGAGGTGCATTGATGTGATATATTAAATTACAAAACTCGATGAAATCATAGTTTTTGAGAGACATTGCGGAGTTTTGCTCTCAAGCAAAACGAGCATAGCAAATCCTGCTCGCAAGCAGGATTATGCGCGTCTATCAAAAATTCATGATGAAGTAGAGTTTTGTAACTCAAGATAGTATAAGATGATTATTTCTTCCCCCACTCCTTTTTGCGGAGCGCTTCTTCGGCGGCGCCCTGTTCCGCTTCCTGTTTTGATTTGCCTTCTCCTTCCGCGACGAGTTCTTCGCCCAGATATACGCCGATAGTGAAATGCTTATCGTGGTCTGGACCTTCCTCCCGCAAGACATGATATTCGGGCGTGATGTTCACATATTCCTGCGCCTGTTCTTGGAAATAACTTTTGCTGTCTTGCCAGAGCCGATTTGACACAATATCGTCAATCAATGGAAAAAGATGCGCGCCGATAAATTTTTGAGCCGCGTCATATCCTTGGTCAAGATATAAAGCGCCCGTAAACGCTTCAAAAGTGTTTGCGAGAATATACTGTCGCGCCCTACCGACGTCTTTTGCTTCGCCTTTTGAAAGCAGGAGAAATTCATTGAAGTTCAACTCCGAAGCAACCTGCGAAAGCGTGTTTGTGTTCACGAGCGCCGCGCGGAAAGAGGTCAGGTCCCCTTCAGGCCTCTTTGGATATTTTGCGTACAGATATTCCGTTACAGCCAATTCAAGCACTGCATCGCCCAAAAACTCAAGTCGCTCATTGTGCTCAAGTTTTTTGCCGCGATATTCGTTGATATACGAACGATGCGTAAATGCCTGCTGTAATAAATCTTTGTTTTTAAAAGTGATATTAATTTTTTGTTCAATCTTTGAAAAGTTTTTCATATTACAGATGTTTTATTCTCTATGTTTCATGAGCAGATTAATTCCTTTGGTAATAATAGGAATGATATCGTCGTAAATGCGAAGCTCCGGTATTTCTTCAAGCGAAAACCAGCGCACGTCATCAAGTCCGCCGCCCGTTTTTTCTAACTTCACTTCAACAAACGGAGACGACGCGAGAAAATAGGAAACTTGTTTTCTGATTTTGCCTTTTTCTGGGTCGGAAGCGATGTATTCATTGCTTCCCAAATCTTTTTCAATGGAAATCGTGAGCCCGGTTTCTTCTTTGATTTCACGCTTGGTGCCTTCTTCAAGCGTTTCCCCCGCTTCTATATGCCCTTTTGATAGAGTCCAGTAGCCGAACACATCGTGCACCAGCGCCAAATGAATAATATTATTTTCGTCCCGCGCGTATGCCACCGCTCCTCCCAATTTCTCAATTGGAAGTTTTGAAATATCAACCGGCTCTTTGTGATGATTATTGTTTTTATGTTTTGATTGTTCTTCTTTCCCCGGTTCGCCTATCTCTTTGTAGACAGCGCCAAGCACGCCGTTTACAAATTTCCCGCTCGTTTCTCCGCCGAAAGTTTTTGCAAGCTCAATCGCTTCATTGATAGAGACTTTTGGGGGTACTTCTTTTCTGTCGCCAAAGAGCAGTTCGTAGAGTCCGATGCGCAAGATGTTTCGGTCAACAATTGAAATTTTATCAATCGGCCACTCCGGCGCCGCTTTCTCTATGATACGGTTTATTTCTTTCTGTTTTGAAATAACCCCGTGCAACAGGGTTTGCATAAACACATCATCCCCAAGTCCGGGGCCGAATTCGTTTATGTTTTTCTCTAAAATCGTCTCAAGTTCTTTTTTTGACGCATTGCGGAAATCCCACTCAAAGAGCGATTGCATGACGATACTTCGTGAAAGGTGCCTGTTTGCCATAATTAAATGAACGAGTGAAAAGAAAATATCAATTTTCTTTTCAGAGTGAGCGCGAATCATGCTTTGTATGATTCGCGTGTGATATTATGAAATAAAAATTATGAACCATGAACCACCCCGGCTAGTTTACTATTTCCATCCCACAATAAATATCAAAAGAACAATATACTATACTGCCCTATTTTTTCTTCTTTGCCGACAATGTTTCAGCCGAAAGAGCATTTTCTTTTCCACCATCTTCTTCTTTTTTCTTTATTTCTCCAAACGACTTTAGCTTTTCCTGCCGACGCTTTGCCCGCGTCGCTGTTTTTGCCGCCATGTCAATAACCTGCCGCCCGCGGTAATACCCGCAATTTCCGCACATATGATGCGGCAACTGTGCCGCGCCGCATTTCTGGCACGCAGAAAGCCGAGGCATCTCAAGCGCATGGTGCGCTCGCCGGTTTTTGGTATGAGCCCTAGTGTGCCGCATTCGTACTGACATAGTTTTTATATCATAACCTGTTTTGAAAAAATACGCAACCCGATTACAACATATGTTGGACATCCGATGTCCAACAATTAGGTTTTGCCTTGTGGAATAGTGGGATAAAAAAACGCCACGGGACATCATTCCGTGGCGCATTAGGTCTTGCTTGGATGCTTCAATACCTATACACGGGGGCATATACAGCTGGGTCTTTGACCAACAAATTTTGTTCGTCAAAGAATTTGAACAACAGCGGGTCCTTTGCCAAATGGCCCACCGCCGCATAGAGTGCTGGAAGATGCCCTCTAAAAAGAACCTTCTCAAGAACGATAGGTTCTTCCCATGAGGATGGCCCGACTTGGTCATCCCTAATTTGCCGTTGGTTTGGGAAAAAACATCCCTCCCAATGGTTCAGCAAAAAAAAGTATTTGACATGGGCATCTTTATCCACTTTTTTAGCCGAATATATTAATTCGGCTTTCAAACCATCCACCCCTAATTCCTCTTTGATTTCCCGCCTAAGGACATTGAGAGGGCTTTCGTGTGGGGATTTGTTTGTCCCCCCAGAAAATTTGATTTGCGTTCTACCACTATTCGTGGTGTAGGGAATCACCCGGAAGTAAACTTTTCTAGGGTGACCGTTTGAAGCTCTTGCAATTTCAAACGGAATACCGGCACAAAAACAACTCATGCCGTCAAGAAGTGGCTCATTAACCCCAGGTATAAAATCCGGGTCGTAAATATCTATCTTTCGTCCTTGTTCTTTCATAAGAACCTTCTTTCTTTAGTATTTGTATTAAATTTTCAATTTACGTTTATTTTTTAATAATACTCTAAAAGTACTTATCTGTCAAGTTTTATTATGCGCCTACTCCACTTGCGTAAAAAGAGCTTTCGGTGTATGGGCAACACTCCATATTTTTCCAGAGCTTCATAGTGCGCTCTTGTGCCATACCCTTTATGCTTTTCAAAACCATACTGCGGATACTTTTTTGCAATTTTCATCATGTGTTTGTCGCGTGATACTTTTGCGATAATAGACGCGGCAGAAATAATCGGTACGGTCTCATCTCCTCTAATAATTGTCTGTTGTTTATATTCCGACGGAGCAAAAAGAGAACCGTCGAGTATCACGTCCATTAATGATGTATCAATACAAAGCTTCTCTAGAGCGCGAGAGACACCCAACCGCAGCGCTTTGGTCATGCCATGCGCATCAATCATGCGCGGCGTAATAAATGCAACACGGCATATAATAATACCACGCGCCTGTTCAAGGCGAAGCTCTCTAAAAAAGTATTCACGCTGGTCCGCTGAAAGCTGTTTTGAATCACGGACATTCGCAAACCGTTCTTGAAATGCGTACGAAACCGGCCACGCCACCGCCCCAACCGCCAAAGGCCCAGCGAGCGGCCCGCGCCCGGCTTCATCAATCCCAACAATATATTTCACTTTCTTTTTTCGCATCATACAAGTTTCAACGTATAAAAAATGAGAGTATAATTAAACGAGCGAGTGAAAATAAAAAGTGTGCTTTTTATTTTTTCGAGCGAGAGCAGATTATATACTAGCTTCATGTAATCTGTATACATAAAACTTTACCATTATCTAAGATTACAAAACTCGCTCTGAATCATAATTTTTGAGAGACATTGCGGACCCCGACGATACTGTCGGAGGAGCATGGCATCCGCCCAGGGCGGAATGCGCGTCTATCAAAAATATATGACGAAGAAAGAGTTTTGAGATTTACATTCATTTACCTATAATCATACATCATGGCTTCACGCTTCGTACATCTCCATACCCATTCCCACTATTCCCTCCTCCAAGCCTTGCCAAAAATACCAGAGATTGTCCGGCGCGCAAAAAAAGAAAACATGGATGCCATCGCGCTGACCGACCTTGGCAATCTCTACGGAGCGATTGAGTTTTATAAAAAATGCAAAGAAGAAAACATAAAACCGATTTTCGGTATTGACGCGTATGTTGCAGTCCGCAGTCGCCACGACAAGCAGGCGGGCGTCGACAACCGTCGTTTCAATCTGGTGCTTTTGGCAGAGAACAATATCGGCTATAAAAATCTACTCAAACTCGTCACCCAATCCCACCTTGAGGGTTACTACTACAAGCCACGCATTGATAAAGAACTCCTACAAAAATATCATGAAGGATTGATTTGTCTTTCAGGCACATTCGGCGGAGAGGTGTCGCGCGCGCTCCGCAACAACGATTGGGAGAAAGCCGAGCAAGTCGCGAGAGAACATCTCCAAATTTTCGGCTCCGGCAATTATTTTTTTGAGATAACCCATCATCCGGAAATAGAAGGTCATGAGGAAGTACAAAAAAAATTGACAGAACTCGGAAAAAAAATAGGAATACCTATCGTCGCGGCGCAAGATTTTTATTATTTGAATCCAGAAGATAAGCGCGCGCGCGATACCATGCTCGCCATTCAATCAAGCCGCGACTTGGCCGACATGCAGATTGGCGATGTTGACACCTCGTTTATTTCCGAAGCGCAAGCGAGAGAATATTTCGGCAACATTCCCGATGCGATAGAAAACACCGGCCGCATCGCAGACCGCGCCAATGTGACGCTTGAGCTCGGCAAATGGGTGTTTCCTGATTTGCCGATTGAAGACGGCGTTAGCTACGACCAAAAATTGCGTGAATTTGCCTATGGCGGGCTTACGAAACGCGGTGTCGGCGAAACAGACGAGGTAAAAGAACGTATTGAGTATGAATTAAAAATTATCCGCGATAAAGGTTACGCGCCCTATTTTCTTGTGGTGTCTGACCTCCTCCGGTACGCGCGGGAAAATCATATTTTGACAAACATCAGAGGTTCGGTATCCGGTTCGCTCGTCACTTATCTTACCGGCATAACTAATGTCAATCCACTGGAGTATAAAATTCCGTTTGAACGATTTTTGAATCCGGAACGCCCTTCGGCGCCTGATATTGATATGGACTTCGCCGACAATCGCCGCGACGAAATGCTTACATATGTAAAAAAAACATACGGCGAAGACCGCGTCGCGCAAATCGGCACATTCGGCACAATGATGGCGCGCGGTTCTGTGCGCGACATCGCCCGCTCGCTCGGACATGAGTATGTGGTGGGAGATAAAATTGCAAAACTCATCCCCATGGGCTCACAGGGATTCCCGATGACGATTGACCATGCGTTGGAAATCACGCCTGAACTCGCAACATTATACAAAGAAGATACCACTACCAAAGAAATCATTGACTTGGCAAAAAAAATCGAAGGGTGCGCCCGCCATATTTCTATTCACGCCGCGGGCGTCGTCATTTCTCCAGTTCCGCTCACCGAATTTGCGCCGCTCCAATTTGACCCCAAAGGTGGAAAAATTATCACGCAGTACGACATGTATTCAATAGAAGACGCGGGGCTCCTAAAATTTGATTTTTTGGGAATTAGAAACCTTTCCATTCTTTCGGACGCGGTTCGTCTTACAAAAAAATTCTGTGATGCTGATATTGATATTGAGCACATTCCGCTCGACGACCCAAAAACATTCAAGATGCTCGCGCGCGGAGAAACCATGGGGCTTTTCCAATTGAACGGCTCCGGCATGACGCGATATTTGAAAGAATTGAAACCGACCACGATCCACGACATCAACGCCATGGTGGCGCTCTACCGCCCGGGTCCGATGCAGTTTATCCCCGACTACATCGCGCGCAAACACAATCCGGAGCTCATCCGCTATCTCGACCCAGCGCTGGAAAAAATCTTGAAACTAACCTACGGGATTTTAGTATACCAAGACGACCTGCTCGTTATGGCGCGGGAGCTTGCCGGATACTCATGGCTTGAAATAGATAAATTCAGAAAAGCCGTCGGTAAAAAAATCCCCGAAGAAATGCAGGCGCAGAAAGATAAATTTATCAACGGCTGCATCAAGACCAGCGGCTGGAGCAAGAAAAAAGCCGAGCAAATATGGTCGTGGATTGAGCCGTTTGCCGCATACGGCTTCAATAAAGCGCATTCGGTCAGCTACGGGCTCGTCGCTTATCAAACCGCCTACATGAAAGCGAATTTCCCGACCGAGTACATGACCGCCGTCCTTACCGCAGAATCAGGCGACGTGGAAAAAATTGCCGAAATCATCCATGAGTGCCAGCGGATGAAAATTCCAGTGCTTCCGCCAGACATCAACGAAAGCTTCGGAGATTTTACAGCCATCAAAGGAGAAACCACGGCCAGCGATGCCATCCGCTTTGGGCTGTACACAATCAAAAACTTGGGTCAAGATATCGCTGACGCCATCATCGCCGAGCGAAAAAAATCGGGCGCCTTTATTTCATATTCCAATTTTCTTGACCGCGTGAAGCATAAAAATTTGAACAAGAAATCGCTTGAAGCGCTGGTAAAATCGGGCGCCATGGACACGCTTGGAGAACGCGGCTCACTTTTTGGGAATATTGAAGAAGCGCTCGTCTACAACCGCGCATCTTTACAGCACTCGGCTTCGCAAGAATCGCTTTTTGGTTTGATGGAGAGCGATTCATCTATACCCGGACTCACTCTCAAAAACACGCCTCCTATTTCAAATGAAGAAAAATTGGGGTGGGAAAAAGAATTGCTCGGGCTCTATATCTCCGGTCATCCGCTTGAAAAATATCGCGAACGATTAGAAAAAAGCGGCACCAGCATTAAACAATTAAGAGAGGCGGGCTCCACTAGCGCGCAAGTGATTATCGGCGGTATCATTGAAGAAGCGCGCGAAGTGGTCACCAAAAAAGGCGAGCGTATGGTGTTTTTGAAATTTGCCGACTTTAGCGGAACCATAGAGGCAGTCGTATTCCCGCGCACTTTTACAGAATATAAAATGATGCTCGCGCCAGACAAATGCGTAGTTATCAAAGGCCGTCTTTCTGACAGGAACGACGAACTCTCTATCATCGCCGAAGCTGTGAAAGAGTTGTAACGTCGTGATGATTTTCATAAAAGAAAAAGCCCTTATGTCTTCTTAGTGACAAGGGCTTTTTTTGAGGGTCACGTTATGACCCTCCAAGCAAAAAACCAACATATATCATAAGCCGCAAGATACAACCATGGTGTACTCCAAAAAAAAGGATGGATCAATAGCAACACCATAAACACAACCATACATTCAATCACTATGTTATTGACTCCGGATTTTTTCCAAATTGCGATAAGCTGTTTTGGTAAATCTATTATCAAAATGATTAGTGCATTTACTAACAGCAAAATTGGAATAATGAATACACAGAAAAAAAGTGTTAGAGCAGCAAAACCATCAATAATATTTATTGGCGCTACCCCATTAAAAGAAGTTGAGTATTCTTCAGTGCAAAGACCATATAACACACGACAAACAGAAAGAAAAATCGCTAAGCTCAATATGTTCTCAAAACACTCAAACAACGCACTTCTTCTATCACCATCATTTAACGAACTTTCTAACTGAAACATTGCGATCCTCCTTTTGCTTATGAATTAAGTGGGGTTATTATTTTCAACTAACTGTCGCAAAATCTGAGTGTTATTATATATGAAAATATTATTTTGTCAATATCATGTGGTACCCTGAATTCAATTAAACAAAATAATCCACCGAATAGTGTCGACACTATTCTGGGATATTAAAAGCTCTAGACTAGATAAACATCTTTTCGCGCGCATGCTCACGCCCGACAAATGCGTCGTTATCAAAGGCCGTCTTTCAGACCGAAACGACGAGCTATCGCTCATCACCGAAGCGGTGAAAGAGTTGTAAAAATAACATTAAAAAATTAAAAAATAAAAGCCTCATTTGTTTCAAAACAAAACAAATGAGGCTAAATTTTAGGTACTATGACTGGGGTAAAACTCCACCCCTCCTTATTCCTTCCGGGCTCTTACCCCAGATTCTCGCCAAATACTGTGAAAAATCTTCTGAAAAATCTTCCTCACTACTTTGCTCCAACGCACTCGCACTGAAAATCCTGTTGACAAAAATTACCGTCGATTTGTCAAATTTTTCAGGATTTCTTTTGACGGATGCCAGACACTCTTCATGCACATAAGAGACTGCGCTTGGACCATCCCAATCATAGTCGAGGATATATCCCTTTCTTGCCTCGCCTTTTTTTTGACAGATACCGCATTGGTTTACCCCTGCCAGGATTCTCTCCTGAACCCCACAAGGCTTGTCATCTATCATAAATATAATAAAAAAAACGAGTGCGCCGAAACCAAGACCAAGTATGCCAATAAGCTCCATATACTGCCCCTTTCCAAAAAATAGTGTTATTTTTATGTTCTCAAACAACTACAAGATTTTTTCAAGTGTAACATGGGTAATTAGAACTGTCAACCCCTTCGAGATTTTTGGCATAAATGATACTATATAATCTATGCGGAACGACAACCTCTACAACATCCGCCATTCGCTTTCTCACATGCTCGCCATCGCGGTAAAGAAAAAATATCCGCACGCGAAGCTCGCCATCGGTCCGGTCATTGATACCGGTTTCTATTACGATTTTGATTTCTCAGGAGGAGAAGCTCCTGCGGACAAAGATTTGAAAGATTTGCAAAAGCAGATGAAGAAATCGGCTTCATCAAATCTTGATTTCAAAAAAGAAGAGCTTGATGAAAAAGAAGCTCGGGCATTTTTCAAAAATGAGCCGTATAAATTAGAACTCATAGATGAATTTGCAAAAGCGGGCGAAAAAATCACTGTTTATAAAACCGGCGATTTTACCGACCTCTGCGAAGGGCCGCATGTTGCCAATACAAAAGAAATAAATACCGACGCATTTGAACTTTCGCATATCGCCGGCGCATATTGGCGCGGCGACGAGAAAAACAAAATGCTCACGCGCATCTACGGGCTTGCGTTTGAAAACAAAGAAGCGCTTGATGTATATAAAAAATTCCGCGAGGAAGCGGCAAAACGCGACCATCGAAAAATCGGAAAAGAACTGGGGCTTTTCACCTTCTCTGATTTGGTAGGTCCCGGGCTTCCCTTATTCACCCCCAAAGGGACCATCATTCGCGATGTCATTGCCGAAAAAATCCGTAGCATTCAAATACGCTTCGGATATGAGCGCGTGTGGATTCCTCACATCGCCAAAAAAGAACTCTACCAAACATCTGGCCATTGGGATAAATTCCGTGACGACCTCTTTCATGTCAAAGGCAAAGGAGACGCGGAATTCGTGATGAAGCCGATGAATTGCCCGCACCACACGCAGATTTATGCTTCGGCGCAGAGAAGTTACAAAGATTTACCGGTGCGCTTCATGGAAGTGACTACCAACTACCGCGACGAACAGCCGGGCGAGCTTTTGGGGCTCTCGCGTGTCCGCTCGCTCACGCAAGACGACGGCCATGTATTTTGCGCGATTGGCCAAGTGG
Organism: Parcubacteria group bacterium; assembly: GCA_016181845.1. GTDB lineage: Bacteria > Patescibacteriota > Minisyncoccia > Phycocordibacterales > 21-14-all-47-15 > JACROH01. The sequence goes on along the minus strand of JACOYO010000004.1, from coordinate 46,989 downwards.
AAACGGAGGCAAAAAATATCGTGACAGTTATACGCGAGTTTTACACTTCGCTCGGTATGTTTGAAAAAGATTCATATTGGGTGTCGCTCTCGGTACGCGACCCGAAGCTTCCAGAAAAATATTTGGGCGATGCCAAAAACTGGGATACCGCCGAGCATATGCTTGAAAAAGTCGCAAAAGAAGAAAAGCTCCCGTACAAACGGATTGAAGGTGAGGCGGCATTCTACGGACCAAAACTTGATTTCATGTTTAAAGATGCCATCGGACGAGAGTGGCAATTGGCGACCATTCAGATTGATTTCAATATGCCCGCGCGATTCGGTTTGGAATACAACGACAAAGACGGCAAGAAAAAAACGCCCGTCATGATTCACCGCGCGGTTGCCGGCTCTATTGAACGATTCCTGTCGGTCATTATTGAACATTTCGCCGGCAATTTCCCAGTCTGGCTTGCTCCTGTGCAGGCAATCATCATCCCTATCAGCGAAGCGCATCTTTCCTACGCGCAATCAGTACATGAGCAATTGAAAATATCGGGCGCTCGCGCTATGCTTGACGAAAGCAATGAAACGTTGGGCAAAAAAATCAGAAACGCAAAACTGCAAAAAATTCCCTATCTATTAGTCGTAGGCGACAAAGAAAAAGCTTCGCTGGCTGTCACTGTTGAAAGCCGTGATGGCGGCTCGCTTGGACAAATGCCAATAGAAAAATTTATTCAGATGATTTCTCTGGAAAAATAGCAAGAACCCCTATCTTTTCAGATAGGGGTTATGTTCGTTTGATTGTGGTCAGGAACAGAAGGGAAAAGAACCTTTAAATACGTCTCATACTGCTTAAAAAATTTCAAGATGCCATTTTTTTCCACAAGACGAACGGTAAATAAATGATAGAGATTTGTATAGTAGTCGCCGCGCGTTGACGTGTCGGAAGTACTCAATGTGCCCCATATCTTATCTCCTCGTTTTTCAAAATCTGCAGCAAGAGACGCCAAAATATCAAGCTTGTCTGCAAACACAATCAAAAGCACGTCGGTCGGCTTGGTGCGTTGGTGCTGTAAAAATTTTTCCTTGCGTTCCCGCCACGACACATTTCCTTCAAAATATTCCGTGACCGCGGCAATATGCGCGATGATTTGTTTGACCGTATTATGAGCAAATACCTCATCGAGCCGCCGCGCGAGGTCGTCTTTTTTCCATTTTGTGTGCTCCAATACGCCGTGCAATAACCCAGCCGAGATGACATATTCGTTGGCTTTTAATTGCCATAGAATGAGCCCGACACGAAACGCGTGCAAAAGATACCATTCGTCAGTATTTTTTCTGATAGCGCCATTATAAGCTTCTTTGGCAATGACGATAATTTTTTTTACAATTGAGCTATAACTCATGCTAAGCGCGTCTTCTAAACGTAGCGCTTTCGCACGATTTTCTTCAAGATTCGTCACGGCGTTTCTCCTTTTTTAATTTTTATATTTTTATAAAGAACAAAGATTCCATTCACATACCCTTTTGATCAATAGTACATCTAAACATCAATGTTTGCCATCTTGGCGTTGTTTTGAATGAATAGTTTGCGCGACGGCACATCAGTCCCCATGAGCGTATCAAACACGCGGTCGGCATCTTGCGCGTCTTCTATTGTCACTTGCTTCAAAATACGCGTTTCTGGATTCATCGTAGTTTCCCACAATTCATCCGGATTCATTTCTCCCAATCCTTTGTAACGCTGGATGCCAACTTTCGGCGTCCTCTTTATTTCTTTCTCTTCCCCATCTTTCTCTTCCCCATCTTTCTCTTTTTCATTTGTTTTTGTTTCAGCGTCTTCCTCATCGGGTTCATCTTCTTTTATTTCCTCCTCTTTGATACCGAGCGTTCGCAAGACACTCATTTTTTCCTCTTCCGAATAGGCATAGTGAATCTCTTTTCCTTTTTGGATTTTGTAGAGCGGCGGCTGTGCGATATAAATATACCCGTCTTCAACAAGCTGTTTGAAATATCTATAAAAAAGCGTGAGGAGTAGCGTGCGAATGTGGGCGCCGTCCACATCGGCATCGGTTGCAATAATAACTTTATGATACCGCAATTTTGAAATATCAAACGTATCGGCGATCGCGGTCCCCAAAGCAATGACGAGTGATTTGATTTCCTGCGATACAAGCATTTTATCAAGACGCGCGCGTTCTACATTCAAGATTTTGCCCTTGAGCGGAAGCACCGCCTGTGTACGCCGGTCGCGCCCTTGTTTTGATGAACCGCCGGCAGATTCTCCTTCCACGATAAAGAGCTCCGATTCCGCGGCGTCTTTGGTCTGACAATCGGCAAGCTTCCCGGGCAATGTCATGCCTTCAAGCGCGCCTTTGCGGAGCACGCTGTCTTTTGCCGCCTTTGCCGCCTTGCGAGCGCGAAGCGCCAAGAGCACCTTGCTTAAAATACCGCGCGCATCATCTGGGTTTTCTTCAAGAAATGCGGCAAACGCTTCGCCGAATACCGATTCAACAGCACCGCGCGCCTCAACGCTCCCCAACTTCCCTTTCGTCTGCCCTTCAAATTGAATTTCGCGGAGTTTTACCGAGAGAACCGCCGTCATACCTTCTCGCACATCGTCCCCAGAGAGCGCGCCGTCGGCCTCTTTGAGTAAATTATTTTTCTTGCCGTAATCATTTAGAATGCGGGTTAGCGCGGTGCGAAATCCGGTTACGTGCATGCCACCTTCCGGATTATAAATATTATTTGCAAAAGCAACTTCCCTGGAAGAAATATCATCAACATACTGCAACGCGACTTCAACCATTACGCCGTCTTTCTCTTTTTCAGTATAAAACACATTTTTATGGACCGGTTTTTGGTGTTCATTATAAAATTTTACAAGCGATTCCAAACCTCCTTCAAAATAAAAGGACATTGACGGCACTTCAAGATTAAGCTCTGAAAGATAAAAAGCCGATTCGGTATCAATGTTTTTTACATACGCGCGAGCGTCAATCACCGTAATATGAAGTTTTTTGACCAAATATGCCTGTTGCCGCATGTGGTCAATAATTTTTTTCCAATCAAACACGATTTCTTTAAAAATCTCTGCATCCGGTTCAAAGGTGACAATCGTGCCGTTTGATTTTGAAGAAGCGATTTTTTTAACTGCCGCTTTTCTTTTGCCCTGTTTGTATTCCTGCATGTAGACGCCGCCATCGCGATGCACATCTACCCGCGCGTAAATAGAGAGCGCGTTGACCACCGAAGCGCCGACTCCGTGCAAACCGCCAGAAATTTTATATCCTTCACCACCGAATTTCCCGCCGGCGTGCAAGGTGGTCATAACTGTCTCAAGAGCCGAAACTTTTGTTTGTTTGTGAATATCAACAGGAATACCGCGGCCGTTGTCTACCACACGCACCCGATTGCCCGGCAAAAGCGCAATCTCAATATGGTCGGCAAACCCCCCCATCGCCTCATCGCGGCCGTTGTCAAAAATTTCCCACACCAAATGATGCAGACCGTCGGGGCCGGTCGTACCGATATACATGCCCGGGCGTTTACGCACCGGCTCAAGCCCCTCCAAGACAGAGATATCTTCGGCTCTATAATGATGTTCGTTTGGGGTCATAAAATAGATAGAAAATTGCGCCAAAATCGGCACAATTTCATACATCCATTATATCAAAAATCCCTTAAAAAAGAAAGGGATTTTTGTGCATAAGTATGTCAGAAAAGAAGGCTTATATTTTGAACTTTAGTTACTTGGACGTCGGACGTCCAACGTCCAAGTAACAGGTAACTAAATCTTAAATTCAATTACATCTCCGTCTTGCACAATGTAATCCTTGCCCTCGGTGCGAAGAAGCCCTTTTTCTCTAGCAACAACATAAGAACCGGCAGTGAGCAAATCTTGCCACCAAATCACTTCAGCGCGAATAAATTTATCTTTGAAGTCGGTATGAATCGCCGTGCCTGCCTCGGGCGCCGTCCATCCTTTTTTAATCGTCCACGCGCGCGTTTCGTCTTCACCGGTCGTAAAATAAGTAATCAATCCGAGCAACGTATAGCTTGCGGAAATAAGCGCGTCTATCCCGTCGCCCTCTTCTGCGCCAAGCTCTCTGCGAAATGTTTCTTTTTCTTCTCCGGCAAATTCTTTCAGCTCGTCTTCCACCTTCGCGTCAAAAATGACATATTGAGCGTTCTTATCTTTGAAAAACCGCATGAGCTTCTCCCAGCGTTCATCTTTCGCTTCATCAAGATTTTTTGCTCCGGATTTTTTGTTGAGCGCGTATAAAATCGGCTTCATGGTAAGTAAATGAAGTTTTTTAACCACTCCTTCAATGTTGGACATCGGATGTCCAACATTTTCAACATTTTGGAAAATATCTTTCGCGAGCTTCCCGGCCTCTAGTGTCGCGGCAATTTTTTCAAGGACTTCTTTTTCATCCAAAGCATCTTTGTCTCCACGTTTCACATCTTTTTCTAAATTTCCAAGTCTTTTTGTAACCGTCTCTAAATCCGCCATCATCAATTCAAGATTGATAACTTCAATATCTCTCATTGGGTCTATCTCTCCATATACATGAACAACGTCTCCGCCCGAGGCGGACCCGCCTTGGGCGGGAAAAATCCGCACCACTTCCAAAATGGCATCTACTTCGCGGATATTCGCCAAAAATTTATTTCCTAATCCCTCGCCCGCTGAAGCGCCTTTCACCAATCCCGCAATATCCACAAATTCTATCGCCGCGGGAATTGTTTTTGCAGATTTTGACAATGTCGAAAGTTTAGAAAGCCGTAGGTCCGGCACAGCAACCACGCCCACCGAAGGATCAATTGTGCAAAAAGGATAATTTTCCGCCGGCACCGATTTTTTGGTAAGCGCGTTAAAAAGCGTGGACTTCCCCACGTTCGGTAAACCAACGATGCCGATTCCCAAAGCCATATTAAAAGAGTATACAGAAAAAAAGGGCGCCTACCAAATGGCAGACGCCCCAAAATAAACAGTTAGCACCGTGTCGACACATAGCAGTACGGCGTCTTTTCAACCTTTCCTCGTGCAACCTTGATATCCGCGGATGTTATACACCCGTCAGACAACGGTAAATGAACCTTGATGCGAGGCGGTTCTTTGTGAGCACAGTAACACTCACGGCACTCACGCATCTTTTCTGCAAAGTTTCCGCACTGCGGGTTATGGTATTCTTGTGACATTATCGTACGCCTCCGATTTGCTGTTGCTGTTTTATGCGCAAGTCAGCCACTGTACTTGGCCTTGCGCTTTCAGACCTTAACCCCTTCGGCGTCCTGCGGAGAATCCCCAAGACGACCTCATCGCCAGGACGAGGTTTTTTTAACCCGCCATTCCAGTAAGCGGCGGCGAATGTTATTGACCCATTGGCAAATTTTTTATCTTCGCCACTTTTTGGGTCAGTAACATAAAAATCTTTGCCTCCACTAGAAATGGCTTTCGTAATGACGGCAATAATCTCGTCTGGTTCTAACAATTCATTTCACCTCCCTTCAAAGAACAACGTTCTTATTGCTTGTTGAAAAATACTATATCACAAACTCAGAAAACCGCAAGTAAACAACAAAAAACTTGACCATTGCGGCACGCACCTAAAATCCTAATAAGCTAATTTTCTAACAAGCTGACTAAATCCCAGCTTCACCATATTTGAACACGCGTAGGCCCCACTCATCTTTTTTATTGTCCACCACCTCTTTCACCGGCCCGATTTCGGTAACGCGCACCGGCTCAATGCCGCAAAAACGAAGGATGCTGTTTTTCATAGTGAGCGCCGCTCGAGTGTGAAAAAAGAACGTCGGCACAATGTCCATGGTGATAATCACTCGCGCGCTTTTACCAGCAAGTCGTTTGATAATTTTTCCATCACGAAAATTAAACCCGAAGCCGGGCAAAAGCGCGCGGTCAAAAAATCCCTTCAAAATCGCCGGCATGGACCCCCACCAGTTTGGATACACGAGCACGATATGGTCTGCCCATGTAATCATTTCTTGCGCCGAGACCAAATCCGGCTCAAGCGCTTGGATTTCCCGATACCCTTTGTGCAAGATGGGGTCAAATTTCAAATCGCCAACATTCACGCGCTTCACTTCATAGCCGCCCGCTTTTGCGCCAGCTTCATACCTGTCTGCTAAAAAACCAGCGAGGGATTCGGTGTCGGGATGACCTAACATAATTAACACTTTTTTTGTGTCTTTGCGCATATTTGTTTGATATAAAATTATTTGATAAATATTTCGTATCCGAAAAATCCCGCTATCGCAAGCGCCGAGCACAGTGATATAAAGAAAAGTACTGCGGTGAGCCGCGCGAGGCTGGCCACGGTCGCCTCTCGTGTGTATGGCAATATGCTTGCGATAACAAAAACGAGCATCGTTAAAATTCCTTTTCCAATCCAATGATGAGAAAAGACGCCGGCAAGCCAATCTTTAATAGGTGTATACAATTCTCCGCCAATGGTGACGACAGCGATAAAAACTACCGCGACACTCGCCCCGATAAGAATATTTGCCGTTTTATCTATTTTTTTCTGTACAAGTAGTTGCATAAAAATATTTTAACGCACCGCGCCCGAAATCACGACTCCGGCAAGCGCTATAAAAATGCCTATGGTCACCGTAAGCGCCGCGACAAGCGCGGTGTATTTTTTCAAAACAGGATGAGTATCAAACGCCACACTGCATCGGGTTATTAATACAAGCAAAATGATCGCCAAAATCGGCAAGAAAAGAAAAAGATGCTCTTTTGTTTCCATAAAAAAAGTATGCGCCCACGGATACGCGCCCGCTTTAATAACCGGCTTTATCGCTTTGCCGTAAAAAACCACATAATAATATCCGCCGGTAAACCAGGTAATAATATATGAAACCGCCGCGATAAGCGCGGCACCTTTCAAAAAAGGAATTGATACCTTGCGCTTCAAAAGCCCCATGAGCAGTGCGTACGATGCTATCACACCGATAAGCCCGATGATGACATGCGCAATCAATAATTGTGAAAGAAAAGCAATCATGTTATTTACTATACCATTTTTTAATGCGGTCTAAAATAAATGCGACAACAAACACGGCGACAACATACCAGAGCATAATGGTCACATATCCCGCGGCGCTCGCCCCGCGCCAAAGCCCCAACACCAGCGCGGCATACCATGATGTAAATGAGAGTGAAAATCCGAGCCACGACGGAATCAAACGAATCTGAAGCAGTATCGCATTTACCACGATGACCAGCGTCAGTGTCAGTTTTGCCCAAAGACGCGGATCGTAGAGATATTGCGTTGCGCCCTCAAGACGATTTAATAAGAGAAGACCAAAACCGGAAAGCACTAAAATGATAATGCCGAGACGTAAAATAAAATATGTTGTTTTGAGAAAACTGCTTTCAGTTGGGTCTATTGCGCCGTCTTTAATCGCTTTCAAATAAAAAACCTCGGCAAAGGTCGCCCCGCCGACGCCAAGCACCGTGCCGATAATATGCGTAATGATTAAAAAAGTATGCCAGTCCATTTTAGCTTGCTAGCTTTTAGAAATTAGCTTATTGGGAAATCGTCTTTGTTGTAAGTTTTTGCAATTCGTCTTTGTAATTTTGCATGACTTCAAGCAATGCTGACATTTGGTCTTTCCCCTCTTTCATTTTCGCCTGAATTTCAAGCGCGATTTTTTGGAAAAGCAGAGGATTCTCGCTTACCAATTTGATTATTTTTTCCTGCTCATCGGCTGGCACGTCTTTCAACTGTGACTTGAGCATTTGTTTCATCAAAAATTCTTTCAGCATATTTTTGTATTATATCATGCCTGATAAAAAAGAAAAAACCACCGCCGTCGCGCGATGGTTTTTGTGTTTGGGTTACTTCTTCATTTTTTTGTTTTTAAATTTTTCAAATTTACAGAATAATTCCGATTCCAAAACAATCCACCGTATATCATCAGACGTCTCCACTTCCCTACTGACCGGAGTTTCAAACGTCATGATTGAGGTATTGTTTGGATTTTTTGAGATGTAGCGCCGCGCGCCGCGAAATGTATTTTTATCAACAAACTCGCTAAAGGGAACTTCCGCAACCACTGCGTCTTTTGCAGAGGCGTGAATTATTGTCTTTCCGCCTTCAGCGGCAATCCCCACATGACCGACACCTCCGTCAGAGTTATGCTCGTAATAATTGATACGCCCTGAAACAAACACGACGTCTCCGTCAACAATATTATAAAAAGAAACCACCTCGCCGAGTTTGCATTGCTGAATAGTTCTACGTGGCAACCAAATGCCGCGCATTCCAAAAAGCCACTTGATAAAACTGGAGCAATCAACGACACTCGGAGCTTCAGATGGTCTCGCCCCGCGGCGATATTGCGAGGCACCGACACAACCTCTTGCAAGCGCCATAATATCAATCGGTGTCATGATAAAACCTTCATGTATCAATATCGTCAAAATATCTTTGCGGGAAAGCGGCACATTAAGAGAGTCCATATTCACCGCACAGCGGTTTCCAACAGCTCTGTATTCCATGATATTTCCTCATATAATTTGAAAAGTGCAATTGCCCCGTATCGGGTTCATACCTATTGGAAACGGTAACATTATTTCTCAACCATTTGCAATAACTCAAGAATAATCAAAATAAACCAGCCGATTTGGAGGAGGAAAAAAAGCCAGATTTGCACAAGCTCCAGCCGTTGGATACGCGAAAAGCCCAGATTTTCTGAAGTGATTGAGTACGCATCTTCTATGGAATCAAGCTTGTCTTTGATGGTTCTCCGCCATTCTTCAAGACGGAATTTTTTGGAGGTGAGTTCGTAGAGCCGCGCCGAATACCATTCGCCAATGAGCTTGATGTCGCGCTCCATCGCCTCAAAGTGACTGATTGATTCAGAACGCAAATTGATAAGCCCCCGAAATTCTTTTTCCACCTCTTTGGTGTTGCTGAATGAAAATAATTTTTGCGGCTTTTTTTCCGACTGCGACAATTTCACTATTTTTTCAAGACGGACATCAAGGTCGCGGTCAAATACGCGATAGCGCAAAAGCTGGTAATTGGCGATTTCAAATATCTCCAGCGCCTCATCAATGTTCCCGTCGGGGTCAAACACAAACGCGCCATCCCAGTCAATAATTATGAGGTCGTTTTTGCTGTATTTTAACTGCGATGATAGCGTGTACTCAACCTCTTTATCATCAAGCGGTATCTTTTCTGATTTCAGCAGGCCTGCAATCCGCGCGCCCCTATCTTCCATAAACACATCCGGGTCCGCATCATATCCCGATATCTGATAAATGGTGTATTCTTCCGCGGGTTGCGCCTTGACTCCGTATTTTTTGGCGACATTGTAGCAAACGGCAAGCAATGCTTTTTTCAATTCCAGCGTATCGTCATTAAAAATATCGGGCACTTCTAAAATCCCCTCTACAAGAATCGCATCGGGATGATACGTTTTGACATTTACCTTTGCCTGTCTGTCTCCGATTGCGACCTCTTGCGATTTTAAAATATATTGGCTCGGGACCGTCTGCTCCAGATAGTGCGGCGCGCTTTTGAGCTGCGGCATGGGAGATTCTTTGCCGCGCTTGGCGCTCGTGGCTTCGGAAATGACAAACGTGATAATTTTGTGGGTCATGTGTTCATTATAACGAACATGGGCGAATAACCAAAATTGCTCGCGCTATCCAGATATGATTTTCTGAATGAGCGGGATGAGCACGCCGACAAGAAAAATGAGTGTTGATTGAAAAGAGCGATTGCGAAGATACACTTTTGTGCCGATGTAGAGAAAAGCTCCTCCCGATAAAGCAATCATCACGGGAAGAATCCCCTCCATGCTCGGCAGATACGCGCGCGTTATGAAAAAACTTGAAAAAAGAATAGCGTATCCAGCAACCGTGGTAAAAAGAGCCGCCCGATTGCTCGCGCCGCCGCCTTTCATCAGCGAAACGGCGGCAAAAAATTCCGGCAAGAGATGCAAAATCATGGCAATAAGCACGATAGAGCCGACAAAATTTGACACTCCAAATGCCAAGCCTGTAACCACCCCTTCCAAAATAGAATGAAGCCAGAGCGCCGTCGTTACCAGTATCGGCATCTCCGGCTTCTCCAACTGATGCAAGATATTTTTTTGAAGCCACCACAAAAACATTCCCACTGCCAAACCAAGAATCGCATACCAAAACCCGAGTGTTTTTGCCGTCTCCGGCAAGGCATCAAAAAGCGCCGCGCCGACAAAAATCCCCGCCGATATCACCGCAAAATAATTTTTGTTTTCAGTTGTCATATAGATGTCTGCTTCTCTTAACAGACAATAATTATACCATTCGCTCCAAATAATTCTAACGAGCAGTGAAACCAAATTTTAGAGCGTGGGACGATTTGCTTGACTTGGATTTAATTCAGCGACCAGATAGCAAAGTTTAGATATGAAGCAAAACTGACCCAGAGGATATACGGCACCAAGAGCCAAGCGGCTGGTTTAGAGATTTTTGCAAAAGCGATGATCGTGGCGAGGATGGCGAGCCAGAGAAATACGATATCAATAAGCGCGCCGCCAGGGCTATGCAGACCGAAAAAGATAATTGACCAGAGCATGTTCAAGATCAGTTGAATACCAAACAATATCAACGCCAACTTAATCCTTTTCTTTTTATCCGCCGAAGCTTCAGCGTAGGAGGACCAAACAAGAAAAGCCGCGATGCCCATAAGCGCAAAAAGTGTCGTCCAGACCGGTCCGAATACCCACGCCGGAGGATTAAGAGCCGGTTTGACGATCCCTGCATACCATCCGCCAATGGACGGAGTGGTAAACACCGAGCCGATGATGCCGGCAAGCTCAGAAACTACGATCGCGATGATGAGTTTGAAAAAATTATTTATACGCATAGATTTAATATTTTATTTATAAAACAACTCATGATTGCGAAGCTCTTTCTTAATATCTAAATAATTAGGAAGAACCTTCTCCACAAGCGCCCAGAATTTTCTTGAATGATTAAACTCCTTCAAATGACACATTTCGTGCACGATAATATAATCCTGATGTTTCTCTGGCAAAAACACTATTTTGTAATTCAAATTTAGATTTTGCTTGCACGAACAGCTACCCCAACGGGTCTTTTGATTTTTAATAAAGATTTTATTGAAAGAAAATCCGTAAATTTTATTATAAAATCTCACCCGTTCATGCACGAGAGCAAGCGCCTTATCTTTATTTTCTAAATAGTCCTTGTGTGAGAATGTGCGGATTGCTTTACTATCAACGCTTTTGAAAAATTGAATTTTATCCCATACCCACTGCTTCTTATCAGTGAGAAATTTTTCAATCAACGACTGCTCTGCCCCAAAAGGACTTGTGATAACGACACTGCCATCACAATACACGGCAAGTCGCATCCTTTTTGCTCTTTTACTTCTTTTGAGTTTGTATGAGATTTTCTTTTCCATACTTTCTAGAATTTTTTAGTGATTATGTCCACCAGTCGATTCAAGAATTTCGGGAAGTCTTTTACAGTAAATCGACATTTGTAATCGCGTAAAATAAGCTCCTGCAATGTTTGCTTAATATCTTTCACAAACACATCTCGCTTTGAAGATTCTTGCCAACCAGAGTCCAGCTCATCCTCAATACGGGTTCGCAACTCCTTTACAAACTCCTTGATGTCCTCGATATTTCCGCCCTCAATAAACTCTTGCGATATCACATAGAGCGCGTATTCTTTGAGATCGAGCCCCATCTCTTTTGCCTCGTCTCCCTTCGTCCTTATATCCTTCATTAATTCCTCATATCGACGAATTCGTTCCGCAAGGTCAATTTGATTTTGTTCAAACTCACGGCGAATGGCGGTTAGTCGTTCGCTAAACTTTTGATAGGTGGGATTTTCATCAAGATTGATTGATATCTCTTGTTTGAGCATCTTCTCAAGATTGAGTGCCTTTTCTTCCTCATCCATTCCTTTGAGTCGCTCAAGTGTATACAAATCATTCACACGAAGCTCGCGGAAATTCTTTGTGATTCCTTCGTAGTCAATGATATTGCTCTTTTGTATTAGCTCACGGACTTTCTCACCGTATTCTTCAAGTAAGTATCTATCATCCTCACTTCGGAATTCTTTCAAAAATGCCAAATAGAAACTTGTCACCCATTCAAACTGACGAATATATTGCTTCAAAAATGGGTCAGGAGAAAGAAACTCAAACAAGCTCTTGAGCTTCATATACTTCTCAATAAAGTATTTTTGCTTATCTTGATTATCAATAAAAATCTTCAGACATCGGCGAAGATTATTCATCGATGGGTCTTCAATATTCACTCCTGTAAATATCTTTATTGCATCATTCAAGACATCGGAAAATCGTGCCTTCACACGATCAATATCAATCATCGCAGAATCAACTACATCTTCGTCAAAATCAAGTGCGTCATAAAGGTTGCGTGTGATTCCGTAGTAATCAATAATTTTTCCTGCTTCCTTATTTTTATAGACACGATTCGTACGCGCGATAGCTTGCAAGAGGTTATGGTCGCGAAGTGGCTTATCAAGATACATCACCTGCTCAATCGGTGCGTCAAAACCAGTGAGCAACATGTCGCACACGAGCAAAAACTTGAGTGATGACTTTGGATCTTTGAATTTCTCAATGATTTGCTCACGCTCACGCTTGCTCGTGTTATAGACTTTCAAATCATCCGCATCGCTATTTGGGTCTCCGGGTGAATACACCACAGCCGACCACTCGGCAGGCACGAGCTTATCAAGGAGTTTTTTGTAGGTTGCTACCGCTTCGCGGTCATACAGAACGACCTGCCCCTTAAAGCCGTTCGGCTCCACATAGAGCTTGTAATGCTCCACAATGTCCCTGGCAACGGCTTCCATACGCTTTGGAAGCTTTACTAGCGCCGCTTTCTTGCCATATTTCTTAACGAGTTCGGTCTTTTGTTTATCAGGCAAATCGCCAGCAATTTCTTCAAACTGCTGGTCTAGTTTTTCTTCATCAATAGAAAACTTTGAAAGTCGCGCCTCGTAGGTCACTGGGATTGTCGCTCCGTCATCAATAGCTTGCTGGATAGAGTAATAGTCTAGATATCGCTTTCCGTCTCCTTCGTAATTTCGGAAAGTGTTCGTGTGTGTTTTATCAACTGGCGTTCCGGTGAACCCAAAGAAGAATGCCTTTTTGAATGCATTTCGCATATTAATACCCGATACACCTTCGTCGCCTCGGTGCGCCTCATCAGAAAGCACAATCACATTTTCATCAAGATTTTCTACCTTGTCGCCAAGTTCAGAAAACTTTTGAATGGTCGTGATGAAGATGCCTTTCTCCGGTGATTGAATTTTTTCCTCCAAATCTTTTCGAGAAGTGACACGAACGATGTTTTTTCCACCTGCATTGGTAAATGTCTCAAATATCTGGTCGTCCAAATCTACCCGATCAACCAAAATAAATACCTTGGGATTAGCGAGCTGTTTATTGAAGCGTAGTTTCCACGCAGTGAAATACATTGTGAGTGTCTTGCCGGACCCTTGGGTGTGCCAGATAAGCCCTTGTCGCTTCTCTTTGCTTACTACACGCTCCACAATTTTATTTGTTGCTCGCATCTGCTGATAGCGAGCAATTTTCTTCACCAATTTCTCCTTTTCTTTTTCAAACAAAATAAAGTTCTGAACAATATCCAAAAAGTTCTGCTTTGAGAGAAGTGAGAAAAGCATCATCTCAAGCTCGCCACCAAGCTCTTTCTCAACATCGTCATCTCGCCACTGTAGGAAATATTGCTTTGGCGCGCCCGTTGCCCCATATACAGTTTTGAGTCCATCACTGGCAATATTGAAACAGTTCGGGATAAACAACTTTCGAGCTACTTTCTCGTATCGTTTGAGCTGGTCAATGCCATTTTCAAAACTCACTCCCTCCGAAGCCGTTGGACTTTTTGCCTCAATATCTACAAGCGGAAGCCCGTTCACAAAAATCAAAATATCGGGACGGATATTTTCGGTATCTCCCTCAAAATAGAATTGATTGGTGACAACAAATTGATTATTCTCGGGAGTATCAAAATCAAGCAGTTTGTAATCGTGCTTTTTGCCTGTGACGGAATTCTTGAGGTTAATTCCATCTCGCAATGCTTTCAAAAATGCCTCGTTATTATCAATCTTCCTCACTTCGCGAATTACATTTTTAATCTCACTCTCGTTCGCAGTAGGATTCAGCGTACTAATAGCGCGCTCCAAAAGAGGAGTTATAATGTATTCCGTCTCAAGTTCGCGATATTTCGCAAATTCCTCTGGCTTTATGTACTCAAATCCAAGCTTATCTTTAATAAACTTGATGATGTAATTTTCTACTGTGACTTGTTCGTTAAATTTCATATATTTTCTACTTGTGGATAACTCTTGACTTTATGGGGTGAATTCTATACACTATAAATACAGTATCGAAAAGGGGCGTCGACCGTTAGGACGATGGCCCCTTTTCATTTACCTCTCTTAATTTAACTGGTTTCTTCAAACCTTTAGTCTCTTCGGACTTAAGTTTCCGTTCAATCTTTTTGATATCTTCCTCCACCGGCAATCTTTCAGGCGTAATTCCCCGACTCAAAAGTGTCTTTCTCACACTTCGATTATTTGTGATATGTTCTTCGGAAATAGATTGTTCTGATCGCAATCCTTTTTCTTTTGAGTTGAAAATGGTGATCTCTGTCGCAAAATCTTTTGCCTTGAGCAAAATTGTCGGTTGAAAATCCGCCAATGCTCGGCTCCCCGGAACGCCAAGACGGTTTTTCATTTCTTGCGTGGTATATCCGAATAGGGCCTTATCTCCCTTGCTCCGAATAAGCGCGAAATTTCTATCACTTCCTGTTTGCTCAAATATAACACCGGATAACTTCTTCTCAGTTTCGGTCAATTTATATCTAGCTAGCAGTCTCTCGGAATCCTGTATGCGCTTCTCGATAACTTCAAACTTTCGTGTTTGTACCGCGAAGTAGTTTTGCGCAAAAGCTACCTGTTCTTTCCTTGGATCGCCGTTTTGAGCAATCAAATAACAAGCGTATCTTGTAAGCATTATGTCCAAAATCTCCTTCTGAGCGCCCTTGGGCATTTGGATCGTTTTCCCGGCGTCGGCAAAATGATCGGTTACCTTGTGACCTGTGTTTTCACAGGCTATTTTAGCCTTTGAGATAGCCCCTAAAAAGTTGTCCCACTTGTCATACCCCAAAAGTTGCTGCAAATCTCGCGCAAGCCAGAACTCCACCCCATTTTCTGTCTTGTTTGAGTATGATTCAAAATTATTGGTCAGTGATTGTATGATTTCTTTTTTCATATTTTTATAGCATTATTTGATAATTTAACGATGCAATTTTCTACTATAGCTTATTCATTGAATTTCATATTTTTTTGTTCATTTTTTTGTATAGAACCTCTTCCAATGCCTTAACAGCACTTCGTAATCGAACAGAATAGTTATCGCCATCCTGATTCCATAAAAGCTCTTTGTTTTTCTCTATTTTCTCAGCATATTGTCTATACATACTCTCATCGTCATATTTATCTCTTCCTCTAAAAATCTTATAAGCAACCTCGTACGCCATGCGAATTTCAACAATCCTATCTTCTATATTCTTAAAAAATAATTCGATATCTTTACCAAATAAAATTTCTGATTTTAAAACTGCCTCATCGTAAAATTTATTTTTAAAATCATAAAAATCATTAAATCTAGACATATAAACTTCTCTTTCCCAATTCCAATCATCAAAACTTTTATTATTGACTGGTCGTAAGAATGGGTTTCTTATTTCCTTCTGGATCTTTTTCTCCAACTGTCTTACCCTTAACAAAAGATCAAATGCTGTCTGATACTCATTTCCGCCATGCAACTGCTTTCTCCATGTATTTAAAGCAAGGCCAGCAACAACAAGCAATCCTAATTGAATAACTGTATAAAGCGATACCTTAGATAAAAGTTCCCATATTCCACAATAAACTTCTTGTATTAAAATCATATATTTATCCTAACTTTCCCACTCAACAAATCCTGCATCAGACCTTTTTTGAGGAGAGTAAGTTTTTCTTTTAATTTCTTATTGACTGAGATTTTTTCATCGACTGCGGAAAAAATTTCTGTAATTTTTTGTTGTTCTGGCTTTGCCGGTAATGGAATGTTAAACGCCAACATATGCGGTACTTTCAAACTTGGCTGAACAGCTCCCATTAAAACTTTTCTAATTTGATCTACGAACAAAGGACTTATGACGAGATAATAAAAGAAATCCGGTAAAATAGTATCTTTTACACGAACAGCAATAATATTCTGCGCAATACATCCCTTGTTTTCATTCATTATCACAGCTACGCCGACTGTCCCGACTGTTGGTATTAAAATATCTCCTTTTTCCGGATGACCACTTCTAAACCAAGAATTGTATGTTTCTTGGCTTACATATTTTGATATTTTCAAATAATTCGGATATTTTTGTGAGCTATCGATAGCATTAACCTCAATTATCCCTATACCATCCGAAGCAAGTGGAGGAGTTTTTCCGCGATTATCGACGATTTTCTTTACTACTTCAGAAACCGACACCATACTCCATGATTCCGGAATTTGTCCGATTTTTGTTTCCTTGAATTTCGTATGACTAATCCCGTGAGTAAAAAGCTGTTGCATCAATCCGCGCTTGAGCTTTTCTGTCGCCTCAATCACTTCCTGCGTTTTAGTAATATCCTCATCCACCGCCCCCAAAATCTCCGCAATCTTTTGCTGTTCTTTGATTGGAGGCACGGCTATTTCTAAATTTTGGTACTGTGAAATATAGAAGCGTTTATGGCTTCCCGTAGGAAAAGTTACTGACTTCATTTTTTCAAAAACAAACCGCAAATCTATGTCTTTATTTTTTTCTTTTAAAATTTTGATTGCCGAAGACTTAATTTTAAAAGGGAAATTCACAAGTTTACTGTCAGTTGTAAAGTCATCAAAAATAATTGCTGGCAAGTTTCTATAAATACCAAAATCTTCGTCTGTATAACCTAAAACAAAGGACTTGTTGGCTGTGAGCACTGGAGTCTTTTCTTTATTGCTGTAACTTTTACTTTTAACAATATATTTATCTGGACGCTCGTAGTCTAAAACATCGCTCAGTTTTTTGAGTTGCCATCCGTTCGGAATATTCTGTTGTTGTGTGTCAGTTTTCATATCAATTTACCAATGGTTTTAGGATATTTTACTCCAAAAATAAGTTTTAATAATTTTGTTGTTAAATCTTTTACATTATCTATCGGAAAATTGCCAACAGAAAACCTCATTTTGTCATCAGATACTGACTTTTGATTTTTATAATCTTCACTGCCGATCTGATGTCCAAATTCTCTTATTTTAACTGCTACTTTCTCGGTTACGCCAAGTTTTGTTTTTTTAGGAATATGCGCCACTGATTCATGGCGATTATTTTTAATCTGTTCAATAAGTGTTTTATGTTTTGTTTTTAACGCTTCAAATTTACTAGATATATCTTCTATATATTTTTTCTTTGTGATATGTTGAGCGTTATTTTTAAGAAAATTCTCAAAACAAACAGTATCTCTGGTTTTGTCAAAAACCGTATGTATTTTAAGAATAATAAAAGAAAGTAAAATTTCCTCCAGCCAATTATCTTGCTTAACTGTGCCGGTTGTGAATTTTTTATTTCTCAATAACTCAAAAAGGCTCAAGGATTTTTGAGCTTTATCAATATTATCAAGCAGGTGCACCTGATGTTTATTTGCCATTACTACATCATCAGATTTTTTTTGTATATTAGATGTATTCATTATGATTTCTTGAATTCAATGCTCGATTTTGTGCTTCAAAACCTGCATTCTCTTGTTTCGTAAAGCGATTAACATGAACACCAAATTTAATCCGGCTGACGGTTGAGTTTTTGACTTCTTTTGATGCTTCACCACCACCCTCAATCAGAGAGAAAACTTTAATTCCTGCCTTACCGGTAGCAGAAGTTACATCTTCTGCAGCCACAGCAACATCAAACTCAACTGTGCGCTGATCTTTCATGTTGTCCAAGTGCATATCACGACTTGATTCAGATCGATATTCATCAACTGCTTCTGTGACATCCTTAAGTACATTTTTAACAAAATCTTTTAGTTCCATAAATTTAATATTTTAATTCTGATAAATAATTTGCAACCTTTTTATCAATAGCTTCGCGAGCTTTTTCAATTTCTTTTACTTCGCTCCATACGGTTTTTACATCCACCACTTCCTCATCCTCGCCATTTTCTACGTAACGACGCACATTGAGATTGAATTCGTTTTCTTCCAGCTCCTTCGCATCAACTACGCGAGCGTATTTCTCAATATCCCGATAACCATCAAACGCTGTCACAATTTTCTCAATATCTTTCTTGCGCAAACGGTTTTGATTTTTGCCTTCCTCGTAATCCTGTTCGGCATCAATGATGAGGATTTTGTTCTTATGAGCTTCAGGCTTGTTTTTGTTGAATATCACAATTGCCGCTGGAATACCCGTGCCGTAGAAAAGCTTTGCAGGGAGAGCAATAATTGCTTCTATAAGATCGTTCTTGATCAGATTCTCACGAATGCGGCCTTCTGCGCCGCCACGGAAAAGTACGCCGTGCGGGAGCACAATTCCAGCCCGTCCGTTTTCATTCATTGACTTCACCATGTGAAGCACAAAAGCGTAGTCGGCTTTTTTTGCCGGAGGCATTTCGTAACCGGCAACTCGTCCGTATTTGTCAGATTTAAATATCTCGTACTCCCACTCGCTGATTGAATATGGAGGATTTGCAACGCAGATATCAAATGTTTTGAGCGAGCCGTCTGGATTTAGGAACTTTGGATCGGCGAGTGTATCTCCGCGTTGAATATCGGCGCTATCAAGTCCGTGGAGGAACATATTGATTTTTGCAATCGCGTATGTACCGATATTTATTTCTTGCCCGTATAGATAGAGCGAACGAGCTTTCTTTTCTCCCGCTTCGTTTTTGAGATGATGATATGCCTCCAAGAGGAAACCGCCCGAACCCACCGCCATATCGTAGATGTGGTCTTTCTCGTGTGGTTTGAGAATATTTATAATGATGCGCTCAACCTCGCGAGGGGTGTAGAATTCCCCACCTTTTTTCCCCGCGTCCGCCGCAAATTGCTCAATAAGGTATTCGTATGCATCGCCGAGAAGGTCGGAGCTAATGTAGTTATCTCCAAAATTGTGCCGTGAGAAATGATTGATGAGACGCTGAAGTGTTTCGTTTGGAAATTTGTCTTTATTTGCAAAATCAAGGTCGTCAAAAATTTTGTCCAGCTTCGGACTGTTTGCATTCGTGAGCTTGTCAAAAATCTCATTGAGTTTGTGACCAATTCCTTCCGCTTGTTTCTGAATTACTTCCCATCGACAGTCCTTCGGAACTTGAAAACGGTGATTATGATCTGCGCGAGCAATTTCTTCATCGTGATATTCATCAAGAATTTTTTTATATTCTTCATCCCATGAGTCGCTGATGCGTTTGTAAAAAAGGAGTCCAAAAATATATTTCTTGTAGTCAGAGCTATCAATTTTTCCACGCAAGATGTCGGCACTTTTCCAAAGAAATTGTTTGAGCTGGGTGAGGTTCATTTTTCCTGAATCATCGGTGAGTGGAGCATCAAAAGTTTTTACGATACTTTTATCGTTTGCAATTCGCTCAATATCTTCTGGTTTGTACTTACGGTCTTTACGAGGTCCTACGCGAAGCGGAGTGATGAGTCCTTTTTTCTCCCAATTACGAAGCGTGTCTTGATGAATACCAAAAATACTTGAAACTTCACTGATTGAAAGCAACGCCTTTTCGCTTGATGTTTTCTTCATATTTCATAGGTTATCATGGGTGCCATATTATTGTCAAACTTTTTATGAAATTTCATACCTTTTCATAGGTTAAGTAAAAAACATTATCCAGTGTTAAATTTGAATTCATGCCTATTTATCTAACGAGTGGATCTTTCTTTTGCACGAGCATCGCGAAATGCGTCGTCAAAGATTTCATAGTAATCGGCATAGATATACTTCTGCCCATAATCAGCATCACCAAGAGGCTCCAGAATTTTTAAACCCTTGAGTCGATTGATCACATTATAGGAACCTTGCGGGCTGAAGCCGGTCCATTTCATTATTTCCGCAACACCGACAATCGGTTGACCGAAAAGCTTGCAGACGATCGGAAGTGTGGACAGAGCCGACTTCTTGCCAAGCTTCTGCATCTTGGCAAAGTCACGATCACGAAGCGCGGTAATCTTGGTGCATGTTTCAATAGATGCGAGAGCGATTTCAGCCACACCCTCAAGAAAGAATTCAAGCCAAGCATCTATATCCGAATCTTCATCGTGATAACCTTGCAATTTCTGATAGTAAAGCTTCTGGTATTTCTTGAAGTAGTTTGAGAGATAGAGTACCGGCAACTCTAAAAGTCCGGCATGATGCATGTACATGGCAATAAGCATGCGTCCGGTACGACCATTGCCGTCAATGAAGGGATGGATTGTCTCGAATTGCGCATGCAAAAGTCCGGCTTTTATAAGAGATGGGTAGTCATCTTTGGCATGAATAAATTTCTCAAGATCATCAAGTGACTTGTTCATGTCATCTGGAGCAGGTGGCACAAAAGAAGCATCGTGCGGCGTTTTCCCACCGATCCAATTTTGTGAGCGTCGAAATTCTCCCGGATACGCATGCTGTGTTCTACGCGCTCCAACCATCAGCTTTTCGTGAATCTCGCGTATAAGTCGTAGAGAAATCGGGAGTGTTTCGGCTCGTTTAATACCGTAATTTACGGCTTCAACATAATGAACGATATCGTCCACGTCGGGATGGAGGCGAGATTTTTCTT
The DNA here is from genome assembly GCA_016181845.1 of Parcubacteria group bacterium. GTDB lineage: Bacteria > Patescibacteriota > Minisyncoccia > Phycocordibacterales > 21-14-all-47-15 > JACROH01. The sequence continues at coordinate 26,124 of JACOYO010000004.1, read as the reverse complement.
CAGTAACTTGTGCCGCAACGGCATCTTGCAATGTCGCTTTTATGCCCTCTATTTGGCTCGAATATGCGGCATCCTTTTTGATAAACATGAGTAGGAAAAAGTCCTTATCCGGTAAGAGTCGAGTTATACCATCGAGTTTACCGACCAGTCTGATAGCCTCCTCATGTTTTTTATGAAGTTTTGGAGGTATAATAAAACCGGCCTTTGGAGGAAAATCAAAATGGGTAAAGGATTTATAGCCGTCTTTCTGGGTTATGTAGCGACCTATTTTTGGTTGGTTGACATTGCTCATATGGATATCAACATTATATGCTATTTAGTTGATATATGCAATGTGGATATCAACTCTTTGAAAAAGACTCGTTTTGACAAGGTATTCCGAGTTCAGCGGTACGAAATGCTTCCGTCCGGCTCAAAAAATTCAGAATTGTGGACCCGAGGAGATTCGAACTCCTGACCTCCGCATTGCAAATGCGGCGCTCTACCAACTAAGCTACGGGCCCGATAATGTGATTCATCATATCAAATTTTTTGAATAAATCAATTGCAGTATTTATGGACACACTGCGTTGTATAGGAGTTTTTTTCATGATATGTTTTATGGTACATGCTGTTTTTATCGGGCCTATAGTAAAGCGGTATTACGCGGCCATGGCATGGCTGAAGCTGGGGTTCGACTCCCCATAGGTCCACCCGCTCTTGGATAGATGCGCGGGGCGCTTAGTTCAGTGGTAGAACGTTCGCTTCACACGCGAAAGGCCGCAAGTTCAATCCTTGCAGCGCCCATAGGGTTTCAGGGTCGAGTTTCGTGTCGGGGCGTAGTATACCGGTAGTACATACGCTTCGGGTGCGTAGAGACCGGGTTCGATTCCCGGCGCCCCGACACGAAACTTGACCTGATGTTTCATTGGTATTTGCGGAAATTTTAAAAAGAAATTTGTAGAGATTGGAGGAGAAAAAATTTAAAAATTTTTAAAACAAAGGGCCTATAGTAAAGTGGTATTACGCGGCATTCGCATTGCCGAGTCCGGGGTTCAACTCCCCGTAGGTCCACCATTTCAGATTTGCCGAAGAAGTTGCCTCGGTGCTTCGCCATAAATATATGACCGTATCACTTGCGATTTTTTGGATAATCATAGTTTCACTTTTTGGCGTTTTGGGCGCGTGGTATGCGCGGCAATACAATCGCCCCGATGCGCTTATCGCCTTGTATGTTACGCTGGTTGTTTTTTCAAACATTGCCGTATCAAAAACTATTTCTTTTGATTTTGGATTTATTCAGTTCTTCGCGCCGGCAACCGTCCTCATTTTTTCCGTCACATTTCTTTTGACCGATATTGTGAACGAGCGATTCGGGAAAAAAGAAACGGAGCGAATGATTTTGATTGCCCTTTTTGCTCAAATCGCGCTTATTTGTTTTTCATATTTGGTACTGAAAGCGCGTGGCGCGCCGTTCTTCCAAAATCAATTCGCGTTTGAAGCGCTGTTAAGCAACGTGCCGCGCATAGTCATTGCCAGTTTGATATCGTTTTTTATTAGCGAAAATGTTGATGCGTATCTTTTTCACTGGTTCCGTACACTTACCGAAGGTAAGCACTTGTGGATACGCAATGTGTTTAGTTCCATTCCAGCAATGCTTTTGGACAGCGTGCTTTTTATCACACTTGCTTTTTACGGAGTGATGCCTGTCATTCCGCTTATCATCGGTCTTTCCGCAATAAAATGGCTTGTCGGCATAGTTGATATTCCGTTTATGTATCTTTCGCGCGCTATCTTGAATGTTGAAAGCAAAACATAGCAAAAAAGAGATTTTTCTGCTACGGTATGAATAACTTTTTTGAACTTTGAAAATTGAGAGGGGGGAAACCAATTGTCCATACAAGAAATTTTTTCCGCGTTGGCGGGCATATTCTGCGCCATCGGATATGTTTTTTATATCACCGACATTATGCGAGGCAACACAATCCCCGCCAAAGCGACATGGCTCATATGGGCATGTCTTGATAGCATCGCTCTTGTAGGCATGTATATAAAAGATGCGGTAAACGGTCTGATATTGGTCGCTTCCGTATGCGCGTGGTTGGTGAGCGCTCTTTCGTTAAAGTGTGGAAAATCTGGGTGGACAAACATTGACCTCTGCTCTATCGGCGGCGCGGTTATCGGTGTCGTTCTGTGGAGTACTTTTAACAATCCGACCATCGGCATCGCGACAAGTCTCGCGGCCATATTCATCGGTTCAATCCCCACTTTTGCGTCAGCATTGGAAGACCCGAGCCGTGAAAACAAAACCGCCTGGATTATTTTTTTGTTTCGTGTGCATGCGCGGTCGCGGCGATTCCGCGATGGACATTTGACGCGGCGGCTCAACCAATCGTGTTTTTCATCATAGAATTGATTATGTTGTATATTCTCTTCGGCTGTACGCGCCATAAACAACTGAAAATCGGTCAAGAAACAAATGTTGTTGTGTTGTAATATAATTGCTTGAGGCGGTGTGAGAAATCACGCCGCCATTTTTGTAACCATTTTTTTAGCGCATAGCGAGCGTAAGAATGTGATCTAAAAATTGTTCAAATTGGGTGCCGCCAGCGGCAAGCGATTTCGGCAAGAGCGATTCGCTCGTGAGCCCTGGAAGCGTGTTGATTTCCAAAATATAAACGCCGCGAGGAGATATGATAAAATCTGAACGCGAATAATGCCGCGCTCCGATGGCGCGATGCGCTTGGACGGCAAGTTTTTCTATCATTTGTTTTTGTTCTTGAGAAAAATTGGGCGACGGGCAAATCTCTTGCGATTCTCCTCCGTATTTCGCTTGATAATCAAAAAAGCGCGAGTGTTGCGGTTTGATAATTTCAATAGGCAATAGCGCGTGGGTATCGTGTCCGCGGAAATCGTCCACAACTCCGCAAGTCGCTTCCCTGCCACGGATATATTCTTCAATCAGCACCGTATCGCCGAATGAAAAAGCGTACTCCAGCGCTTCTGAAAGTTCTCCGAGCGTGTGTGCAACGCGAACACCGACAGAGGAGCCAGCAGAAATCGGCTTCACCACCGACGGCTGTGGGAATCTTCGGAACAAATCAAATACAAAACGCTCGTCCATATGGACAGGTTCTTCTTCCTCACGCGCCTCGGCTTGCAATTCCATTCCGTACGGAACTTTCATTCCCATAGCGGCAAAACGCTTCCGCGCAAGTACTTTGTTCATACCTATTGCCGAAGCAAGCGAATCAGAACCGGTATACGGCACTCCATGCGCTTCAAGCATTTGCTGGAATATGCCGTCTTCTCCGTACGCGCCGTGAAGCGCGTTGAACACGACATCAACATGCGGGAGAATTTTTTCAGGTCGTGTGGGCAGACCACCCGCGTGCCATTCTCCATTTTTAGAAATGAGAATATCCACCGGCGCATAACGCTCTGGAAGATTTTGTAATACTGACGCGCCGGTTTTGAGCGACACATCATATTCACTAGACGGCCCTCCGCGCACGACACCAACTCGTATGGTTGACATGCTTTTATTATAGCGTATTTAGCGCCTAGTATGTAGCATTATTACCTGTTCATTGTATAAGTGTGGATAACTTTTTATTTTTTCGGCGATATTTTTCTATTTTTTCATGGTGGCCGGAGCGGAGGACTTTTGGAACGATATATTTTTTGCCGGCAAACACAAGCGATTCCGGGCGCGTATAGACTTCTTTTCCGGCAATGCGTTTTTCTTCAACAGATTCATCTTTGCCCAAAACGCCAGAAATCTGACGAGTGATCGCATCAAGCATGATGAGTGATGGCAATTCCCCGCCGGTAACAATATATGGACCGACTGACCATTCTTCTATGGAAGCTTTTCCGCCCAAGGCGGATCCGCCTTGGGCGGACAGGATTTTTTTCACGCGCGCGTCAATCCCCTCGTATCGTCCGGCGATGAAAACAATATCTGTATATTTTTTTGAAAAATCAAGAGCCGTCTTGTTGGTAAATTGCTTTCCGTTTGGCGAGAGCAAAACAATTTTTACTTTTTTATTCTTTTTTCCGCCAATCGCTTTTTTGACAGCTTTCAAAATGGGCTCCGCCTGCATCACCATACCTGGACCGCCTCCGTACGGTCGTCCGTCAATTCTTTTATGCTTGTCGCGCGTAAAATCTCGCGTGTTGTATACCCGCACTTTTATTTTTTTCCTTTCCTGCGCCCGCCCGATGATAGACACGTCGGTATACGCGCGTACAATTTCCGGAAATAGGGTGATGATATGGTAAGTAATCATGATGTTAGCTTTTTAGGTTATGGTTGTAAATTGCAGGACTTGATGAAATCATTGTGTAAACAAAATCCCGCCAATAGCGGGATTTTGTTTTTAATAGATACAATTACATTTTCAAATCTTCCATTGCTTGTTCAACTGACATATCCGCCATTCGCGGCCCCTTGCCACCTTCCGGTTCGTTGATTTTCAAATTTACCCGCGCGCTGTTTTTCATTCCTACGACGCGAAGCAGGGTTCGGATTGATTTCGCGGTTGCGCCTTTGCGTCCGATAATTTTCCCCATGTCTTCCGGATGAATATCAAGCGTTAAGAGCACTCCCATTTCATCAACATTCCGATTCACTTTCACTGTTTCCGGATGGTCGACGAGTGATTTGATAACGAACTCAAGAAATTCCTGATCTTTTTGCATAAATACATTCAACTATGCTAGTAATATTCTTGTAAAACAGCAATTCATCAAAACCAAAATTGCTTTACTGACTAATATACGCCTTCTATGGCGCTATGTCAATGCATGCAGTGCGCTTATTCTTTCACTTCAGCTGACATTGCTTCAGGCATAACTTCGTCTGACGACGCGCCAGAGACTGCGGCGTCGGATGTTTTTTCTTCGGCCGCGGTTTCGGTCGGAGATGTCTGTGTCGTCCCGCCATTCACATCTTGGGCCGGCACCGCCGCATTCGCCTCTTCTTGTTGTTTTTTGCCTGCATTTTTTTTAGAAGCTACTGCAATTTTTTTGCCGCGGATTACTTTATTTTTTATCAAAAGATTGTGCACTGTATCGGAAACCTGTGCTCCTTTCGCAATCCAGTGTGTAATGCGCTCGCCTTTCAATGATGGGACTCTCCCGCCGCGCGCGTCATACGAACCAAGCATCTCAATGTGTTTCAAGCTTTTTGGTCCGCTCCGCGAGTCGGTCAAAACAACCCGAAATGACGGGTCATGCTTGCGTCCAACGCGTTGTAGTCTGATTTTTAACATACGAGAAATATAGCAGATACGAGAAAATCGGTCAATTAAAAACTCTGCCGCGAATACCGCGAGTAAACTAGCTCAATCTCCCCGCCATTATGCCAGTATACTGGCATAGTGGTGGGGATTTTTTTGTTTACTTTTCCTTGTTGCGATTGACCCACCACGTATCTTTTTTATCGCTAAACCACCAGTGGTCAGATTCGGTTTTGAGAATTGATGGCACAAGCTTCTTAGCATTATCAGTTTTCAGCCGCTTCGCGGCGACCGTAATCCATTCACGCGCGCGAACATTGCCCGTATCAACCTGTTCTTTCAACGACAATATCCACTCAAGAATATCAGCATCTTTTGCGATAATTGACTCTCGTGTTTTTCGTTCCACATATTCTTCCCACACCGCTTTTATGTCGTCGCCAAACGGCAGAGTTTCAGTCATGTCTTCAACCACTTTCCGCTCGTTCACATTGGCATATTTTTGATGCACATAATTCAAATCGGAAGTGCGCCCTTCTGGCAAATCGTGGAAAAGGCACATTTTTAATATCCTTGTCGTGTCAACATTTTTCTCCTGCATGGCAAGCGCGTAGCCGATGAACATCACGCGATTTAAGTGCTCGGCGACGCTTTGGTCTCCGCTACCCAAAAAATAAAAGCCGCTCCGCGGCGTTTTGGAAAGAATCCCGACTTCAAAAAGAAAATCAACGATGCGTTCTTTGTTATTTTTGTTTTTTGCTTTGTTTTTTGCCACGCTCATACCAACCAGTGTAATACAATCTAATGGCTACCACAACATCACTATCGCCTATAAAGATTCCCTTGGGAACTAAGTTCCCAAGGAAAATTCACTTTTCTGTGGTTGTGTGTTACGCTCATGTTGACATCTGACATGAAAAAGGAAAATAAACAAAATGAAATAGAGGGCTCTCTTTTTATGACGAGCAAGGGTATCGGTTTTGTTTCGGCGGAAGGATTGAAACAAGATATTGAAATCGGTCCGGCATATTTGAACACCGGCTTGCACGGCGACCGCGTGAAGGTACGGCTATTTCCGCACATTGACGGGAAACGTCCTTCCGGAGAAGTTGTGGAAATTCTTCACCGCGAACGTATGCGGTTTGTCGGCACACTCAAGGAAGAAAGCGGCGTTTTTTTTGTCATTACCGACAATCCGAGAATGTACGCGGATATTATTCTTCCTCCAAATGAAATAAAAGGCATATCGTCGGGCGACAAAGTATATGTAAAAATCGCCAGATGGGATGACCCGAAAGAAAATCCAGTTGGCGAGCTCATCAAGCGCATCGGCAAAGCGGGGCTCAACGAAACGGAAATGGAAGCTATCGTGCTTGAGCGCGGATTTGATACGAGCTTCCCTGTCGCGGTGGAAAAAGAAGCCGATCTCCTGCCGAGCGCCATATCAAAAGAAGAAATAGACACGCGGCGCGACATGCGGAGCACGCTCACTTTCACCATTGACCCGAAAGACGCAAAAGATTTTGATGACGCGCTTTCTTTCAAAAAAATTTCCGAGCATGAATTTGAAGTGGGTGTCCACATTGCCGACGTGTCGCACTTCGTGCGCGAAAATACCGCGCTTGATACAGAAGCGCTCAAACGCGCCACTTCCATATATCTGGTAGACCGCACCATCCCCATGCTCCCCGAGCGTCTTTCAAACGACCTCTGCAGTCTGCGCCCAAATGAAGACCGCCTCGCCTTCTCTGCTATTTTTACCATCACTAAAGACGCGACGATTAAAAAAGAATGGTTTGGAAAGACGGTTATTCATTCCGCCAAGCGTTTTACCTACGAAGATGCGCAAGCACTTTTGGACGCGCCAGACGGAAGCGCTCTTTCTTCCGCGCTTGAAATGGTGCGCGATATAGCGCGGCACTTGCGAAAAAAGCGTTTTGAAAAAGGCGCGATAGATTTTGATTCAACAGAAGTACGGTTTGAACTTGACCAAGAAGGCAAACCAATCGCCATTCATACGAAGCCGCGTCTTGAAACCAACAAGCTCATTGAGGAGTGGATGCTTCTTGCCAACAAGCGCGTCGCGGAATTTATCGGGAAAAAAGACGAACACGCGGCAAAAGCGTTCCTCTATCGCATTCACGATTTGCCAAACGAAGAAAAAATACAAGAGCTTGGCCTTTTTCTAAAAACGCTTGGCTATACGTTGAAACACGAAAACGGAAAAGTGAAATCAAAAGACATCAACGCCCTGCTTGCGCAAGCGCAAGGCACCGCCGAAGAAGCGCTTATCAACATGGCGACACTCCGTTCTATGGCGAAAGCGATATATTCCACCGACAACATCGGCCACTATGGTTTGGCGTTTGAGCACTATACGCATTTCACCTCTCCTATCCGCCGCTACCCCGACACTCTCGTCCATCGCCTCCTTTCAAAATATCTTGGAGGCGAGCGCGTGTCAGAAAAAGAGCTCGCCAATTTTAGAAGTGTCGCCGATTACGCTTCACGTATGGAGCAGACGGCGACCGATGCCGAACGCGCGTCTATTAAATACAAACAAACCGAATACATGAGCGAGCGTGTAGGCGATACTTTTGACGCCACCATCACCGGAGTTACCGAGTGGGGCATTTACGCCGAGACAACCGCGACGAAATCGGAAGGCATGATAAAATTAAGCTCTCTCAAAAATGATTATTACGTGCTTGATGAAAAACATCACGTGCTCCGCGGACAGCGGACCAAAAAGACCTACCGGCTGGGCGACCCAATTCGTATCAAAGTCATCGGCGCAGATATAAAAAGAAAAACGATTGATTTCGTGATTGTGTAAATTAAATACTAATGATGTTGGCCATGGCACTATGCCAGTATACTGGCATAGTGGTGGTTATAAAATAATAAAACATCGGCATTGGCAGTTTAGATTTAGACGTCCGACTTCTGCTGTGGTAATTACTTTATTTGTGGCAAATGCCGATGTTTTACCACTTCAGAAGTCGGGCGTCTCGCACACAGAGGTTGGACGTCTTTCACTGTTCCAATATACTGGAATAGTTATAGAAAATAAAAACAGAAACCTTGCGATATATCGCAAGGTTTCTGTTTTTTATATTTCCTAGCAAGGTCACGCGAAAATTTATTTTCGTGATGACCGAGCGACGGAAATTTTGCGTAAATTATTCAAACTTGGACGTCGTTACTTGGACACCCGACGTCCAAGTAACTATTTAATCGGATGTCTTACTTGGACGTCGGGTGTCCAAGTAAACTATTTTTCTTTCCAAATTGCTTCTTGCCTGACTAAAAGGAGCGGGGCTTCTTCGGGATGCGCCATGAGCGCAAGAACGACATGCTCCATGCGCATTGACTGCGAGCCCTTCACTAGAATAATATCGCCTTTCGCGATAAAAGTTTTGAGAAATTCCCCCGCTTCGCGCGATGTTTCAAACGTATGCACATTATACGAAGACATGCCCATGGAAAGCGCGCTTTCTGCAATCATCTTCGCGCGCACGCCGACGACGACGAGAATATCGGCTGTCTTTGCCGCCTGTTCTCCGATGCGTGCATGCTCCTTGCCGGAATATTTTCCCAGTTCAAGCATATCACCAAGCACGGCAATTTTTCTTGCGTGTTCATTTGTGCGGATAGCAGAAAGAGTTTCAAGTGCCGCCTCGGTTGCAACCGGAGAAGCGTTGTATGAATCATCTAAAATGATACTCTCTTTTTGTCCGTCAACCATCCGCATGCGGCCTGGCGGAGGAACATACTCCCCAAGCGCTTCTGTAATCGCCACCATATTAACGCCATGCAATACGCCAACCGCAAAACCGGCAAGCGCGGCATAGATATGCTGTATGCCAAACGCGCTATTTAACCGCACGGGTACGGTACTGCCGACGTAACTTACTTTAAATATGGTTCCTTCGGGCACGTTAAAAGCGATTTTACCGGAACCAGCGCCATTCCCGGTGTCATAAAAAATTTCCTGATGAGACGCGCGAATGCGCGCCCCCTCACCAAATCCATAGGTAATCACTCGCGCTTGTGTTTTTTCTTTAAGCGCCGCCGATTGCTTGTCGTCGTGATTCAACACCAAAAGACCGCCCGGCTTCAGAGCTTCCACCAGATATGTTTTTTCGCGCACCAGCGCTTCTGGAGAAGCGAAAAACTCCACGTGTACCGGCACGTCGGCAAAACGGGTTACTACCACAATATCAGGCGAGAGCCACTCTGCCACTTTTTGAATATCCCCTGGCCTGTCGGCTCCCACTTCAAGAATGAGCCATTTTGGATAATGATTTTTAGTAATAATGAGACGTAATCCCTCCCATATATTGGAAAGCCAGATACGCACATCGTACCATCCATTTGAGCATCCCAAGATGGTAAGCGGAATACCGATATCGCTGTTGAAACTTTTTTCGCTTTTCCGCGCGTAAAATTGTTTTGAAAGAATCGCGTAAATAGCATCTTTGGTTGATGTCTTGCCCACACTGCCGGTGATGGCGACAATCGTCGGGTGGTATTTGCGCAACACCAGCCGCGCTTCAAGCGTGAGTATAAAAATAATTATTTTTTTAAATATGTGTCGTATCATGTTTTTTTGTGTCATTTAGACGTCCGGCCTCAGAAATTCGGCTATGCGAAAGCCGAATTCATAATCATCTATCAGGCGGCACTTCATAATAGTTGAGCAAAAACTTTGTTATATTCATAAACGGCATGGTAAGCGTCTGCGACGCGTATTTGACGTCTTTCGGATTTACAGTATATAAAAATATCAGAAATTGCGGGTCGTACGCCGGAACATACCCAAAAAAGGAATGGAGATTACGGTCTTCATAGTACCCACGTCCGTTTTCTTTGGCAATCTGCGCGGTACCGGTCTTTGCCGCAATGCTATACTGCGGCAACTTTACTGTTCCACCCAAAAGCGCTTCATCAACAACGCGCACAAGCATTCGGGTAATCGTTTCCGATGTTTCCGGCTTCAGTATCTGTTTCCCCTGGTTATATACAATTTTTTTGGAAAGTCCTGTGCGATAGGTGATGCCACTAACCACATGCGGAGTCACGAGCACTCCGCCATTCCCGAGTGCCGAGAGAGCGCGCGCCGTTTCAATCGGAGTCATTGCGATTCCCTGCCCGAACGCAGCGGTCGCGTATTCAAGCATACGAGGGCTGTCCAAGTTGGTGATAATTCCAGTTGCTTCATTTGGCAAATCAATCCCCGTCTCTTCTCCTAATTCGTAGGCATTAAAATAATCTCTGAACTTTTCTTTCCCCATTTTCTGCATGATAAAAACGGAGCCGGTATTGAGCGATTGATTTAAAACCTCCTGCATTGGCACGCGTCCGCGCCCTTTGCCGTCAAAGTTTTTGATAGTGGCGCCATCAAGCTCTACCGACCCCGCGTCGTAATAGGTGGTCTCCGGCGTAACCGCACCGGAGTCGAGTCCCGCCGCCATTGTGAGCGGCTTTATAATAGAGCCCATTTCAAATACGCTTTCCACGATAGGATTCGCGAAAACGGCCTGATTTTTTTCGGTGTTGAACGTGTTTGGATTAAAAGACGGCAATGCGCCCATGGCATAAATAGCGCCTGTTTTTGGATTTAGAATAAGTCCGCCCACAGAATCCGATTTCCAAGTATCGGAAATCCGAGCGAGCTCCTCTTCAAGGAAATTTTCCACATGCGGCTCTATAGTAAGCACGATATCTCCTTCCCGCTCTTCCCCGCCACGGAAAATGGTCTGCGCCAGATTGGCGAATATTTCGGCAAAAAAATTAACAAACAAATCTTTGCTCTCTCGTTTCAGTACGTCGTTGTAAAAACGTTCAAGACCATATCGTCCAGCAAGCGTATCACCTGCGTACCCCACAAAGCCGAGTACGTGCGCTCCGAGTTTCTCCGCCGGATACAAGCGCCACCGCTCCTTTGAAAGAACAACTCCAGGCAGATTAAGAGAGGCAATGTTCTCCCCCGCTTCCTCTGACAGATGGGCGGCAATGGCCTCATACGGGTCGTCCTTCTTTCCTGCATGAAGAAAAAAGAATTCGCGGTTGATTGGGATAATGGCGTTCAATTTTTCGTACGCTTGTTCAATATTCGTAAGTTCTTTGGGGTTTATCGCGAGCGCCAATCCGGTTTTGAGTGTCGCGGCAGAGACAGGATTTCCATTTTTTTCCTGAAAATAAATTGACCCGCGGTTAAAAAGAGGAGTTGCGGAGGTTACATACTGTCCATCTGCTTTGTCGCTATATTCTTGGCCGTCCACAATCTGAACAAAAAAAAGCCTCACGGCAAGGACCGAGGCAAAAAGAAAAGCGAGTATTGAGAGTATGCGGATGCGAAAGGAATACATAAATAAAAAGCGCTTTTCATTTCATTTCTTACTTTGAATTCTTTGAATTGAAAAACACCAAGAAGCGCTCTATGCTCATCGGCGTTTGCAATTAAACCCGTTTAGCGCGATGAAGACAACGCGAGTCCTGTGCGAGAAACAAAATGAGGAACCGTAATCTCTTGAAACCCGAGCGAGCGGGCAAATTCGGGTGTCAGCTTCGCGGTTGCCGCAAGATAATTTGATTCCACTGCGGCAAGCTTTCCGCCAAGCGTGGCAATGTCATCTTCTATCTGCTCGCGCTCAACAATCGCAATCGTAGCATTGGCGACAAAATAAATATACAGCGCGACAAAAAGCGCCGCAAAAAGAGAGAGCGCCCAAAATATCTTTTTTTCTATGTGGTCTGTTGTATTGAAATTCCTGAACATGTTATATTTTTTCTAAAATTCTTAATTGGGCGCTTCGCGACTTGGGATTTTCGCGCTGTTCTTCACGCGATGGAATAATCGGCTTTTTTGAAATCAGTATTGCCGCACCTGCATTTTTTTGCTCTTTGAAAAAAAGTTTGACAATGCGGTCTTCTCCGCTATGAAATGATATAACCGCCATTCTGCCTCTCGGCGCAAGGCGTGAGAAACATTCAAAAAGCCCTTCCTTCAAAGCTCCCAGTTCGTCATTCGCGGCAATGCGGAGCGCTTGAAATGTTTTTGTCGCTGGATGCAGACGTTTGTTCCGGTACGACCACGGCAGTGCCTGCACTATCACCGATACCAGCTCATCCGTGGACGTGATTGGCTTTTCTCTCCGCGCAGAAACAATCGCCTTGGCAATTCTTCGCGCGAATCGTTCCTCACCGTATCCCAAAAGAATAGCTTCAAGGGAATCTTCTCTCCACTGATTCACGATATCGTACGCGGTAACAGCTTCCTGAGGCGCGTTTTTTTCAAAAGTCATCAGAAGCGGCTCGGAACGTTGGAATGAAAATCCGCGATTGCTTTCTTCCAGCTGAAAAGAACTCAAGCCAAGGTCAAAGACGGCGCGATTGATTGCTTTGATGCCGTGATTATCAAGAATTCGCGCGATAGTCCGGAAATTTGCGGTTTCAAGGATAACGCGCGCTTTGCATGGCGACAAGATTTCTTTCGCGCGCAAGACCGCGTCTTCATCTGCGTCCACGCCGATGAACGTCCCCGATTCGCCAATGCGTGCGCACAATGCGCGGCTATGACCTCCGCCGCCGAGCGTCGCATCAAGCGCCGTCTCACCTTTTTCCGGGTTAAGACCTTCTATTGTTTCTTTCAAAAGAACTGGTATGTGCGTAGTCATATACGCGCTAAATCATTCCGATATCCCCCAATTTTTCCGCCAACCGGTCGGCTTCTTTCTCAACGGTTTTCTTGTACGCTCGCCAGGCATCGTCATCCCACACTTCAATCCGATTGCCAACGCCAGCGAAAATAACTTTACTCTTCAGTCCCGCAAATATTTTCAAAAAATCAGGAATGAGAATCCGTCCGATAGCGTCTACTTCTATTTCCACCGCGCCGGCGAGCAAAAAGCGGTTGAAATCCCGACTGCTCGCCTTCCCCATCGAGAGCTCCGACAACCGCGCCAAAACTTTTTTCCATTCTTCTTTTGAAAAAACAAACAGGCACGCTTCCAAACCTTTCGTCACTACAATTTTTTTTCCGATTTCTTTTCGAAACTTCGCGGGCAATGAGAGCCGTTTCTTATCATCTATTGAGTGTGTATATTCACCGATAAGCATGGTGATTTTTATTTACCACTTTTTCCCACGTATCTACCATTATATACCACCAGCGGTCACATACGCAAACAAAAAGTTATCCACAACGAAGGAGGAACCTTTGTAAGTTACTTGGTTGACAAAAAAGAGCAATATGGCAGATTATAAACAGATGATAAGTATCTTTGATTCCTCTCATTGACTCGCTTCTACTGTTGGACATCCGATGTCCAACAGTATGTCCAATCTCTCACGTCACGGGGGCATATGACACCGCAAAATAATTTTGAATATCAGAAAATCATCCGAGGAAAAGAAAAAAAGGAATTTCGCGTTGGAGACCAAGTTGGGTGGGGGAAACCCACAGACAAAGAGATGCGGCTGTATATCAAAATGTGTCGGGCATGTCACGGGAATGGTCCGTTTATCGTTGCAAAAACGGAAAAAGTGCCGCGCGGCGATTCACGCAAAGCCGTCGGACACGGGCAGTATGTGTGGCTGGAAAATATACAAGAGCGATTTTCAGGAGCTTTTTTGAGAATCATTAAAAAAAGAAAGTATCTTCATCAATAAAATAAAGCGCCCCGGCCAATCGGCAGGGGCGCTTATATTTATGTATACACGCAATCTTGTTATGTTTTTTGCCGCAGTGTTGGAAACAAAATCACTTCGCGGATATTTTTTGCATTGGAGAGAAGCATCACGAGGCGGTCAACACCGAGACCAACGCCACTTGAAGGCGGCATACCGTATTCCATCGCTTCAAGATAACTTTCATCAGACGGAGACACTTCTCCTTCCCCCTCTTTTTTCTTTTTATCTTGCTCAACATAGCGCGCGCGCTGTTCTATTGGGTCATTCAATTCTGAAAAAGCATTGACTATTTCCAATCCGCCAATAATTAGCTGAAAGCGGTCAATCAAATCTGTTTCGGTGCCGTGCCTTTTTGCAAATGGAGAAAATGCCGCTGGATAATCAGTAATGAATGTCGGCTGAATCAGTTTTGGTTTTGAAACTTTTTTATATATATAATCCATGATTTTTTCACGCGCGTCTGTTTTTTTGACATCAATATCAAGCGCGCGGGCTTTTTTTTCATACGCATCACGCGAAAGTGATTCAGGTTCGGCGATATCCGCATCACGTTTGAGCAAATTAAAAAAAGAAATTTTTTCAAATGGCCGGGCTATGTCAATATCATGTCCATCATACGTAATTTCATAACCGCCTATTATTTCCTTTGCCGCCGTGCGCACCAATTCTTCAACAAAAGTTTTTTGCTTTTGCGCGTCGGCATACGCTTCATAAAATTCAAGCATGGTAAATTCCGGATTATGAGTCGCGTCAATTCCTTCATTCCGAAAATTCCGCCCCATCTCAAACACTTTATTGAATCCACCAACCAAAAGTTCTTTCAAATACAGTTCCGGCGCGATACGCAAATAGAGGTCGGCATCAAGCGCGTTGTGGCGCGTCTTAAATGGCTCGGCAGTTGCGCCGCCGGCAAGCGGCTGGAGCATCGGTGTCTCAACCTCAAGATACCCTTCGCGAATGAGAAACGAGCGCAAAAAAGCCTGTGTTTTTGAGCGGATAATAAATCGTTCCCGAGCCTCGGGCGACATCAGCACGTCAAGATACCTCCGACGGAAACGCTCTTCAATGTCCTGTAAGCCATGCCATTTATCGGGCAGTGGACGCAAACTTTTTGCAAGCATCCGCCACGCTGAAATCAAAATTGTTTTTTCACCGCGTTTGGTCGTAAAAAGCGAACCTTCAAGCTCAACAAAATCACCGATATCAACGGTCTCGGAAAACAAATCAAATATCTCTTTGCCCGACTCGTCTTCTTTCAACATCCCCTGAAAAACGCCAGTGCCGTCATTAAAATTAAAAAATAGAATGGCTCCCTGCCCGCGGAGCGTCATGACACGTCCGCCCATGACGACTTTTTTTTGCGCCTGCGAAGAAAGTTCGTCAAAACGCAAAATCGCGTCGGTTATTTCCGTATCAACGCGCGAATCCACCGGATACGGGTCAATACCGTTATCACGCAGACGCTGTAATTTTTTTATCCGCTCGGCGCGGAGTTCTTCAAGTGAGGCCATATATCAGAAACGTAAATCTCAAAACGAAAAATGCAAAACAAAGACGCAAAAATTTATTCTATTATTCTATGCTCACAATTATGTAAGAGAGATCTTTGCCGTTTGGCGCTTTGAAAATTGCCGTCTCTCCTTTCTTTTTTTCATACAAGGCTTCTCCCAAAGGCGATTTAATGGAAAGTTTCCCCGCCGCCATGTCCGCTTCTTCAGAGCCGACAAGCTGATATTTTTGCGTGTCGTTTGAACCTTCTTTTTTCACCTCAACAACAGAGCCGATACCGATGGAATCGCTCTTATGTTTATCTGAAACAATAATCGCGCTCTTTAAGAGCATTTCTATTTGATTGATGCGGTCTTCAAGATTTGCCTGCGCTTCGCGCGCTTGCTGGTATTCGGCATTTTCAGAAAGGTCGCCAAGTGATTTGGCGAACTCAAGGTCGTTGGCGATTTCTTGCCGTCGCACTGTTTTTAACTGCTGTAATTCTTTTTCCAGCTCTTTGTGTTTTTCTTTGCTTAAATAATCAATATCAGGTGTCATTGGCGCTATTATAACCGATAGATAGGGCGTGGTCAATGAATTGTATACGCCCGCGGCAAAGGAAAAGCAATTCGGCTATCGCATAGCCGAATTTAATCACAGCAATGATTCAAGGGAAAAGAGGTCGGCATGTTCGCTTGATACCGCCGCCGAGAGTGCTTTTTCCATAAGCCCCCGCACAATAAGCGATTCGGCGTCTCTTGTTGTAAAGCCGCGAGTTCTCGGATAAAACAAACTTTCTTCCGATAAACGACGTACAGAAAGCGCGTGAGAAGTTTTGGTATCATCGCTTGCGACTTCAAGCGAAGGAATAGCGTCAATTTCAGAATCTGGAGAAAGCATGAGAAAATTCCCCTCTTGTCTGCCTATCACAGCATGGATATGCGCGGGCACCTGAATAAGACTCCGATAAATAATTTTTGAAAGTCCGCTCGCCGTGCCTACGGAAAAAATATTAGAAACTGTGTCGTCAGCGCGATGAAATGCTGTTGCAAGATTGTCGGATACCGCCGTGCCGTCCGTCTCTCTAAAAGTCACCAGATTTGCCTTTGATTTTTCACCTTCAAGAAAAACTGCTGTTTCCGATTTGAGAAACCCTGCTCCGCATCCTGATGTTTCCACAAGTGAAACATGCGCGCCGTCTTTCGCAAACGCTTTTTTGTTTATAAAAAATAATCCTTGTGAGAAAGCCGTGATTTTCTCCGCGTACATGACACGAGCTTTTTCTTCGGCAATGATAAAAACGGTCCTGCCTTTCATGCCGAGGACATTTCCCGCCTCAAAAGACAGTGTCTCGCGCACCGTAACGCGAGAATTCGCTCCGGCAAACACTACAAGCATGTCGGCACCTGATAGCGGTATCTTTGTTTCAAGGACGATATCGGCCGACACTCCTTCGTCGACAACAACGACGAGTCCATCTGAAAAAAACGCCGCGGAAAGTGCGAAAAAATAATTGGAGGCCATTCTATTTTTCTCCGCTTCAAAAAGCGAGAGAATTTTTGTTGAGAGAACGCTGTCTCTCATCGCTTCCGTCCAGCGCACCACGCGCACGCCTGCGGGCAATTCTTTCCATTGGTATTCATACGGTGATTCCGCTTGGCCAAAAACCCCCGCGTACGGGACTGCCGAAACAATCCCCAATCCATACGAAAATTCTTCTTTATGTTCTTTCGGCGCTACTTCCGCAGAGGCAAGCATGCCCAGACGCCATTGTAAAAAGGCATCTGGCTCGGCAAAATTTTGCGAAATAGTTTGTAGGTGCGATTCGTGATTAATCATTTTTTTATTCCTGATTCATAATTTAGAGTCCTTTGCAATTTCCGGCAGGGTGATACCCCGCCCTCTCTGCCGCTTCTTTTGTAGCAAACCAAACTTTATTTTCTTCTTTGATGCGAGTAGCGCCGGAACACCAAGGAAAATGATAGGTCGTACCGTTTTTAGAACCGACAAAATTCCCTCCTGAAGCAAGCGTTTTTTCTTGTGTTTGTTTTTCACTTTCCGCTAGATCTTGCCTGGCTGGGATAGCCGCCACAACATCAAGTGCGCCACCCGACATAACTGCTGCCGCGGCCTGTTCAATCCGTATCGGAGTCTTCTTTTCCTGCAACGCCGACAACCGGCCGAGCCCAAATGAGGCAAAAGAAGCGAGGATAATCAATAGCACGACAAAAACATCTCTTTGCTCCAGTATCCGCGTGGAATCCTTGCATTTATTGAGAATATCTTTTATACTCATTGACACTACTATAATAATAAAACCGTTAATAAAAGCACTTCATCTTATGTTAGCTCCTCGGCTCGGAAAAGTAAAAGCGAAACTTTTACTTTTCCTCGCTCTACGTCGCTAATAACAAAATCCTATGGCACATAAAAAAGCTGGCGGAACAGCGAAAAACTTAACCGATTCACAGCCGAAATACCTCGGCACGAAACTCTATGCCGGACAAAAAGCAAAAACCGGCAATATTATCGTACGCCAACGCGGCACGCGGATTGTGCCGGGCAAAAATGTCGGCTTGGGGACCGACCATACTTTATTTGCGCTTAAAGACGGCACGGTCTCTTTCCGCACCATTCGCAAAACAAACTTCCACGGTAAAAAAGTGGCGAGAAAAGAAGTAAGTGTTGAGTAAATCCAAATTCGGCCATGCGATAGCCGAATTCGGCTATCGCATAGCCGAATTTTAGCCGAATTTCTCTATTCTCTAAATCCACTCAGTGAGTTCTTTTTTGAAATCTTTTGGATTAGTCTTAAAAAATTCAAAAAATAAGTTGCTGTTTATAGAGTCGCTAAAAATTCCTTTTTTCAACAAAATAGTTTCATTGAAACTTGACCATTTATAATTTTCTAAAAAATTAACGGCTTTTCCATGATTTTTTATACCACTTTCCCTCCATTCCGGTTCTATCAATTTAACTGGGTTGAGGAAAATATAAAAAGGCAAATGTAAAAAATGACTATCGTTTTGTACCAAAATTATTTTTGTCCTACTTTGAAATAAGACGCCGCTTCTTTTGTATTCTAGATTAAAATATTGTGTATATCCGCTAGATATTTTTTTAGAAAATAAACTTGCTCCACCATCAATTTTTTCCTGTACCAAAAGATGGTAGTGGTTCGGCATCAAACAAACACAAATAATATTCACCAACTCATCATTCGGTTTTTCATTCGGCTTTCGCATAGCCGAATTAGATTTTCTTCGATTGCGATACGACATCGACGCAATATTTTTATTATTGAAATCGTGAAGATTGTGCGCAAA
This sequence comes from Parcubacteria group bacterium, assembly GCA_016181845.1. GTDB lineage: Bacteria > Patescibacteriota > Minisyncoccia > Phycocordibacterales > 21-14-all-47-15 > JACROH01. The sequence goes on along the minus strand of JACOYO010000004.1, from coordinate 7,391 downwards.
CCTTTCATAATGCTTATCTTTGAGAAAAATATCTCTTTTATCCACTCCTCTATTCAGAATATGATAAATATCACCATTCATTTTTTATTGTTATTTCTTATGTACTTAATTATTCGGCTATTATTCGGCTATGCGATAGCCGAATTACAATTATTTTCGGCTATGCGATAGCCGAATTTAGCCGAAGTTTATTTTTCCGCTTCAACTATCAACTTGAACGCGCCAGACTTATCGTTCACTTTTACAATGATCTCATGCTCTCCGATTGCTTTTATCGGCTCATCGAGCATGAGAAACGCTTCGTCAATCGGCATGCCTGTCTGTTCTGTGAGCGCTCCCGCGATATCTTTTTTGTGCAAGCTCGCGAAGAGATGCCCGCTTTTGTTTGCTTTCGCGCGCATGACCACCGAAACATCACCGAGCTTTTTCAGATACGATTCCAGCTCGGCTATCCGCGCATCAGAAACCTGCTTTCCTTCCGCGCGCTCTTTTTCAAAACTTGCAATCACTTTTGCCGTTGCCAAAACGGCAAGTTTTTTGGGAAATAAAAAATGGTTCGCAAAACCTTCCGCCACTTCTTTTACTTCGTATTTATGTCCGACTTTTGGAACATCTTTAAGTAAAATTATTTTCATCTTAATTTTATTTTTTAGCTTTGAGCAGATCTGCCGCTTTTTCCATTTGAGGGTCCTTGCCCGCTTTCACGTCTTCAGGAGTCATTTTGACTTCATAATCCGGCGCTAATTTTTCTTCAGAAATGGAGATGCCGTTTGGAGTGAGCCATCGCGCTATGGTCACCTTGAGTGAAGTATCGGCAGTAATCGGCACAAGCTCTTGCACCGAACCTTTCCCGAATGATTTTTCTCCAACTAGGATGGCCTTGCCGTGTTCATGAAGCGCGCCAGCCAAAATTTCCGATGCCGATGCCGAGCCGCCGTTTATCAAAATCGCCATTTTCAAACTATCGGTAAATACGTCATATCCTTTGCTCCGATACACCTGTTCATTTCCATGGTCTTTGAAGCTCTCGCGCACCACCGTCTTTCCTTGCGGCAAAAACCAGCTTGCGATATCAACCGCCGCTTCAAGAAAGCCGCCCGGATTTCCGCGCAAATCAATTATGAGTTTATCAGAGCCGCTATTTGAGAATTCTTGCAATGAATCGCGAAATGCGTTTGGAGATGTCGCGGCAAAACTATATAACGAGATGACAAACACGCCGTCCGAACGGAGCTTGGTGTCAATAATTGGAATATTGATAATGTCGCGCGTAATAGATACTTCGAACGGCAACGCCCCCTCGCGCCCAATCTTTAATTTCACCGAAGTGCCTTGTTTGCCGCGAATTTTTTGTACCGCCTTATCAACTGGCATATCAATGCTCACTACACCGTCTATTTCCAAAATGACATCTCCTGCCTTAAGCCCTGCTCTTTCCGCAGGCGTGTTTTTGAGTGGCGACACCACTGACAAAGCGCCGTTTCGTATACCGATTTCCATGCCCACACCGCCAAAGTTGCCATTGACATCGCTTTGAAAAATAGCGGCTTCTTGCGGAGGAAAAAAGACGGTATATGGGTCTCCATACGCAGACGCGAGCCCCGCTATTGCCCCCCACACTTTTTCTTGAGCCGAAGGAATAGTGGAAGTCGCGGCAATATACTTTTCATTGAGCACATTCCATGCTTTCCAAAACGCATTGAAATCAGCCGCCTCCGCGACCGATGCGTCCTCTTTGTTTATTAAGGAAACAATTTTATTCACTTCCGGGCGTTCTTTATACCCTGCATACACGCCGACAGAAAAAACGGCCCCGATAACAATCAATCCCAAAAAAATTATCCCTAGCTTATTTCGTATTGTCATTAGTGTGCATTATCGCAAACTATCTACTTGTGGTCAACAAAACACAGGTTGTTAGGTATTAGCTTATTAGCTTGTTAGGAAATTCATAAAAACTAGTTTACAATATTGATATAATAAATAAAAATTGACCTAAAAAGCTAATAGGCTAAAACCTATTTATCTAATGCCATGATTACAAAATACGCGCATAAAAAACTTACGTGGATTGATGTCGAAAATCCCAATCCTGAAGAAGTCCGGTCTTTAGCCACCGAATACTGCATCAACCCATTGGTGGCAAACGAACTTCTCTCGCCAACTCTGCGCCCAAAAGTGGAGCTTCACCACAATCTCATTTATCTCATCCTGCATTTCCCGACATTCGCAAGAACGCCGGAGCGGCACAATACCGACCAAGAGATTGATTTTATCATCGGGGAAAATTTTTTAATTACAACTCACTACAAACGCGTTGATACACTCTATGAATTTTCCAGGGCATTTGAGGTTAATTCGATTTTGGACAAAAGCAATCTGGGCGACCATGCAGGATTTTTGTTTTTTTACCTTATACGCCAGCTGTATAAATTTCTTGAGGGGGAGCTTGATTCGGTCACAACCGACTTAAAAGATATTGAATCGCGCATTTTCCAAGGGGAAGAAAAGCAGATGGTGTTTGAGATTTCCAAAGTAAACCGCAATCTGCTTAATTTCAGACAGGCGACCCGCCCGCATCAGGAAGTGCTCTCATCATTTGAAGTGGCGGGGAAAAAGTTTTTCGGCGAAGATTTTTCATATTATCTGCATGCCATCTCCGGAGAATATTACAAAATCTCAAACATTCTTGAGAGCAACCGCGAGACACTTTTGGGTCTTCGTGATACCAATGATGCGCTTTTAAACACCAAGACAAACGAGATAATGAAGACACTAACTGTAATGGCATTTGTTACTTTCCCGTTGATGCTTATATCGTCGATTTTTGGAATGAACACAAAAATTCTCCCCATTGTGGGGATGCCCAATGATTTTTGGGTTATCATCAGCGGCATGGCTCTCGCCACCGTTTCCATGTTTATATTTTTTAAACATAAACGGTGGATATAAAAATAGCTTGTTAGGTTTTAGCTTCATTAGCTTTTTAGGATACAACGCCTAACAAGCTAACAAGCTAACAAGCTAACAAGCTAACAAGCTAACAAGCTATGATTTCACTTTACAACACACTCTACCGAAAAAAAGAATCTTTCGCGCCTATCATAGAGCACGCGGTTTCAATGTATCATTGCGGGCCGACTGTCTATAACTATGCGCACATTGGCAATCTCCGCGCGTACGTTTTTGCCGACATACTGCGGCGCATGTTTGAGTACGAAGGGTATGCCGTGCATCAGGTTGTGAATATCACCGACGTAGGACATCTCACTTCAGACCAGGATGCCGGGGAAGATAAAATTGAAGCGGGCGCGCGGCGCGAAGGAAAAACAGCGCGTGAAATTGCAAAATTTTATACCGATGCTTTTTTGGCAGACATTGATGCGCTCAACATAAAGCGCGCGGATAAATACCCAAAAGCCACTGAGCATATCCCAGAGCAGATTGCACTGATTCAAAAGCTTGAAACAGGCGGGCACACCTACCGCACGAGCGACGGAATCTATTTTGATACAAGCACCTTCCCCGCTTATGGCAAACTTGCCCAACTTGATATTGAAGGATTAAAGGAAGGCGCGCGAATAGAAAAAAATCCTGAAAAACGAAACGCGGCTGATTTCGCATTGTGGAAATTCTCGCCAAAAGATGGCGCAAAACGCGAACAGGAGTGGGAAAGCCCATGGGGATTGGGCTTCCCCGGCTGGCACATTGAATGTTCGGCGATGAGCATGAAATATCTTGGGGAAACGTTTGACATCCATACCGGCGGCATTGACCATATCCCAGTGCATCATACCAACGAAATCGCGCAATCAGAAAGCGCGACAGGAAAGCCGTTTGTTCATTATTGGATGCACAGCGGATTTGTGAACATCTCGGGCGGCAAAATGGCAAAATCGGAAGAAAATTTTATCCGTCTCAAGACGCTCGTTGAAAAAGGATTCTCTCCGCTCTCCTATCGCTACTGGCTCCTCACCGCGCATTATTCAAAAATGATTACCTTCTCCGAAGAAGCGGTTCGCGGCGCTCAAACAGCATTGGGGAAATTGTATACAGCCATCGCCTCGTACAAAAACGGCGGTTCTATCAATGCCTCATATCAAAAAAAATTCGTGGGGACAGTAACCGAAGATTTGAATACGCCGCAGGCGATTGCTCTGGTTTGGGAGCTCGTAAAAGACGATTCTGTTTCTCCTGCCGACAAAAAAGCGACCCTTGTTGATTTTGACCGAGTGCTTGGTCTTGATTTGGAAAACGCAAAAGAGCATACCGCGGCAGAACCGATTCCCGATGAAATACAAAAGCTCACGGAAGAACGCGAATCCGCCCGCGCATCAGGCGACTTCGCCCGCGCCGACGAAATCCGCAAAAAAATCGCTGATTTGGGGTACGAGATTAACGATACTCCAACCGGTCCATCTATTAAAAAAATCCACTTGGACGTTGGACGTCCAAGTGAGTAATTTCATCCCCACTTTACGCACAGATTTTCAACTTTCCGCATCTGTTGCGAATATTTTTTTATGATAGACTGACTCCATGTCAGATGCTCTCAAAATCCCGCCGCAAAATATCGAATCCGAAAAAGCCCTTTTGGGCGCCATCATGCTCCGCCCGCAGACGATAAACGACATCGTCGCTTTCATTACGCCAGACACGTTTTATGTCGACAAACACGCGAAAATTTATAAAGCGATGTTGGCGCTTTTTGGAAAAAATGAACCGATTGATTTGATTTCACTCGCCGCAAAATTAAAAGAGCAGAAAATTTTTGAAAGCGTGGGCGGCAGTTCGTACTTGACCGAATTGGTCAATACCGTTCCATCTTCCACCAACATCAAACATTACGGCGATATCGTCAAAAAAAAGCATATTTTGAGAAATCTTTTGGCCGCCGCCGACCACATCGCCGACTTGGGCTATCAAGAAGAAAAAGAAATAGAGAGTGTTCTTGATGAAGCAGAAAAGAAAATTTTTGAAGTAACCAATACCGGCGTCAAACACCAATTCGTCGCCCTGAAAGAAACGCTAGATGAAGCATGGGAACGGCTTGATAAACTGCACAAGGCGGGCGACGAAATGCGCGGCGTTCCAACTGGCTTCCCCGAATTGGATAATAAACTTGCCGGTCTGCAAAAATCAGATTTGATTATTCTCGCGGCGCGGCCTTCCGTTGGAAAGACTTCACTCGCGCTTGATATCGCGCGTCTCGCCGCGACAAAACACAATATTCCAGTCGGTATTTTTTCGCTTGAAATGAGTTCACAGCAACTCGTTGACCGCATGCTCGCGGCGGAATCAAAAGTGGATGCGTGGAAACTCCGCACCGGGAAATTGAATGCCGACCTGGAATTCACACACCTCCGCGACGCGCTCGACCGCTTGGCGCACGCGCCCATTTATATAGATGACCAGGCGGGCAACCACATCCTAAACATGCGTTCAGTCGCGCGAAGACTGAAAAGCGAGCACGGTTTGGGCTTGATTATCGTTGATTATCTCCAGCTCATGATGCCGACCAACACGTCGCGTGGCGCCACAGACTCAATGGTACAGCAAGTTACTGAAATTTCGCGTTCGCTCAAATCGCTAGCGCGTGAACTGGACGTGCCGGTGCTTGCCCTCTCGCAACTCAACCGCGCCGTGGAACAACGCGGCGGTCGCCCGCGCCTTTCGGACCTGCGTGATTCTGGCAGTATTGAGCAAGATGCAGACGTGGTCATGTTTATCCATCGCGACCGAGACGAAAATTCCCAAAAACAAAACGTTGCTGAAATCCTGATTGAAAAGCACCGCAACGGCCCCACCGGAAAAGTGGAACTTTATTTTGACGACAAAAAGAGCACCTTTTTGAGCATTGATAAAAACGCCAGTTTCGGCGGGGCGCAAGCGCTCAAAAGCGCCGACGACTCATTCGGAGATTTTTAATGTAAAATAATTGGTATGAACCCGATTGAAAAACTCGCCGAATATTTTTTGAAATTCCCTGGCACTGGGCCGCGGCAGGCAAAGCGGTTTGTATATTTTTTGCTTTCAAACGGACAAGTGTTCCGCAAAACGCTCGCAGTGCAAATTTTAGCGCTCGATGAAGCGGTATCGCAATGCGCTTCGTGCCGAAGATTTTTTATGCGCGGACGCGATGCTTCGCTTCTTTGCGATATCTGCACTTCTCCAAACACCGACCAAACGACACTCCTTATCGTTGAAAAAGAGACCGACTTTGACGCCATCAAAAAGACAAACGCTTACCACGGCCGCTATTTCATACTTGGCGGCTCCCTCCCGATACTTGAACCAAATCCGAATGAAAAAATAAGCATAGCGGAGCTCGTGAAAGAAATTGAAAAGCAGACATCCGCCGGCGCGCTCAAAGAAATTATTCTCGCGATGGGGGCCACACGCGAAGGAGAAAACACCGCGCAATATGTGGCAAAAACCATTGAGCCGCTCGTGAAAAAACATTCACTCCGTATCTCCGCGCTCGGCCGCGGCCTTTCCACCGGCACCGAGCTTGAATATTCCGATACCGACACATTTACAAACGCATTAAAAAATCGCCGCTAAAGACAAAATCCGTGAAGGACCGTCCTTCACGGATTTTCGTGCGGCTTTATCAATTCATAATCCACCCACTATGCCAGTATACTGGCATAGTGGGGGCCAAAAAATTAAAAAAATCGTTACATTAAAATTAAAAAATCATACGATATATCGTATGATTTTTTAATTTTATTTTACTTTCGCGATTTTTACTTTCGTAAACGGCTGGCGGTGTCCTTTCTTTTTGAAATATCGGCTTTTTTGCTTGTATTTAATGACCGTCACTTTTTTCGCTCTTCCGTTTTTTTCAAAAGACGCCTCCACGGTGGCTCCTTCAATATATGGTGTGCCAACTTTCGTCGTCTTGCCGTCGTCAAAAAGAAGCACTTTGTCAAATACGACTGTGTCGCCTTCTTTGTAATCACCGGGCAATTTCTCAACTGCCAACATATCGCCGTCCGAGACGCGATACTGCTTCCCGCCTGTTTCTATAATAGCAAATGTCATAATGCGCTTTATCATAACAAACATTCAAAAAAACACAAGAGCGTGTTAGTATACGGTTCATATGGAGAGGTGGCTTCCGCCCGAGGCGGGCCAGCCTTGGGCTGGGAGTTATTATACCAAAAACAAAAATCAAATATCTTTTAAAAAGCGACTAAAATAAATAATTGGAGAGGTGGCTGAGTGGTTTAAGGCACCGGTTTCGAAAACCGGCATCCGGGAAACCGGATCGGGAGTTCAAATCTCCCCCTCTCCTCCATTCGCTTCGCTCATTGCGGTGATGTATTAGCCTTTGCGCGAACCCACTTCGCACGCGCGGAGCGCGTGGTGACTTGAAACTGCCTCGT
>JACOYO010000003.1 GCA_016181845.1 Parcubacteria group bacterium | reverse complement strand
GCGCGAATGGAAACCGTGCCGATAGTGTAATGGCACAAGCTGGCTTGACTGCGAGGCGTACATGCCGAGCAGGTGCGAAAGCAGAGCATAGTGAACCGATGGTCCGTTTTAGAGACGGCCAGAGATTAACGGATAAAAGCTACTCCGGGGATAACAGGCTAGTTCCGCCCAAGAGTTCATATCGACGGCGGAGTTCGGCACCTCGATGTCGGCTCACCTTATCCTGGGGCTGGAGAAGGTCCCAAGGGTTTGGCTGTTCGCCAATTAAAAAGGTACGCGAGCTGGGTTCAAACCGTTCAGTAGCCGAAATGGTTTCAGCTATTGAACTCGTTTGAACCCCATTGAGAAGAAAGTTTTAATCCTTTTGTCTAAAAAATAAACAACAACATGAATGGTAGTACCATCATGTTTCAAATAAAAATAGATAGAACCAATCGCATCACGGCGATCACAAAATTTTTTTGTGATGTTGCTGACTTATATCGGTGAAATCCCTTTGGGATAACACCGAGGGAATCCGCCCAGGGCGGAGCCCGTAGAGACTAAACGTCAGCTTCCGATATGTGTCGGAAAAGTTATAGTCCAATGCCAATAGCAATATTGGGTATCATGCGTGAGACAGGTTGGTCTCCTATCTACTGCAGGCGTCGATTCTTGAGAGGATTCGTTCTTAGTACGAGAGGACCGGAATGAACTGACCTCTGGTCTGCCTGCTGTCACGCCAGTGGCAGCGCAGGGTAGCTAAGTCGGGAATGGATAACCGCTGAAAGCATCTAAGCGGGAAGCCAACCTCAAGATAAGGAATCATTATAAGGCCCGTGAGAGATGATCACGTTGATAGGCTCTAGGTGTACGGCGAGCAATCGCTTCAGCCGAGGAGTACTAATCCGCCGAAGCTTCCTATTAGGAAATGTGGAAATCACAAAATGGAAATTTGGAAACCAAACTCGTCGCGCACGAGGCTTGGGATATGAAACGCGGGGTAACGGGTTTCATATACCAGGTATTGTGCCGGTGAATTATTATTTTTGTTCTTTTCGAAAAAAAATATGATGCGGCCGTAGCTCAATGGCAGAGCGCCTTTTCCAAAAGATTGGGAGACGGGGGTTCAAATCCCTCCGGCTGTATCAAATGTATTTGTACAGACGAGAAAGTGCCCGATGGCACTTTCGCTGAACTGGTGGGGTTCAAATTCTTACAGAATCAGTACACCTTTTGGACTTTTCATTTCGCAAGACTCATGAAAATTCTCAAAAGGTCTTGAAATGCTCCAAGTGTTCGCATTTCAACCCCCCGGCTGTATCAAATTTTATTTGTGCATAATTTTTTCCTTGTTTTTTCGCGCAAACGAAATCATCAAGGATTTTGTTCTGGTGGCATGAGCGGAAGGGCAACACCTGTTCTCATTCCGAACACAGAAGTTAAGCCTCCCAGCGCCGATGGTACTCCTTCGGGGGAAGAGTAGGTCGCCGCCGGAACAAAGTTCTGGATAATTTTAAACAAAACAAACCCCTACGACATAACGTCGGTGGGGGTTTGTTTTGTCACTCGCGCTCTATTTTGCTATTATGTAAAGTACTATGGTTTCTTGGTCGGCGAGAAGGCAATTACTCTATTTAAGCGCCGTGTTCGGCGGGCTTCTTTTACTTGGTAGTTTTTCATTATATAAAGCGCTCAATCCTCTGCCGTCTTGTACCGACAACAAACAAAATCAAAATGAAACCGGCGTTGACTGCGGTGGAGTATGTCCAAACGCCTGCATATCGGACGTACGCCCGCTCATTACCTTGTGGAGCCGTGTGTTGCCCGCTGGAGAAGGAATGTATGATGCAGTCGGGTTTATAGAAAATCCAAACGTACATGCTGGGATTCCCGCAATTGCTTATACGTTCAAATTATACGACAAAGAAAATCTATTGGTTGCGGAACGGTCTGGAAAAACATTTATCAATCCAAATGAACGCTTTATTGTCTTTTCGGGCGGCATACGCACGGGGACACGCATTCCATCGCGTGCTTTTCTTATGTTTCAAACGGACCCGGTGTGGGGACAGTCTTCCGAACAAAAGCCGCCGCTTGCTTTACAGAATATGAAATTTACTGCCGGTAGCCATCCGCTTATAGAAGCGGCAATTCTCAACCGTTCTTTTTCTCCACAAAAGAATGTGATAGTTACGGCCGCCCTGTTTGATAATAGCGGGAATGTTTTTGCGGCGAGTGAAACCATTGTCAACCGTATTTTGCCGGATACATCAGAATCTGTTTTTTTCACCTGGCCCAAAGCATTTGATGGAGCACCCGCAAAAATTGAAATTATGCCGCGGGTTAACGTGTTTGATATATAAAGGTTCCTAGTGGCAAAGCCACGAGATATTAACCTGTGTTTCGTCTTCGCTCGGACGAAATAAAAGAACCGGTAAAATTACTTTTCAAAGAAAGGCAAAGACATTGCCGGAATATGCGTGCGTATATAAAAAATATTGATTGGATTTTATTTTTGGCGATCATTCCGCTTCTTGCCGCGGGTCTTTTGACGATGGATTCGTTTGTGAGTGAGAATTCTTTTTTTGATAAGCAAGTGTGGTGGATTGTGATTTCGCTTGTAGTTTTTTTTGCTCTAAGCGCGGTTGATTTCAGATTTTTGCGTCAAACGGGTGTGGTCGTTTCGTTATTTTTATTCTTTTGTTTTCTTCTCGCGACGCTTCTTTTCGCGGGAAGCGCGATAAAGGGGGCGAGGAGCTGGTTTGATTTTGGCGCGTTTTCTTTTCAGCCGTCCGACCCTCTCAAACTTGTAGTGATTTTAATGCTGGCGAAATATTTTTCCCGGCGTCACATTGAAATTGCGCATGTCAGGCATATCTTAGTGTCAGGTTTATATGCGGGGATTCCGTTTGTGCTGGTATTTCTACAGCCCGATTTTGGCTCTGCCATTATTATTTTTTGTATATGGCTTGGCATGATTATTGTTTCCGGCGTCTCAAAAAAACATCTGGCTCTTGTGTTTCTTCTTGGGGCGATAGTGTTCGGAGGACTTTGGGTTTCAGTGCTTGAGTCGTATCAAAAAGCGCGAGTTATGACATTTATAAATCCACTCGCTGATATTCACGGCGCCGGCTATAACGCCTACCAATCAACTATCGCCGTCGGTTCCGGCGGGCTTTTTGGCAAGGGTGTCGGGTATGGCACACAATCACGCTTGAAATTTTTGCCGGAATATAGGACTGATTTTATTTTTGCCGCGTTCGTGGAAGAGTGGGGTTTTATCGGCGCGCTGGTGCTCTTCTTTTTATTCGGGGTGGTCATTTGGCGCATACTGGCAAACGCTCTTTTGGGCGCCACTAATTTTGAAATGCTCTATGGCATGGGACTCGCGATTTTTTTTATGAGTCACTTCATAATTCATGTTGGCATCAATATCGGTTTATTGCCGGTAACCGGCACAACCGTTCCTTTTTTAAGTTATGGCGGTTCTCATTTACTGACAGAATTTATCGGGCTGGGCATCCTTATGGGTATGCGTCAATACGCACGGCCCGCGCATCGTGACGCGCTGAAAAATGAATTTTTAGGGATATAAAAAGGTTCCTCGTGGTAAAGCCCCGAGGAACCTTTATTTGTAAAGAGCCGTGGTTTGGTTGAGCATATTTCGCAGAGAATGTGTGTTGCTTATTTTCTTTGCGTTATGCGCTCCGCAATGATGTCGCAAACCAGCGTCTTGTATCATTTTTTGTAATGCTTCAGCGATTGCCTCGGGATTTTTTGTGGGGACTAGAATTCCAGCATTGTTGTCAATAATATCAGGAATACCGCCGACATTGCTTGCGACGACTGGCAATCCAGCAAGTCCGGCCTCAAGAAGCGCATACGGCAGACCCTCTTTGAGTGAGGTGAGCGTGAATATATCAAATGCCTTTAACAATATCCGTGCATCTTTTTTGTGTCCGACAAGAAAGACCGTATTAGAAAGATTATTGTCCGCGATTTGTTTTTCAAGCGCTTTTCTTTCTTCTCCTTCGCCGATAATGACAAAAACAAATTTTACGAATGGTCCTTCTTTGCGGCGTAAAAGATTGGCGATTGCGTCAATCGCATATGACAACCCTTTATTTTTTGTCAGTTCTGATATAGCGCCAATCCAGAGTGTTTCTGGCGACAGGTTTTTTGCGAGTGAGGAGAGAAGAGTTTCGCGCGACATTTCACGAGGTAAAAATTTTATTTCACCGATTCCATTTGGTATATAATTAATTTTTGATTTTGAAACAAAGGGCATCGCTCGAGCTTGCGCCGTATCTTTTTTAGTGATGGTAATAAGATGGTGAGAAAGAAGCGCGGTGACACACGAAGCAAGCCATATCATTGCACGCGAAAGAAAAAAGCGCGGTTCATTGAATGCCCAGCCGTGCGCGGTGAAAATAATTTTTGGAACGCCTGAGACGCGCGCCGCAAAAGCCCCGAGTCCGCCCACTTTTGAGCTGTGCAGATGCACGACATCAGGACGTTCTTTTTTGAAAAGAGCAATGAGGCGGAAAAAGACCGACAGGTCGGCAAGTATATTTATATCACGCGAAAGAAAGGGAAGTGATTCGGCGCGGATATTTTTTTTGTTGAGCTCGTCTAAAAGCCAGCCCTCTCCGCCGGCGCATATCAACACGTCAAAATTTGCTGGCGATAAATCGGTCGCCAAGTCGTACACATTTCTCTGCGCGCCGCCCTGATTTGATTTTGTTACAAGGTATAAAATTTTTTTCTTCGGATACATTGACAGTAGTATATATGATATTGTGTAATGAAGCAAATGACCATTATCGTTATTTGAAACATTCTTTTGCGAATCTACGTTACATAATCAGTGGATTTTATGGTCATTTTCATATAATATATTTGTATTATGGGGATTGAAAATCGTTGGGAATCAACAATCCTTTTTTTAGGAGATATTGTGCTTTTTTATGTAGCGTTATGGGTTTCTCTCACGCTACGTTATTTTGAGTTGCCGGATTCTTTGACGATATATGCTCACCTGCTTCCGTTCTCAATCATTTTTATCGCATGGACGCTTTCATTTTTTATTGCCGGGCTCTACGACAAACATACGCTTCTCCTGCGTAAACGGCTCCCGTCTCTCATTTTAAAGACGCAGGTATTAAACAGCGTCATGGCTATTTTGTTTTTTTATTTCATTCCGCTTTTCCAAATTACACCGAAAACAAATTTATTTATCTATCTTGTGGTGTCGTTTGTGTTTATCCTCGGGTGGCGCTTGTCGGTCGTCGCGCTTGCTGGGTCGGCACTGCGCGAAAAAGCGATTCTCATCGGCACGGGCCCTGAAATGCGCGAATTAGAATATGAAGTCAACAAAAATCCTCGCTACCATATTAATTTTGTGCGCGTGATTGATGTTGAAAAAGTAAACGAGACTGATTTTAAGAATGAAATTATCAATACTATTTACGCGCAGGGAGTCACGACAATTGTTGTTGACTTACAAAACGACAAAGTCACGCCGCTCATCCCACATCTGTACAATCTTATCTTCTCAAAAATGCGCTTTGTGGATAAGTATAAAATATACGAAGAAGTATTTGATCGCGAGCCGCTTTCGCTTTTGGGAGACAGTTGGTTTTTGGAAAATATTTCGCAGGCACCGCACCTCATCTACGATGCCATAAAACGGTTTATGGACATTGTAATTTCGCTTGTTCTTGGAGCGCTTTCACTCATACTGTATCCGTTTGTTTGGATTGCAGTCAAACTTGATGACGACGGCGCGATTTTTACCTATCAAAATCGTGTCGGGCAGGATAACAAAAATATTCGCCTGATAAAGTTTCGCACCATGACCGCAAACGACCATGGGGAGTGGAGCAAGGGGATAAAAAATGAAGTGACGCGTGTCGGCAGATTTTTGAGAAAAACTCGGATTGATGAATTGCCGCAGCTTTGGAATGTGCTAGTGGGCGATATTTCTCTCATTGGCCCTCGCCCGGAATTCAGAGAACCGGCGGAGGCGTATGCGGAACAAATTCCATACTATAACGTACGCTATCTTATCAAACCCGGTCTTTCCGGCTGGGCGCAGATTTATCAAAAAGAAGCGCCGCATCATGATGTGGATATTACACAGACGCGCGAAAAACTCTCGTATGACCTCTATTACATAAAAAACCGCTCGGTGTGGCTTGATATTAAGATTGCCCTAAAGACGATAAAAACGCTTCTTTCGCAGGTGGGAATCTGATAGACTCTTTTTAGCATTATTGTTATTTTACAAATAGACGCACAAATAAAGGGAAATATCGTTATGAAAATAGACAATAAAAAAGCAGTAGTCACAGGCGGTGCGGGCTTTATCGGGTCGCATCTCGTAGACGCGTTGATAGAGCATGGGTATGAAGTGAGTGTGATAGACAATCTGTCTGGAGGAAAAAAAGAAAACGTGAACCCGCAAGCAATACTTCATGTTGCTGATATTTGCGATTATGAGGCGATTGCGCCTATTATCGCGGGCGCGCAGTATGTGTTTCATCTCGCGGCATTGCCGCGCGTGCAGTATTCAATTGATTTTCCGCAAGAGACTAACAAGGTGAATATTGGCGGCACCGTTAATGTATTGAAAGCGGCGCAGGAAGGCATGGTCAAGCGGCTCGTTTATTCGGCGTCAAGTTCTTGTTATGGAGATACCGACATCATGCCCACGCCTGAAACGGCGCCAATTAACCCCAAAAGTCCGTATGGTTTGCAGAAATATGTTGGCGAACAATATGCAAGAATGTGGCATTCGGTGTACGGGCTCTCAACGGTCGCGCTTCGGTATTTTAACGTCTTCGGTACACGGCAGGACCCAAACGGCGCGTACGCGCAGGTTGTTTGTAAATTTTTTAAACAAAAAAAAGATGGACGGCCGCTAACAATTACCGGCGACGGGGAACAGACACGCGATTTTGTCCACGTGTCTGATGTGGCGCGGCTCAATATCATGGCGGCGGAGCACGAAAAAGATATTTCCGGAGAATTTTTTAATGTCGGCGGCGGGCGCAATTTTTCCGTCAATGCAATTGCCGATATGGTTGGCGGTAAAAAAGAATATATTTCGGCACGAATTGAATCTCGCAATACGCTTGCCGATATTACCAAGGTCACACAGACGCTCGGCTGGACACCGCTCGTTTCGTTTGAAGATGGGATTGAAGAATTGAGAAAAGAGTTTGGTGCATAAAAAAAATAACCACCCAAGCGTTTGCTTGGGTGGTTTTTTCTTTTATAAAAAACGTGCCCGCAAATTTTTCACGGTCTCTGACCAAAGGCGCTTGTCCAATTTCGAGTCCATCTCTCTCCAATTTCCTCTTTCCGGTCTTCCTGCGGCATCGGCGAGTAAGGTTCGCAGATATTGTACTGGCACTTTTTGTGGGTTCATCCACATTTCTGCCATGGCGTTTTCATTTGGTGGACGCCACAATAAATATGGCTGTAGCGCATTCTGCGATTGACGCGGTATACCTGTAAGCAAAATATCAAATGATTTTTTCTGTGTTTGTGGGAAATCTTGGTCAATGGTGTCGGTCAAATCAAACCTTACCGGGGCAAGATGCAAGTGCGCATGCGGAACCGTTTGTCCGACAATACCATGCTCAAATATGGCTGGAAGACCATACGTCCCAGTGATGATATGTTCAGCTCCGCCTAGAATGATGACCAATTGCACCATTTCTTTATGGTTCAATGCGCTCATGCACGGCACATGGCGTTTTGGGAAAATTAATATATAGCCGCCATCGGTGATTTGGCCCAGTGTGGCGATAATATAAAATTGCTCATATTCGGCAACGAGCTGTTCCTCAAATACTTTTTTGTCGCAAAATGCGCACGAATGCATTTTCCACCTCTTTGTTTGGTTTCAAAAATTCTATATTCTATGACAAAACTATCATACCTCGTTGCTTTCGGCAACTTGTTCTCTCTAGTGCCGGGGAGAGGACTCGAACCTCCACAGATTGCTCTACCAGTTCCTAAGACTGGCGCGTCTACCAATTTCGCCACCCCGGCGTGTTAATTTTAATTAAGTCATCTTTTCGATTCCTTACAGGAACAGTACACCTTTTGGATATATTGCCTCGTAAACTCGCAATCTATATCAAAAGGTTTTGAAAAGCTCCATGTATTCGCTTTTCAACCTAACGCAAGACAAGCCGTTGTCTTGCTCTGGCCGTCCAATCACTTCGTGCTTGTCCGCCAAAGTCAGGGCTCGGCTACTAATAAATTTCCTAACGGAAATTTTTATCAGCCCCGCCTCGCGGTTTTTGCCTTTGCTCCGCTTCTTCGCTCCGCAAAACAAAAACATCGCTACGGCTTTCGAGCCCTAACGCAAGACAAGCCGTTGTCTTGCTCTGGCCGTCCAATCACTTCGTGCTTGTCCGCCCAGTAGGGCTCGAATCTTACAGATTCAGTACAGTTTTCGCATCCGCCATAGGCGGATATGCTCAAACTTTTCTCGCCCTACACGCGAGCAAAATTGTTTGCTCGCTTGGGCAAACACTCCGCTTTGCTCCGTGTCCGCCCAGTAGGGCTCGAACCTACGACCTTCTGCTTAAGAGGCAGTTGCTCTACCAACTGAGCTATGGGCGGATATGTTTTTATATTTAAAGAAATGTTACCACTACTTTTTGATTTCTACCAAGACAGCTATGGGCGGATGTATTATTTAATTTTAACTAACATTGCTTATACTCCACTCGTTCGCTTATGCCCGGAGTGGGAGTCGAACCCACAACCCTTTCGGGACACGATTTTAAGTCGTGCGCGTATACCAATTCCGCCATCCGGGCGTGCTCCGTTACCTTGAGGCCACGGGGAGAATCGCTCACGAATAATTTTTCTGATGAAAAATTTTCGCGAGCCCGTCTCGCGGCCCCGCTTGCGAGCGGGGCATCGCTCCGACTTTCGATTCTCCACGCAAAGCAAGCAGTTGCTTTGCTCCGTTACCTTGAGGCCACGGGGAGAATCGAACTCCCGAATATTCCTTTTGCAGAGGAATGCCTTACCACTTGGCTACGTGGCCATATACTCACCGTGGCCTGTGCGTCATTTAATTGTATCTGCACGACCGAGCTCGTCAATGTGCTGGCGGTTTTTTTCTCCCAAATCAATTTCAATGTCTACAAACGGCAGGCGGCGGAAATCAGTATGTTTCTTGATATATTCTCGCAGGTCGCTCCGCTGGCGCTTTGCAAAGGAGAGCGCCCGCGCTTCTTCCGTTTCCGGTAAGACAGTGAGGTAGATGGTTGCCCGAGTTAAATCAGGTGAAACAGACGCGCGGGTTATGGTGATAAGCGAGTGAGACCCCGCGTGGTCACGAAAAAAAGTCGCCGCAAGCTGTGTCAACAGTTCACTTATTTTTTCTTGCCGTCGTCCCATTTTTATTTTGTTACCAGTTTGAAGTTTTCAATCACGTCATTTGGAGCTATTTCTATTTTTGATTCAACCATAACGCCAAATTCATTTCCTTCGGATACATCTCTTGCAGGCGTTTTTGCTTGTTGAAGCTCAATGATTTTTCCGCGTCCGATTTCGTGTTCGCGCCGCAGGATTTTTATTTGGCTCTGTTGCGAGATTGAACCCGACAACACACGCCCTCCGAGCACCTGCTTGTTTTTGTTCTGGCTGAACACACGGAGGATTTTTGCCGCGCCGGTCGTTTCCTCAATGGTAACGCGCGGGCGTCTATTTTCTGCTTCTTCCGCGAGCCATTTGGTCAGTTCATAAATAACGGTAAAGATTTTTATGACTACACCGGAACGTTCCGCCATCGCATGCGCGCGGCTGTCTATCCCAACGTGAAATCCGATAATAATAGCATGGTGCCCCGCGCCATCGGCGGCGTCTCGGGACCCAAGCGCGCTTTTCACGTCATTTTCAGAGATGTCTCCTATACCCTCGTTTAATATTTGGAAACGCACCGCGTCTCCTTCCAGTTTTTCAATTTCTTTTCTGATTGCCGATGCAGTCCCCATCACATCTGTTTTGACAATGATCGGCAGGCGCAGTTTTTTTGTTTCTGTTTCATGCAGTGGGCGGCTTGTGTTTGAGGCGCTTGATTCTTTGGCGATACGAATGGATGCCTCGGCTTCTTTTTTTGTTACAAATGTTTTAAACAAAACACCCACAGGCGGTGGAGTGTCCCACCCGATGACACGCACAGGAGAAGAAAATCGCGCTTCTTTGAGCGATTTGCCCAAAAAATTTTCCATGATGCGTACCGGCGATATGCTTTCCCCCGCGATGGCAAACATGCCGGTACGAATGGCGCCGTCCTTTATGATGAGCGTGGCAGAAATGCCTTTTCTCGGGTCTACGTTTGATTCAAGCACGATGCCCTCGGCATTTTTTTGGGGATCTCCGGTTAATGTATTCATGTCTGCAACCAAAAGAATTGTTTCCAAAAGTTCGTCTATTCCTTCGCCTGTTTTTGATGAGAGAGCGACGATAGGAATATCTCCGCCGTATCCTTCAACAAAAATATTATTTTCAGCGAGACTCTGTTTTGCTTTTTCAATGTTCGCGTTCGGTTTATCAATTTTGCTCAATGCGACGAGGTAGGGGATGCCGCTTGTTCGTATGGTTTTCTCTGCTTCAAGTGTTTGCGCTTTTACGCCGTCTTCGGCGGACACCACGAGGACGGCAATATCTGCCGCACAAACTCCGCACTCGCGCATGGAAGAAAATGCTTCATGCCCTGGAGTGTCAAGGAAAGTGATAGTTCGTTCGCCGTGCGCCACTTCGTATGCGGAAATATGCTGGGTAATACCGCCCGCCTCTTTTTCAACAATGTTTGTTTTTCGTATATAATCCAAAAGTGTTGATTTGCCGTGGTCAATATGCCCCATGACGACTATTATCGGTGGTCTTGGGATTGTATTTTGTTTTGACGCGTTCTTTTCCATTTTGTGATATTTTGAATATTTAACGAAAAACGAAAAATGCAAAACGAAAATTAACAACGAAAAACAAAAAACTTTAAGTTTTACGCTGTTGTTTTACGTTTTTCGCTTTACGCTTTTCGTTTCTTGATTTTACAATACTTTTTTAGATTTTGCAAAAAACGAAACAGAATGTTACGCTCAAACACGATGAGCTCGTTTTCCAAAAAAAATATATATCTTGACCACGCCGGAGGCGCGCCGCTTGATAAGCGGGTGTTTCTCGCGATGAAGCCGTATTTTTCTCGCGAGCAGGGGAATCCATCGGCGATTTATAAAAAAGGTGTGGAAGCAAAAAAGGCGATAGGAGATTCACGCGCGAAAATCGCGCGGGCAATTTTCGCACACCCAGATGAAATAATTTTTACCAGTGGCGGGACGGAGGCAAACAATCTGGCGATTTTCGGCGTGGCTCGCGCGGCGCGTGAGCTTGGAATAAAAAAGCCACACATCATTACGAGCGTGATTGAGCACCCATCGGTTCTTAATGTCTGCCGTGCGCTGGAAAAAAATGGCGAGGCGAAAGTGGATTACCTCGGCGTAGATAAAGAAGGCATTGCAAATCTTGCCCAATTGAAAAAAGCGTTTCGTCCGGAAACTGTGCTTGTTTCAATCATGTATGCCAACAATGAAATCGGAACAATCCAGCCGATTCGCGAAATCGCAAAAATAATTCGCCTTCATAGAAAGAATCACTTAGTGGTTGAGCCACTAAGTGAAAAATCTAACTTGGACGTCGGGTTTCCAAGTCAACTTGGAAACCCGACGTCCAAGTTGAACCGATATCCGTATTTTCATACTGACGCGTGCCAGGCGATGAATTATCTTGATGCGCATATTGAGCGGCTTGGCGTTGATTTGCTCACATTCAATGGCGCGAAAATCTATGGACCGAAAGGAGTCGGAGTGCTCTACAAAAAACGTAATGTTCCACTCGTGCCGATGCTCTATGGCGGCGGGCAAGAGAAAGGATTGCGAAGCGGAACGGAAAATGTGCCGGTTATCGTTGGTTTGGCAAAAGCGATTGAAATAACTCGCGCAGTTGCTGAAAAAGAGTCGGCACGGCAAACTAAACTTCGCGACTACTTTATCACAAAATTGTTGGACATCGGATGTCCAACAGTTAACGGATCACGTGTTACGCGGCTTCCAAATAATATAAATGTTTCTTTTCCAAATATAGAAAGCCAGCTTATGGTTATTTTACTAGATGCAAAAGGCGTCGCGGTATCGGCAAAAAGCGCGTGCTCAAGTGAAGACGAAGACGCATCGTATGTGGTTTCCGCGCTTGGCGGCCATAAGTGGCTCGCCGATAATTCGGTGCGGTTTAGTTTGGGACGTGAAACTACAAAAAAAGAGATAGACAAGACGATATTGACGCTTTCAGCCATTTTAAAAAAATACGCCCGGCCTGTACAATAAGGCATAAATTGTTGGACATCCGATGTCCAACAATGTGTATTGTGGAGATTGTTCAAAAATATCGTAATGTATAATGATATAATGAATTACAAACGATTAGTTACAAAAATGCAAAACGCAAATCGAAAAACGTAAAACAACATCGTAAAGTGTAAAATATTTTGAATTTTAAGTTGTTGTTTTGCTTTTTTCATTTTTAGTTTTTCGTTTCATTTATTACCATTAGATGGCTTGGATTTACAGGTTAATGTTTCGTAATTCAAAGATAATAAAAATGACCAAACTTAACACGTCAAAAACAGAATGGGATTTGTCGCCGCTTGGCAAAGGCGATGATGATAAAACATTTGCCGAAAAACGCGAAGCAATTCGCGCGGCAAATTACGCGTTTATCAATAAATGGAAAGACAGAGATGATTATTTGAAAGAGCCGTCAGTTTTGAAAAAAGCGCTTGACGAATATGAGGCGCTGGAACGGAATTATGGCGTGTCTGGCGATGAAGGGTATTATTTCTCTCTTCGCGGCGCGCAAGATGAAGACAACACCGCGCTCAAAGCGTACGAATCAAAAATTCACGATTTTTCTCTTGCCATTGCCAACGACATTCAATTTTTTGGAATGCGTGTGGCAAAAATTCCAGCGTCAGAACAAAAAAAGTTTCTGCAATACCAGCCGCTCGCATCATACTGGCACTATTTGGAACGGGCGTTTGCAAACGCAAAATATTTGTTGACTGAACCGGAAGAAAAGATTTTGAATTTGGTCAGCAAACCAAGTTATGGTAATTGGGTAGACATGACGTCGCGGTTTGTAAACCGTGAAGAGCGGGAAACACTTGACGAAGATGGCACTCGAGCACAAAAAAATTTCAACGAACTGTTGAGTTTGACTTCAAGCATACAAAAACAGGTGCGTGATGAAGCAGTGGCGCATGTCCACGACATTATGCGCGCCAATGCCGATGTCGCCGAAGCAGAAATAAATTCTATCCTTGAAACAGAAAAAGTGGGCAATGCGCTACGCGGAATCAAACGACCAGATGAAAGCCGTCACGTTGCCGACGATATTGATACGAACGTGATTGATGCGCTGATAAAAGCGGTTGTGTCAAAATTTTCTGTCGCGAAAGAATACTACGCGTTCAAAGCGCGCTTGATGGGAGTGCCGCGGCTTGCGTATCACGAACGCAGTGTGCCGTATGGTTCCATTGAAAAAACGTATACGTATGAAGACGCGTCAGAGCTTGTCTACGATGTGTTTTCAAATTTGGACACTGAATTTGGTCTGATATTTAAACATTTTATTGAGAGCGGTTTAGCGGACGTCTTTCCTAAAAAAGGGAAAACAGGGGGCGCGTTTTGCGCGCATGTTCTTTTGTCTCAACCAACCTATATACTGCTCAATCATACAAACAAGCTCCGCGATGTGCTGACACTCGCGCATGAATCAGGGCATGGTATCAACAATGAAATGATGAGAAAAAAACAGCATGCGCTCTATTTTGATACACCGGTATCAACCGCGGAAGTGGCGAGCACCTTTATGGAAGATTTTGTGCTTGAACGGCTGATGCAAGACGCCACAGATGAATTACGGCTCTCGCTCATGCTCGCGAAACTAAACGACGACGTGTCTACTATTTTTCGCCAAATCGCGCTATATCGGTTTGAGCAGGAATTGCACGCAGAATATCGCGAGAATGGATATTTTTCAAAAGATGACATCGGCGTGCTTTTTCAAAAACACATGAGCGCTTACATGGGAGATGCCGTGGAACAATCGCCTGGGTCCGAAAATTGGTGGGTCTACTGGAGTCATATCCGCAATTTTTTCTACGTCTATTCATACGCAAGTGGGCTCCTCATTTCCAAAGCCATGCAGGCGGCGGTGCGAAAAGACAAGGCGTTTATCGGCAAAGTAAAAGAATTTTTGTCTTCCGGCACGTCTGATTCTCCCAAAAATATTTTTGCCAAGATGGGCATTGATATCACCGACGAGACATTTTGGGAAACTGGGCTTGGTGAAGTGAGCCGGTTGCTAGAAGAGACGAAAGCTCTCGCGAAGAAATTAGGGAAAATATAATGATAAGCAAAAGCCCCTTTCGCGCGTGACGCATCAAAAGGGGCTTTACGTTTTTTTGTCTTTCTTCTTTTTTTTGTCGTTTTTTTCCGGCTTTGGTTCAAATGTTAGCTGATTTTTTTTTAACCAATCTTCCTCATTAAATTTGTCCGCATAGTATTCCTCAAACTTCTCTTCCTTTTTTGTGAGCGGAATGCCGTCTATTCGTTGTGGCGACATCGTTGGTAATTGTTGCGGGTTTGCGAGAGCAAGCATGTTATTAATCAATCCTTCCACATCAATGCTGTAACTTATTTCCTTGTCATTTTCAAAGATTGTAATGAGTAGGTTACAATTTTCATCATCGCGCATGAATTTTTGCACTTCAGAAGATGTAATAATAGCGCTGAAAATAGCGATGATAAGCATCTGAATTTCCTTTGGCTTGTTTTTTATTTGACTTTTTACATTCTCCATTCTGTCGGCATAATTGATTACCTGGTCAACAATGTTCCAAAAGGAGATGCTTATTTTTCCAATTTTTGTTATAAGCAGAGGGTCTTTTGTGTGTATATTATGACAGACATACCTGACCCCCTTGCTTAAAGAAACTGCCTTATTTAGCTTTTGCATCAATTGTTTGATCACACTGTCTTCCGGTGTTTCCATGAGCCAGCCCTCCGAAAAAATGTCAAGAAACAAATAACGGCATACGGGAGGTTTTCACGTAAGGGTTATGTGATATACTATATGTATATTTACCCTTTATTAAAAATAATGCAACTAGGTACTATGTACGAAAAAAAAGATTTCAAATACCTGCTTGGCACGTCCGGTTTTTCGGACGCACTGCTTGAAAATCATTTTAAGCTCTACGAAGGATATGTTGGGAATGTAAATACGCTCGCAGAGAAGCTCGCGCAAGCACAAGCGGGGACACCCGAGTATGCCGAACAAAAACGCCGCTTCGGATGGGAATGGAACGGCATGCGACTGCACGAGCTCTATTTTGAAAACATGACAAAAGATGCTGGAGCAACTCTCTCGCAAGAAAGCGCGTTATACAAAAAGATTGTTTCTGATTTCGGTTCATACGAAGCGTGGGAAAATGATTTCAAAAACACTGGGGCTCTGCGAGGCATCGGCTGGGCGGCGCTTTCTTACGACAGGAAAGGTGGGCGGCTCTTTAATACATGGGTGAATGAACACGATGTTGGCCACTTGGCGGGAGCGGAACCGATACTCATCATGGACGTCTTTGAACACGCCTTTATGCTTGATTATGGATTGAAACGAGCTGATTATATCGTTGCGTTTATGAAAGCGATCAATTGGAGCGTGGTATCAGAACGATTTTCTTGAAATACGCGCCGAATGAAGACGTCCGACCTCTGCAGTGGTAAAACATCTGCATTGACCGCAAATAAAATAATTACCACATCAGAGGTCGGACGTCTTATACGGCAGAAAGTTGCAAACCGCTTGACTAATCTTTTATTATTCTCTATAATAAAAAACAATGAAAATAGAAGAACTAAATAAAACACAAATTGTCTTGCTCACGCTCTTTGTGAGCTTTGTCACCTCCATCGCGACCGGTATCACGACCGTAACGCTCATGGACCAAGCGCCGCCTGCAATCACGCAGACGCTCAATCGTGTTGTTGAAAAGACGATTGAGCGAGTGATACAGCCTGCAAGCGTCATCACTAAAGAAGTGAAAGTGGTGGTGAAAGAAGAAGATTTGATTGTGAATGCCGTGGATAAGAATGTGCCGCATATTGCACTGGTCACGGGGTCTGCAAATACGCAAAATACTGATGCGGTGGATATTGCTCTTCCAAAAAGCGGAATCGGGTTTCTTGTCTCAAGTGATGGATATGTTGCGGTTGACAGCGGCATACTAAGCGCTGGGGTGTCATCATACCAGGCGCGCTTTCCTGACGGCAAATCATTTAACGCTGATATTGCAACAACCAGCGAATTCATAACACTCTTGCGTCTCCATGCAACAGAGCAGGCACCGGCTGAAAATAAAACAGACGGGCAAAAAATTATTGATTCTGTAAAACAAGCAGTCGGGATTCAAGCTGAATCTCAATTTGTTCCAGTTTCTTTTGGCAGTATGTCGGCGATAAAACTAGGGCAAAGCGTTATCGCGTTTGGCGGTAAAATGGGCGACGAGATATCAACCGGCATTATTTCACGTATTGAACAAAACAGTACGATTGAAAAAGCGGAAGAAGGAGATAGCGTCAAAGATACTACCGCGCAGAGTATCAGTGCCATATATACTAATATAGCGCTTTCGTCCGAAAGCTCCGGAGGGCCTCTCATCAACACGGAAGGAGAAGTAGTGGGCATGAACATTGTACGCGGGAATCGCGCGTTTGCAGTTCCATCTGACCTGATTACCTCGTTGTTGAACGCTCTTGCACCGTCTTCGCAAGCAAAACCATGATGCTTGACTAGCCAATATAAATATGGCAAGATATTACTTATAAAATCAATAAGTATATTAAATATATAATATATGTTTCCTTTCAATAATTTCACATCAAAAGCAAAAGAAGCGGTGAAGCGGGCTCACGAGCTTGCGATTGAACGCGGGCAAAATCATGTGAATCCAGTGCACCTTTTGACGGCGCTCATTTTGCAGGAAGAAAGCATGGTGCTCTCCATTCTTGATAAATTGGAAATTGACACGATGCTTCTTTCCGATACTTTGCTTGAAGCGATTGAAGCGCCGGAAGCAGGCACTATTCTTTCTCCTTCATACCAAATGTATTTGACCCCTGAATTTGCGCGGGTGCTTGATAGCGCTGGCAAAATCGCGGCGGCGTTCAAAGACGAATTTGTATCAACCGAGCATTTGTTTCTCGCGGTCATTGACGTTCCTGGGCACGCGCGCGAAATATTGGCGCGGTTTCGAATTACCAAAGAAGAAGTGGTCCGCGTGCTTGAGGAAATCAAGCAAGGCAATGTGAGTGACGCGACCGCGGCCAAAAAATTTCGGGCGCTTGAAAAATACACGCGTAATCTCACCAAACTTGCCGCGGAAGACAAGCTCGACCCAGTCATCGGCAGAGACGAGGAAATACGTCGGGTGATTCAAATCATTTCACGGCGGACAAAAAATAATCCGGTGCTTATCGGAGAGGCAGGCGTCGGCAAGACGGCTATCGTCGAAGGGCTTGCGGTGCGCATGGCAAAAGGCGAAGTGCCCGAGTCGCTCAAAGACAAACAATTGGTATCTCTCGACTTGGGCTCGCTTATCGCTGGCACCAAATACCGAGGCGAATTTGAAGAGCGCTTGAAAGCGATTATGAAAGAAATTACGCGCGCCGAAGGGCAGATTATTCTTTTTATTGACGAACTGCACACGATTGTTGGCGCTGGAGCCGCGGAGGGCTCTATGGACGCTTCAAACATGCTGAAGCCCGCGCTTGCGCGAGGCGAGCTCAAAGTCATCGGTGCGACTACGCTCAAAGAGTATCAAAAATATATTGAAAAAGACCCTGCGCTGACGCGGCGCTTTCAGCCGGTGCAAGTCTCTGAACCGTCTATTGAAGATGCGGTCGCTATTTTGCGTGGCGTTAAAGATAAGTACGAGCTATACCATGGTGTCAAAATTACCGATGATGCTATCGTCGCGGCGGTACAGCTTTCCAGTCGCTACATTACCGAACGCTATTTGCCGGACAAGGCTGTTGATTTGATTGACGAGGCGGCTTCCTCGCTTCGCATCGCGCTTGAAAACAAACCGGCAGAGCTTGAAGACGCGCACAGAAAGATTATGCGGCTTGAGATAGAAAAAGAAGCGCTCAAAAAAGAGTCGGCAGATGCCGCGAGCGCCAAAGCAAAGAAAGCAAAAGCGCGCGTCAAAAAAATAGACAAAGACATCGGAGACCTCAAAGAAAAAACCCGCGAGCTTGAATTGAAATGGAAAAATGAAAAAACTATTTTGGCAAATATCCGCGATGTAAAAAAAGAACTCGACCGATTACGGGTTGAAGCGGAAAACGCCGAGCTTCGCGTAGACCTTTCTGCCGCGGCTGAAATCCGCTATGGGAAAATTCCATCGCTTGAAAAAGAACTTTCGCAAAAGACAGGCCGCTTGAAAAAACTTCAGCAATCGCGCCGGATTTTGCGCGAAGAAATTGAAGAGAGCGATATTGCCGATATCGTGTCGCGCTGGACCGGAGTGCCTGTGGTACGCATGCTTGAGGAAGAAGTGCAAAAATTGAGCCGCATTGAAGAATCGCTTAGACATCGGGTGGTGGGGCAAGACGCCGCTATCACGGAGATTGCCAATGCAGTGAAGCGTTCGCGCGTCGGCATTTCAGACCCGGAGCGCCCGATCGGCTCGTTTATTTTCCTTGGACCAACGGGCGTCGGCAAGACCGAGCTCACCAAAGCGCTCGCGGAATTTATGTTTAATGATGAAAAGGCGCTCATCCGCGTGGACATGTCGGAATTTATGGAAAAGCATTCGGTATCAAAACTCATCGGTTCGCCGCCAGGATATGTTGGCCACGAAGAAGGAGGTGATTTCACCGAAAAAGTCCGCCATCGCCCGTACTCGGTCATTTTGTTTGATGAAATAGAAAAAGCGCATCCTGAAGTGTTCAATATCCTCTTGCAGGTGCTTGATAACGGACGACTCACGGACGCGAAAGGCAGAACTGTGAACTTCAAAAACACCATCATCGTGATGACCTCAAACATCGGCGCCCAGCATATTGATAAAATGGAATCTATCGGCTTCACCAATACCAACGCGAAAGAAGATTACACGGAAGCAAAGAGCAAGGTGATGGCAAGCTTGAAAGACCATTTCCGACCGGAGTTTTTGAACCGGCTCGATGGCATTATCATTTTTGATATTCTTTCTGAAATTGTTGTGCGCGAAATTGTCGGCAAACAAATTGAGCTCGTCAAACAGCGTCTGACAGAAAAAGAAATCACGATAACGGTTACCGACAGCGCGATGACGTACTTGGCAAAAGAAGGGTATGACCCGCACTACGGCGCTCGTCCGCTTAAGCGTTTGATTCAAAACAAGATTCTAAATCCGATTGCGAACCTGATGATTTCCAAAAACATGCTCAAAGGCGGCGCGCTTTTGATTGATGTCAAAGATAACGACATCATTATTGGTGTTGAGAAGCTGGGGCCCGGTGCGGGAGGCTCTAAAAAAGCTAGCGAAAAATCTTCGGAGGACAAGAAAGAGAAGGTGAGCGCTTAAACATAAAAATATCACTAGAAGTAATTTAGTGATCATTAGAAGAGGCATTATTTACATTCTACTGTGGATAACTTGCTTTTTTTATAAAAACCTGGTATATACATAATATCCTTACGAAAAAGACCCTTATGCGGTTTCGTCCGCATCGGGGGCTTTTTCTTTTTGGGTTTCTAGAATCGTTTGCTGTTCAGTGATATAAGCAATTTTTACACCGGTTCTTTTCAACAAAACGGAGCATTTTTTTGTTTCGTATGGCGATATGATAGTCGCCATTTTATTTTTACTCATTAAAAACTTTACAAGCGGAGTATAATCTCCGTCGCTTGAAACAAGAATTGCTTTATCAAATCTATTCTCGTATGCGTTTTGCATCGCAGATACAACAATATCAGCGTCACAATTACCTTTTGCCTTACCCTCCCCATCAAAAATTACTTCTTTGAAAACAAGGGTGTACCCAAATTCCTGTAGTTGGGTATAAAGGTCTTTATACCTAGGCACCATCCCGAGAAATAAATATGTCTGTGTGACGCTATATTTTTCTTGAAGCCATACGCGGAAACGACCGTAATCAAAATTCCAATCAAGCTGTTTTATGCCGTGGTGTAGATTTGCTCCGTCTATATACGCGACGTTGTTTACAGATTTTTTCATAATACAATTTAAGTTTTTCTTTGACTGTATATTAACTCTTAAATCAGAATAAATACTGGAATATAATAATTAAAGCTATAATTTTCCACCAACTAAAACCAAATATTATGAGTAATGAAATTACTGTGGAAAGAGTAACAATACGAAGCGCAAGCACAGCTTGAGGATTGCTTTCTTTCCATCGTTTTAGCCACATGTGTGGGTGGGAATCAATATGGCAATTTTTGCAAAGAGTAATGAGATTGCTCGTATCGTTTGAGCCGCCAATAGACAATGGAGTTTGATGGTGCGCGTGAAGTTGAGTATTTTTAATACCACATTTTTGACATTGCCATCTATCACGACGATAAACCGCTTTTCTTAATCCGTCCCAATTTTCTGGGTAGTTTGCTCGTTGGAATAAAAATTTATAATATGGAAACATTTTATTTTTTTAGAATTTCTTTATTAGTTATTAATAAAGTTATTCCTAGCGCAAAAGAAAAAAGACTTATGATTGCAGTTTCCATTTTAAATCCATCACCAAACATTAGAAGAATTGGTACAATACTGAAAAAGATAAAAAGTATGCCTATATTTTTGAAAAATATTTTCATACATTTATAAATTATGTAGATATATATGCTAGGTCTATGCACACTATGATTTTGCCTTCCGCAAAATCACTTCATATTCTTAATTTCGAACAATTTCTTAAATGATGCGCCGGGCAGGATTCTTTCCTTACAGGAACGGTACAGTTTTCGCATCGTGCTCGTCTGGTTTGAGAACTGGACTCCGCGCGATATGCTCAAACTTTTCGAATCCTGCACGAAAGTCGCGCAGGCGACTTTCTCCGTCTCATTCTCCGCTTCGCTCCGAATGCGCCGGGCAGGATTCGAACCTGCGTAGGCCTAAGGCCGGCAGATTTACAGTCTGCTGCGATTGACCACTCCGCCACCGACGCAATGTATTCTTTGGTAAGGTTAGCTAACGCGCACAAAAACGCTAGTATACTATACCTTTTAATCAACAACAGAGCAAATATGCCAAAGAGAAACAAAGGCCCTGCCTTTGCTGGAATGATAAAATCTTTACTTTATAAATTAAATATGGTAAAATAGCAAAAGAAAAAATCAAAAAAAGGAGGCGAGGAAGCCATGTTTCTTGAGAACGTAATGAAAAAACTATTTATTGGTTTTTCAAAAAATCGTCTATTGAACTTGTTTGCCGTTCATTGCCACATTCTCCATCCGATATCGCGGGCTTTTGTCGCCGGCGAGACAATGGATGAGGCGGTTGACGTTGTGAAAGAACTCAACAAAGACGGGTGCGCCGCGACTATTGATATTTTGGGCGAGAGCGTCATCGCTTCCGAAAAAATCGATGAGGTTGTTTCAGAATATCAAACGCTCATTCGCCGCATTCATGATGAAAAGCTTCGCGCGAGTATTTCCATCAAACTCTCGCATGTCGGGTTGTCTATCGGCAGAACATGTTGCGATGCCAACATCTGCCGTATTGCGGAGACCGCCGAGCAATACGGTATTGCCATTGAAATAGACATGGAGGGTAGCGAAGACACTGAAAACACGATTGAAGTGTTTAGAATGTTGCTGAAAAAATATCCTATGGTTTCTTTTCGGCTCGCTCTTCAGGCGTATCTGCATCGTACGCATGAATGCGATATAGAAAAGCTTGCCGAAGAAGGAGTGGCAATCAGACTGGTCAAAGGGGCGTATAAAGAATCTCCGCTCGTTGCGTATCAACATATGGAGAGTATCCGCGGCGTGTGTGCTATGCTTATAAACTATTTTGCCCGCGAGGATGTCTGTGCGCGGGGCAATCATCTTGCTATCGGCACGCATGACCAGATTCTGATTAAGCATGCCAAACATGTGCTTGAACAGATGGCGTTGCCCAAAAACACGTTTGAATTTCAAATGCTCTACGGCATGTGTGTGCAAGAACAGCATCGGCTGGTGAAAGAAGGATACAAGATGCGCATTTATGTCCCGTATGGGACGCGTTGGTTTCCGTATTTTATGCGCCGCATGGCAGAACGACCAGCGAATGTGTGGTTTGTTATACGCGGGGTACTGCGCGGGCTCTTTGACGGGGAAATCCGCAAAAGAGTTTTCAAAACATTAAAAACAATGGACAAAAAAGCCCACCAAGACCGGTAATTCTTGGGGGCTTTTCTTTTTACCTGATATTTGATAGAGTACTCAAACATATGGCGCAGAAACAATTGATAAAACTTGCCTGCTCAAAATGCAAACGCATCAATTATTGGAGCCGGAAAAATAAAAAATTGGTTGAGCGAAAAATCGAGCTCAAGAAATTTTGCCGATGGTGCCGAAAGCACGTCGCTCACAAAGAGGTGAAGAAATAGGAGACCTCTCTATTTTTATGTTACCTATAAAACTCCCGCGTTTGGGAGTTTTTATGTTCTGCGCTATGATATATATGTTTTTTAAAAGAGTGAATACAAGGGCCTATAGTTCAGTGGTAGAATAGCGGTCTCCAAAACCGTTGACCGAGGTTCGAATCCTCGTGGGCCCGTAGAGAGCGAAGCGAACGAAGTGCCCACAGCAAGCCAACAATTTGGCTTGCGTGAGGATTCGAAAAGTTTGAGCATATCGCGCGGAGCGAAGCGAGCACGATGCGAAAACTGTACTGTTCCTGTAAGGAAAGAATCCTCGTGGGCCCGCCCTAGCACATTTTATCCACATAAAAACCGGATACGCGCTTTTCGCGTATCCGATTTAACTCCTATTATTTTGAAGAATAATCGGTGTAGTTTGGAGTTAGGTATATACTAAAAAGAATATCTACATTCCGAGTTTCAATTTTTTTTTCGTCAATGTCCCCTGGGCGCAAAAAATGCACAAAAATCTCTTGATGTTTGGTAATGAAGTCCAATGCTGGAATAGCCCATTCATTCATCGGAATCTCCTGTCTGTTCCATGTTACCGACATCAATTTTGTATCACGCATCATCCACCGCAATGGGCCTTGCTTATCCACTTCTATAATGATGAGCCCGTCTTCGTTCGTAGGCAGTAAACCGCGTTTGATGCCGATGGTTGGGATGGCGATCACTTTACCGTCCGCAGTCTCTTCCAAAACGGTGATTTTATTATTTGCCGCCCGCACCAGAGATTGTGTCAAAAAACCGAACAAGAGATGGATGAAAAAAACAATCAACACAAAGCGTATCGGATGCATATTCTTCATAACCCCTCCGTTGCTTATTGGTGTTTCACTGTATGGCGATATGGCTCTTTATCAATCTGCGAGCTACGCATATCACGATAGCAATGCGACTTTTTATCTCTCTTTTCAAACTATTCCTAAACAGCTTAAAAATCAACAAGCAACAAATTTTTTGACCGTCCGCATTGCCTCTTTGGCATTTTTCACCCATACGATAGAAGGGTCGCGTTTGAACCATTGTTTTTGCCGCTTGGCGTATTGGTTGATAGCAGTTTCAAGTTGCGTGAGCATTTCTTGCTTGCGCATTTTTTTCTGCAAATAGCGCGCGAGGAATCTATACTCCAATCCGAGCTCATCAAACCGCTTCCACGATAGGCCGTTGTTATGCAGGCGGCGCGCTTCAGAAATCATTCCTAATTTCACTCGTTTTAACAACCGCGCATGAATATTTTTTTTCAATTTCTTATCCGGAATGACGATGCCGATAGTGAGGACTGGTGCTGGCACAGCAGGCGCGTGCGTTACCGGCGGCACTTCTCCCAATGCGGTAGCGATTTCTATCGCGCGCACCAGACGCCTTGGATTTTTTCGGTCAATTGTTTTGGCGCGACGAGAGTCAAGAGCACAGAGTATTTCAAAAAGTTCTTGTGTCGATTTTTTTTCAAGTGCCTGGCGCAATGGGCGATTTGGCGGTACTTCCGGTAACGAAAGACCTTTCAAAAATGTGTCTACGTAAAATCCGGTGCCGCCGCAGACAATGGGGATGTTCCCGCGGTTGAGGATTTGACTCACGGCGCGCCGGGCTTTTTTCTGATAGAGAGAAGCAGTGAAGCGGCGAGTAGCGCTCGCGATATCAAGCAAGTGGTGTGGGACGCCACGCATTTCTTGTTTGGTAATTTTCCCAGTGCCGATATCAAGCCCGCGATACACTTGCCGTGAATCCGCAGAGACGACTTCTCCGCCGAATGTTTCCGCCAAGAGCACAGCGATATCGCTTTTTCCGGACGATGTCGGTCCGATTATGGCGGTAATAAATGGCTTTATTTTCTTTTTTTGCGCTATACGCATATCAATCATATTCTTCACCTCTTTCGCCATTTGTCAAAATTATTATGGCTAACTTTTTCTTCTTGCTATGCCAGTATACTGGCATACTATCATTCGATATATCGAATGATTTTCTTTTTTCTGTATCATTTGGGCGGGCTGGCGTAGACAGACAAACGGCGCGATGTTATCATGCAGATATCAAAATAATTTTTCACATTACTAATGTAACAAAA
Source organism: Parcubacteria group bacterium (assembly GCA_016181845.1). Lineage (GTDB taxonomy): Bacteria > Patescibacteriota > Minisyncoccia > Phycocordibacterales > 21-14-all-47-15 > JACROH01. The sequence continues at coordinate 89,623 of JACOYO010000003.1, read as the reverse complement.
TATATATATGAATCACGATATGGAAAAAAATAACGGGGCATGCGGCGATTGTCCGTGCGATTATTCATGCGAAGAATCTTTGGAATGCGGTTCTGTCGGAGAAATGGTGCGCGACATTGAGCTTGAGGCGTACCATCAAGATAAAATTAAAAAAATAAAACTCTCGGATTATCGCGGGAAAAAAGGCGGCAAGTGGACGGTGCTATTTTTCTATCCTGCCGACTTTACATTTATCTGCCCGACCGAGCTTGAAGAATTGGCAGATGCCTATGACCAGTTTAAAAAATTGGACACTGAAATTTTGTCGGTGAGCACCGATACGGTGTTTGTGCACAAAGCATGGCACGATGCTTCAGACGCGGTGAAAAAAATAAAATTCCCGATGCTTGCCGACCCGGCAGGGAAACTTTCGCGCATGATGGGAGTTTACTTGGAAGACGAAGGGGTGGCGCTCCGCGGCAGTTTCATTATTGACCCTGATGGCATACTGCGCGCGATGGAAGTGCATGACAACAACATCGGCAGAAGCGCAAAAGAATTGCTCCGCAAACTGCAGGCGGCAAAATTTGTCCGTGAACACGGCGGGCAAGTGTGTCCGGCAAGCTGGAATCCTGGAGACGACACGCTTCGCCCCGGGCTTGGTCTGGTGGGGAAGATATGAGAAGGATTCAGTTTATTAGGTCTTAGCTTATTAGTTTTTAGAAAAAATTGTCTCACGAGAAGTGAGACAATTTTTAATTCGTGGTGCCGCGGGAGAGACTCGAACTCTCACGATGTTGCCATCAATGGATTTTGAGTCCATCGCGTCTGCCATTCCGCCACCGCGGCCCGTGTGTCAAGCATAGCGTATTTTTTGTATAAATCAAATTATAAATTATGGTTGTCTGCTAGCAGTAGTATGATATAATCAATACATCAATCATCTAAAAAACATGTCCGAATTATACAGCAATTCCATATTTTGGGTTGAGGTTGGGAAAATCCATCCGAATCCGTATCAGCCGAGAAAAGAATTTGACCCGACGCGGCTAAATGAACTTGCCGATTCTATCAGACAGTATGGTGTGCTCCAGCCGCTCGTGGTAACACGCCATGAAATAGAAAGGGAAGACGGCGGACTCTCTGTTGAGTATGAGCTCATCTCTGGAGAGCGGCGTCTCCGCGCGTCCAAGCAAGCCGGGCTTATGCAGGTGCCGGTCATCATTCGCATCGGTGAAGACAACGACCGTGAAAAACTTGAATTGGCGATTATTGAAAATCTTCAGCGCGAGGATTTGAATTCCGTTGAAAAAGCGCGCGCGTTCAAACAACTCGCGGAAGAATTCGGTTTCAAGCACGGCGAAATCGCAAAAAAAGTCGGCAAAAGCCGCGAATATGTTTCCAATACTATCCGCCTGCTTCTCCTCCCCGAACCGATACTTGAGGCGCTCTCCAGCGGGCAGATTACCGACGGACATACGCGTCCGATTCTCATGTTGGTGGACCGTCCAGAAGAACAAATGACATTGTTTAAAGAGGTGCTCTACAAAAAACTGACGGTTCGTGATGCTGAAGCGATTGCTCGGCGCATTGCGTATGATCGAGTGCGCAAGAAAGAGCGAGCATTTGATCCGGAAATAGTTGAGCTTGAAGAGCGCATGTCGGAAAAATTCGGCACACGTGTGCAGATTGAACGCAAAGACATCGGCGGCCGCGTCATGATTGATTTTTTTTCAAACGATGATTTGCGAAATATCCTGACACTGATTGAAACAACAGAAAAAAACGGCGGCGCTTCTCCTCATGCAATGATGCAGGCGTATGAGCAATCACTTCGCGACGATGAATCTTTGCCGCAAGAGAACACCGAGTCCATAGCGCAGGAAACAGAAACGCCGTTGCAAGAAGAGCTACAAGCAGACGAAACAGAACCGGAAACCATTGAAGAAGAACAAGCAACCGAAAACTCACCGGCTGCTTCAGAAGATGAAGATGACCTGTACTCCATCAAAAATTTTTCATTATAGAGACGTATGTTTCCCAAGCGCGGAGCGTATTTGTTTGCGAGCAAGCGTAGTTTTCACGTACTGAAGCCACTTTTGGTTCGGCATGCTTGATTTTTTCACGATAATCTCCACGATATCTCCGTTTTTGAGTTGCGTATCAAGCGACGTAAATTTTCCGTTTACTTTTGCGCCGGATGCGTGATTGCCGATATCGGAATGTATTGCGTATGCAAAATCTATGGGCGAAGCATTTTCAGGCAAATCAATCACATCTCCCTCAGGAGTAAACACAAAGACGCGATGTTGGAAAAAATCCATTCTTAAGTGTTCCAAAAATTCTTTTGATTCGTGCACCTGTTTTTGCCATTCCGATAATTGTTTTACCCAGCGCAATCGCTTGTTTAGCGCGTTGCCATCCGAAGCGGCGATGTCTCCTTCTTTATAGGCGAAATGCGCGGCAATGCCGTATTCCGCTTCCTGGTGCATGACCTCGGTGCGTATCTGTATTTCAACAATATCGCCATCGCCGGTAAAAATGGTGGTGTGGATGCTCTGGTAGCCGTTTGGTTTTGGGAAGGCGATATAATCTTTGATTCTGCCAGGAAGTGGCCGCCAAAGCGAGTGAATAATACCAAGTGTCTTGTAACATTCTTCTACGCTCCCCACGATAATCCGCAGGGCCGCGATATCGTATATTTTTTCAATATCCTTTTCTTTTTTGAGCAATTTTTGGTAGGTGCTGTATGTGTGTTTGATGCGATAATCGGTTTTGAAATCGGTGATGCCGTGCGCCGCGAGCTCTTTTTGAAGCGTGCGGTTTATTTTTTCCAAATGTTTTCGTTTTATATTTTTTCGGTCTCGCAGTTGCTCTGTGATATTTTTGTATTGTTCGGGGTATGCAAACGGGAAAGCGGCGTCTTCAAGCGCTCCTTTCAGCTCGCCCATACCTAGCCGGTTTGCGAACGGCGCGTATATTTCAAGCGTCTCAAGCGCGATGCGATTTTGTTTCTCTTCCCGTACATGCGCAAGCGTTTGCACATTGTGAAATCGGTCCGCCAGTTTTATGATAAGTACACGGATATCTTTTGCCACGGCAAAAAATAATTTTCGGAGACTCTCCGTGTGCCGTTCAATGCCTTGGTAGCGCAATTTTCCCAATTTGGTCACGCCCTCAACCAAGAACGCTATATCATCGCCAAATTCTTTTTTGAGTATTTCTTCGGTCGCCTCGCCGTCTTCAATGGTATCGTGAAGCAAGCCCGCGGCTATGGTTTCAGTGTCCATGCCGAGCTCGGCCAATTTATATGCGGTTGCAAAGGCGTGGTTAAAATATGGTTCGCCCGAAAATCGTTTTTGCCCTACATGCGCCTGTTTTGAAAAATGGTACGCTTTGGTGAGCAATTCAGCGTCTCTTTTCTCCTGCTTGCTTATTTTAAGAAGCGCCTCAAGAGATTCTTCGTTCATGTGTGCTGACATATCAGTATCATACACAAAAAAACAGAATTATGAATTATGAGAAACTATTTTTCCTCTTTTTTGATTTTGTGCGGGTTGTGGTTGGGACACGCTTTATTACTACAACGTACCGGAATAGTTTTCGTGCCTTCCATCATGAGTGCTCCGCAGAGCTTGCAGTGGTCGCCGGTCGGGCGCGCTTTAATCGCGTGCTTGCATTCAGGATAGTTTGAACAGCTGAAGAAAATGCCGAATCTGCCGCGGCGCTCTGTCATGTTGCCTTTGCCGCAAACGGGGCACGGGATGCCAGTGTCATTTTTGGCTTCCGTCGCGGCATCTTTTTTTACATACTTGCATTTTGGATACCTTGAGCAGGCAACAAAACGGCCGAACCGTCCCTCGCGCTCCATCAATTTTCCTTCTTTGCATTTCGGGCAGTGTTCGCCGATGTCTTTTGGCGGTTCAATTTCTTTTCCGTCAATCGTACGAGCGCCGGCGCAATCGGGAAATCGCGAACAGCTTAAAAATTTTCCATTTTTCCCCAATTTGATAATCATATTGCTTGCGCAGACTGGGCAGAGGACTCCTTTCGGCGCATCGCCGAGCGTGGTCAATTTTTCTATGTCTTCTTTTGACAGAACTTCTTTGTGGAACGGCTTATAAAAGTCGGAAAGTGTTTTTGCATATTCGCGCTTGCCTTCCGCGATGTCATCGAGCTCCTCTTCCATCTCGGCGGTAAACGAATCGCTGATATATGTTGGGAATTGCGTTTCCAAAAAAGTGCTCACGACGTCTCCGGTGTCCGTGGGGAAAAGAGTTCGTCCTTCTTTGGTCACATAGCCACGGTCGGCGAGCGTTTTCATGATTGACGCGTAGGTGCTCGGTCTGCCGATGCCGCGTTTCTCGAGCTCTTTCACGAGCCCTGCTTCCGTATACCGCGATGGAGGGGCTGTTTCTTTGCGCTCCGCGTTAATTTCTTGGAGCGTGAGCGAATTCCCCGGATTTATTTCAGGTACCAGCACATCTTCGCCGCGCGCCGCGTGGTCGGCAAGAAGCCACCCATCAAAGAGCACGCGAGAACCATTGAGAGTAAAATCAGGTATCGTTCCATCATGAGACTTCGCGATAACATTCGCGGTAATCCGTGTCTTCATGAGAATCGCATCGGCCATTTGAGAAGCAATGGTTCGCCGCCAGATGAGGTCATAGAGATTTTTTTGCTCGGGATTTGTGCCAAGCGAAGCGCGCGACATGTTTGTCGGGCGAATGGCCTCGTGCGCTTCCTGCGCGTTTTTGCTTTTTGTTTGATAATGCCGCGGCATTGCGTACTTATTTCCGTATTCCGAATTGATGACCTTAACAATGGCGCCTTCCGCTTCTTTGCTCAAGGTGGTACTGTCGGTGCGCATGTAAGTGATGTGGCCTGCTTCGTAGAGTTTTTGCGCGATGCCCATGGTGCGCGAGGGAGAGAAGCCAAGCCGAGAGCTTGCCGCTTGTTGGAGGGTAGAAGTAGTGAAAGGCGCTTTTGGCGAGCGCTTCATCTCGGATTCTTTTATGTCGGTGATATTCCATCTCCCATTTTTTCCGTTGGCGACAATACGCTCTGCTTCCGTTTTGGTCTTCGGCTCATCAACACAAGTGGAAAGAAGCCCCGACGCTTTTTTGTTTGCCTCATCAGAAAGGATAGCGGTGATGGTCCAGTATGCTTCTGGTATAAAGGCGCGAATCTCACGCTCGCGCTCCATAATGATGCGGAGCGCAGGTGATTGGACGCGGCCGGCAGAAAGACCGTACCGTACTTTTTTCCATATCAGACCCGATAGGTCGTAGCCGACAAGGCGGTCAAGCACGCGCCGTGCCTCCTGCGCTTTGCGGAGATTCTGGTCTATTTTTCGTGGATGTTTGAGCGCTTCCAGCACGGCATTTTGCGTGATTTCATGAAATACCACGCGGTTGGTCTCTTTCTTGGGGATATCCAGGGCTAGAGAGATATGCCAGGCGATTGCTTCACCTTCTCGGTCGGGGTCGGTTGCCAAAATGATTTCGTCAGAAGTTTCAGCTATGCTCGCGAGCTCATCTACGATTTTTTGTTTCTCTTTCGGGATTTCATAATGAGGCGTGAAGTCGCGCTCAATATCAATCGCTTTTTTATTATTTTTTGGAAGGTCGCGAATGTGTCCAACAGATGCGCGGACGACATACGCGTCTCCGACATATTTTGAAATTGTTTTTGCTTTTGACGGCGATTCAACAATCAAAAGTTTTTTTCCTTCTTTTGTGTGCATGGTGTGTATTGATACTATATATTATTTTTTTATGCAAATATACAGGAATAGTTTCTTAACTGCGTAACTGTATCAACTTTCTATTTCATACGATATATCGTATGAAAAGAGAAGTATAAAGATTCAATACAAAACCTTTCGATATATCGAAAGGTTTTTTGAATTTTATGTTTTATAAATAGAGCCGAGTCTTTCTTTTATAAGTCCTTTCAATTCCATGACGGACAGAAGCATATTAACTTCATGCGTCGGTCGGTTTAACGCTTGAATGATTGCATCGCGCGGCAGTGGTTCTAGAAGCAGTTCAAGCACCGCTCTCTCTTCGTGGTTCGCGTTCTCTTTAACGGACGGATGTTCTTGTGCTGTTTCAAACCCGAGCGCAACAAGCATATCGGAGCTTGAGGTGATTGGCGTTGCCCCGCCTTTTATGAGCGCGTTTGAGCCGCGTGTTCCGTCTGAAAAAATGGAACCCGGAATGACATACACATCACGATTGTAATCAAGCGCAAGTCGCGCGGTGATGAGTGTGCCAGATTGTTCGCTTGCTTCAATAATGAGTACGCCTCGCGAAAGTCCTGCCATGATGCGATTGCGCTGGGGGAAGCTCCATTGCGTTGCGCGAAAATCAGAAGGGAATTCTGAAAGTAGCGCTCCGCCATGCGCGATAATTTCTTTGGCAAGTGTTTTGTTGGAAGAGGGATAGAGGACTTGCTCGCCAAGACCAGAACCAGGCACGGCGATTGTCTTGAGCCCAGCTTCCATAGCGGCGCGATGAGCGATGGTATCAATACCCAATGCAAGCCCGGAAACAATAGCAATCGGATATCCCGAAAGTCCGGCGATTATTTTTTCACACGCCATTTTTCCGTATGATGTATATTTTCGAGAACCGACAACGGTGAGGAGAATGGCGTCTTCAGGAGGAAGGGTGCCTGCAAGATAGAGTGTTTTGGGCGGCTCTGGGATTTCCATAAGAGCAGGCGGAAATTCTCTAAGATTAAGTTTTCTTATTTCGCTCATTGTTCGCTTATTGTAACAATTTTTGATAATATGGAAACATGCAACATAGCTAAAAGCTAATTTTTCTAATAAGCTAAGCAGCTAAATATATATGCTCGACATTAAATTCATTCGTGACAATAAAGACTTAGTGGCTGAAGCGGCTCGAAAAAAGCATATCAATTTTGATGTGGAAGCATTGCTTGCTGTTGATACGCGGCGGCTTGAAATACTCGCCAAAGTGGAAGAAATGCGCGCTAGGCAAAACAAAGCGAGCAAAGATATCAGTGTGGTAAAAGATGCAACAGTCCGCCAAAGTCTGATAGGCGATATGAAAGCTGTGAAAGACGAGCTCGGCCGTTTTGAAACACAATTAAAAGACGTTATGAAAGAGTGGCAGATTCTGATGCTTGCCGTGCCAAACATTCCCGATATGTCAGTGCCGGAGGGTGAGAGCGACGCTCAAAATAAAGAAGTGCGAAAGTGGGGCGCGCCGCCGGAATTTTCTTTTTCTGTGAAAAGTCACATTGAGCTGATGGAGGCGTTTGATATGGCGGATTTCGCGCGCGGTGCAAAAGTAGCCGGCTTCCGCGGGTACTTTTTGAAAGGATATGGTGCGATTTTATCGTTCGCCGTTTGGCGGCTGATACTAGATGAATTGACTGCGAAAGGTTTTACACCGATGATTGCGCCATCGCTCGTGCGTCGCGAAGCATTTTTGGGCACGGGGTATTTGCCGCAGGGAGAAGAAGATTTATATAAAACACAAGACGGCGATTTTCTTTCAGGCACGGCAGAAGTGCCGACGATGGCGTATCACATGGATGAGGTCATCCCAATGGAAGCTCTGCCGAAAAAATTCGTTTCATTTTCTCCGTGTTTCCGCCGAGAAGCTGGGAGTCACGGTAAGGACACCAAAGGGCTGATGCGTGTGCATGAATTTTTCAAGCTTGAGCAGGTTGTTCTATGTGAAGCCAATCACGAAATCTCGGTAGAGCACCACGAAGAGCTTACCCTAAATGCGGAAGCGTTTATGCAAAAACTTGAAATCCCGTATCGGGTGGTGCTCAATTGCGGCGGTGATTTGGGATTGGGGCAGGTGAAGAAATATGATATTGAAGCGTGGGTGCCGTCTGAAAACACGTATCGCGAAACGCACTCGTCGTCATATTTTCATGATTTTCAGACGCGGCGGCTCAATATCAAATACCGCGATGCGAGCGGTACGCTTCGATTTGCGCATTCGCTCAACAATACAGCCATCGCGACTCCGCGTATTCTCATTTCACTTATTGAAAACCACCAGCAGGCAGACGGCTCTATCAAGATTCCGGAAGCTTTGCAAAAATATGTCGGCACGGATATGTTGTCATAAATTCCTAACAACCTAACAAGCAAAAAATGAAATCGCGACGTGAAATGATAGCTCTCTCAAGAAAGAGTTCCCCGTTGTTAAAAAGAGAACGTCAACGGATGCTTTTTAGAATTACCGGCATGGCGGCTTTTGCGCTTCTTGTCGGCGGGCTTGCGATATGGGGATTGCATCAGGACTCGGTGCGGGTACATGTGGTGACAGTGCAGGGGAATGTGGCTATTGCGAGCACGACACTTACGGCGATGATGACGGAATCAATAGCGGGAACGTATGCATTTCTCGTGCCGAAAGACACCGTGCTTTTTTATCCGCGCGAGGCGATGGTCGCAAGCATATTATCCGCCTATCCGCGTATTAAAACCGCCGACATAAAAACTCAAAATTTTGACACCATAGTACTTTCTTTAACCGAGAGAAAACCGGAATATGTTTGGTGTAATCATCCGACTGTGGCAAAGGAAATCGCGGAAACACCGACCTGTTATTTTGCCGACGACTCCGGTTATATTTTTGACCGTGCTCCCTCTTTTTCCAACCCTGTTTTTTTTGAAGTAGAAAGCCCTCTGGTCAATGAGTTTGGTTCACCGCGCGCTGGCAACCCGGTCGGTAATTTTATTCTTCCTGAAGAAGCGTTAAAAAAGATAGTGGTTTTCAAAGACCGTCTTTCTGTCGCCGGCATTGAAACAATCGCGCTTCGTGTACTGCCGGGCGATGATTACGAATTGCGCATAAAAAACGGCGGGAAAATTATTTTTAACGGCAAACAAAATTTTGACACTGTGCTTGAAAATTTGAGCGCGGCGCTCCGCGTGAGCGATTTATCCAAAGCGCTTGACGGCGCCTTTCTTCAATACATTGACCTCCGTTTCGGCAATAAAGTGTTTTATAAATTGGTGAAATAGCAAATATTTAGGCTCTTTAGAAAAGGCGGCATCTATTGTAGTATGCACGGTATGTCTAGAGGATTTTGGAAAAAATTGCCAAAACCGTTTTTCGCCCTGGCGCCAATGGCGGATGTTACTGATTTTGCGTTTCGTGAAATCATAGCGAAATACGGCAAGCCTGATGTGCTGTGGACTGAATTCGTGTCTGCTGATGGTTTGGCGCATCCTAAAGCGAGGGAGAAACTCCTCATTGATTTTAAGTATTCAAAAAAAGAGCGTCCGATTGTAGCGCAGATTTTCGGCGCAAATCCAAAAACTATTCGTGAAGCCGCGGCGCTTGTCTGCGAGCTTGGTTTTGACGGCGTTGATATCAACATGGGCTGTCCCGATAGGACGATAGAAAAACAAGGAGCGGGTGCTGCGCTCATGAAAAATCCAAAATTGGCGCAGGAGATTATTTATGCCGCAAAAGAGGGCGCCGGTGATTTGCCGGTGTCGGTTAAGACGCGCGTGGGCTACAACAAAGACGAAACGGAAGCGTGGATTCCGGCACTTTTGGAAACCGGTATCGCCGCGCTTACGATTCACGCGCGCACGAGAAAAGAAATGTCAAAAGCGCCGGCGCAGTGGGATCGGGTTGCGCGTGCGGTGGATCTTGCGAAGGGAACTGGCGCGCTCATCATCGGAAACGGCGACGTGAAAGACATGGCAGACGCTAAAGAAAAAGCGCGCGCGACTGGCGCCGACGGTGTTATGTTTGGACGCGCAATATTCGGCAACCCGTGGCTTTTCGCAAATGTTGGACATCCGATGTCCAACATTCTGACTGATGATAAAAAATCAAAATCAAAACCTTGCGATATATCGCAAGGTTTATCGAAACAAAAGGAAATTCAAAAAGAGATTACAATTGAAGAAAAACTTCGTGTGATGGTTGAGCATACAAAACTTTTTGAAAAAGAACTCGGCGCGCATAAAAATTTTGCCATTATGAAAAAACATTACAAAGCGTATGTGAATGGGTTTGATGGGGCAAAAGAATTGCGCACGAAATTGATGGAAGCAAAAGACGCTCGTGAGGTAGAAACGATAGTCCGCGCTCATTTGACAAACGATATGAAAGAGATAGTTTGAAGACAAAAGCGTTATTTGACAAAGGAGGTGTCTTATGGGCAAAAAGATTATCTTACCGCCGCCGTTTAAGATCAAATCAATAGAGCCGATTCGCCTCATTTCTCACGAAGCACGTAAGCATGCGATACAAGAAGCGTGGTTTAACACATTTGAACTTCAATCTGAAGATGTGTTTATTGACCTCCTCACCGATTCAGGCACGAGCGCCATGTCGGACAATCAATGGGCGGGTATGATGCTTGGTGATGAAGCGTATGCGGGGAGTAAAAATTTCACGCATTTGAAAGAAGTAATCGCAGAAGTGTATGGATTTCCATATACGGTGCCGACGCATCAAGGCCGCGGCGCCGAGCACATCATGTCAAAAGCGCTTATCGGAAAAGGCGACTGGATTCCAAATAATCTCTATTTCACGACACGCCGCGCGCATCAAGAACTCGCGGGTGGGGTATGGCACGATGTGTCTGTTGCGCAGGCGATTGACCCAAGAAATAGCTCTCTTTTCAAAGGAAACATTGATACCAAAAAATTACTCGCGCTTATTCTCAAAGCAAAAAAAGAAGGAGTGAAAATCCCGTACATCAGTATGGAAGCGTGCGTGAATATGGCTGGCGGTCAGCCGTTCTCAATAAAAAATTTGCAATCCGTGCGCGCGATTTCAAAAAAATATAATATTCCGCTCTATATTGACGCAACACGTCTGGTGGAGAATGCGTATTTCATACAACAGCGTGAAAAAGGATATCGGTGCACATCGGTAAAAAAGATTGTCCGAAAAATCTGTTCGTTTGCGGATGGGGTGACGGTGTCGGCAAAAAAAGACGCGCTTGTGAACATCGGCGGCTTCATCGCATTGCGCGACAAAAAAGTGTTTCAAAAAATGCGCGAGCTTGTGGTCATCTGGGAAGGCCTGCATACTTACGGCGGGCTTGCCGGGCGCGACCTTGAGGCGATGGCGCGCGGTATTCAAGAAATGACCGACGATGATTATATCGCGCATCGGGTCGGGCAGGTGGAAGCACTGGGCGAGCGGCTGGAAAAATCTGGCGTGCCGATTGTGACCCCTGTCGGCGGGCACGCGGTATTTTTGGATGCGAAGCGATTTGTGCCGCACATTCCTCAAAAAGCATTTCCGGCGCAGGCGCTTGCCGCGGCGATATACGCTGAATCAGGAGTGCGCAGTATGGAACGTGGGATCGTTTCAGGTCAGCATGGTGATGAACCATACGACGGTTTGGAGCTTGTGCGCCTAACTATTCCGCGTCGTGTTTATACGCGCGAGCATCTGGATTACGTTGCCGATAGTATTATCGCGCTGTATAAAAAACGCAGAGCAATTCGCGGACTCAAGATGATTTACGCGCCCCAAACGCTCCGATTTTTCCAAGCAAGATTTAAGGAAATACTCTAATTTAATTTTTTTCTTATGCCTCCCAGCGCTACATTGTGTAGCGCTGGTTTTTTTGACACGATAATCTATTTCTTGTAGCGTACAAGAAAGGTGATGTTTGATAACAATGAATAATTGTACAGCAATGGAGGTGCCATCTTATGGAAAAAGCAACGAATATCCTCATGTGTCCGGGTAATTTATTGCAGTATCCTAAGGATTATAGAAATATCAATGTGTGGATGAAAGAAAAACACACTATTGATTATGCTCTGGTCCAAATGGAATTGGAAGGAGTGTGTAAGTATATTGAATTTTGTAATGCCCACATTTCCTGCATTAACCATCAAGCCGATTTGCCCGATATGTTTTTTGTCAGAAACGCCGGTCTTGTGCTTCCATCGCATGGCGATTCCGAAAAGAAACAGGTCATTCTTGCTTCATTCAAACACAGAGAGAGGCAGGATGAGCAGAAGTTTTATCGGCAATGGTTTGAGCAAAACGGATTTGAGGTAATCGTGTTGCCCATGGGAGTGACGTTTGAGGGCGGCGGCGAAGCTATATTTTGTGGCAATCAGTTATTTTTTGGGCATGGATTTCGTGCGCCGAAAGATACGTTGACGCATCTTCAATACGCGCTTGATGAAGCACGCATGGAAGCGGATATCATCCCGCTCAAACTGGTAGATGAGCGATTCTATCATCTTGACACGGCGTTTATGCCGATATCAGGAGATGGTGTAGATACAAAGGATGCGCTCGTATATTATCCGGGGGCCTTTGATAAAGAATCTCTCACCGTTATCTCGGCGCTCCCGATAAATAAAATAGAAGTGACGGAAGCGGACGCGTGCGCGTTTGGGTGTAATCTCCTCGCGATTGGAAATAATATCATCATGGCGAAGGGGACGAGAAAACTTTCCCATGAATTAAAAGCGCGTGGGTTTATCGTGTATGAAGCAGATATGGCAGAAATAAAAAAAGGCGGAGGGTCGGTTTATTGTATGACCCTGAATATTTAATTTTTTTACCAATACGAAAAAGAAAATGGTGGAAAAAAATGAAGAAATATCCGGAGGAACAAACACGCATTCATGCGATTGTTTTGATAGATGGGTCAAAAGATTATGACCCGGAGACCGTTTTTGTAACGAAGTGCGGGCGGAAAATCCTTTTCAAAAACGTTGTGAAAAGCAATGAGGTTATCAAGCACTCTCTGCAATGCAATACCTGCTATCAAGCTTCAAGGAATCAACTTACTCTTCCGCGTGGATGGAAAATTATTTACCTTCACGAATAGAGACACGCCGCACTTTTGAATGGCGCTCCCAGCACCATTCAAAAGTGCGGTTTTTTTTGTTATACTGGCGGTTATGGCTGACATAGCACTGGCATTATATCGCAAATATCGCCCAGAAAACTTCAAAGAAGTGCTGGGGCAGGAACATGTGGTCGCTGGCCTTGAGCGGGCGCTTGCTTCCGGCAAGATTGCCCACGCTTATCTTTTTGCTGGGCCCCGAGGCACGGGCAAGACGAGCATCGCGCGGATTGTGGCACGGACTATCGGGTGCACCGACAAAGATTGCTATGAGATGGATGCGGCGTCTACCCGCGGGATTGATGATATCCGCGAATTGCGCGAATCAGTGCGTACGTTTCCGTTTGAGTCGCCATACAAAGTCTACATTATTGACGAAGTACATATGCTCACCAAAGAAGCGTTCAACGCGCTGTTGAAGACGCTAGAAGAGCCGCCGGCACACGCCGTGTTTATCTTGGCAACGACCGAACTACACAAACTGCCAGAAACTATCGTGTCGCGCTGTCAGACCTACCATTTCAAAAAGCCGACACAATCAATCTTGAAAAAAATGATTGCGAAAGTGGCGGAAGAGGAAGGGGTGAAGCTTGAGAGCGCGTCGGCCGATCTGATAGCGCTTTTGGGCGAAGGGTCGTTCCGCGACGCGCAGGGCGTTTTGCAAAAAGTGCTTGGCTCGGCTGAAGGCAAAAAAATCCCGCACGCGCATGTTGAAATGATAACCGGCGCGCCGTCGTCGGAATTAGTGAATGATTTTGTGAAAGCCGTGGCGGGGAAAGACGCAAGTATGGGGATTGCCTCGGCGCGCAAGGCGGCAAGCGCCGGTATTGACATGAAGCTCTATCTTTATTTAATCTTGCAGAAGCTCCGCGCGGCGCTTTTGCTTCGTTTCGCGACGGATATGAAAGAGGCGATTATAGAAGAATTGACCGCCGAAGACTTTGCGTTTGCGGAGAGCTTGGCGAAAGACAAGACCGCGGCGCTCAATTCAGCAGTGCTCTCGGAGCTTATCACCGCGTATCAGTCGGTCGGAAAATTTGTCATTCCGGAATTGCCGCTTGAGTTGGCACTCATACGTATAGCAGGCGAAGAAAAAGAAGAAAAATAATTTGTTGCCCGATCGTCTAATGGTAGGACAGCGGCCTTTGAAGCCGTTAATTGGGGTTCGAATCCCTGTCGGGCAGTTCGGAGCGAAGCGAAGAAATGACGGAAGAAAGTGCCCGATGGCACTTTCGTCAGGGATTCGAAAAGGTTCTCCCATATTTTTGAGGCATGCTCGCAAGCATGGCGAAAAAATGGGAAACCTGTACTGAACATGTAATGTTCGAATCCCTGTCGGGCAGTTAGAACAACTTAGGCTCCGATGCGGAGCATTGGAGACTTGGGTGTTCTCGGTGTTCTCTGCGCCGCAGGGATGAGAAAGGCGCAGGCCGCGAAGCCGACTTCGTAGCGAAGCGGAGAAGTCGAGGCCGAGCCGGGGTCGCGAAAATTTTTTGTAAAAAAATTATTTGTGACCGAATCCCTGTCGGGCAGTTAGAACAACTTAGGCTCCGAAATCCGTGAAGGACCGTCCTTCGCAGGAGTTATGATTGGTGGACTAAAATAGGATATAATTAAACCATGGACATTCTTTCTCACGGGTTATGGGGGTCGCTTGCGTTTGGCAGGCGAACACGCCGCCAGTTTTGGCAGTCATTTTTCTTCGGTATTGCGCCAGATTTATTTTCATTCGGGATATTTTTTGTTGTAGCGCTTTTTGGTTTTGCGGTCTTCCCGCATTTCAATAATGGTGTTGAGCCGCCGAGCACCGTAGTGATTCCCGAGTATATAGTGCAATTATATAATGTCACGCACAGTATTATTATTTTTGCCGTTGTATTTTTAATTGTGTGGAAATTGCTCGGCAAACCGTTTTTGCCGATGTACGCGTGGGGTCTCCACATTCTTTTTGATATCGGCACGCATTCATACGCCTTTTTTCCGACGCCGTTCCTCTGGCCAGTTTCTCATTTTGAAGTCAACGGCATTCCCTGGTCGGAACCGATAATTTTTATTCCCGATATCGTTTTGCTCATTACGCTCTATCTGTGGTTTTTTGTGTATAAACAACAGCAGAAAGCAGGGCGGTAAAATTATTTCACTTTTTCTACACTAGTCGTGGCGAGTTGCGGTACGAGCGTTTGCATGTCTTCTACGGAATGGAAGCCGTTATATGTTTTGCCGCTTACGACAAATGCCGGGAGCGGCTCTTTTATTTTATAAAGAGTGGCGAGCGTTTTTATTGCTGAAACATTCAAATCATAATCAAACGAATAGATGCGGATATTGTCGGGGTAATGCTGGCGGATGTAGGTAAGCACATCGCCCTGCTTGTCGCAGTCGGGGCAATCAGCACGGTAGAAATAGAGCACGATGGTCGGCGGATGTTTACATTTATTTGCGGAGCTTATCAAAATATAATCTTTTATTTCAAGCAGTGAATAATATTGCTTCAGTATTATAATGTCGGGGTCTTCGCCGCGGCCCGCTGATTCCATGTATGAAAGGCGGTCGGACATATCCCCCAATTCTTTTCCGAGCTCGGAGCTGAAAAGGTCGTCGCACGAAGCCTGTTTCAGTAAATTGAATTGCGTTTCAGAAGAAAGAATGCTCAAAGAGATAGAATCTTGCATTGAGCGGATTTCGTCTACTCGTTTGTTGTCTATCAACGAGCTGATGCTTATCGCGGTGATAAAAATGGCGGCAGTGATAGCGAGAGCGAGCGCGTATTTTTTCCAATCTTTTTGCATATGATGAGAGGGTTATCGCCACGCGGATTGTTTGCGCAAGGCGACATTTGCAAGCGAGCGAATAATCCAAAATGGCGCGATGAGCGAGTAGAGGAAGGCGTAGCAGGCGATGTCAAATGTCGTAAGGCGGTAATTGCTCTTTGATAGCGTGGCTCCGATGATAATAAAACAAAGCAGTACAAAAAAGACGGCGGCTCCGGCGAATAGCGCGGGAGAGGTGTAAAAGAAAAACCAGTTCCATATTGGATGCGACAATTCAAATATTTTCGTATTGAGCGCTTCAAAACGGAATACGGTCTCCTTTGTTATCAGAAAAATATCATAAGCAAACATAGACACAACAAACAACACCGTTGCCGTTGAAAGAAGCATCATTGGCAGAATAAAACCGCCGATATGTCCATAACGAAAGCGAAAGAGCATGTGGCGGTAATCCCGCACATTATTTAGAAAGCCCGACACCCACCGCACGCGCTGGCGGTAGAGCGTTTTCGGAGTGCGCGGCGATGAGGTGTAGACGACGGCATCATGGGCGCTTGCAATCATGAGACCGTGCGATTGCATGCGGAGCGCCATTTCCATATCCTCGGTGTTGTGCGCTTGTTTGTAATAGCCGATAGTTTCAAATACGCTTTTTCTGAAAATAGAAAACGGTCCCGGGGTGACGTATAGCGCGTTTAATTCGCCAAGAATGCTTCGCAAAAAGGTGCCGATAACATATTCCACTAACTGCATTTTTTGGATAAGTGTTTCCGCGCTTGAGACGTGGAGCGACGGCACTACCGCCATGACGAGAGGATTTTCAAAACGCCGCATAAGACGAATAAGTGCGTCTGGTTTGGCGTATGAATCAGCATCAAGACAGCCGACAAAATCGGTCGTGGCGCGCGCGATGCCGAGGTTGAGAACCGTGTGTTTGCCCCCGTTTTCTTTATTGATAACTTTTATTTGCGGATGACCGATATATTTTTTAAGTACGAGCGCGGTATCATCGGTGGAGCCATCGTTGATTGCCAATATATGCAGTTTGTCTTTCGGGTAGTCTACATTTAGCAATGACTCCACTGTCTTTGTGAGCGTGTTTTCTTCGTTGTAGCAGGGCACAATGATGGTTACCCCTGGAAGACCAGCGTGTGTATCTGTTGGCAAGCGCACTCGTTCATGCAAGATTTTTCTGCGTTCCAAATAGGTAATCAGCATAAAAATCTCAAAATAAAGCGAGAAAAAAAGAGCGGTTAGGGTTGCAATGTCGCGAACTGAATCCATAGATAAGAGCATTATTGCATATAATCCGTCTGTTTGTAACTGTGAATTACGAAACTCTCTTTTTGACACCGCTCGGCCGCTTCCAGCGGCGGCCTCGCTTGTCCTCGGGCTCGTATTTTGCTTCGCAAAAACCAAGCTCCTCTCATTACATGAGCAGTACACCTTTTGGATATATTGCTTCTCAAACTCGCAATATATCTCAAAAGGTTTTGAAAAGCTTCTTCGCTTTTCAACCCTGCGGCCGTGTCAAAAAGAGAGTTTCGTAATTCACGATTTGTAAAAGTTTTTCTAAAAATATAAAAAAAGAAACCCCGCGTAGTATTCTGGCGCGCGGGGTTTTTGGATCAGTTATTGTTTTGCCAGAAAGTATTGCGGTGAGTAAATACTTCCGGCATTCCAGAGCATAAAGGAGGAAATATCAAGGTCCATGCCTGCTTGAATTTGCTCTCGTATCTTTTCAGGTCCGTAGGGTACGTAAGGGCCGCACCGATAAATGCTCGGTATGCTAAACGCCTGAATCCAAGGACGAATAATTACCTTTGGATAGTTTTTTGCAAGAAATTTTTTTGCCGGAGCAAGCGTTTTTATATACACCAGGTACGGGTGCGCGGTCGGGTCTTTTAATCCGAACTCGCCACAGCGATAATGAGACGGATATGCCATCGGAGCGACGACGTCAAAATATGTCGCGGCTCCAGAAAGTTCTTGTCCGATTTCTTTTTCATGACCAAACGCGACTACTTCGCCGAAAAGGTCAATGGAAAGTTTGATATGCGGGCGGTAGGACCTCAATGCCTTCGTGAGTTCGCTCGAAAAACGATTCATGACTGACGATTTTGTTGCCGTGTTCGGATTATAAATCGGATACACGATTGAACGGAGGTCGCCGTCAGTGGGGAAGCGGATGTAATCAAAATTGATTTCATCAAATCCAAGGTCTACCGCGCGCTTCGCGACCTCAATGGCGTAGGCCAAAACTTCTGGACTTGCCGGGTCTACCCAGTATCGCCCCCATTCTTTTCGTCCGCTCCACCAAAGGCTGCCATCCGGCCGATGTAACGCTACGCCTGGATTGCGTCGCGCGAAGCGGGAATCTTGCATGACACTGATTCTTGCGATCAGATACATCTTTGATTTTTTGAATTGCGCTAAGAGTCCACGAATTATTTTTTCAGGTGCAATCGCGTCAATTTTGAAATCAATAACCAAGGCATTCGCATCGGTTGTTTCAAGAATACGCTCAATGGAAGCGATTTTCTTTTTGTTCGAGAGGTTATCAATGCTCAAATAAAGCGCGCGCACCGGTATTTCTGAAATGAGTGGAGGTTTTGCGAGAGAAACATATTGAACAAAAATATCTATTTCTTGTGCCGCTTTTTCGGGAAGAGTAAAAAACTTTTGAAGCGTGACAAAACTGTATCCTTGCCGCCGAAGTATCGGAAGAATTTCTCTTAACGTATCTCTCGTTTGTGGCGTCTGGTGAAATACCAAGACATGCCGATAGGTGCCGTGCGTTTCTCGTTTGGTTATTATTTTTATCACTCGCGATGCAAGCACTGATGACGGGCGCTTCTTGTCGGCATCTTCATAATCGAGCGTATTGATATCAGGACTTCCAATCATCATCACCCGATAGCCGGTTTTTTCGAGAGCCACTTTCAAATCTTTCGGCATCGCCCAATACGGCGGGCGTAAAAAAGTTGGCCGGCGTCCTGTTACAGATAGAATTTCAGACGACGTCTTCTCAATGTTTTTTAACGCGACTTCAACACCCCCCTGTGTTACCAGTTTGGAAAGATTTTCATGCCCCCATGTGTGATTTTCAATCTCATGTCCTTGGGCCGTGAGAGTTTTGAAAAGTTCCGGAGAAGACTTTACCTGATAGCCCAAAACAAAAAAAGTCGCATGCGCGTCATTTTCTTTTAAGGTTTCCGATAGGCCGCCATTGCCAAAAAAGAGGGCAGAGCGTATCTCGTCATCAAACGTGAGCGCTATTTCTTTTTGTTTAATGAAGGCTTGAGCTTCTGACGATAGAAAAAGAATATAGCAATACAAAGCAACGGCGTTAAAAATTTTTCGCAATGGAGCCTCCTTGAATAATGTTATACAATGAACAACTGCTTTTTAGTGTATCACTACGGCGATGTTTTTAAAGATGGATACCGATTTGACAAATTGCTGAACAAGTTCATATACGTATGGCTTGACAAAAGGATTGCTGAAGCCTAGCGTTAAATCAGTAATAGAAGTACGGTGCCGTGCGGCAGATGTTGCCTCCGAAACGGCTATTATAAATCCTTCATTTAGGAGGAATATGCATGAAAAAGGCAACTGTGGTTTTGTTGGCAGTGGTTTTTGGATTATTTTTCGGCTTGGGCAGTGTGTTTGCCTGCGGCGGTCACGATGAAGGCAAGGGGATGGGCGGTCATGAAATGATGACCCCTGAAGGCGGTCATATGGCCGGTTGTCCGATGCACAAAGCGGATGGAGAAAAAGCTACTCCTGAAGCCGCTCCTGCCCCCGCGCCAGCACCGTCTGACCCCGGCATGAATCATGAACACATGCAGAAAGACGGGCATGTATGTCCGCATCACCAAGCCGGCGGTGAAGAACATGGCGGCGGCCACGGCGACGGGCATCAATGTCCGCACCATAAATAAGAGCCCCAGAGTACGTTAAAAGGCAGTCTAGCATTCAGACTGCCTTTTGTTTTGCAAAAATAATCGTGAAGCGGGCTTTGCGTTAGCAAAGCCCGCAAAATAATGCTTATTTTAATGTTAATGGGCCACTACCATCCGGAGCCCATGTTTTCCCGATTCCAAGCGGGTCGTATGGTACATAATTTCCGCAAAATTTTTTAAATTCTTTTGCAGAAATTGGATACCATCTCAAAAACCATATCGGTCTCACCGATTCCATTTTTCCCAAAATAATGGCAAAAAGGGTATCGTCTCTGGGGATTGTGAATATTTCATATCCCCATGGACCGGTGTATCCATTTTCCCCGGCGCCGAGTGTTACCACAAAATTGTTCCCCCTTATTCTCGGTTTATCGGGAAGATTTTCATCAAATCGCGGCATATTCGGACCGCTGACGCGCACACCATGAAGCGCGCCGAACAAGATTTTGTATTTCTCAGTTCTTACGCCACAGTCATTAAGCACCGCGACTTCTCCGTCCGGAATAAGATCAAAATACTCCAAACGGTTGATTAACTCCTGCCACTCATCCGGAGTAATGGCAGAAGCGTTGGAGGCGGCGGTGAACACAATCATCGCCGCGCAAAGGAAAATTACTGATAGAAAGCTCGAGCGATTTGTTTTCATGACCGTCTCCTTTCTAGAGATGGTGGTTTATGATTTTTCTCCGATTTTTAGAGAAAAATGTTTCAAAAAACAAAATCTCGGATAAATTGACGACGTCAAAATCCCTTTCACTAGGGATAGAGTCGGCAACTTGTCCGAGATTTCGTACGAAGTTTTGCCCTTTCCTTTCTATGATAACCTATTTTTAATCTACGTTATCCAAGAGTCATTTTCAATACTGTTGCAAGTATAGCACCTTTCAATATATTTGTCAAGCACTTTATTTTTTTGTCTTTTGAAACGCGATATCCTTTAAATCCAGGGCTTCTTTGTTGGTTAATTCTCGGTATGTTCCGGACGGGATATTATTAAGCGTTATGTTGCCGATACGCACGCGCTTGAGTGAGCTTATCGTGAGGCGCAGTGCGTTTGTCATGCGGCGTATTTGATGATTTCTGCCCTCAACAAGAATAATGCGAAACACGTGCTCTTTTATTTTTTTTGTTTTTGCTGGAAGCGTCATGCCGTCTTCCAGTTTAATGCCACTCTCCATTTTTTTCAGCGCAGACGGAGTGACGCGCTCGCGCACGGTTACCTCGTATTCTTTTTCAACCAGATGCTTGTCTCCGGTAATGGCGCTGGCGATTACGCCATCGTTTGAAAGAAGCAAGAGCCCCTCGCTTTCTTTATCAAGCCGCCCGACTGTATTGAGATTAAATTTTTTTAACGCCGGCAAAAGGTCAAAAATAGTTTTTCCTTCCGCGCTGTTTTGTGAGCAAACGATACCGCGCGGTTTGTATACAGCGAATGTTTTTTGCGCTGACTTTCCGTGCTTCGTTTTTCCTTCCGTGAATTCAACGCGGTCGATATCCGGATTGACACTCGTGCCGAGCGTTTTCACCACAACGCCATTAACACGGATACGCCCAGCCACAAGCGCTCGCTCCGCTTCGCGTCGTGAGAGGATGCCTTTTCCTGAAAGATATTTTTGAATGCGCATAAACGTAAGTTTAAATTTATTTTATTTTTATTATTTTGAATTTATGTAAATTTATGAATTTATTGACTTTAACATACTCTTAATATATTCGCGACCGCGAATATATTAAGAGTATAAAATATAAGAAAAGTATAAGAGTTATTATGAGTGATTATCTATGATTATTTAGACAGCGTATTTTTTCTTGCGCGGAGAAATAAAAAAAGTGGAATCTCTTTTCGCGCGGTGTCTTCTGCGGTTTGCCGCGGACCGCGCCCGCTTTTTTTGTGCGACGCCCATTCTTCCAGGCGGTCAATTAGGAAGCCCGCGTTGGTAAGATTTTTTATATAAACTTGAAGCGGGCGGTGAAATGAAATAGTTTTGGCGGCATTCTTTTTGTCGCCAGGGTGCATTTCAATCTCTGCCCGTGATTCCGAAAGATAGCGGCTGATGCGGCGGTATTGCGTGTTTGCGCCGGCGTCAAATTGCCAATCGCTTGATTTTGGAATACGAAACGACGGATGGTTCATTACCATATTGAGAGTGCCGCCAGCGCGCAAGACGCGGAAACATTCGCGAAAGACTGTATGAATTGGGTTGATGTTTTGTATTGCCAAAATAATAGTGACGGCGTCAACGCTATCGTTTTTTGCAAAAGAAAGCGTGTCGGCGGGGGAGACGGCAAAGCCAGCTTCTTTTGGTGAATCTTTTTTTGCAATGGCGATAAGTTCCGGAGAAATGTCGGTGCCGGTGATACGCGCCCCGTTTCGCGCGAACTCATTGGTAAAAAAACCTTGTCCGCAGGCGATATCAATCATGCGCGTTCCCTTTTTAATATCCAAAAGACGGAGCAAGTTTGGGAGGATGACTTTCCGTTGATATGATTCCGTGTCCGCGAGCATAGTGTCATACCATGATGCGACCGGACCCCACGATGTTTTTTTCTGATTTGTCGCGCGCGCTTGTTTCGGCCGGTGTTTGGATGGGAGATATTTTTTCTGCATAATGATTTTTAACAATTATAGCACAGGTTTTTCTTTTTGTGAAGACTGTATAAAAAATAGCACAAATATAAAGGTTCCTCGGAGCAAAGCTCCGAGGTATTTCAGGAACTCGCTTTGCTAGTACAATCTCGCTAGCCTAGCTGCGATGTATTAACCTGTGTTTCGTCTTCGCTCGGACGAAATGAGAATTGCGATTCTCATTTCGCTCCTCGCTAGACGAAATAAAGAATGCCCCCGACAGAAACCAATGTTTTGCCGAGGGCATAAGGAAGGGGGCGGGTCACCCGCCGATGAAGGTGGCTCCAGAAGCCGCGCCAGACGTTGAAGTCGTGGCTCCTGAGATATTTTGGGTGGGCGACGATGAAGTACTGACCGCCGTCGTGGAAGAGGAAGAAGAAGACGGATTCGTTGTTGGTTGAGTGATGTCACTTACCGATGGTGAGAATGGGTCTCGTGGTTGCCCATTCGGGCCTTCTCCGCATCCTGCAATTACCCCTGCCGTGAGCATGAGCCCCGCCACTGCGTTAAAAAGTATTTGCGTTTTTTTCAAGGTTATCACCTCCTTTTTGTTTTGTGATGGAAAGAAATTACCTCTTTAGACGCCCGACCTCTGCAATGGTAACACATCGACATTGGCCGTTTAGACGTCCGACTTCTGATGTGGTAATTACTTTATTTGTGGCAAGTGCAGATATTTTACCATTGCAGAAGTCGGACGTCTTAAAAAGCAAGTCCTATCATAACAACGAGCAAAATCCTTATCGTTTGTTATAATATAAATCTATGAATCATAATATGCAATCATGGCGGGTTCATTTGCCCGCGCTTGCGAGTTTCGTACTTTTTTTGGGTACCATATTTGCGTGGTATACCACATACACCGACTTTGCGCGTTTTTTTACGTACGGCGGTTCGTGGTTCCAATTTTCAGGAACAATGTATCCGCATCCGGCTACGACGCCATGCTTTTACGGCGCGTTTGCGTTTCTTGCCGGCTTCGTTTGGTCGCTGTTGATTTTGTATGACCGCGATGAATCGCGCAAGCGTGAACAACAAAAATATCTGGTGTGGTTTTTAGTCGCGGGCAATCTTTTTGCGTGGACAAACGCGATATCTCAAATAGTGCGATTTTATCTTGCCGCGCCCGGCGAAGGAGTGAATTGCTCCGGCGTCCTCATCACCAACCCATTTGCCACTCCGTGTTTTTACGGCGCGTCGCTTTTCTTGCTTTCGCTCGCAGTCGCTTTTCTTGCTTTTCGTTTTGCTGAAAAAACACAATGAATTCCAAAAACATTTC
Organism: Parcubacteria group bacterium; assembly: GCA_016181845.1. Classification (GTDB taxonomy): domain Bacteria; phylum Patescibacteriota; class Minisyncoccia; order Phycocordibacterales; family 21-14-all-47-15; genus JACROH01. The sequence continues at coordinate 66,157 of JACOYO010000003.1, read as the reverse complement.
ACTTGGGGGTTTAACCACCAAGTAACAAAAAAGCTCGCGATGTGATACGCGAGCTTTTAGTTTGGTATGGTTATCTGTTCTTTTCCTTTTCCGCAAAATGTTTTTTTAGCGCTTTGCGGAACCACATACGAAGAACTTTCCGGTGTTCTTTTCTGTACGCGGCGGTTTTTTCCGCGATGTAAGAAGCCATTCTGAAAAATTCTTTCAATTCTTCTTTTTTGTATTCGTCAGGATACACTTTTTCGCGAAGCGCGTTGTATCCCACATACACGAGAGAAGTGAAGAAAGCCGCGCTCCAAGTGGCGCCGATATCAAGAACGGTATCAAGCGAATTTAGTTGCGCGCGAATGAGATAAGTGCCATTCGGAGCGCTTGCCTCAATTTGCATGTCATAGAGCATTTCTCCCACCTCCCACACAAACGCAAAGAAAAGCATTTTGCCGGTGATGGTGGTGACCAAATGTCCGCTTCCAGCAAAACAAAAAATTCGTTTTGAATCAAACACTTGATACATGCAAAGCAAATTTATAGCGCCGAGGATTCCGGCGATAAAATGTCCGAGAGTATCAAGCCACCAGCCGTTGTCAAACAAGATTACTTTTGTCCAGTGATGCAATCCCCATATTTCGTAAAAAGAATACCAGACGATTACGGAGACGCATACGAGTGTTATTTTTTCATATTGCCGAAGAAAGAATGGCATTAGTGAACTCCCGAGTGAGAATTGGTTATCGATTTTTTGCATCTTCCGCCAAATATTTTTCCGCCATCTCTACATCCTCGGGACTTCCGATATAGAGCGGAGTCCTTTCATGAAGTGTCGTCGGGATGATATCAAGAATACGGCGACTTCCGTTGTTTGCTTTACCTCCGGCTTTTTCAACAATGAACGCCATCGGATTGCATTCATATCCCAACCGCAGTTTTCCGTTGGGAGATTTTTGGTCGGACGGATACATGAATATGCCGCCTTTTAGCAGTGTGCGATGGAAGTCAGAAACAAACGAACCGACATAGCGGCTTTTGTATGGACGTCCGGTGTTTTGGTCGGATGCTTTCAGATAGTTAATGTATTTTCTCTGACCGCGGCTCCATGAATTGGAATTTCCTTCGTTGATGCTGTAAATCGTCCCTTTTTTAGGAATGACAATGTTGGGATGCGACAGAAGAAATTCACCGGTATGCGGGTCAAGAGTAAAACCATGCACGTCTCCGCCGCGGGTAGTGTACACAAAGATGGTGCTTGATCCATATAAGATATATCCAGCGGCTATCTGCCGATGCCCCGGCTGAAGCAGGTCTTTGAGCGTGCCGGCGCCGCTCTGGCTCACTCGTTCATAAATTGAAAAAATGGTGCCGATGCTTACACCGACATCTATGTTGGATGACCCATCCAATGGGTCCATAAGAAGCACATATTTTCCGCTTTTGTATGTTTCCGGAATAGGTATCGGCGAATCATTTTCTTCGGAACCCATAACGGCAAGATATCCGGAACGCTCAAGAATGTGAATGAAAGTATTGTTGGAATACTCGTCTAATTTCTGACGGTCTTCGCCGTGAACGTTGACGGTACCCGTCATACCAAGAAGCAATTCTGCTTTTAAGCCAGCGGTGTTCACCTCTTGCGAGATGATTTTTGCCGCCACAAGAATTTCATTGAGGAGGCCGGATAATTTTCCCGTGGCCATTCTGTGATTCGTCTGCTCAAAACGAATATGTTGCGTTAAGGTGAGGCCGATCTGGCGGTCACTGTTGCTCATGGCAAAATCCTCCATTATATAATTATCAAATAATGCTTTCTGTCTTTTATGTTGTGCTTTCCTATGCTGTTTGTAAAGTACGGTTACGGCGCGCATTATGTTCTTCGCGGGTTTGCCAAGAGGAACCTTTAAGAACCTTTATAAATGTCTCATGGAGGCGTATAGTGCATAAAAAGGGAAGTACGTTGACATACGCACACATTCCAATCATTATCTGCGGAGGTTTTGTCATGCAAACAAGCGATGCTTCGCGCACAGATCCATTCAAAGTCAGCTTTTGCATATTTCAAGAAATGGGCGGGCATACGAGGAGTGGAGACAGGTATCCTTGGGCAGAGGATATGCCGGAAGTATTCAGACAATTAGAATCTCTCACGCGAGATAAATGTGTTGTTATGGGACCAACCACATTTCAGGCATTTAGCAATTACGATTACGGCAGATACATTCTTACAGACAAAAAAAGACACTCGTGTTTTATTCTGACGAAGAATAAAAATTTCAGCCCGCCAGAAAATTATCCCGTTCAAGTTGTGCGGTCGCTCGGCAAAGTGAGGAATATATGGCACTCTACGCACCGGTTGGAGGAAGCAAAACATGAGAATGACGAGAAAAATATTGAGTTGCAAAGACAAAAGCTGATTAAGGAGAAAAAATTGTCCCCAAAACAACTATATAAAGTGGAGACAGAACCGCGTCTTGAAAAAGAAATAGTGGCTATAGGAGGCCGCCTTCTCTATCGACGGATTCTTGATTATGCCGATAGAATATATATGTTTTTAATTTGTGAGAATTTTTCCGGGGATACGATTTTGCCGCCGATTGACAGCGTCCACTGGAAGCAGAATCCAAATAACTATCAGGAATATCCCGCGAATAAAGAAAATAAATATGACCTTTTGCGGGTTACATGGGAAAGGAAAAACTCGCCTCCCAAAAGCTTGTTTTAATCAGCAATGATAACAGCCGCGATATATACAACCGCGGCTGTTTTTTCATAGGTGGATAACTTTTGACCGTTTAAGTGTGCGTTTTGGTATAATATATATTGGTCGTTTTACTAATCTATAAACATAACAATCATAACGTTATGATGAATAAACTTAGTGCTATTGACTGGATTGCTCTCGTCTTGGTGATTATCGGCGGCATTAATTGGGGCCTTGTCGGGTTTTTCAATTTTGATCTCGTGGCCACTCTTTTTGGCAGCGCCTCCGTTCTCTCCCGCATTATCTACGATTTAGTCGGTTTGTCGGCTATCTATCTTATCTTCGTTGCTCCGAAAATGGGCAAACAATAGAATTAAAATTTCTTTTTTTGCGGCGTGGCGTATTGTCGCGCGCCGCTTATAAAAGATGTTTTTGCTTCCGCGTCGTCAAAAAGTTATCTCCAACAAAGGGCTAACCTTTGTTTTCTTTGTTTTGACAAACTTAGTGGCTCAACCTCTCAGTATCAACTTAGTGGTTGAGCCACTAAGTGACAAAGACTATGCCAGTATACTGGCATACCATCTACAAAGCGCTACCATTTGTATGACTTTGTAAGAGTCATGTATTCTTGAATTTACAAGTTATGCACTTGTGGAGTGAATGAGTTATGATACAATATAAAACTGGTGTTCCCAAATAAGAATAAAGAATAAGGTTATTTTTTGCCGGACATTCACCGGCAGAAAGCGGGGATAATTCTCTGCGTACACAGGATTAAAATCCCCACGCTTTCTGCTGGTGACAGGTATCATAGACAGACACATTCTAAAGCCCTTTCGCGGGGCTTTTTTGCAATTGGAGTTTTGAGTGTGGCTCATGTGCATAACTTTTTCTTGAATAGAAAAACCGTCTTGCTATACTAAATATAATATGGAAGAGAAACAAAATATATATTCACCATTGGTCATAGTGGTTGCGGTCATTATTATCATACTTGCAGGATGGTTTCTTTGGAACAAAAAGAGCATTGCTCCGGCGACAGAAAGCGATGTGGTTGATGTTGGGAAAGCGCTGGAGAATGTGTCAAACGTTTCAAATCCGGCTGAAGATGTTGGTGGTAAAATTCCGGATACCAACCCTTTCGGAGCAGGGAACACGACCAACCCGTTTAAGGGATATAAAAATCCTTTCGGCAATTAACAGCGGCGAAGAATACATCTTCGCTTTTTTAACAGTTTTTTATTTTGTTTATGCGGCACAAAAATATTTTTCTTTTTACGAGATACGCGATTTTTTTTATAGCGGTTATTGTCGGCATCGGAGCAGTTGGCGTTTCTTCCGCGCAGGCGCTTACGGCACAAGACATCGTATTTCCGGTTTCAGAATTGGGGGATTGTAAGGACGAAAAAGCGTGCCGTGCGTATTGTGACGATTTGTCGCATGTCAATGCATGTCTTTCTTTTGCAGAAAAATATAATTTAATTCCGCCAGATGAATTACGGGAGGCAAAGAAATTCGCGCAACTTGGAGAAACAAGCGGGCCTGGCGGCTGTGCTTCAAAGGGGGCTTGCGATACGTATTGCGAAGATGTGGCGCATATTGAAGAGTGCGTCGCGTTTGGAGAAAAACACGGTCTTATTCCGCCCGATGAATTAAAAGAAGCAAAACAAGTGGCAAAAGCGCTGAAAGACGGCGCGGTGCCGCCCGGGGGTTGTAAGGGGAAAAAAGAATGTCAGGCATATTGTGAAGACGGCGCGCACATAGATGAGTGTTTGGCGTTTGCTGAAAAAGCCGGATTTATTCCTCCCGAAGAACTTGCGGAAGCAAGGCGTATCGCCCCCCTTATGAAGAGCGGACAAATGCCGGGCGGATGCAAAGGCAAAAAAGAATGTGAAGCATACTGCAACGACGACTCTCATTTTGAAGAATGTCTTGCTTTTGGTGAAAAAGCGGGATTTGTTTCTGCAAAAGACGCTGAAATGGCTAGGAAAACGGGTGGCAAAGGCCCCGGTGGCTGTAAGCGCGAAGAATGTCAAACATATTGCGAAGACCCCGCGCATCAGGATGCCTGTTTTGCGTTTGCGCAAGAGCATGGGCTGATACCTCCAGATGAGCTTGAAAATATTAACCGCCATGTCGGAGAATTTAGAAAAATGCTTGATGAAGCGCCTGCTCCAGTGTCGCAATGCTTAAAAGACGCTCTCGGGTCTGACGTGATTGAAGGCATTCGCGCCGGCACCAAGATGCCAGGAAAAAATATTGGCGACACCGCGCAAAAATGTTTTGAACAATTCGGCGGAATGGGAGGACCTGAAAATGGTGAAGGCGGGTTTATGGGAAACATGCCTCCGGAGGTGGAATCTTGCGTTACTGAACGCATCGGCAAAGAAGGATTGCAAAATATGGGCAAGATGTCTCAAGAAGAACGCCAAAAAGCGGAGTCAGAAATACGCGGATGTTTTGAACAATTCAGCGGCGAGCAACCGCGAGGCGATTTCAGAGACATGCAAGGCAATATGCTGGAAGATTTTAATGGCGGCTTTGAGCATGGAGAGAATGGAATGATGAAAGGAAAAGATGATGAGAGGAATATTCGCGAGCGCGAAATCAAAAAAGGATTTCAAGAACATTTTAATCTCAATGCTGTGCCGGAATCCGCGCGTGATTGCGTGAAAGGGGCGCTTGATAGCAGTCGCGCGCCGTCTGACATCGGCGGGACGATTGAGCGATGCGTGCGCGAAGGGATGCCGTCATTGGAACATTTTAAGAATCCTGAAGAATTTCAGCGCGATGTACAACAGCGGATTTTTGAAGGCGAGCAGAAATTTGACGACCGGCAATCTTTTGAAAGACCGATGATGGGAGACGACAATATGATGAGAATAGAAGGGGAAAAATTTATACCGCAAATGCCGCAAACAGAACAAGGTTTTCAGGAAGGAGAGCGCACTTCAATAATGCCAATCATACAACCAATAGATAGCGGAATGATGCTCCAGCAAGAACAGCAACAGATAGCGCCACCTCCGCCACAAACGGAACCAACAGGATTTACCGCTCCTTTAGACGGCAGTATTGCTCCGCCACCTCCATCCGAAGCGCCGCAATCAAATGCCAAAAGCGCGTCATTGCTCGGCAATATATTCATGATTGCCAACCAGCTGATTGCGCATTAAGCAAACACAATCGTCTTTGGGTTTTCCTCGTGTCGTACTGGATACCGTATGCTAAATACGGTATACTTCGCGTATGTCTCAATATTACAATCCAAAACGGATAAGAAATCTGTATATTCCGGAATCAAAAGAGCCGTTTCGTCTCTCACGTTCAAAAGTTGATTTATTTTTGGAATGTCCGAAATGTTTTTATCTTGACCGCCGTCTTGGCGTGGCGCGGCCGCCAGGATTTCCATTTTCACTCAATTCCGCCGTTGACGCGCTTTTGAAAAAAGAATTTGACGCGCACCGCGCGAAAGGAAGCGCTCATCCGCTGATGAAGCAATATGGTGTTGACGCTGTTCCTTTCCAGCACTCAAAAATGAATGAATGGCGCGATTCGCTTCGCGGCGGGGTAACCTATCTGCACGAGCCGACCAATTTTTTGGTGACAGGAGGCGTTGATGATATTTGGGTTAATCCAGAGGGCGAGCTCATCGTCGTTGATTACAAAGCGACATCAAAAGACGGCGAGGTAAGTTTAGACGCAGATTGGCAAATCGGATATAAAAGACAAATGGAATTTTATCAATGGCTTCTTCGGCGCAATGGCTTCCAAGTTTCAAGCACGGGCTATTTTGTATATTGCAATGGCAGTACAGACAAAGAAGCTTTTGACGGGAAGCTTGAGTTTGACGTGAAGCTTATCCCTTATACCGGCGACGACGGGTGGATTGAAAAAACGCTTACGCATGCAAAAAAAGCGCTTGACGATGGCGCGGTCCCAGCGCAGAGCGCAGACTGCGATTATTGCAGGTATCGTGAAGCGGCGCGTGATGCCCAGCTTGACGCGCGCCAAAAAATAGCCAATCAGACAAAAGAAAAAAAGGATGACATAAAAAAAGAGACCTTGTTTTAACGCATTTTAGTTTCGTATATACTATACTTATACTAAATACCAATCAAACATGACATTTGATGACTATCAAAAACAAAGCAGAGACACGGCAATATATCCAAAAATTGGCGAACGATATGTGTACCCGGCGTTGGGACTCGTGAACGAAGCGGGTGAAGTGGCGGGCAAAGTGAAAAAAATTTTTCGCGATGAAGAAGGCGTCGTGACGGAAGAAAAAAGAGAAGATATAAAAAAAGAATTGGGCGATGTGCTGTGGTATCTTGCGCAAATTGCCACCGAGTTTGATTTGTCGCTGAAAGATATCGCGGCGCACAATTTGGAAAAACTGCAATCACGCAAAGCGCGCGGCACCATTGGCGGAAGCGGAGACAATCGGTAACATACTATGAAAATTACGAGCGACATATTTCAGGAAAAAGAAATAATCCCTGCAAAATATACATGCGATGGTAGCAATATCAACCCGCGTCTGTTATTTGAAGATGTCCCCAAAGAAGCAAAAACGCTCGCGCTTATTATGGATGACCCGGATGCAACCGACGGAAAGATTTTTACGCATTGGACCATGTGGAATATTTCTCCCGATACAAAAGAAATAGCGGAACAGAGCGCGCCAAACGGCGCGGTGGAGGGGGAGACTGATTTTGGCGTTGTTGGTTACGGCGGTCCGTGTCCGCCGAAAGGAGTCGCTCCGCATCGTTATTTTTTCAAACTCTACGCGTTAGACAAGCCACTCTGTATTCCGGCTGGAGCGCAAGTCGGGCAATTGAAAGAAGCGATGCGAGAAAGTATAATAGAAGAAGCGGAATATGTCGGCCTTTATGGGAGACGCTAATGTTTTGTTACCGTATGCGCGAGTTTTTTATCACCCTATCGCTTTTTATACTGGTTGCCGTCGTCGCTTTTTTGATGCGGCTTTATTCCTAACAGAACAATACTATGTTTTTCAATATATCGTTTATTTTTATCAGTTATACCCTGCAAACGCTCGGCGCGATACTCATTGGTTTCATGGCGCTCATGGTGCACCATCGTTTTTTGTATGAGCATAAAATAGACAGCCGTGTTTTTGCTGAAATGAAACGAGAGCAGTTTTTGGGCGGTCTAGGAGTATTCTTTTTGGTCGCTGGCTATGTCTTTTGGTTGTTTGCCTAATCATATTCGCTTATGCCTATCCATATAAAAAGAAGCGTGCTCAAAGACGACCTCGCAATGTTTTTTATGATGCTTGGTATTTTTGCAAACATAACGAGTATCGTAGTAACGATACTGTATCGGTAATCTTTCGCGCTGTTTTTCTAGAATAAAAATTGCCCCGCGACACAAGCCGCGAGGCAATCAGTATACTCATTTTTTTGATTTTTCTTTTTCCACAGGCAAAGGAGGCAAATCCGGCCTGAAAAAAGGCAGATGTTTTTCTGGCTGGGCTTTTCGCCGATATGTTATTGACGTAAAAAGGGGATATCCGTTGGAATCTTTTTCTTTAGAGTCCATCTCCCCTTTAATTTCCCAGTCTTGCTCATTGAAAAAGAGAGGGAATTTTTCTTCGCCGGTAAATTCAGCATGAATCAGAAATGCATAGATAGCAGTGGCATAATCAATCATTTCTTGATACAAACTAACGCCTCCAAGCACCACAATTTCCGGTTGGATTGGGATTTTTTCTTGCTCTATACTATCTATTGTTTTTTCTAGTTGTTCAACCAGTTCTTTATCTTTTGGATTAGACATCGGCGATTCGGAGTTTTCTTTTGTGCCAGTCGTTTCCGGTTTCTTTCTCCAGTCATTTTGTACTTTGCGGCACGCTGTTATTTTTTGTCTCCTTTTTTCCTCAAATGCTTCTTCCAATAACCACCAAAAATTTCTTATACCTTCAAGCGCATTAATAGCATACACGTGTGAGGTGTGCTCTTTTTTAATAAGTTCATCGCCGCGCTTTTTTGTGAGAACGAAAATAATCGCCGCGTCATTTAAAAAAACATGCTTGGTCGCGTCGTGCAGGAGGAGTTCGTATGTTTTTCTTCCCATCAATATGATTTTTCTAAAAGCAATCCGATTGAGCTCCTTAATAATCTCCGGGTTATTATCCCAAAGTGGTCGGTCCGACTCTTGCGAGTTTCTCATTCTTCCGGTTTGGTCCATTGCTGTAAATAACGTAATTTCAAAAGAAGGGTCTTTTTTTGAAACGGGCTCATTCATACGCGGCTCCTTTGTTATGTTCACTTAGTGGTTCAACCACTAAGTGAATATATGTAAAACATCTTCTTTCCATACTCTAGCATGCTCGTCGTTTTTTAGAAATATACAAACTAAAAAGCCCGCAGGGTTTACGCAAAACGTAAACTTACTGCGGGCTGGATTTTAATGTGGCCACCTTCACTAGGGTGGCCGACCTAGTCGGTCCATTGGATCCTCCTTAGGTACTGCCGGCATAGCGCAGTACCGGTTCTCCGGTCGCTCTTCCGTCTACTATTATTCTCCCATAGGGAGAGTAGGCGAGAGCGGCAGTGAGGTCATGGGGGATAATTGGGAAACAATACTTTTTTTATAGACTTTTATTATCACTTGTTATTTTTTAGTAAAGTAAAGTATCGCTTCCCACCACTCCATCTTTATTTTTTTAGGGAGGAAACCTCCCTAGGTCGGGGCTCGAGGGACCATTTTTTTCTCCTTTTCCTTTTCGGGTGGCTATCCCGTTTAGCGTTGAGAATAATCTATACCCCCATGGTATAGCATCCCAACAACTATCGGGCGCCGTCGACCAGGGATCAGGGGATGGTTGTATCGTCGTTCACAATTGTCTTTATTTTGTTGGCGTACATGCACGTCAACGGGGATGCTCGTGCCATCGTGGGGTCTCCTTTACTTTTGACTCTCTTGATATTTAGCAAATCAATCTTAGATTTAAGATTGACCTGCCGTTGAAAAGAACTCAATCATCTTATCACACGCCGACAAAATTCGTCAACCATGATAAATAATTACTTTTATAATATACACTATTCAAATTATTTGTCAAGTATTTTTATATTATGCGGGCGCAAGTTCTAGAAAAAACGTTATTTTACAACATATTTTCAGTAGCCATTATATATTTTCTTGTATTGTGTGGTATAGTTTCGCCATGTCGCCAATAAATTTTTCCATACAAAAAAAGATACCGAATGCGCTTGGCCGCGCCGGTATATTAACGACGCCGCATGGCAGTATTGAAACGCCGGCGTTTGTTGTTGTCGGCACGAAAGCATCGGTAAAAGCATTGTCGCCGGAGCAGGTTGCATCTCTCGGCGCGCAAGTGGTGCTCGCGAATACATATCATTTGTATCTTGAACCGGGCGACTTGCGCGTGAAAAAAGCGGGTGGTCTGCATAACTTCATGAATTGGCATGGACCGACAATGACTGACTCTGGCGGATTTCAGGCATTTTCTCTTGGCGCGGCATTTGGTACTAATGTGAGTAAGATTGCCAAAGGAGAAAAAAACGGAGAGAGCTTCAGCGAAGAAAATGGAGAAGATATTGCGCTGGCAAAAATTGATGAAGACGGAGTCACGTTTCGTTCACATTTGGATGGCAGTGAACATCGTTTTACGCCTGAGCGTTCCATTGAGATTCAGCACAACATCGGCGCTGATATCATTTTCGCGTTTGATGAATGCACATCGCCCAAAGCGCCGCGCGCGTACCAAGAAGAAGCGACGGAGCGCACGCACCGCTGGGCAAAGCGCTGTCTTGATTTTCACCTGGAGGCTCAACCACCAAGTGGGAGAAAGCAGGCGCTTTTTGGTATTGTGCAGGGAGGGCGATTTAGAGATTTGCGCGAAGAGAGCGCGAGAATTATTTCTCAAATGAAATCTGGCGACCGAGGGTTTGATGGGTTTGGCATCGGCGGCTCGTTTGACAAAGAAGACATGAACACCGCCGTGGGCTGGGTCAATGCGCTCTTGCCGAAGGATAAGCCGCGGCATTTGCTTGGCATCGGCGAGCCCTCCGATTTATTTGGCGGAATTGAAAACGGGATAGATTTGTTTGATTGTGTGGCGCCGACACGTATGGCGCGAAACGGCACGCTCTACACACACGATGGGCGAATGAACATTCTGAACGCGCAATATCGGGAAGATTTTTCACCGATAGAAAAAGAATGCCGATGCTATACATGCGCGCATTATACTCGCGCGTATGTGGCACATCTTTTTCGCGCAAAAGAAATGTTTGCGGCGACACTTGCGTCAATTCATAATCTCTTTTTTATCGTGAATTTGGTGAAAAAAATTCGCCGTAGTATTGTAGACAATAATTTTGAATTATATAAAAAAAATTTTTTGAATAATTACTATAAAACAGATGCAATCGTTTAAATTACGAAGTGAATATAAGCCAGCAGGAGACCAGCCGAAGGCAATTTTGTCGCTCGTAGAAGGTTTGAAAAAAGGGATGAGCCACCAGACGCTTTTGGGCGTGACCGGCTCGGGGAAGACGTTTACGGCGGCAAATGTTATTGCGGCGATAGGGAAGCCGACGCTCGTTATCGCGCATAATAAAACACTAGCGGCACAGCTCGCACAAGAGTATAAAGAATTTTTCCCCAATAACGCGGTGCATTATTTTGTTTCTTACTACGATTATTATCAGCCGGAAGCGTACATGCCGATAAGCGATACCTATATTGAAAAAGACGCGCAAATCAACAAAGAGATTGACCGGCTTCGCCACGCGTCCACGCAGGCGCTTTTGACACGCCGCGATGTGGTTATTGTCGCTTCGGTATCTTGTATTTATGGCTTAGGAAGCCCGGAAGAATACAAAGAAGAACATCTTCAGATTGCGCGCGAGACGCGGATAAGCCGCGCCGACTTGATGCGTAAACTTATCAAGATTTATTATGAACGCACTAATGCCGATGTAACCACCGGCACTTTTCGCGCTATTGGCAATGTCGTTGAGGTGATGCCGCCGCATGAGAAAGTGCTCTATCGTCTGGAACTTTCGGACGGGCGGATAACAAACATAATTCAATTAGATGCTATCTCGCGAAGTATTATTAGTGAGCCGCGGGAGATTTTTCTTTTTCCGGCGAAACACTTTGTGACCGATGAAAAACGCCGGGCTATCGCGGTGAAAAGCATTCAAGCGGAATTAAAAGAGCGGCTGAAAGAACTTGAAGCGGCGGGCAAGATGCTCGATGCCGAACGACTCAAGCGTCGTACTAATCATGATATCGCCCTTATCAGAGAAGTCGGATATTGCAATGGCATTGAAAATTATTCGCGGCATTTTTCTGGCAAAGCGCCTGGAGAACCGCCCGACACGCTACTCTCTTATTTCCCGCATCACAAAGACGGAACGCCAGACTTTCTCATCATCATAGATGAATCGCACGTAACCGTGCCGCAAATCGGCGGCATGTATGAAGGAGATGCCGCGCGCAAAAAAACGCTCGTTGAATATGGATTTCGTCTGCCCTCGGCGCAGGATAATCGCCCGCTTAAATTTCATGAATTTGAAAAGCGCATCGGGCAAGTAATTTTTACTTCGGCGACGCCGGCAAATTATGAACGCGAGAAAAGTAAGCAAGTGGTTGAACAAATTATCCGCCCGACCGGATTAACAGACCCCGAAGTGGAAGTGCGCGGAGTGATAGAAAAAGGGAAGTATCGAGGACAGATTGCCGACTTTATTACCGAAGCGGAAAAAGAAATTAAAAAAGGATACCGTGCGATTGCGACGACGCTCACCAAAAAAATGGCTGAAGATTTGAGTGCGTATCTCAAAGAGAAAAAAATCAAAGCCGAATACTTGCACAGTGAAATTAAAACCATGGAACGCATCGGAATTCTCACCGATTTTAGAAAAGGAAAATTTGACGTGATTGTCGGTGTGAATCTCTTGCGGGAAGGGCTTGATTTGCCGGAGGTGTCGCTTATCGGTATTTTGGATGCAGACAAAGAGGGGTTTTTGAGGAGCGAAACATCGCTTGTCCAGATTATCGGGCGCGCGGCGCGCAATGTTTTCGGGCGGGTTATTCTCTATGCCGATACTACTACTGGCTCCATGGAGCGGGCGATAAGCGAAACCAATCGCCGTAGAGCATTGCAGATTGCTTATAATAAAAAACATGGAATTACTCCAAAAACCATAGAGAAAAAGATCCACGATATTACCGAAGCATTGCAAAGCGAACACGCGAAAGCCGTGAATGCGGTGCTTGTAATTGATAAAGAAAAATTCGCGGCGAATCCAAAAAAACTTCAAAAAATAATCACCGAAAAAGAAAAACAAATGAACGCGGCGGCAAAAATCCTTGATTTTGAAACCGCGGCGCTTTTGCGCGATGAACTTTTGATATTGCAGAAGTTATCCACAACGAAGGAGGAACCTTTGTAAATATAAAGGTTTTTTGATGTGAAGAGTGGGAGATAGAATTAAAAAACGCCCCCGCGGCGCATGGCCAGGAGGCGATTTTTAATATAGAAAAAAGCGGATTACTTTTTCATTTGGAACGACTCGTATGAAAGATAGCCGGAAAGCAGAATGACTACCCAATTGAGCCATACAGGAAAGAGCCAATTATTTATCACGACACTGCCGTTGTTGAAGATGGTAAAAGCGAACACGACGGCGATAATAAGATATGAGAATGCCGAGAGCGTATAGTAATTATCTTTATCCATGCTGATTATTAAAGAACTCATTTAATTTTATAATATTCGACCGAATGTATATTACGATTGTCTTTTTATTCTATCAATTTTCCGGCATAAATAAAAATAAAGGTGTGGACAAATCAGACAATGACTCCATCTGTTGCTGTTGCTTTTTTGTCGAAAGATGATACGTTATCAATATATAAAGCGCGGTATACCCCCTCTACGGCAAAGAGCGGGGGATTTAGCTTTTTGTTTAATTTCTTAATTTTTCCTGCGACTATGCCAGTATACTGGCATAGTCGCAGGAAAAATTAGAGATGATAATAAATCAGTATGGACAACAAAATTATCGTAAAAGGCGCGCGGACGAACAATCTGAAAAATATTACGGTTGAGATGCCGCGAAATAAAATGATCGTATTCACGGGGCTTTCCGGTTCCGGCAAGTCTTCGCTCGCTTTTGATACGATTTTTGCCGAAGGGCAACGGCGGTACGTGGAGTCGCTCTCTTCGTACGCGCGGCAATTTTTGCGCCAGTTTCAAAAGCCAGATGTTGATGAGATTGTCGGTTTGTCACCCGCTATTTCTATTGACCAAAAAAGCCGTTCCAACAATCCGCGTTCAACGGTGGCGACTATCACCGAGATTTATGATTATCTGCGGGTGCTTTTTGCGCGTATCGGAAAACCGTATTGCCTCATTTGCGGAGAAGAAATAAAAAAACTTTCCAATGAAGAGATTTTGAATTTTACACTGGAAAAAGTGCGTGAATTTAGAGACGCGCCTTCAGAAAAAGTGATGGAGGTGGCTATTGATACGGCGACTGTCGCCATTATGGCGCCGGTGGTGCGCGGACGGAAAGGGGAATACTATCAGCTTCTGTATGATTTGCTTGGCAAAGGATATAGCAAGGTGCGAATAGATGGAAACATGCACAATCTGCGTGACCGCATAGAACTTTCAAAACAAAAAAAACATGATATAGACGTGCTCGTAGACACACTCTATTTTTCCGAGTTTCACGATGACGAAAAAGCCGCGCGTGAACGGCTTGCCGAAGCATTGGAACGCACGATGAATGAAACGGAAGGATTGGTGCGCGTTGTTTTCAATCTCAATACTGCCAATTCAAAAAAACAAACATCGGCAAAAAACCAGTCACGTGAAACGAGCGAATTTTTAATGTCGTCAAAATTTGCGTGCCCCAACGACGGTTTTTCATATCCGGAAATTGAGCCGCGGTTGTTCTCGTTTAATTCTCCGTATGGCGCGTGCCCGGCATGCAACGGACTCGGCACGAAACATTTCTTCGGCGAAGACCTCTGCGACACCTGCCATGGCGCGCGTCTGCGTCCTGAAGCTCTCGCGGTGCGAGTGGGCGGTAAAAACATTGTGGAGGTAACCGGCATGTCTATTGAAGAAGCTGATGAATTTTTCAACAGGTTCAAACTTTCTGCGCGGGAAAAGAAAATATCCGCGGTTGTGGTGCGTGAAATTATGGACCGGCTTTCGTTTATGGTGAATGTTGGCATTGAATACCTCACGCTTGACCGCCGCGCCAATACGCTTTCCGGAGGCGAGGCCCAGCGCATTCGTCTTGCAAGCCAGCTTGGTTCCGGTCTCGTTGGGGCGCTCTATGTGCTTGATGAGCCGACTATCGGGCTCCATCAGCGTGATAATGCGCGGCTTATCAAAACACTTGAACGTTTGCGCGACCTCGGTAATACAATGATTGTAGTTGAACACGATGAAGATACTATCTTTGCGTCCGATTATATCGTTGACATCGGCCCGGGCGCCGGCGTGCACGGCGGACATGTGGTCGTCGCCGACCATTTAGAAAAATTATTGACGGCAAAAAAATTGCCCGAAAATGGCGCTGGCGAATCGCTCACTCTTGCGTACCTGCGCGGAGAAAAAGAAATTCCCATTCCGGAAAAGCGGCGCACGAACGATAAGGGTTCGCTCAAAATCCGCGGGGCAAACATATTCAATATTAAAAATATAAATGTAGACGTTCCACTGGGGAAACTTGTAGCGATTACCGGAGTATCAGGTTCGGGCAAATCTTCTCTTTTGTATGAAATTATTTATAAAAATCTGCAGGCGAGGTTTGATCGGCGCTATAGAAGCAATGAAGTATTTAACTGCGCTTCATTTGATGGGACGGAATATGCCGGACGCGCTGTGATGATTGACCAATCGCCAATCGGACGTACGCCGCGCTCTAACCCCGCCACGTATACAGGGGCATGGACACATATTCGTGACCTCTTTGCTTCTACCGAAGAAGCGCGCTTGCGCGGGTGGAAATCAGGACGCTTCAGTTTCAATGTAAAAGGAGGACGGTGCGAAACGTGCCAAGGCAACGGAGAAATAGCGGTTGAAATGCACTTTTTGCCGACGGTGTACGTGCCGTGCGATGTGTGCGGCGGAAAACGATTTGAAAAAGAAACGCTTGAAGTGAAATACAAGCATAAAAATATTTATGAAGTGCTCAAAATGACGGTTGAAGAAGCGCTCGCTTTTTTTGAAGATATTCCGGCAATTTCCGACCGGCTCAAGTCTTTGAATGAAGTTGGGCTTGGATACCTTGAGCTTGGACAATCTGCGACGACACTTTCAGGCGGTGAAGCTCAGCGGGTAAAAATTTCTTCGGAATTATATCGCCCGTTTACAGAGCGCACCATTTATCTGCTTGATGAACCGACGGTGGGTCTGCACTATGAAGATGTGCGAAAATTGATTGAGATATTACAGAGTCTTGTAGACCGCGGCAATACGGTGGTGCTGATAGAGCACAATATGGAGATTATAAAAAATGCCGACTACATGATTGACATCGGGCCCGAGGGAGGCGCGTGCGGCGGAAAGATTGTCGCCAAAGGCACTCCCGAAGAAGTGGCGGAGAAAGATGGTTCTCATACCGGAGTGTATCTCAAGAGGGCATTGAACAACCATGCAAAAAAATCGACTAAATAAAATAAATTTGCCGGATACGCCTGGAGTGTATCAGTTTTTGGGCGCGCGAAAAGATATTTTGTATATCGGTAAGGCGACATCGCTTCGTGATAGGATAAGAAGTTATTTTTCGTCGGATCTCATGAGCGCCCGCGGGCCAATTATTGCGGAGATGCTCGAACAAGCGCGTGATGTGCGCGTGGTAGAAACCGATTCAGTGCTTGAAGCGCTCATTCTTGAAGCGGCGCTGATAAAAAAACACCAACCGAAATACAATTCAAAAGAAAAGAGCGACAAAAGCTTTAATTATGTCGTCATTACCGACGAAGATTTTCCGCGAGTGCTTCTGGCGCGGGAACGTGAACTACTTGGACGTCGGGTTTCCAAGTTAACTTGGAAACCCGACGTCCAAGTCAAAGACGTATTCGGTCCTTTTACATATGGCAACCAGCTTCGAGAAGCGTTGAAAATTGTGAGAAAAATTTTTCCATTTCGCGATGTATGCCGTCTTAGGCAAGAAAAGCCCTGTTTTAATACTCAAATAGGGTTATGCCCTGGCGTATGCACTGGAGCGATTTCAAAAAAAGAATACGCAAAAATCATACAAAATCTGAAACTTTTTTTTGAAGGAAAAAAAGGCATGCTTATTAAAAAATTGGAGCGGGAGATGCGAGAAGCGGCAAAACACCGCGCATTTGAACGCGCGCATGAAATTAAAAAAACTATTTTTGCGCTGAAACATATTCAAGATGTTTCTCTTATCAAAAATACGCCGACTCTCAACTTTTCATATTCTACTTTCAAAATAGAAGCGTATGACGTGGCGCATTTTTCAGGTTCAGCGTCTGTTGGCGTGATGACAGTTGTTGAGGGCGGCGAGGCACAAAAAAATGAGTATCGGAAATTTAATATAAAGAGTTTTGAAGGGGTGAATGATACGCGCGCGCTGTCAGAAATTCTTTCGCGACGGCTTGCGCATGCCGAGTGGCCACTGCCACGTTTGATTGTTGTTGACGGCGGAACCGCGCAAGTGAATGCGGCGAAGCACGCGCTTGTTTCGGCTGGCGTGGCAATCCCTGTGGTCGGCGTGGTCAAAGACGAGCGTCATCGCCCGAAAAAAATCATCGGCGACCGCGTGCTCGCGATACGGCACGAAGCTGATATCCTCTTTGCAAATGCCGAAGCCCATCGGTTTGCCATAAGTTTTCATCGAAAGCGAAGAATGCAAAATAAAAATATATAACTCGTTTCCATGCGGTCTTTGTCACAGGGTAATTTATTAAAAATATTATAGTTGTTTACTAACAAAGTTATAAATGGTAGCCCTTTGTTTACTGTAAAAAAATATCGCCGTAAAAAGTAAAAGTCCGATCAATATTGATCGGACTTTTTTAGCGAATATAAAATCGCTAAAGTTATCCACAATTGAATTGACAAATGAAAATTTGACAAGAAACAGCTCATACGCTACACTGTGTGCATATCAATAAGGATTGAGTTTTGGGAGTGGATTGATAGGGCAAGTAGTAAATGCGCTTACTGGCACAGAGAAATGGGAGGTTTCTTGTGTGTTCAAAAAGCAAAAGCATTTTGTTACCCAATATACTCAAATAATTTTTATATTTTTTGTACGAAGGCCTTTTGAAAAAAGGCGGCTTTCTTTTTTTGATGTATTGCGGGAGGCATTATCAATAATAATTGAGTAAGAGAGTATATGGAAAAAAAATTTTTTTCAAAGTATCGTCCGCCGCTTGTTACGTTGCCCAATCTTGTGCAAACACAGGTTGATTCATATAAGTGGCTTCTTCTTGCCGGTTTGAAAGAACTGTTCATGGAGTTTTCGCCGCTCAACGATTACACCGGAGACAAATTCACTCTTGAATTTTTGTCGGTGGAAGTGGGAGAACCGAAGCACGATGAATTTTACGCAAAAGAAAATAAAATGTCGTATGAAGCGCCGCTTCGTGTCATGGTACGCCTGACTAATAAGCACTTACATACAACCAAAGAACAAGAAATGTTTTTAGCTGATTTTCCGCTCATGACAAAACACGGCACGTTTGTCATCAATGGTGTTGAGCGTGTGGTTGTGCCGCAGTTGGCGCGCAGTTTTGGCGCCTTTTTTACGCTTCAGGAATTGAAAGGAAGGCCATTTTTTGGCGCAAAAATTATCCCTGCCCGCGGGGCGTGGATTGAAGTTGAATCGGAAGTTGACGGCGCGCTCTACGTGCGCATTGACCGAAAAAGAAAATTTACCGCCACCGCTCTTATTCGCGCCTTTGGCAATATTGATTCCGACGAAGATGTGCTCAAGTTATTTAACGGCAATGCACGCGCGCAAGAAGCGATAAAAACAACCCTTCACAAGGATTCGGCGAAAACAGCCGATGAAGCATATATTGATATTTATAAAAAATTGCGCGACGGAGAGCTTGCTTCGGTTGCAAACGCGCGTGATTTTTTCAAAAATATTTTCAGCGCGGAACGCTATGACCTGTCGCGCGTTGGGCGGTTTCGTTTTAATAAACGTTTTACAAAAGGCATGTCCCAAAGCGATATGGAGAGGACGACTATTTCGGTGGACGATATCGCGACCATTATTGCGCATATTGTTACTCTCAATAATACGCCAGGCGCGCAAGAAGACGATATAGACCACTTAGGTTCGCGGCGCATTCGCGCGGTGGGGGAAATGATGCAACAGAAACTCCGCGTCGGATTGTCGCAAATAAAAAGGCAAATTCAAGACCGAATGTCAACCATTGACCAGGATTCCACCCTGCCGATACATTTCATCAACGCACGCCCGCTTCAGGCGCGCATGAAAGAATTTTTTACGACAAACCAGCTGTCTCAATTTATGATGCAGGAAAATATTCTCTACGAAATTGAGCACTTGCGCAGACTTTCCGCGCTTGGTCCTGGGGGGCTGACGCGCGAGCGTGCCGGTTTTGAGGTGCGTGACGTGCACCCGTCTCACTATGGCCGCGTGTGTCCTATCCAGACGCCAGAAGGTCCGAACATCGGTCTTATTTTGACACTTTCCTCATACGCTCGTGTCAACGATTTCGGTATTATTGAAACGCCGTATGTCAAAGTTGAGAACGGGCATATTACTGGCAAGGTTGAATATATGAACGCACTTGAAGAAGAGGGTTTTAATATCGCGCACGCCGCTGTTCCGTATGAAGATAATATGATTCGCGAAGATATGGTTGAAGTTCGTTCCGGAGGGCGTCCGAAGTTAGTTCCAAAAAAAGAAGTACATTACATTGATGTTGCTCCAAATCAGGCGTTTTCTATCGCGGCATCAACCATTCCTTTCTTGGAACACA
The DNA here is from genome assembly GCA_016181845.1 of Parcubacteria group bacterium. Taxonomy (GTDB): domain Bacteria; phylum Patescibacteriota; class Minisyncoccia; order Phycocordibacterales; family 21-14-all-47-15; genus JACROH01. The sequence goes on along the minus strand of JACOYO010000003.1, from coordinate 46,446 downwards.
ATGACGCAAACAGGGCACTCATGGGTTCTAACATGCAGAAACAGGCGACGCCATGCGTGTTGCCGGAAGCGCCGATTGTGGCGACAGGAGTGGAAGAAATGGCGGCAAAAGACAGCGGAAGAATAATTATCGCCGAAGAAGACGGCACGGTGCATTCCGCTGACGCGCGAAAAATTGTGGTTCAAAATAGCAAAGGGAAAGAGCATATCTATACGCTCGTGAATTTCTCGCGTACCAACGGATTCACCGCGTTTCATCAGCGTCCGTCGGTTGATGTCGGACAGAAAATAAAAAAGGGAGCGATTCTTGCAGACACATCGTCGTCTGACCGCGGGCAGATAGCGCTTGGACAAAATGTCCGTGTCGCGTTTATGTCATGGAGCGGAGCAAACTACGAAGACGCAATTATTCTTTCGGAACGATTGGTAAAAAACAGCAAATTTACCAGTATCCACATGGATGAATTTGTGGTGAATGTCCGCGATACGAAACTGGGTCCGGAAGTGACAACGCACGACATCCCGAATGTCGGGGAATCAAAACTGAAAGATTTGGATGAAGACGGCATCGTCCGCATTGGAGCTGAAGTGCGTCCGAATGATATTTTAGTCGGCAAAATTACGCCGAAAGGCGAGACAGAACTCACTCCCGAAGAACGCCTCCTCCGGTCTATTTTCGGAGAAAAAGCGCGTGATGTAAAAGACACTTCGCTTCGGATGGAACACGGCAAACAGGGCAGAGTAGTCGGTGTGAAAGTATTTTCACGCGAGCGCGGAGACCAGCTGGAATCAGGCATCATCAAGCGCATCCATATTGAAGTGGCACAGCTACGAAACGTGTCGGTCGGCGACAAACTTGCCGGACGCCACGGCAACAAAGGAGTTATTTCAAAAATTCTTCCGGTAGAAGATATGCCATATACCGCGGATGGCGACCCGATTGATGTCATCCTGACGCCGCTCGGTGTGCCTTCCCGTATGAACTTGGGGCAGATTCTTGAACTGCATTTGGGGCTTGCCGCGCACACTCTCAATTATCAGGCAATTACCCCGACATTTTTGGGCGCGACGGACAAAGAAATAAAAGAAGAATTGGTCAAAGCAGGATTTTCTGAAAACGGAAAAGTGCCGCTCTTTGATGGGCGCACTGGAGAACCTTTTGAGCAGGATATCGCCATCGGGTATATGTACATCATGAAATTACACCACATGGTTGAAGACAAAATACACATGCGTTCTATCGGACCGTATTCGCTCATCACACAACAGCCGCTCGGCGGAAAGGCGCAGGGAGGAGGCCAGCGGTTTGGAGAAATGGAAGTCTGGGCTTTGGAAGGATACGGAGCGGCGCACACGCTTCGTGAAATGCTCACGATAAAATCGGATGATATTGTCGGTCGGTCTGCGGCGTTTGACGCAATCGTTAAAGGAGAATCAATTAAACAAACCAACATTCCGGCGTCGTTTAATGTGCTCCTCAATACGTTGCGCGGACTGGCGCTTGATGTGGAATTGCAGAAAAATAAAGGTCCGCTTACTTAATCAAGTCATGAATTACGAACCTGTATTATTCGCAGAACGCGCATAATTTTCTCTGGAAAATAAACTAAAACCTAATTCGCTAATTTTATGAAAACTTTCAACAATACAAAAGATTTTAACCACATTACGCTTGTGCTTGCATCGCCGGAACGTATCAAAGAATGGTCATACGGAGAGGTAACGAAGCCGGAAACCATAAACTACCGCACCGGCAGAAGCGAGCGCGGCGGTCTGTTTGACGAGCGGATTTTTGGTCCGGAAAAAGATTATGAATGTTACTGCGGGAAATATCGCCGCATACGCTACAAAGATATCATCTGCGAAAAATGCGGAGTGGAAGTAACGCGGTCTATTGTTCGCCGCGAGCGCATGGGACATATTGAACTCGCTTTTCCGGTGGCGCATATTTGGTTTTTGCGCGGGATTCCTTCCAAAATGGGCACGCTCCTTGATCTTTCTATCGCCGATCTTGAGAAAGTTATTTATTTCGCCGGCTACATTATTACGAGTGTTAACGAAGACGAGAAAGCAAAAATAGTCAAAGCGCTTGATAATGAATATCGCACAAAGGTAAAACAAATTACGAAAGAAGATGATAAGGCGGCGCTCAAAGACATGCTCTCTTCTGCGAAAAAAGAAGTGGAAATGCTTGCGCCAGGCAAAGTCATTGAAGAAGGTCTCTACCATAAATACGTGCTGAAATACGGGCACTCGTTTGAGGCGGGGATTGGCGCGGAAGCGGTGTATCAAATTTTCAAAAACCTGAATCTCACGACGCTCAAAGAAAATATAGAAGAGGCGATTGAAAATGCAGGTGCCGCAGACCGTCAGCGTCTTCATAAAAAGCTTTCGCTCGTTAAGGCGATGCTTCATTCAGGGGTGCGTCCTGAATGGATGTTTTTGACGGCAATTCCAGTCACTCCGCCAGCGCTCCGCCCGATGGTGGCGCTTGAAGGAGGCCGTCACGCGACCTCTGACGTGAACGACCTCTATCGCCGTGTTATCAATCGCAATAATCGCCTGAAAAAATTAAAAGAAATCGGCGCGCCTGATGTAATTTTGCGCAATGAAAAACGTATTTTGCAGGAAGCAGTTGACGCGCTTATAGACAACTCAATACGGCATGGCGTCGGGAGCGGCGGAGCGGCAATCAGCGCGTCGCAAAAGCGCGCTCTCAAGTCTCTTTCCGATTCGCTGAAAGGCAAACACGGTCTTTTCAGACAAAACCTACTCGGCAAGCGCGTTGACTATTCAGGGCGCTCGGTGATTGTTGTTGGACCTGATTTGAAACTGCACCAATGCGGCTTGCCAAAACACATGGCGCTTGAATTATTCAGACCATTTGTTATTGCAAAACTGCTCAAAAATGAATTGGCATTTAACATCCGCGGAGCAGGACGTTTGATAGATGAAGGTATTCCTGAAGTGTGGGCAATGCTTGAAGAGGTCATCCGCGACAAATATGTGCTTTTGAATCGCGCGCCGACCTTGCACCGTCTTGGTATCCAAGCGTTTCAGCCTGTGCTTATTGAAGGCAACGCAATTCAGGTGCACCCGCTTGTGTGTACGGCATTCAACGCAGACTTTGACGGCGACCAAATGGCTGTGCACGTGCCATTGTCGGAACATGCACAGCGCGAGGCGCGAGAGCTTATGTCCGCGGCAAAAAATCTTCTCAAGCCTGGCAACGGCAATCCGATTGTAAATCCACAGCTTGATATGGTGCTCGGATGCTACTGGATGACCAAAATAGTTTCGGGAGATAAAGGAGAAGGATTATTTTTTGCAAGCCCGAACGATGCGATTAGCGCGTATGATTTTGGACGCGTTGGTTTTCGCGCAAAAATGAAAGTGATGAGTACCGACAGCCCCAAATACCAAGCGTTTGAAGGGGGGGTCTTTGAAACATCCGTCGGACGCCTGCTCTTCAACAGCGTACTTCCGAAAGATTTTCCATATATAAACAAAGCCGTTGATAAAAAAGAGATGGGGAACATTATTGAGGATCTCATCGCTCGTTATGGTATTGATGCCACGCCACCGGTGCTTGATAAAATTAAAGCGTTCGGATATCGCTATGTGACCAAATCGGGCATTACGTGGGGTATTGATGACGTGAAGGTGCCGAAAGAAAAAAAAGAAATTATCGCCGCGGCGCGCGAGAAAGAAAATGAAATTTGGAAACAATACAACGAGGGCCTTCTTTCTAACGAGGAACGACGGAGAAAAGTGATTGAAGTCTGGCAACAGGTTGTAAGCGAAATTGAAAAAATTATTCCAGGAACGCTTGAGACAGATGGCTCGGTGAGCGACATGGTTTCGTCCGGAGCGCGCGGTTCTTTGAAACAAATCGTGCAGATGAGCGGCATGAAAGGCATCATCGTCAATACGGCAGGAGAAGCGATTGATTTTCCTGTTATTCCTTCCAATAAAGAAGGGTTGTCGCCGCTTGAATATTTCATCACGACGCACGGTTCGCGAAAAGGACTTGCCGATACGGCCTTAAACACCGCGAAAGCAGGATATCTTACACGCCGTTTGGTGGATGTGTCGCAGGATGTGGTTATCGCGGAAGAGGATTGCGGCACAAAGGAATCAATCACGATTACCGCCGAAGATGTGTCGGGAATTCACGTGCCGCTTTCGCGCAATGTGCGTGGAAGGGTGCTCGCCTCGGACATCAAAGATGAAAACGACACCATTCTTTATAAGCACGGTTCGCTGGTGACCAAAGAAATGGCGCAGGAAATTGAAAAACGTCAAATTGTTTCAGCAGAGGTGCGCTCTCCATTGCGTTGCACTTCAGATACCGGAATATGCAGGCAGTGTTACGGTCTTGACCTTGGAAGAAATCACCTCGTCGCTCTTGGTGAAGCGGTCGGCATTATCGCCGCGCAGGCAATCGGCGAGCCGGGCACACAACTCACAATGCGTACCTTCCACTCTGGAGGCATTGCATCTGTTGGTGGCGACATCACTATGGGTCTCCCGCGTGTTGAAGAAATTTTTGAACGGCGAAGCCCGAAAATTCCGGCGGTGGTCAGCACTTCGGATGGCGAAGTGATGGAAGTCGTTACTAAAGGAAAAGAACACACCATCGCAGTGCTTTCCGATGCTCCGGTCAAAAAGACTGACAAAAAAGCCGGTACGATAGAATACGCCATACCGTTTCGTCGTATGCCCATTGTCGCGGCGGGTGATAAAATCAAGAAAGGTGATTTGTTGACCGACGGGCAGGCGGATATTTCAGAAATTTTCAAATATGGAGGGAAAGAGCGCGCTGAAAATTATATTATTCATGAAATAAACAAAGTATACGAATTGCAGGGAGCATCCATTTCAAGAAAACATATTGAAGTGATTATCCGCCAGATGTTTTCACGCAAACGCGTGAAAGACCCGGGTGATACCAAATTCGGAGCGGGAGAGATTGTCGGCGGTGTTGAGCTCACAAAAGAAAATAAGGAAGTCGCGCAATCAGGCGGAGAAGGAGCAAAAGCCGAACCCGTGCTACTCGGCATTTCCGAAGTGTCTCTCACCACGCAAAGTTTTTTGTCTGCCGCGTCATTTCAGTACACTTCGCGCACGCTTATCAATACCGCAATCAGGGGAGGCAGTGACCATCTGCGCGGCCTGAAAGAAAATGTTATTATCGGGAGATTGATACCGGCGGGCACCGGATTTCGCAGTAAGGCGCATCATCAAGACGAGATAGCAAAAGAAGAAGAAATTTCACCGGCAGAATAAATAGGTTTTTACAAAGGTTCCTCCTTCGTTGTGGATAACTTACAAAGGCTTCTCCTTTGTAACCTTTGTAACATCAATTAGTTTGAACGTTTATGTCATCATCAACCGTTGAACAAATCAAAGAACGGTTAAGCATTACGGATGTTGTGGAATCGTATGTAAAGCTTGGGCGAGCCGGAAACAGTATCAAAGCTCTTTGTCCGTTTCATTCCGAAAAAACCCCGTCTTTCATCGTTTCTCAAGCACGAGGGACTTTTCATTGTTTCGGATGCGGCAAGGGAGGCGACATATTCACGTTCGTCCAGGAAATAGAAGGGCTTGATTTTTCCGGCGCTCTTAAACTTTTGGCTGAACGCGCAGGCGTTGAGCTCGCTCCGTATGATAAAAAAGAATATTCAGAAAAAGAGGCGCTCTATGGCGTTTTGGAAGCCGCGGCGCTTTTTTTTGAAAAGAAACTCGCGCAGAATTCTCACGCAATTGAATATCTCTTGTCGCGAAAAGTTGCGAGAGAGACAGTAGCTCTTTTTAGAATCGGCTATGCTCCGGATGATTGGCGGCAATTATACGCGCACCTGAAAGAGCGCGGATTTTCCGACGTGATGATTGAAAAAGCGGGACTTACGATTTCAAACCCAAAAGGATACTATGACAGGTTTAGGGGCAGAATTATGTTTCCGATTTTTGATTATTCTGGGAAAATTATTGCTTTTTCCGGCAGGATATTTGGCGCGGAAGCAGAGCATGCCGGCAAATATGTCAATTCACCGGCAACGGTTTTGTATGATAAATCACACGCCTTATACGGATATGATAAAGCAAAAGCGGCGATGAAAAAAACAAATACTTGTATCTTAGTGGAGGGGCAGGTAGACCTTATTTTGTCGCACCAGGCGGGATTCTCAAATACGGTGGCGGTTTCCGGCACCGCGCTTACCGAGCATCACGTACAGGCAATCCGCCGTTTTGCCAATACGATTATTTTTGCTTTTGACGGTGACGCGGCTGGCATAGGTGCGCTTGACCGCGGAATGATGCATACGTTGGAATGCGGTATGGATAGCAAGGTGGCGGCGCTTCCATCGGGCGCCGACCCGGCGGATATTATCGGTAGCGATGCGTCGCGCTGGAGCGCTTTAGTGAAAGAGTCGGAGCATGTGGTTGATTTTTACTTGACCTTTTTGCGCAGTACATATACCGACGAGCGGTTGTTGCGTTCAGGCATTGAACAAAAAGTGATACCGTATGTCGCCAAAATAAAAAGCAGTATAGCTCGCGCGCAATTTGTGACAAAAATTGCCCGATTTTTGGGGGTTGGGGAAGAGCCAGTGTGGGAAGAAATGCGCCGCGCGGCTCTACAAAAAAAAGAATCGTCAGCAGTCATGGCAGAAAAACGGATGACGGAAGTCAACATGCCGCGCAAAGAAAAGATAGAGCGAAATCTTTTGGGGATTATGTTCTGGCAAGAAAGCCAAGATAACGCTATGATAGAGGTAGCGAAAATAAAAGACGCCTATAGGCGTATTGTCGGAGAAGACCGCTACGCCGGCGCGCTGGCGCTTGATACGGCAGAAAAAAATGAATATATTTTTGAAGCTGAACAAATATCGCGAGACCGCGATGTATTACAAAAAGAAGTTGAAGAATTGCTTATTAATCTGGAAATTGCCTATACGATTGACGCGCGGGAACGCGTCGCGCTCCTGCTTCGCCGCGCTGAACGCGAACACAACACGGAGCAAGCAGAGGATTTTCTCAAAGAATATCAAAGATTAACCGCCGCCATTGAGTTGCTCATGGTTTTTGATAAATAATATAATTATGCCGACAAAACAATCTATAATCGAAAAAAAAACGCGCCGCGGCGCTCGTCTTGTCCGCAAAGCAGATGGCATAAGACAAAAGAAGAAGACCGAGAATGCCGCGCGCAAGGCTCTGCGCGCGTCTAGCAGAAAAAAACAAAAAGCTCTTTTGCTTAAAGCGCGGACAACCGTTTCATCCGGAGTGGGGCACAAAAAAAAGACGCGTGATAAGCGTTCTGTTGAAGAAAAGGTTGCTGAATTGATTTCAAAAGGAAAAGAGCGGAAATTTATCACGTACGCGGAATTGCTGAAAGCGTTTCCATACATAGAAGACGACATCTCGTTTCTTGACCGTCTTTATGACCGTTTTGCAGAGGTGGGAATCGGCGTTGTTGATGGCGGGGATTTGCTCGAAGACGCTAAAAAAGAAAAGCCGCTGGGGAGATATGAATACACAAAAGACGGCTCGTATGATTCCGTTCAGATGTATTTGAAAGAAATCGGACGGTATACGCTGTTGTCTGGAGCTGAAGAAAAAGAGCTCGCCAAGCGGATAGAAAAAGGAGATGAAGAAGCGCGCGCGATGCTTGCGAAAGCAAACCTGCGTTTGGTTGTTTCCATTGCAAAAAAATATATCGGCAGGAGCCATGACATGACATTGCTTGACTTGATTCAAGAAGGGAATCTCGGGCTTTTCAAAGCGGTTGAAAAATTTGATTGGACCAAGGGGTATAAATTTTCAACGTATGCGACGTGGTGGATACGGCAGGCGATTACTCGGGCGCTCGCGGACCAATCGCGCACTATCCGTATTCCGGTGCACATGGTTGAAACGATTGCAAAATACAAAAAAGTGGCGCGACGGCTCGCGCAAGACCTAGGGCGCGACCCACTGCCAGAAGAAGTGGCGACCGAAATGGGCATAGAGGTGGAAAAAATCCATACCATTCAGCAGATTGACCAAGACACGATTTCGCTTGAGAAACCGGTTGATGACGAGGATGAAAAATCTACGCTCGGCGATTTTATCCCCGATGAAAAAATTTTGTCTCCAGACCAGGAAGCATCGCGTAGAATTTTATCCGACCAGGTCAAAGAAATTCTTGACGACCTGACTCCGAAAGAGCGAAAAATTCTTGAAATGCGGCATGGTTTAACCGATGGTATTGTGCATACGCTTGAAGAAGTGGGCAAAGAATTCGGCGTTACTCGTGAACGCATCCGCCAGATTGAAGCCAAAGCCCACGACAAAATCCGCCAGCATCAAAAATCAAACCGTCTGCGGAATTACTAACACGCGTATCTAAAAGAACATATTTCTTAATAATATATTCTTATCTTCACTATGCCAGTATACTGGCATAGTAGACAAGATATGTTAATAATTTTAGTGTAGTTTATTTACAATTCGTCATATTTTAGGTATAGTGTCAATAATGACGAAAGACCAAAGCAAAAAGCTCTCTCCAGAATTGATTCGGCATATTTCCGCGCTCAAAAAAGAGCCGAAATGGATGCTTGAAAAACGGCTTACAGCGTACGAGTTATATCAAAAAACCACATTGCCAACGTGGGGGCCCGATTTAAGCGGGCTTGATTTTGAAAACATGAGCTATTTTACGGCTCCGGGCTCAAAAGAGACAACGTCGTGGGATGAAGTGCCGTCTGAAATCAGAGAGACGTTTGAAAAGCTCGGTATTCCGGAAGCGGAAAAGCACGCATTAAGCGGTGCCGGCGCGCAGTATGATTCTGGGGTTGTCTATCACCATCTCAAAGAATCACTCAAGGCACAGGGAGTGATTTTTGAAAATATGGACACGGCGCTTGAAAAATATCCGGAAATGGTGAAAGAATATTTCATGACCACATGTGTGCCGGCGCACGACCATAAATTTACCATGCTTCACGCGGCGCTCTGGAGCGGTGGCACGTTTATCTATGTGCCGCATGGAGTGAAAGTGGAGCTTCCGCTCCAGGCGTATTTTCGAATGAACAAAGAAGCGTCGGCGCAATTTGAGCATACGCTCATTATTGCAGATGAAGGTTCGGAAGTGTCGTACATAGAAGGATGTTCGGCGCCGTCGTACACGCGCTCGTCTCTCCACGCAGGCTGTGTTGAGCTTTTTGTAAAAAAGGGCGCAAAAATGAAATACATCAGCGTTGAAAATTGGTCAAAAAATACGTACAATCTGAATACAAAACGCGCGCTGGTGTTTGAAGACGCTGAAATACAGTGGATAAACGGTAATATGGGAGGCGCGGTGACCATGCTTTATCCGTCATCCGTACTTTTGGGAAAGCGTGCGAAATCAGACAGTTTAAGCATTGTGCTCGCCGCTTCAGGGCAAATCCAAGATACTGGGGCGAAAGCGGTACACGTGGCTTCCGATACGGTTTCCACGATTCGTTCAAAATCAATTTCAACCAAAGGCGGGACGGCGGTTTATCGCGGATTGGTGCGTGTGTTGCCGAAAACAGAAAATGCGCGCTCATCGGTGTCGTGCGATTCGCTTATTTTAGATAATGAGTCATCGGCCGATACCTACCCATCTATCAAAGACGAAAGTCAAACCGCGGATATTTCACACGAGGCGCGCGTCGGGAGATTGGGCGACGATGAACTTTTTTATATCAAAAGCCGCGGCTTCAGCGAAGAAAATGCGGTGCGGCTCGCGGTGGGCGGATTCATTGAGCCGATTGTGAAAGCACTGCCACTTGAATATGCTGTTGAGATGAACAAGCTGATAGAGATGAGTGTATGATAAAAAAACAAATTTTCCGCGCTTTTTCTGAAATCATTGCGTAGCGGCTTTAAAAATGAACGAGTTTTGTAGAAAAATGAAATTGTTTGACGAGTCTTGCGAGGAGTTTTTCATTTTTCGTAAAGCAAAACGAATATCATTTTTTAGACGCGAAGCATTCTGATTGAAGAAAAAGCGCGGAAAATCAGTATACTGTAGTTATGGAAGAATTATACAAAGAACATATTTTAGACCATTATAGAAATCCGCGGAACAAAGGCGCGCTTCTTTTGTTTGATATCAAACAAGACGGTTCAAATCCGTCGTGTGGCGATACGCTCGTGCTCTATATACTTTTTGACGCGAGCGGGCGTGCTAAAGAGGTTTCATTTGATGGGAGCGGATGCGCTATCAGCCAAGCCGGAGCGTCGCTTCTTACTGAAAAAATAAAAGGGATGACCAAAAAAGAACTCCAAAAAATAACACCAAAAGACATATATATGTTGCTCGGTATTTCTTCAATAAATCCTGCGCGTGAGCCGTGCGCTCTTCTCGCGTACCGCGCTCTAGAAAAAGGTCTGGAGCAATATCAAAACCATAATTCTAAAAAAATATGACCGTATTATTAAAAAATATTACCGTATCGGCTAGTGGAAAGAGTGTTGTGTCTGGAGTGAATATGGAAATTAAGCCCGGGGAAATCCATATTCTCATGGGGCAAAACGGTTCCGGAAAAAGCAGTTTGGTGAATGCGGTAATGGGGCATCCGCGGTATACGCTTGTGTCGGGCGAAATGCTTTTGGGCGGAAGAAATATCATCGGTATGTCTCCTGATGAAAAAGGGCGGGCCGGATTGTTTTTGTCACTTCAGCAACTGCCTGAAATACATGGGGTTACGCTTATCTCTTTTTTGCATAAAGCGCATCAGCATATTGCCGGCGCAAAAATGCCGGTGCTTGATTTTTATTCGTACGCGGAAAAAATTACCGAAAAATTAGGATTTGATGTTTCACTCTTGAAACGGCAAGTGAATGTTGGCATGTCGGGTGGTGAAAAAAAACAATCCGAGATTATTCAGCTTGCAGTCCTAAAACCGGCGTTCGCTTTTTTAGATGAAATAGATTCCGGAGTTGATAAAGACGCTATCGTGCGGATTTATTCGGCTATACAAACGCTTGCCAAAGAAAATGGCACCGGCTTTCTACTCATTACGCACTATGACGCGATTTTGAAACGTCTCTCGCCTGATGTGGTGCATATTATGTATGGAGGAAAAATAGTTCGCTCCGGCGGCACAGAACTCGCAAAAGAGATTGAAGAAAAAGGGTATACGAAATTGCTTTGTGCCGATAAAAATGATAAAAACACATCCGTATGATTACCAAAGAACTCGTGATAGAAAAATTGAAAGAAGTAAAAGACCCGGAGCTTGATATTGATGTGTATACTCTCGGGCTCATTTACGATATCTCCATAGAGAATGGGGAAGTGGGAGTGCTTATGACGCTCACGACACCATTTTGCCCATTTGGCAATGAAATAGTTGAAAAAGTTGAAGAAAAAATTTACGAACTAAAACCCGATGCAGTCAAGGTGGACATCACCTTTGACCCGCCGTGGACTGCTCCGAAAGGACTGCGGGATATATTGGGGGTATAGAAACGGCAATTTTTCTTCTTGCAAGAAAGAAAAAATTGTTGCACGGCCACTTATCCACAGCGCGTCACGCATCCAAAGAGGCGCTTTTTTGTTACGCTTCAGACAGTAGATTTTCTTTGAAAACTTAGAAAAAGGAGGAGACGATGGCTAAAAAACCAAACCAATCAGAGTCTAAGTCTTGTCCGAAATGTGGCGACACCAATTTGGTGAAAGCTGGCCATACCACAAATCAGACCTCTAATCCACGCTATCTTTGCACCGGATGCGGGCATCGGACGACCACTCCGCGATTGCCGTCTAAGCCGGTATTGATGCGCAGTAATCTGCCAAAGGCAAAAATATATATTATCACGGCGGCTCAAAACGCGACGCCGATTCATCCAAAATTTTGGCAATCTTTGCAACAAGCAACCAAATTTTACAATGCCGAGCTCGTGGTTATTCCGGGAAGGTACAAAAATCCAACGAGCCAATGGACTCAAAAAAATATTGAGCATGAGTGGTGGTGCAAGGAAGTGCTTCCGTATCTTTGCCGTGGGAGAATCGCGTTGAATGACCGCATTATGATTTTGGGAGACGTAAAAATACAATGGGCCGCGGGAATGCCGCTGTCGCGTATGGATACGCTCACCAAAAACATGAGCGGTATTGTCGGACACGGGAATCGGGCGCTCTCTTCAATCGCGACTCCGCAACACAAACACCCAAAACTAATGCTTACCACTGGTGCTTGTACATTGCCGAATTACACGGATACCAAACAAGGCGTCATCGCCGCGTTTAATCATTGTTTCGGCGCGTTGATTGTGGAGATTGACGGCGATGTGTTTTATGTGCGGGAGCTGAATGCCGATAGAAAAGGCGCTTTTATTGACCTTGATATGGAATTTACTCCTGAAGGAATAAAGCGCGCAAAACCGGCGCTTTCTATAAGCATGGGCGACGTGCATCAGCGATTTATTTCATCCCATGTAGTGAAAGCGACTTTTACCGCGAAAAACAGTTTGCTAACCCTCTTGAATCCGAGACATTTGATTTGGCACGACCTTCTAGATTTCCACACCCGCAATCATCATCACAAAGACGATTGGCTTACCGGCTATGGCAAATGGAAAGCCGGCAAGGAATGCGTTCGCACAGAAGTTGAAGATGCTGTTCGTTTTGTAAATCAACATACACCGCGCAACTGCAAATCAGTAGTTGTTTCAAGCAATCATGACCGCGCTTTGACGAGATGGATGAAAGAAGCCAATTTCAAAACTGACCCCGTGAATGCAGACTTTTATCTTAAAATGTCGATAACGGCTAAGGAAAGCATTCGGATGACAGAAAGGGGGATTGAGTATGATGACCCCTTCATATTATATGCCAAAAAAATTGCCGCGAAACGTGTGCGGTTTTTGAAACCGGATGAAAGTTTCGTATTATCCGGTGTTGAGTACAGTCTCCATGGCGATAATGGACCGAATGGTTCACGCGGGACAACCAAAAATCTTTCAACCATTGGTATAAAGGTTACCAAAGGGCACAATCATACTGCTGGAATCATTGACGGTTGTTATAGCGCTGGCAAAAGCACAGGCATGCTTGAGTATGAGGCAGGCGGTCCAAGCAGTCATTCCAACTCGCACGTTGTACAATATGCGAATGGAAAAAGGGCCATTATTTTTATCATCAATGGCCGTTATTGTCTGCCAAGAAAATCGTTACGAAGAAGCAGAAAATATTTTTAAGTTTTTTGCATTAAACCGCCCGGCGTATCGGCAAGATACCCGGGCGGATTTTTTATAGGCTCGCTCTTTATTTTACTGTTCCAACTCGTCAATATGTTGCTTGATAATGTTGAGTGTTATCTTTATTTTTTTTAAGACGAGAGAAATATCTTCTATCGCCTTCATTATATCAACATTTTGATTTTGATATCCCTTTTGTTTTTGGAATATTACCAAAACGATAATAAAAGGATATGCGTTTTCGTTTGGTGCCGGCATGGTGTGACAGGTGGTTTTTTCTTTGTCATGGTGCGTCACCACATACATTTTTTTATAACGTTTGCGGTATTTTTTATCTTGTACAAAATCTTCCGCTTTTTTTAACGAGCTTTTTATTTGAATATAAAATTCTCCCTGTTTTGTGTAAACGATGACATCCTTGCCCTCGGCGTCTTCCGTGTGGTTTGACTGCGCAGCGTTTAGAATCCATGTATGGTCACACTTGAGGCTCCTGATGATTTTTGCAACCAATATTTCTTTTCTGTGCCCGAGATCTGTCATAAACCCTCCGCACAACAACGATTTATAAAAGAAAAGAATCTAATTGTAAGATAGCCCTCACAAAAAAAGAAAGCAAGCCCCGCCTGCTGAAGTTTTACTTCAACAGATTCAAAAAAGGGAGCAGTTGAAACTGCTCCCCAAATAGAATGTTATGTTTGTATCGGTTCCCAGCCGTTCGGCACAGAACCATTGTCAAACACGACAGTTCTTCCATACGACCATACTTCGCGCACGGCTTCTATGGTGCCGATGTTTGCGGCAAGCACACCCGCCGGGTGAAATCCATGCCACTCTGGAGCACCGGTCGTACGCGCGCGCAATCCTGCATATGTCGTCCCGTTTGCGGTGGCACCGACAATCTGATTGATAAATGAAATATCGTCAGACACCACCGCCGCTGTGAGTTTGTGTTGTATGTTGCCGACAATCTCAAGTACCGTTGACAGTTCGCTTTCTTTGTAATCTACAATAATCTGAAACGGGCCGAATATTTCTTTTGTCGCAATAGAAAAACTCTTTTTTTCAAGAAATGCTTTCAGTGAAAGGGATACCGCGGTGGGCTCCATTGCGCCGTATTGTTCCGGAATTGTATGTCCACCAAGCGGCTCCCCGCCGAAAAGAAGGTCAAATCCGGGAATGTGCGACAACGCTTCAATATGAAGCAAAATATCTTTTGTCCCGACAGACAGAAGCGGGCCGATGGTCAAGTTTTCAAGATTTCTTTGCATGGCATACTTGGCGATTTTTTCTATGATACCTGCTTCTTTCCAGTTGGAGTGAACAAAAAGAAGCGATTGCGCCGAACATTTTTGACCAGACGCGGCATACGCGTCCTGGTCGCATTGCCACGCTACATAATCAAGCAAACGCTGTTCATAATAAGGACAATCCGACCCCAATATTTTCCAATTAAATCCGGAGTCTTCAATTTTTATTTTTCCGTTGGTAAGCGCGATCAATTTTTGCGCCACTTCAGAACTGCCGGTAAATTGCGTCATTGACGGCTCTGCTTGTCTGATAATTTCTTCCATCACTGCGCCACCGCAATGAATAAGCGCGACATCATTTTTCGGCATGCCGCAGGAGAGGAGCATGCGAATGAATGCTTCAATAACGACGTCAACCGTGCTCGCGCCTTTGATAAGCACTTTATTACCCATGGCAAGCGCACCTGCAAGCTGAAGCGCCGGGATTTCCAGCGGGAAATTAAACGGGGCGATAATTGCCACGGGTCCGTGTGGGAATCTATGTTCTTCCGCCCGCTGGCCCATTCTATCGCCTGGGATGCCTTTCCATTCGGCGCAAGAGCGGACTCCGTCTCCGCTCAAATTATAAAGCGCGTCTCGCGTGACAGCGACCTCTCCATACGCTTGCGCGTAGCTTTTTGGCATTACGCATTGTATCAAGCGTGTAAAATAATCGGCAATAAAAGCATCGGAAAGCATATTCGCCGCTTTGCCAAAAACCGCTCCATATTCCCGATACCGCTCCGTGTTCCTGAACGGATTATGCAACCCGCCTTCGGGACATGTTTTTAAGAAAGAAACAAACGGAGCAATTTCATCCAAGCTTGTGTCAGGCATGCGAAACATTGGCGTTCCATCCAATGGGTTGTCAACATATCTTGTATTTGCCACCTCTCTCCATATTCCGTCTACAAAATTTTCAAGACATGGTTTGTAGGAGATATTATTGCAATCCCACGGATGTATTCCCATCCAATCCTTGTACGTATCTTTCAGATTTTTCACGCTAGACCTCCTCTATTGAGAAAATATACGTAACTATATTTATAGTCAAAAAACCTATAAAAAGACTCTTTTTATAGGCTACAGAAATTGCCAAAAAGGGCAATCATGTTGCTTTAGAATGTTCTTTTGTGTTGGGTTTGGATTCACCTCACGCGTTATTTTATAGCGTATATAAGCGTAACGTTTGCGCTAATATCTTGTGAGCCGGGCTCTATCAATTGAGCCGCTTTTGCTTCAATGGAGCTTATATCCGATGCGCCGAAGGCGCGATATACAGTTGGGACGTATATGCCCCCATCGCTAACTGAAATCATTTTTCCAATTTTGAAATGGCCTGCTTTTGCCATTGTTTTTGCACGCGCTTCAGCGGTAGCAATCGCTTTTGCACGCGCTTCATTTTCAAGTGTTGTCCGGTTATCAATATCAAACGATAATCCTGAAACGGTATTGGCTCCGTTTGAAACAACTCCGCGCATGATTGTTCCTATTTTTTTGAAATCGCGCATTTTTACTTGTATGGTTTGTGAAATTGTATATCCGACAATTTCAGGAGGAGGGCAGATGTTTGAGCCGCTTGAGAGCAGGCCGTTGCAGTTTGAATATTGATATCGCGGATTTATTGAGTATCCTTGCGTTCCAATATCTTTTTGTTCCACGCCGTTTTCTTTTACAAAAGCAATCGCTTTGTTTGATGCTTCAGTGTTTTTTTCCTGCAATGAAGCGAGGTCAGTGTTTCCCTCTGTCAGAACACCGAATGAAAATACAGCGACATCAGGGATGGCCGTAACTTTTCCTTCGCCGCTCACACTGAAGCTTCTGGTTATCGGCGGTTCAATATTGTTGGCAACACTGACAGCCCAGTATGTAATCGCAAGCAATACGATAATGCCTGCGATGCCGAGATAATTTTTTATTTTAATATTCATCATATATATCAAGTGTAAGCCAAAAGGTGATAATTATCAATGACATGGTAGGTGAATTCCAGAATTAATCGCAACACTTGATTTAGCAGTTGAGCTACCAAGTATGCAAGTACGCGCAAGAAGAAAAACCATAAAGACGGCAATCCGTTTCCGCTTCGCGAGCGGAATATCATAGAGGTCAGATGGTATGCCAGTATACTGGCATAGTCTTTCACTGAGAGGTTCAACCACTAAGTAAACCAAGCAGCCCTTTGTAAGCTTTGTAAAGACGCTGTGTTTTGCCGCATGAGTGTTGCAATTAATTCTGGAATTCAGGGTAAACAAAACCCGCCCAAGGCAGAAAAGAAATGCCTTAGGCGGGGTGGTGGCGTTATGCTGGCTCCGGTTTCATGATTACTGTCGCGGTATTGCCGAGATATTTCCGAGATATATCACGGAGCATTTTTCTCCCTCCTTGCGTGCGGAAACTAAGAAGCTTTTCACCGCGCTGGTGTAATTCCGCAAGGTCGGTGTCGCCGTTTGACACCGCGTCAATAATCATGTCGGTCAAATTACCCGGGGACCTCTGAAAACAATCCATAAACTCGTAATCGTACATAAAACCGACCCATGTCTCAATCTCCTCGCGGCTGATGAGTGTTTCGCCCAAGCGCATACATTCCTTTTGAAATGTATCAATGATGCGCGGCACGAAATCTCCATCTAGCGTCGCAAAGTGCGATGCGAAAAGCCCATGAGCAAATGTGTGTTCAGTCCATACTGGAGCGCGATACACGCCTTGTTTCCAGCGTATATTTTCTGTGCGAAGCCGATGGTAGAGGCGGTCAGAAAGAATTCGCGCAAGAATATCAAGCGCCGTGGCGTCATTCCTATATGGTTCAGTCGGAAGCCCGATGCAAACATGCCATTGACGGATGCCGCGACACTTGATGGTCGTGAGCATTGACTTCGCCAGCGGAGCGAATGGTTGCATGAACAAGTCGTCTAACCCTGGTGTGTCTGGCGCATGCTTCAACCCCCAATCTCCAAGAGCATCGTTTATTATTTTTCGGGCCTCGGTGTGTTTTGGCCCCAAGTATACAACGAATGTGTTTGACGGCCTATAAAATCTTTCGGCGTGGTTTCTCAAGTCTTTTATGCGAATATTTCGCACGTCAGGCATGACACCGTCCACAGGGTAGCCGACAGGGCTTTTGGAGAAGAGTATGCCATACAAGATATCCACGATATAAATTTCCGCGATATCTTCCCCGCGCAGATAATGTTCCTGATTGATTGCCGCTTGCTCGATTTTTTTGATGTCGGTTGAGAGTATCGGATTTCGTATCATCTCGGCAAAAATTTTAAAAAGCTCCTGGCTGTGAGATTTTTTTAAGTAATCTGCCGGACCGTATGTTGTGCAGGTGCGGCTCGTAGTAATAAAGAAATTATCATCCGGTCCACCCATCCTTCTTGCAAACAAAGCATCAATACTTTTGGCGCTCAAGTTTTTTGTTTTTGCGCATATCACATGTTCTAACGTATGCGCAAGCCCCTTTTTATCGTCTGGGTCATGGATAGAGCCTACGTTTACGGCAAGGACTGCCATTTCTCTTGAAGAACTATCATCGTATTGGGTATAAAAACGAAGGCCGTTATCAAGCACTCCGCTTTTGACCCGATAACATGGTCTCATTTTTTTGCCTCCGCATTATTCCGTTAGTAAAAAGCTGTCAAAAAGCACGGTACTACTTAAAAGAATCAAGCAATACAACGATTTTGTCAATCTAGACAATCTTTCAAAGCAACGGCTTATTTATATGACGAGCTTTTACTTTATCTCAAACTGGGCGTAGGGTATAAATAGAGAGAAGAGGGGACATTGTAAAACCTTACGCAGGGGGGTATATGCGAAAGAAAAATCGCAGATTATGTGAAGGTGATTTGGATGAGGATGAGGCAACTTCTGACGGTGATTTTCAATCGCTAGACGATGATGAGGAATTTAAGCACGTTTTATTGAAAAAAAGAATCGTCTTACTAACGGGAGAAATTACAGAGAAAAAAACCGGCGGCATCAAGGGCGATTTAATAGAGTTGAGCTTAGATTCTCCGGACAAAGATATTTTTCTTATCATTAATAATGACGGAGGAAGTGTGAATGCCGGAATGTCGTTTTATGATTTTTTGACTATTTTCCTGAAAGCGCCAGTGGTCGGGATTGTCGAACGAAAATGTCTTTCCATGGCGTTGATAGTTCTTCAGGGGTGTACGAAGCGTGTCGCGGCGCCGCATAGTTTTTTCTTGATACACCCGTCAGAAAAGGATATTACGGTTGTTTATCATCCGAGTATGAAAAACCGCATAAGAAAAATAGAAAAATATCTTGCTGAAGACGAGCAATACGGGAATAGGATTTTAGAAAAACATTCCAAATTGTCTCTGTCAGAAATAGAAAAACTTTCCTTTGCAAATGACGGAAACGGCACCATCTTCTCTGCGGAAGAAGCCCTTGAAAAAGGATTTATTGACGAAATCGCGGAAGGAGATAAGTACAAAATATTTTGATATCCAAATTAAAAAACGGCTCATCGCTTTATGCGAATGAGCCGTTTGTTTTTATAATTTGCCCGCCAATTTTAGGGCGCGGATAAAGCGTGTCATGCCGATACCGCCGCCGCATCGCGGGAAAAATTTAAACGACGAAAGGAAGACTCCCAGTTCTGTTTGAACCCGTTCTTTCACGAAATGAGAAAAAAGAATTTTTGCATACATTCCGTCGCTGATGGTGTAAAATTGCCGCCGCATTTCTTCCGGGTCTGCGCTCCGCTCTGCCGAGCCGATGGTTTCTATGCCGTAGAGAATGACGTCAATTTTGTTTGCCACAACCCCGTCATTTTTCATGTTCCAAAAAGGCGACGTACGCATGGGGAAGTGTTTCAAAAAAATAACAGGACCGAATTCTTTCTCCATGCGCGTCTCGTGTTCTGCCTTGAGTTCTGAAACGCCATATTTTTCGGCTATGTCTCTGT
Source organism: Parcubacteria group bacterium (assembly GCA_016181845.1). Lineage (GTDB taxonomy): Bacteria > Patescibacteriota > Minisyncoccia > Phycocordibacterales > 21-14-all-47-15 > JACROH01. The sequence continues at coordinate 26,998 of JACOYO010000003.1, read as the reverse complement.
ACTCTATTTCTATGCCGCGATTCATTCCCAAAAAAATAATCAGTTCTTGTTCGAGCGAAAGCAGGTTATTCATATCGCCCTTCAGTTCAAATTCAAACATCGGGAAAGTGAGGTCGTGACGGCCGGGTATCGGGTTTGGCTCTTGGCGGAAACTGTAACTTACGCAATAAAAGCCGGGGGTTTTAGGATTTTTTAATAATTCATATTCAAGCCACATTTGTCCAGTTTGAGGAAGCGGCCAGGTTTGTCCTGCGTAGGTGTATGTCGCTATGGTGCTCGGGTCTTCGCAGGCGGCGAGAATGCTCTGACGATGTTGCGTAGGCACCTCTATAAATCCTTTTCCCCTAAAAAACACGCGCAATTGTTCAATTGCAAAATCAAATTCTTTTGGTTCAATCAAATCGGACACCGGTGTCATCACACTCCTCCATCTTGTTGTTGATAATGACAAAAGACTTTCTATCTAAACCGGCAGTGTAGCACAGCTTTTTATGTGGAGCAATCACTTGGAGGTCGAGACTTGGAGGTTGAGCCTCCAAGTCTCGACCTCCAAGTTATTCATGTTTGGTTTGTGCTACGATACAAATATGCAACAAGAAAGTAAGACAGAACAACTTCGAGCAATACGCGACGAGGTGTGGAATCTCACCGATTCTTCGCTGTATAAATATCGGAAACAAAACAACTATTACCCAGTGCTTGGAGATGGAAGCCACGACGCAAAAATTATGTTTATCGGCGAAGCGCCAGGAGAAAAAGAAGCGCTTTCTGGGCGGCCGTTTTGCGGCGCGGCTGGGAAAATGCTTGACACGCTTCTTGAAAGTATCGGACTTTTGCGGGCAGATGTTTATATCACCAACATCGTGAAAGATAGACCGCAAGACAATCGTGACCCGATTCCTGAAGAAATCGCCCTGTATGCTCCTTTTTTAAATCGGCAAATAGAAATTATACGACCGCGCGTTATCGCGACCCTCGGGCGTTATTCAATGAAATATATTTTTGAACATTTAGGGCTTGCTTCGGCGTTGAAGCCGATCAGTGTTTTGCACGGCGCGTCGTTTGAAGGAAAAACTGCTTACGGCGCGGTAACACTCATCCCGCTCTATCATCCGGCAGTTGCGCTCTACAACGGCAGTATGCGCGGCACGCTCAAAAACGATTTTAAGATCATAAAAAAGATTCTTGTATCAATCACAAATAATAACCATACATTAAAATGATGGACATCGGATGTCCATAATTTTACAAAATCTCATTTTCTAATTCCAAATTCCAAAGAACAAACAGTTGATTTTTGAAGTATGTCATGTATACTTTTTTAAATTCGTGTTTTGTACCTTGTCAATTATATCTTACATTGGAGGAGTTATATGAAGTATCGCGTGGTGTTGTGTGGCATCGTTGCTATAAGTGTTTTCGTCTTAATTTCTTTGCAAACTGCGTTGGTTGAATCAACGAATCTTGACGACGAAGCGATGAGACAAGTCGGGCGTCTTTATCAAGAACGGTGTATGTTTTGCCACGGGGTATATGGAGACGGAAACGGTGAGATTGCAAAAAGTTTGGCTGTGAAGCCGCGTAATTTTACCGATTATAATGAAATGAGACACCTGCTTGGCGACCAAGGAGCCATAGAAGATGTGATTCGCCACGGGAAGTCGGGTGTTATGCCGTCATTTGAAGGAGATTTAAACCGTTCAGAAATAAAAATGCTCGCCTATTATGTGCAAGCTTTCCAAGCGCGAGAACAGTTTTTAATTAATATGTGCGTTGGATCTGTTGCCAAGTTTGAACACGTGTTTTCCCCGGGAGTCAGTGTTTTAAGCGAGTTTCAAAAATTATTGAACGGAAAGCCGATGTTTTCTGTTGTGCCGAAAAAATCCGGATTTATTGAAATCAGCGTACCTACAAAAAGTATGATGGAAATGAAATTGTCAATGATGCTTAAATCCACACAAGTTGAAAGGTCGTATTTTATTATTCAGGAAGGAAATATAAACACAGCTCTAGTAACCGTTAGAGCGCATTTCCCATGTCCTGATTATTTGAAAACATCAGGTTTTACGGTTCAAAAACAATTTTGATGTTTTCAAACAAATTAAAAACCGCTATTCCAGTATATTGGAATAGCGGTTTTTTTACTGAATTGCGTTGTAGAAAACGAAATTAGGGTTTGGTATTTCCGAATATGCGATATTTTGATACGGGTTTTCTTCGCGCGCCCATTCCGGAGCAGTGTCTATCAATGCAGGAGAGTAGAAGTGGCGAACCGTTTTTGGAAATGGCCGCTCCGATTCATCTGCAGTATAAACTTTTTTTGCGATAGCAAGCGCCGCGCGCCAATCTTTGTTTTTGATGTCGCTATAATCAAGCGAGCGATTGTTTTTGTATTCCGAACTTGATACATGGAATCCTGAAAATTGCTTCTCGCTTGTTACCACTTCCTGATAAGTGGTGCCGCGGTATTTTGTCTCAACACGATTGCGGATGACCCATGCGATAAGGCGCATTTCTTCTTCGTTTTTAGTTTCCGAATAAACACCGCGCGCGAGCCAGAGGATTTCTTTTTCGTCCAATGGAGCGACCGGAGTTGCAGGCGCTTCTTTTTGGGCAACGATGGGCGCAGGAAGTATGCTTATGCCAAAAGTGCCGTTTGTTATGACATTTCCAAGTAAAAATAAGCCAATGATATTACCCATAATTTGAATATTTTAAGCCAATTAAAAACGGCTCTCTTTAGCCGTATTTGAATACTCTAGCACGTTTATATATTTTTGTCAATTTTTTCGTAAAAAAATAAGGCTTGGATTCTGTATAAAAAATAGCCCCTATATTGCCTAAAAAAGCAATAATAAGGGCTATTTTTATCGACGGAAAGTCTATTTAGACGCGCGACACATTTACTGCGTGCATGCCTTTGTGGCTTTCGGCGATTTCAAAGGAAACGCTGTCTCCCTCTTTGAGTTCGTCGTATCTGACGTCTCGGAGTTCGTTTGCGTGAAAGAAAAGGTCTTTTGCTTCTCCTTCGCGCGAAATGAATCCGTAGCCTTTGTCTGTCAGTCTGGCGATAGTGCCTTGTTGCATAACTACAAATAAAATAAAATTGAGTAATTCTTCAAAACTCGGTCTTTAACGAAATAAAACTCAACTCCCATTCTATTTCTAGCCCTGCTGTTTTGATACGGAGCATAATACTAGCAAATCTTTTTTTCGTCAATGCTTTCTAACCAAAACACCTCTGTGAAGGACGGTCCTTCACAAACGGCTCTTCACAGAGGTGTTTAAAAAAAATAGCCCCGTTGATTTTGTTTGGAAACAAAAAGCAACGGGGCTTGTATATTAATACTGCGACACGGCGAAGGCGAATCCACCTTCACGATGCCACAACCTGTCAGACTTGTCGTTGAGCGCGCCGAACCAGCAATCATTGTATTCACAGAGTGCGAACAGCAAGCTCGGATTGCCGCCAGAGTCGTTGATGGGTTCGTGCATGGCAACAATGTACATCAAGCCCATCGCTTCGATCTCCTTGTTCGTGAACTTCTCACGGATGAGGCAGGCCAGTTCGGCGTCGGGCTTCGAGAGCTTGCGCTTGTCAGCCTCGGCGCGAACATTCTTCGTGATCCGGTGGTCGCCCTTGAAGAGTGTGCCCTTGAGAATAGCGCACTTGGTCGTCACACCACTTGTCGGTTTGAAGTCCGGCGAACGGAGTACCCACCTGGCATTGTCATCAACGTGGCTGGAACCGTTGCCTTCCGGATCTTCTAGACGCTTGATCCACCCCGGGCCATCCGTGCCGTCGCTGGTGACCGAGAAGTAGATGACGCCGTTTTTTTCGCGCCATTTACGATTTTGTCCAGGCGGGCGCAAAGATTCTTGGATCGTTCTTTTAAGAGCATCCGGATTCTCTATCCACCACTGCATAGTGTCCTTGTTTAAGTCGGGGAGGTTCTCCGCTATCTTTGCAATTAATTTACCGGTTTGTTTATCCATGGCGGTTTTTCCTTTCATTAAGGGTTTCGCCAATAGTATTTACGGCTTGCTTTTGTAATCAAGCCGCGTTGAAAAGAACGAGTTACGTTTTTAATTATACATATATTATAATTTTGTCAATTTTTGTCGTGCTGTCTATTCTTTCCTGCGCGCTTTGGCGCGGTCGTTTTCGGTGAGATATTTTTTTCGCAAGCGGACGCTTTTGGGTGTAACTTCCAAATACTCATCATCAGCCATAATTTCAAGCCCGCTTTCAATGGAGAGGATGTGCGGCGGCACGAGACGAATCGCTTCGTCGGAACCGGACGCGCGCATGTTAGTGAGCTGTTTGCCTTTGAGCGGATTGACAGTCAGCTCGTCGCCTTTGGTTGTGTTGCCGATAATCATGCCTTCGTATACCTCGGTATTTTCTTTGATATAGAGGGTGCCGCGATTCTGTAGGTTGTCCAAAGCAAACGCGACGGCTTTTCCGGCCGCCTGTGAAATCATGGAGCCGGTGTCGCGGTGGGCGATTTCTCCCGCGTACGGACGATAGCCAACTGTGCGCGTAGCAAGGATGCCTTCGCCTTTGGTGTCTATAATAAACATGTTTCGATAGCCGAACAGTCCGCGACTCGGTCCTTCAAATGAAAGGAGTATTCGCTTTTCGTGCATGTGCGTTTTTTGCATCATCGCTCCACGCGCGCTTAGTTTTTCAATCACGACGCCCTGCATTTCGGCCGGTACATCAACCACAATTTCTTCAAACGGTTCTTGGCGTACGCCGTCTATTGTCTTCATGATGACGTGCGGCTGAGAAACCTGAAGCTCGTACCCTTCACGCCGCATATTTTCAATAAGAATAGCGATATGTAGCTCGCCGCGTCCGTAGACGGTGAATTGTTCGCCACCTCCGCTTGCGGAATCAAAATCAACTTTAAGGCCCACGTTGACCTCAAGCTCTTTTTCAAGACGTTCGCGGAGCTGGCGGCTGGTGACGAATTTTCCTTCACGTCCAGCGAAAGGCGAATTATTTATTAAAAAGGTCAGTTCGATGGTCGGTTCGTCTATGGCGATAGCCTCAAGATGCGGCACGTCCGGAGAATCGGTGATTGTGTCGCCGATGTACGCATCGGGGAGCCCAGCGATAATTGCAATGTCGCCAGCGGTTATTGTGTCGGTGTCCACGCGTGAAATACCGGAGAATGTGAAAAGCTTTGTGATTTTTCCTTTGATTACCTGGCCGGTCGGTTTTTTGACATACGCCGCGGCGCCTTGCGCGAGAGTGCCGCCATATACGCGGACGATAGCAAGCCGTCCCAAAAAATTGTCATACGCGAGATTAAACGGCTGTGCGCAAAAAGGCTCGCTTTCTTTTCCCGAAGCGATTGGCACATGGCTCAACACCATATCCAAAAGTGGAGTGATATCTTTTGAATCGTCCGTGAGATTTTTTTTCGCGATACCGTCACGGCCGATAGCGTATATGACCGGGAAATCAAGCTGTTCGTTCGTAGCGCCGAGCTCCGAGAAAAGTTCAAAAACCTCGTTGTGTACATGGTCGGGGTTTGCGGCGGGCTTATCAATTTTATTGATAACCAAAATTGGGCGCAATCCGAGCGCCAAGGATTTTTTCAATACGAATCGTGTCTGCGGCATCGGGCCTTCCTGCGCGTCCACCACCAAAAGCACCGAGTCTATAGAGCGAAGCACGCGTTCCACTTCGGAACCGAAATCGGCGTGTCCTGGCGTATCAACAATATTTATTTTTGTCCCTTTATAGATTACCGACGCGTTTTTTGAGTAAATCGTAATGCCACGCTCTTTCTCAAGCGCGTTGCTGTCCATGCTGATGCCGGTGTCGACTGCGTGGGTCTGCGAAAGAATCGCGTCGGTGAGCGTTGTCTTCCCGTGGTCCACGTGGGCGATGATAGCGATGTTTCGGATGTCCATAAGTAGAGATTTTAATACGCGCGCTTTTCTGAAAGAAAAAATCCCCATGCGCTTGGAGATTTTGAACCGACCCTTAAGCGAGTAAACCACATAATACCATATCAAAAAGAAAAAGTATAGTTTTTCCAAAACATTCAAATTCGGCTATGCGATAGCCGAATTTTTGTTGCCGAATTTGTTGCCGAATTCGGCTATGCGATAGCCGAATTTGTTGAATCAAAAACACCCGTGAAGGACGGTCCTTCACGGAGTCTCGGTCCTTCATGGAGTTTGATTGCTTTTATTGGCGGAGAGGAGTAGTTTTAGGGCAGTTATTTCTTTGACATCTTGGGAACTAAGTTCCCAAAACAAGTTCTCAAAACACAAATTAAACGTGGGGTATGCTCATGATACGAGCCTTTTTCCTAAACAAAAAATGGATGTTTTGGGCATATGGTGGCGGCGTATTTTTATTTTGTTCTCTCTACGCGCAAGTGCACATGTCTGTGCTGATAAATGATTGGTACGGTGGATTTTATGACATGTTGCAAAAAGCGACGGAACATTCTTTGTCTGAATTTTGGAAAAGTATAAGAACGTTTCTTTCTATTGCAATGCCCTATGTCCTTCTAGCAACCATAACTGCTTATTTTACCCGTCTCTATTCATTGCGTTGGCGCGAGGCAATAACGTTTGATTATATTCCGCGTTGGCGAAATGTGGCGGCAGAGATTGAAGGAGCGAGTCAGCGTATCCAAGAAGACACCTATCGGTTTGCGCGCATTGTGGAATCGCTCGGTCTGCAAGTGATACGAGCGCTCATGACCCTCATCGCTTTTCTTCCGGTTTTGTGGAAATTGGGACATGGCGTCGATTTGCCGATTATCAAGGACATCCCCGGGTCGCTCGTCTGGGCGGCGCTTCTGGTGAGTGTTGGTGGAATGATTATTTCTTGGTTTGTCGGTATTAAATTGCCGGGGCTTGAATACAATAATCAAAAAGTGGAGGCGGCGTTTCGCAAAGAATTGGTGTATGGCGAGGACAATAAAATTGAACATGCTTCTCTGCCGATTCTGAAAGAATTATTTGCCGGAATTCGGTTTAATTATCAGCGTCTCTTTTTGCATTATGGGTATTTTGACATTTGGTTGAATACCTATGACCAATGCATGGTCATTGTGCCGTATCTTATCATGGCACCCGGATTGTTTACCGGTGTTATTACGCTTGGAGTCTTGATTCAAGTCTCAAATGCTTTTTCCCAAGTACACGGAAGCCTTGCGCTGTTTATCCATAATTGGACAACGATTACCGAATTGCGGAGTATCTGGAAACGATTACATGAGTTTGAACGAAACCTGGATACTCATTCTTCTTAACACTGCTCATCGTCCGAAAGGAGAAGCGTATGAATTCAAAAGATAAAACGGCATGTACGCATGCCGAAGAATATTTAGCCCTACTTGACGGAGAACTTCCGCTTTCTCCGGAAGAAACATTTTTACTGACACATCCGGCATGCGTGTATATTTTTACGATACCTGTGCGGATGGATTCCGGAAAAATAAAAAGGTTTAACGCGTATCGTGTGCAGTATAACGACGCGCTTGGTCCGACCAAGGGAGGCATTCGTTTCCATCCGGATATTGATTTGGAAGAAGTCAGTACACTCGCGTTTCTTATGAGCCTAAAGACTTCTTTGTCGGGCTTACCTTTCGGCGGAGCAAAGGGGGGAGTGGAAGTTGATCCAAAAATGCTTTCAATTTGGGAGCTTGAACGATTGAGCCGCGGATTTGTGCGTGGTCTCTATCCCAATCTTGGACCGCAAAAAGACATTCCGGCTCCGGACGTGTATACCAATCCTCAAATTATGGCGTGGATGAGGGATGAGTATGAGAAACTTTCAGGAGTCAGCGCGCCTGCCGTTATCACAGGAAAGCCACTTATGTTCGGAGGTTCTCGCGGACGCGATGTCGCGACGGCTCTTGGTGGTGTTTATATTCTTGAATACCTTCTCCAGCGACGCAACAAATTGCAATTGCCGCATCGTACGGTGGCGATTCAGGGGTTTGGGAATGCTGGTCTCAACGCGGCTGACATTCTTTCAGAAAAAGGATGCAAGATTATCGCGGTGAGCGATTCAAGCGGTGGGCTCTTTGAAAAAGAAGGTTTGCCAATCCATGTGCTTGCCCAAGCAAAGAAATCGGGGACTGCGTTAGCGGATATCTCGCATGGGTCTTTGAGAAGCGCTCAAAAAATAAGCAATGAAGAGCTCCTTGAAATTCCTTGTGATGTGCTCATTCCCGCGGCGCTTGGTGGACAAATAACCATTGAGAACGCTCCGCGGATTAAAGCGCAGATTATATTGGAGCTTGCGAACGCTCCGATTACCGCCGAAGCTGATGCTCTATTATACAAAAACGGCGTGTATGTTATCCCGGATATCCTGGCAAATGCCGGCGGTGTCATCGTCAGTTATTTTGAGTGGGTCCAGAATTTATATGGGTATCGGTGGACCACGGAAGAAGTGTTTCAAAAACTAAAGAGACAAACAACGGATGTGGCAGACAGCATATACGTGACGGACAAAAATTTGCGCGTATGCGCGTATGCCAAATCAGTGAAGAACATTTTGGAAGCCTCGCACATACGCGGAGGCTGACTAATACAAAATCCCCCGACGGTCTGTCGGGGGATTTTTTGAATGCGACCGGATGTCGGTATGCCTGATGTGTATGCCGATTATGAAACAAAATCCCCCGACGGTCTGTCGGGGGATTTTGTTTCATTAGATTCGCGTAACGTTTGTTGCGCTCGGACCTTTCGGACCGTTGGTAACTTCAAAAGATACCTTGTCGCCTTCCTGAAGTTCGTTGAATTGTACGCCTGAAAGCCCGCTTGAATGGAAGAAAAGATCTTTCTCTTCACCTTCACGAGCAATGAAGCCGAATCCACGATCAGTGAGACGCGCGATTGTTCCTTGATTCATTGCGATAAAAGAAACTTATTCGAGTAAATATTCAAATACAAAATGCTGTATGAAAAAACCCGACTTCGTTTCTCTTACAGTTCTGATTTGATTAGTTGAGTATACTATAATGAGTTATAAATGTCAATTCAAGCCGCAAGCCATCCGCCGTCTACATAGAAAGTTGCTCCGGTAATATAACTTGCTTCATTTGAAGCAAGAAAGACAATCATAGCGGAGACTTCTTCCGGTTTCCCGATTCTTTTTAGCGGAACGCGTGAAAGCATGGCGTCCATCGCGTCTTTCGGCATTTGCGCCGCTTGTACCATGGGTGTATCTATTGCTCCGGGAGCGATAACATTTACATTGATGCCCAAAGGCGCCCATTCAATAGCAAGTGTTTCCGACATTCCAATAACGCCGCCTTTTGATGCCGTGTAGTGCGCGCCGCCGGCGATACCGATACCAACCTGACCGGACGCAACGGAAGCGATATTGATAATCCGCCCCCATTTATTTTTTGACATTTCTTTTGCGGCACGCTTGGCGCAGAGAAACTGACCCTTGAGATTAACAGTTATCGTTTTATCCCACTCTTCCTCGCTTAATTCCATCGCTGGTTTTTGGATGTAGATTCCTGCGTTGTTGACCAAAATATCAAGACGCCCGAATTTCCGTATCGCTTGGTCAAAAGCAGAATCTACGTCAGCTTTGTCCGAAACATCCATTTTGACGCACATTGCTTCGCCGCCCGCCGCATTTATTTCTTCAACTACCGGCGCGCATTCATTTTCATTGATATCAGTTACGATAACCTTAGCTCCTTGGCGCGCCAAAAAAAGCGCGTGTGACTTACCCATGCCGCGTCTCCCACCGGTTACCAATGCGACTTTACCCGATAAATTAAACATACTCTTATTTATTGATTTGTTTCCAGAGCCAGATGCCGAGTAGCACGAAATCAACAAATATCACAAGCCATGTGATAATGCCGAACGTGCCTGCGCCTCCCATCATACCCCAGCCACTATAATATCCCATCATATTATCAATTATATAATAAATAGATTGCAACTCAAACAAAGAAAGGGGATAAAACTACCATCAAAATATATTTGGAGGTTAACCCCCCCAAGTAGTTTAGCTCACAAGTAAGTCTATTTCAACTTTGTGCCGGCGGGGATTGCATCGGTTACTTCAAGCAGAGAAAATGCGTCTGGTGTGTTTGCGGCCAAAATCATCGCGTGGCTTTCAAAGCCGCGAATGACGCGCGGCTCAAGATTGGTTACAAAAATAAATTTGCGCCCGATTAATGTTTCAGGAGCGGGGAAGTGAAGCGCGATTCCTGAAATCACTTGTCGTAGCGCTTCTTCTCCAAAGTCCACTTTTAGTATTAAAAGTTTGTCAGCATCGGGCATTTTTCCTGCAGACAAAATTTTCCCGACAGCCATATCCACTTTTGCAAAATCATCAATTGATATCATGTTTATAGTTTTTACACTACTTGAACCAAAAGCAGGTTGGTGCCACCGGATTTGCCAAATGGAATACCCGCGGCGATAACCACGCGGTCTCCCTTTTTTGCAATTTTGTTTGTCAGTACAAAAGTTCGCACTGTTTTCATCACCTCGGTGATATCGGTGAACGCATCAATATGCGCGGATGAACATCCGAAAGAAAGCGAGAGCTGGCGGATGGTTTCTTCGCGCGGGCTCATTACGATGATCAGCTGTTCCGGACGATATCGCGAGAGCATACGCGCGGTGAGGCCTGATTCAGTAAGCGCCACAATCGCGCGCGCGTGCACGGTGTACGCCGTGCTTACCACCGCAAACGTCACCGCGTCAACGGTTTCTTTTTGGGCGTTTTTTGTCTCGGAAGAGAGGAGTTTATCATAAAGCGCGGCCCGATGCGGATAATTCTTTTCAACTGATAAAGCGACACGACTCATCATCTCAACTGTTTCCACAGGATATTCGCCCAATGCGCTTTCTTCAGAGAGCATCACGGCGTCCGCGCCGTCTAAGATTGAGTTTGCAACATCCGACACTTCCGCTCGCGTCGGCACCGGAGATTTTATCATTGATTCCATCATCTGCGTTGCCACAATCACGGGTTTACCAAGTTCTTTGCATTTTTTAATAATCATTTTTTGCAGTATCGGCACTTCCTGCGGAGGCACTTCAACCGCAAGGTCTCCGCGTGCCACCATGACGCCGTCTGTTTCCGCAATAATCGCGTCTATGTTTTTGATTGCTTCTTCTGTTTCAATTTTTGCAATAATTTTTGCCGATGATTTCGCTTTCGTGAGCATGGCACGGAGCTCGCGTATATCTGAAGCGCGGCGTACGAATGAAAGAGCGATAAAATCAGCCTGATGGTGTATCCCAAACGGCAGGTCTTTTTTGTCTTTTGTGGTGAGAGAGCTCATGCCGAGCGACACGCCCGGAATATTGACCCCGCGGCGGCCCTTGGTTTCGCCGCCGACGATGATTCGGCATACGATATCGGTACCTGAAACCGACACAACATCAAGCCGCTTTTTCCCGTCGTCAAGGAGAATAGTGTCTCCTTTCTTCACTTCTTTCGGTAGTGCCGCGTAGCTTACCCATGCTTTTTTTTCATCGCCTATGCATGATTTTGTCGTGAGCGTAAAAAGCGCGCCTTTCTTGAGCATCACCCGTTCTTGATAAAAATCACCGATGCGGATTTTTGGCCCTGATAAATCCTGAAGAATAGCGATTGGAGTCGAAAGTTTTTTTGCCACAGCGCGGATATTTGCCACGCGCGCGGCGTGCTCTTCGTGCGAGCCATGCGAAAAGTTTAGGCGGCACACGTTCATCCCTGCTTTTACCAGACGGGTAAGCATCGCCTCGCTTTCCGATGCCGGGCCTATAGTTGCTACGATTTTTGTCTTTTTTGTTACGGTTATCATTGTCTTGTATCGTAATTCAAGATAGACTAGCACAAATAACGCCAGATGTACTAATAAAACGTGGAAGAAAATGATATCATCATCTTCTTAAACGCAAAGAATTTCCTACCACACTGATACTGCTCAATGCCATAGCGATGCCGGCAAAAATCGGGTTGAGGAGAATTCCAAAAAAAGGAAAGAGCACGCCCGCCGCAATCGGTATAAATGCCGTATTGTAAAAAAATGACCAAAAGAGATTTTGTTTTATGACGCGCATTGTTCTTTTTGACAATCCGATTGCTTCCGGAATAAGCAATAAATCTCCGCGTAGTAGCGTAATAGACGCCGATTCCATGGCGATGTCAGTTCCGCCTCCCATCGCAATACCGACATGCGCCTGTGTGAGCGCCGGCGCGTCATTGATGCCATCGCCCACCATGGCGACGATGTGCCCCTGTGCTTGGAGTTCGCTTACTTTTTCTGATTTTTTATCTGGCAAAATCTCGCTCATCACCCGCTTGATGCCAGCTTGGTTTGCGATAGCCAGCGCCGCGCGTGCGTTGTCTCCGGTGAGCATCCACACGTCAATCCCGCTCTTTGACAATAGAGACACCGCTTTTCGGGCCTCTTTTTTAAGAACATCCGCGACCGCGAGCACCCCGATAATTTTTTTGTCCAAGACAAGAATCATCGCCGTTTTCCCGGCATCTTCAAACAGGGTAATTTTTTCTTCATATACAGAAAGGTCAAGCCCGACAGAAGAAACAAGCGCGCGGTTTCCAAAATATATTTCCGCTTTTTTAGAATCAAGAGCAAGCAATCCCTTTAATCCCTTGCCGGAAATAGTCTGAAATCCTTCGCTTGGATATAAAACGATACTTTTTTTCTTTGCCTCGGCGATAATTGCCGTATCAAGCGGGTGCGATGATTTTTGGCTTATGCTTGCTCCATACTGCAGTAATGTTTGCTCTGAAATGCCTGTGTCAAAAGAAACGATGTCCGTTAATTGCGGACGGCCTTCCGTGAGCGTGCCAGTCTTGTCAAAAATAATCGTGTCTATCTTGTTTATGATTTCAAGCGATGCGGCGTCTTTCACCAATATGCCTTTGGATGCCGCGTTTCCGGAAGAAACCATTATGGCGATGGGCGTCGCAAGCCCCAACGCGCACGGGCAGGCGATAATCAACACGGCGACAAAGTTGACGAGCGCAAACTGAAACGCCGGCGCTTCTCCCAAGAAAAACCAGACGAGAAACGTGAGCAAAGCGATGCCTAGAGTTGCCGGCACAAAATAAGAAGCAACAACATCTGCAAGGTGCTGAATCGGCGCTTTTGACCCCTGCGCTTCTTCTACCATTTTGATAATGCGCGCAAGCACGGTGTCTTTGCCGATTTTTGTCGCGCGAAAAGTAAAAGCGCCAAAAGTATTGACGGTACTGCCGATAACCGCGCTCCCGACCGTTTTTCTCACCGGCATAGACTCTCCAGTTACCATTGATTCGTCAATTTCCGAATCTCCCTCGGTGATTATCCCGTCAACCGGAATTTTTTCACCTGGCCTCACGATGAGCAGGTCTCCCAAGCGGACTTGCGCAATCTCTATTTCAATTTCTTTTCCGTCGCGCAGTACTTTTGCCGTTTTTGATTCAAGTCCCAAGAGCTTTTTTATCGCCTCGCTCGCGCGGCCGCGCATCAATGCTTCAAAATATTTTCCCAAGAGAATAAAGGTGATTATAATGGCGGAAGTGTCAAAATAAATTGACGGCGCAATGCCGCTTTTGACAAAGAAATCGGGGAATAAGACAACGCTTGCGCTGTAGAAATATGCCGCGAGCGTACCGATAGCGATGAGCGTATTCATGTCTGCGGTGCGATATTTGAAGAGGAGTCTGAGTCCGCTATAGAATTGCGAACCGACCCAAAACTGCACCGGTGTCGCGAGGAGAAACAGTATCCAGTGGTTTAATAAAAAGCTCGGCGCAAACGGAAACCATTCAGGAAAACTTCCGATAAAAATGGCAATGGATAAAAACCCGCCGACAAACAATTTGCGTTTGAGCACGCGAGCCTGCTTTTCTCGTTCTATTTTTTCTGTATCCAACCACGTGTCTGCCTCGTCTTTGTTTTTTTCGTCAATAATGATTGGCGTGTAGCCGGCGTCGGTAATCGTTTTCAGGATAGTTTCTATGGTCATGGGCGAATCAAAAAACACATCTGCTTTTTGATTGGCAAAATGGGCGGCAATACGCTTAATGCCGTCTAATTTTTTAAGCGCGTTTTCAACTATCATCGCGCAGTGCGGAGAGTCCATTCCCACTACGGTAAGTAATATATGTTTGGCGTCGGTTTTTTCGGCGCCGCTGTCAGCATCATGCGGCTGGGTTGGCGTAGTTTTTATTTCAAGATGGTATCCCACAGATGCAACCGCTTTTGCAAGGGCTTGTTCTGATACTATGCCTTCGTCAAATGCAATAAGCGCAGATTCTGAAGCGATGTTCACCGAAGCCGAAACAACGCCTTTTGTTTTTAAGAGCACTCGTTCAATAGTGCCGGCACAGGAAGCGCAATGCATCCCGTGTATGTTATAAGTTTCTTTTTTCATATTGTCATCATTATACTTCGTATAATCTGCTTTCGCTATCGCACTTTTTCTAAATAATATCTTTATATTCCGCAAGTGTTATTCATTGTGGGGGGCATGATCGGCGCGTTTCTTTGCCACGTGAAAAAAGAAGACAAACAATCCCAAGATGATAATAGCCCAGACGGTATCCGGCACGATGCTGAATAACTCAAGGACTTGTTGCGACCATAGATTAAGGATGCGCCCCGTTTCTGCTTGCATGACGGGCGACCAAAAAGCATTATCCGAAATACCGAGCGTGAGCATGGTGACACCCACAACAAGGAATATAAATCCCGAAAGCAGATTGGTGGAATGCACATACAATGTTTTTGACCCAATGGTCAATTTCAAAAGTTTCCCCTGAATTATTTTTGATTGTTCTATTTTATACCGGTCATAAAAATAAGCGGTGGCAAACAGAGGAAACGTCATGCCGAATACATAGGCGAATACGACAATAAGCGCTTTCCAGAACGTGCCCGAAATCACCGCAAGCGTCATGGCTCCGGCGAGCACCGGTGCGCAACATGAAGTTGCCGCTCCGGACAACACTCCAAGAATGAAGACTGATTTTTTATTTGACGGGTCTATGGTTGATTGCATGCGCGCGGGCAGTGGCATTGATATACCTTTGCCCAGCACCGACATGATGGCGAGCAAAAGCATAAATACTCCGCCAAAGATATAGAGTTCTTTGTGGAAATTCTGAAATATTTGAGCAAGCCACGCGGCGCCCAATCCGATGGGGATAAGCACGACAGAAATGCCGGCAAAGAATATGAAAGTCATTTTCAAAATATTCTTTTTTTCTCTGAATGCTGACGCGAGATAGGCGGGGAGAAGCACGGTGATACAGCATGGGGCGAAGAGCGCCACCATGCCTGCCAAAAATGAAGCGATAATTGATGCAGAAAAAATAATGTCCATATAATTATCGAGTCACCATTGCCCGGAATGAAAGTTCCAGTTTTGGCAAACGAGATGAGTTTGTTTCAACATAAATGGAGCGCGCCGCCAGCCCGACTCCGGAAGGTCCGTGCGCGTTTGGATCAAACACCGCTCGTACGATAGCATTGTCGCCGGCATTTATTTGTATGTTTGCCGTTCCGGAACCGCTATGGCCTGGCATACCAAATCCGCCGTATGTGTTGCCGTCACCATCAATGATAAATGCGTTGGTGCACATGCACGAGGTGTATATTTTTTTGATTGTTATCGGCTCGGTGCCCGTGTTTTCAATCTGAAAATCATGCGCTACCTCCCCGTCTTTCATTGAAATAGTTTTGAAATCAAAACTATTTTCTTCGGAAGAAAAGACACTCGCCGAATAAAGCTCTGTCTCTTGGGAGTTGTTTTTGTCAATTTTTTCGGAAACATTAGAGAGCATAATAATCACGGCAATAATCACGAGACCAATACCGTAGACACTGCTTCTTTTAAGATTTTCTTTCATATAGATGTATATAGATAAAAATAAAAATTAAAAACACCCGTTCAATAGTGCGCTAAACGGGTGCGTGGCGATTAATATAGATTGCTCAAAAACCGAGCAAGCCAGATTGCATTACGTACCCGATATAGTAACCGAAGAAGGGTGTTGTTTATTATGTAGCGCGAGCCAATATAAAAGCGGCTCATTCGGCATAAAAAGCGGCGGCGCCGAAAGGTACTTTTTTTGAAAGAAGGGGAGCGGGAGAATAATTTTTTCTCTGTGCCAAAGCACAAAAGCGGCTAGCCCGAAAAAGAAAAGCGATATAAACCACAAAAAAGAAATATCAGTATGCGCCGATGCCAACATCAGATTTTGCAAACCTGAAACATGCTGGAGTATTGACACCATGGCATTGTTCGTTGTGGAGCAGTTTGTTCCAAACAAAAACAAAAGAGGGCATTGGGACATTTCCGCGTGACCCATGACATTTAATCCAAATAGTCCAAAAACGCCAATGGCGAAGATGCTTAATAGTGATAAGAAAGCGATGATTTTTGATTGTCTATTCCGACGCATGTTTTTTAATCATAACTTTTCTGAAAACAGATAACAAGCAGTAATTCAAAATTATGCACTCGCAAAAAATTCAACAACAACAAACATCAGCCAGAAAGCAAACAACAGGTACGCTTCTTTTTTTGTAAGCATACGTCCGGAGTTCATAAAGTAAAACAAAAGAAATGAAGCGACCACCATAAACACGCCGGTAATATAGATAATTTTTTGAGGAAAGAAAAAAGGATGAATGAGCGCGAGAATACCGACAACGACAGTGGCATTGGCAAGGACGGTGCCAAGTATATCTCCGATTGCCAAAGAATCGGCATGTTTTTTGACTGATTTGAGCGAGAAAAAGAGCTCCGGCATCGTGGTCCCGAGTCCTACAACAAGCATGCCTATCAAAATAGGATTTACTGCCAACAGATTTGCCAATGCAGTGGCGGAAGTAACCGTGAAATGCGCGCCGGCTAGGAGTATCACCATACTGAATAAAAAGAGCAAAAAATTTTTATATCTGTCTGGCTCATCGCTCGGAGCGATGGAGTGGCTTGCACCGCTTCTCAAAGCAATATAATAAAATGTCATGCCGGCGATAATCAAAGCGGCGCCCTCAAACCGTGAAAAATATCCGTCAAAACCCAATACCAACGGCAACAGAAGCACGAAAGGATACACTGCGTGGTTTTTGAGAATAGCGCTCTCCACTCGCACGCCTCTGCCGGCAACAAAAATGATAATCGCGAAGACGAGTGTCAGGTCTGCAATATTTGCCCCAAACAACATACCGAGCCCGAATGAAGGCACTCCATTGATTGCGGAATTTATCGCAATAAATGTTTCCGGAAGAATGGAAATAATGGTGACAACGATGAATCCTATGGCGTATCTTGAAAGGTGGAAACTTTTTGCCAAACGCGCGGCATATGTGGTGGCAAGCGACGCGCTCTCTATAACCATAAACAATGCGACAATAAAAATAAAAAGATTGTTAGCCATTACTTCTATATTATTACACACAATGTAATACGCTGCCTAGATGAAAAAAACCGCACATACTTTTAATATGATATAATATATTCGTATGTGTTTTTCAGCTCCGGTAAGTTTCGCCGCCAGTGGAGTGCTGGCGGCAACGGGCGTAGGGGTTATCAAAAGAAAACCTCTTCGTCGCGAGATATTATTTGCAATCATTCCGTTTTTATTTGCCTTTCAACAATCTATTGAGGGATTGCAATGGCTCGCTATTAAACAAGGTGAACAGAGTTTGTTTCTTGGATATGTATTTCTATTTTTTGCTTTTTTAATTTGGCCAATTTATATTCCGCTCTCTATTTACAAGATGGAGGAAACGCAAAAACGCGCGCGTATTTTACGAATATTTATTTCTGCCGGTGTTATCGCAACGGCTTATCTATTATTTATACTATTGAAACAGCCGTTGGAGATTTTAGTGGTTGGACAGAGTATTCAATATTTAATAAATATCCCGCTTGGGGATATCGGAGCTTTCGCGTATCTGGCGATTGTTGCAGGGGGTTGTTTTGTCTCCAGTGACCGACATATTAGATGGTTCGGTTCCGCTATTCTTGCTTCCTTTTTTATTACTTTTTTTCTTTTTCGCGTAACACTAATTTCCACATGGTGTTTTTTCGCAGCGATTCTCAGCTTCATGATTTATTTTCACTTTGTAAAAAAAACTTCCGGACTATCTAAAAATAAAAAACAAGTTCGTATCTAGTTTGTTGGCTCCGCGAATCCTCGTTCACTTCGTTCTCTCGGCTCGCCCTTCTCTCTGACTTTCGGGGGTAGACGTTTGTTTTGCTTAACTTTTGGAATGTTAAGCAAATATGACTCTGTACCATTTGCTTAACTTAGTTCAATGCCCAGATTGAATAGTTTAAATACATCGCGAAGCTTACCCAAAGAATGTACGGCACCAAGAGCCATGCGGCTGGTTTGGAGATTTTTGCAAAGGCGATGATCGTGGCAAGAATTGCGAGCCAGAGGAATATGATCTCAATTAGCGCACCGCCAGGGCTATGCAGACCAAAAAAGATAATTGACCAAAGAGTGTTCAAGACCAGCTGGCCAAGAAATATGCCGAGAGCGATTTTTACATCCCTGCGATCCAGTCCTTTTTTCCAGACTAGGAACGCCGCGATGCCCATAAGTGCAAAGAGTGTCGTCCAGACCGGTCCGAATACCCACGCCGGAGGATTGAGAGCCGGTTTCACGATTCCTGCATACCAGCCAGCGATTGACGGCGTCGTGAATACCGAGCCGATGATACCAGCCAGCTCGGAGACTACGATAGCGATGATAAGTTTAAATGTGTTGTTGATTTTCATAATATTAATATCAACTGTTTTGGCATTTTTGTTGATATTTGCCATGCAGATATCAACTATTTGATATCTGCATTATATTCTAATAATTTCTCGGCCGGGGAAATGCCGCCGAGAACCTTGTGCGGAAAGTAATTCCAGGCGTCGGTTACCAGCTCCAGCACATTGCTCAATTCCGAAGCGTCTCCGCCACGATCAAACATCGCCACGACTTTCATCATGTCGTCGTTGTCCTCCTCATGGAAAATAGCGTCCCGGACGTGATCCAAAGTAAAATCACTCTCCGTTTCTTTGAGCATGTCCACGAGCTCCTGCTCGATCTCTTTCCGTCGTTCAAGAATTTGTTGTTTTGATTCGGTTTCCATATGATTATTTTTTAGCCTCTGCTCTCTCCTTGATTCTTAAGAGAGCATGGATTGTCGCTACATAGAAATAAAACATCCAACTGTACCAAATATCTTTGTCATAATTATTCTTCTGACTCTCGTTGGCATGCCGAATAGAAAAATTATTGGCGATATTAAAAAGGTCTCCTTCGTCCTTATTTGATAGATATTTTTTCGCATCAGCCCTTAAGGTTTCCAAGATGTCGGCAAGCTCTCTTATAGCGATACGCCTCTCTTCTAAATTAGAGCGAGATTGTCGATACTTCTGTATCGCCAAATTCATTTTTTGCCGGATATCGTCGCGTTTAGTAGGTATATCAGCAGTGTAGATTGTAGACAACCCGCTATCATCCTTAGTTAATATCAGCCCCTCAGAGTCCATCTGAAACCCTGAACCATATTCCGACAAAATCTCGTTTAGCTTTTGTAAAAATTCCTTTTTCCCATTTTCTTTATCGAATTTCGAATAGTGCCAACCGCACTGATCCCAAGAATGATACGCACCATCTGTTTCTATGGGCTTTGATACGTGATCGAATAAAAATTCCACGACATCAAAAAGATCATCCTCCTGATAATCTTTGATGTGTTCTTTTATCGGCCAAAGATTATCTTTTCTCAGTAACCGATATATTTGGGCTTCAATATTTTCGCCAAGAACTCCTGCCACAAAGCCAGCGTCAACACAATCGTATCCGAAATATTCCTGAAAATAGCCGTCCGTATCAAATTCTGTGTAAAGATCAGAAAATAGCTTCTTCAAGATATCCAGATTAAATCCTGAGAAGTTTTTATTTTTTCCTGTTCTTACTGAATAATATTGCTTCATAATTATTTTTCAAACTGTTTTCGAGAATTCCAATACGCACAATGATCACATCCTTCACCGGATTGCGGTATTGCACTGTCCAAGCATTTTTTAATTTCAAGTAAGGTTTTTTCCACCCACGAATCATCTCCTTTGTGTTCTATCAAATTCACGTCAAAATCAATACGCTTATCAAAAGCTTGTCGGTCCATTTTGCCGGTGCAATAAACAAAATATCCGATATCAGAAACCTTCAGTCCATTTTGTCGTAGAAGCCACTGATAGACTTCCATTTGTCGCTTGTAGCCGTCTTGCCATTCCTTGTCTAATGCTTTTACCGCCTCGTCCTTTGCCGTTGCCTTATAATCAACAACAATATATTCGTCTTTTCCGTTGATCCACAAATCATCAATAGCACCGGTTACTAATAATCCTGTTGGCTCGTGTAAGTATCTAATACCGCCAAAATTTCTCCTCCATTCATCAAGTTCGGTGTGAGACATCGGCCGAGCATCTATGCCGTATTCTTTTTGAAGAGGATGTTGTTCATTTTTTACACGATATGAATCAAACTCCTGTTTTAGAAGATAGTCCACCGCACTGTTTATAGAAAATGGGAATCCGGGTACTCGCTTTACACCGAGCTTATTATCCATGTAGAAACATCGTGGACACTCTAAAAACAAATCAATCTTGGAACGACTTAGTTTCCAGTTCTTTCCTCCATAGTTCCATGAGGCATCTCTGTTTGGGTTGTAGTATTCAGACATAAATTTTTATAAAAATACTAAAACGGAATATCTTCCGGACTTCCTTCTCCTGTTACAATATTAATAGCATCTCCTTGCACCAAAAAATTCTTTACGCTCTCAAATTCAGTCGGGATAGTATTTGCTTCGTCAGATGCCCATTCGTGAGCATTTTTAACTTTATCCACATCATCTCCTTGCGGGAGATTCAAAAACCCTTCAAGATTCGGGTCTAACTCCAACCCTTTTCCGTCAGTATTCGTGCTGTTAAGTAGCTCGGGCTTATCTAAATCTTGATCTTTATCCCACACTGCAAAATAATCATCAAAGCCAATCAATTTGCAGACGCCAACAAAATACGAAACGCTACCCTTGCCTCCGCACGAGATTATTGAAATACCCCTTTCATCAATATCGATACCCCATCTTTTTTCGCAGAGTGCGGAGAATAGTATTTTATCCGAATCACCCTCAACAAAAAGTACCTTTCGGGCAAAGAAAATCTCGTTTCGTTCAGGATTAAAATGCGTATATATTCGGTACTTCTGCTTTTCAGCATTTTCTGTACTAAATGCAGAGTCTTTATCAAGCGCGAAGGTGCCTTGCTCCTCGTCCTTTCGTAGCAAGATTAAATCTTCCGGTCGTACCGCATCAACAAAGTTTGGATTATGCGTGGTATAAAAAATCTGCGTGTTTTCTGACAATTTTATGAAATTTTTATATAAAGCGCGTTGCGCTTGTGGGTAAAGATAGATTTCCGGTTCTTCTATTCCAAAAATAACTTTTCCTCCCATGAGTTCCGAGTAGGTTTGAAAAATTGAAATAAGAAGCAGATTTTGCATTCCCGCGCCGACTTCATCACTATCAAAATGCTTGTCGGGAAACTTCTCCTTTACATGAATTTGCAGAGTTTTATAAAACCAGTTGAGATTATAAATATCTAGGACAGGATCAAATTCGTTAGCAAGTCCGGCGCTATTTTCCTTGCAATATTTTTTAAATGTATCTACGAATTTCTTGTAAGTAACTTCATCAGTAGCAAAATCATCTTCAAGAAAGTCCTTTGCGGGTTTAATTTTCTCAACAAATGCCTCTTTCAAATTCTTTTCGTCGTCCTCATATTTCGTGATGTAGTTCTCGTAGACCAGTTTCATCAACTTCCCGAGCATTGTCCATTGACTAACTCTGAGCTCCGAGCCGAGCTGTCGCTCGGAGGGAATAAGTATAAAATGGCAAAGTTTTTTGAATTGATCATTGTCGTAGAAAGGTTTAGTGTCGTCGCCATTAATACTTGTTTTAACAGAAAGCTCTGGCTCTAAAGTCATTTCCATTTTTACACTTGAAATACTCACATTAAATCCTTTTTTATTCGTGAAGGTTACGGGGCTTGAGAAAGTTATATCAATCACTATTGGTTTGCTTGTGTCATTAAATAATTCTCGGGCTACTTTTGCCTTTGTTGTCCACCCCTCACCCAAGACGAGATCAATCGCTCGGAGGACATTTGTCTTACCTGTACTATTTGGCCCGACAAGGGCACATAAATTACCCGGAGTTATCACTAATTCCTTTATCGAGCGAAAATTATATATTTCAATTTGACTAATTCTCATAGGTTTTATACCTCACTTAATACAGCGGAGATTTTTTGCTCCATTATTTCAATCATTTTTTTATTTGCCTCAATAATTCTCTGTTCTTCCTCAATTTTCGCCACGATTTGCTTTTGGGCTTCTAACAGGGGCAGGGGGAATTCAATCGTTACTAAGTTTCTGATTGGTAGTTGTGGTTGCGCCGAGCCAGATTTTATCTTGAGAAATTGATCTTGAACAGATTTACTTCTGACAACATTCCAAAGGAAAGACGGGTCAATCCTCTTGATATTGGGTCTCAAAACAACCATTCCGGAATTAAGCCTAATCTGATTGTATTTAACAGATTTGTCATTTAAGGCACTATTTCCAATAGTTCCTCTCGTTGTGAGAACAACATCGTTTTTATGCAGTTTCCCTTTTCGCAATTTTTCATCTCTCTCTTTTGAAATAAAATCTATCTCGTCAAAGACAAAACCATTTTGCGTTACATTTTTTGTATTTAGAAAAACACAATAGCCGGAAGTTTTAAATTCGCTTTTGGGCGGATAATTTTCGCCTCTATCTCCGTCAATAATCTCAACAACTTCGTCGTTGCCAAAATTGATAATTTCCGAATCTTTGTTAGCTTTAATCGTGGGTTTGTAGTTTTCAACTACCGCCAACGCGCCGTCTATGATTTTTTGATAATTTTCAAGTTCGACGACAACTTGCTCTTGGACTTTAATCGGTGGGAGAGGAATTTTTATTGCTTTGAAACTTTTGACATCAATATTTTTTTGTGCCCCTCCGCGCGAAATTGCGTAAATTTTATTTTGAATGCTTAATAAAACACTCGCGATATATTTTTTGCTCACTTTTGATGCATATTCGTCTTTTATGGAAAAGGTAAAGCCAGAATCAAGTAAAAAGAATTTTCCGCTTACATATCTGACGCAATTCGCAGACATTGCAAAACGAGATACTACCCAATCATTTTCACGATTAAATTCATCTGTTCTAAAACTTTCACCGCCACCACCATACACGGGGTAGTTACTGCCCGTGTTATTTTTTTTGGTTATCCTTACGCCAAAATCAAGATTGATAATTTCATTTAGTTCAACTATATCGTGTATTTCCTGACGCAATACAATTTTTTCTTTGTGAATTCCGCCAGTTAAATTAACTGTGCTATTTTCTAAAATCTTTTGTTTTGAAATCGTGTAAAACTTTCCATCATCCAATGTAGATTGTTTACCATTCTGTAAATTTTGGCGGTATTTTTTAATGATTTCTAAAGCGTGAGGTAAGTCGTTTGTCTCAATCGGTGCGGGATTGGAATTAAGCGAAAAGCCATGATTTTCTACTTCATAAAATAAAATCTGATCGGGCTTTAATGTTTTATCTAAAAATACAATGCTAGTTTTGACTGGCGAATATGGATTGAAAACTTTTTGAGGCAAAGAAACTACACACCAAAGTCCATTGTCCAAAAATAATTTGCGGATTGCTTGATGTCCTTTGCTCTGGTCAAAAATAATTCCTTCCGGCACGATTACGCCCATTCGGCCATTGAAATTGAGGTGATGAACCATCCACTCACAAAACAACACCTCGGTTTTATTTGAAGTAATGGCAAAGCGGGAATGACGGCGCGCTCCGCCTTTCGGCGTAATAAATGGCGGATTGGCAACGATAATATCAAACGAATGTTGCCAAAGGTTTTCATTGAGAAGCGTGTCGTTTTCAGAAACATTTGGAACTTTCAAGCCATGCAAATATAGGTTAGCCAAAGAAAACTTGACCATTAACGGCTCCATATCCCAGCCAAAGATTGTTTCGTTGTAAAGTCTTTTAGTTTGCTCGGGATTGAGCTTTGATCTGCCTTTATCGTCTGTATATTTTGCCTTGAGATAATTGTATGAGGCGACAAGAAAGCCGGCGGTACCGCAAGCAGGGTCGGCAATTTTCTCATCAATACTTGGATCAATAACTTTTACAATAAAATCAATAATATGGCGGGGGGTGCGGAATTGACCAAGCTCGTTTTGAGTGCCTAAAATCGGCAATAAACTTTCGTAAAAATCCCCCAAGTCCAAGCCATCAGAAAATTTGTCGTTAAGAAATGTCAAAAAATGACTTAAAACTTTTGGCTCCAAGATTTTCAGATACGATCTTTCAAAAACTTTTCTAACAGTCGCGTCTATGTTTGGGTTTTTATACAGCGATTCAACGGCTTCTCGGCACTCTTTGACTAATTCCTCGCCACTGTGGCGCATAAGCACATCAAAATGATAGCGCTCCCATGCTCCGGTAAAAATCAATTCCTTTGAGCCAATCCGCACAAGGTCATCATGCTTTCTTGATAATTGTTTCAAGAATAAAAACAAAGTAATCTGCTCTATTTGATCAGTCGGCATTGCTACCTTGCCAACGATAATTTGTCGTAGGTCGGCAATGATTTTACTTAATTCTTGTGGTTTAGTTGACATAGGCGATTTTAGATTCCTTTATGTAATCCACGACCTTTTCTACTTCGTCCCGATTTACTCTGCCGATTGGCACATTCCCGCCAAAAGTTTGATCGTCAAGTACGCCCAAGTTTCCTTTTTCAAGATTTGTTCGGTAATCGGGACTGGTTAAGTAGCATTGATAAATGTTTTCAAAATAATTCAATTTTTCGTAAGGAGTGTCAGAATATACAAGTTTGAATTCTGAAAATCCTTGATTCATTCGGTCATATTTATCCGGCAACCTTGAAATTATGCCCGACGCCTTTCTCAAAAAATCATTTAAGCCATTGCTAGTTTGATATGCTTTGCGAAGCGATTCCAAAGAAAAATAATAGTTTGGTTTCTCGAGCAATTTTTCTTTGGCGATTCGTTCGCTCTCGTCCACATCCTCATTTGTAAGCGCGGATTGAAATTCGTTATCTTTTGACATCAAGTCCTTGACCGCTTCTTCGAAATGGTTGCGATACGCTTCGCGATCAACTTTCATGCAGTCATCGCCGATTTGGATTTGATTATCTCGCACCAAAAAATCAGTGCCAATATAAATAAACTTGCCGTGAGCAACGGCGATTGGCGGATCGCCCGGCCCCGGCTCGGGTTTCGGCTCCGGTGTCCGTTGCGGTTCAGGAATTGGTTTTGGCGATGTTCCTTTGCCAGCCGGAATTTTTAAGGGCTCTTTGTAGTCGTATTCTTCTTCAAAGTATTCGCACACTCCAAAAAAATCTATAAGGTGGTAGCTGTCTTTTTGTGTTATTTGTCCGGTCAGTTCATTTTTGAAAGCGTGCGGTCTGGTGCCTCTGCCTTTGATTTGCACAAAATCACTAACAGAAAAAATTGGCTTCATTAACACAACATTCAAAAGGTCAGTACAGTCGTAGCCAGTTGTCATCATATTTACTGTTACGGCAATACGAGTATTCCCAAGCTGATTATTTCTGTATTTTTTTGTAAGTTCTTGGCTACCGACAACATTGCTGGTTATTTGTCTTGCAAAAACTCCGTTATGGCCAGAATATTTGCCCGGCCAATTTTTGTCGGCTGCCTCGTTCAAAATACGAGCGATTTTTGAAGCGTGATTTTGTGAAATACAATAGATTATTGATTTTCCAACCTCTCCGGTAATTGGGTCAACTTTTGCAGTTTTCAAAAACTCCTCAACGATTAACCGGTTCAAGCTGTCTGAAAAAACCTTGCGTTCAAGTTGTCGAATTTTAAATGTTTCTTCAATCTGCTCGCCAGTTGCTTCATCGAGAAATGCATCAGACCAGCCCTGATCAGAAAGCATTTGATTGGTCTTGTCGCTTCTTTTGTCATAAATAACAGGATTGACGAGATACGGCGGTTTATGAGAAACAGCGTCTTTCAAGTCAAAGCGAAAAGTTGGCTCGCCAGATTCACAGCCAAAAGTTTTATAGGTATCTTGTAAAACTCGTTTCTCTAACTTTCTTGGGTCAGTATCAATAAGTTTCTTTTCATCAATTCCTTTGAGATAATCTTTCGGCGTAGCCGTAAGGCCAATTTTTGCTCCTTCAAAATATTCAAAAATCGCCCGATTGTTTCCGTAGATACTGCGATGGGCTTCATCTGAAATGAGCAAGTCAAAATCAAACTGGCTAAAGTATTTCAAATAATTTTGATTGTAGGACAAGCTTTGAATTGTTGCGATGACAACTTGATTTTGAAGTGCTTGCTCTTTGTTTTCCTTGAAAATTGCGATGTTATATTCTTTCAGATATGAGCTGATGTTTTGATTGGCTTGATCGGCAAGTTCGATACGGTCAACAAGAAATAAAATTCGGGAAGCATTGCCTGTTTTCAAAAATAATTTGATAAGCGCCGCGGCAAGTAAAGTTTTGCCAGTTCCAGTAGCCATTTCCAATAGAAAACGCCTGTTTCCACCATCGAAATTTTTGGAGATTGTTTTTATAGCATCCAATTGATAATCTCGTAGAGTTTTCCGATCTGTTTCGGCAACCGCGCCTTGACTTTGGACAATCCAGTCATCTTTGAGGTCAATCCCTGATAAAGGCATTGCTGTTGAAGCGGTCAATAGCTTCATCAAATCCTTTTGAGTCGGCAACTTCAAAATGATTTTTTCGGCGTTTTGGTTTAAATCCCAAAAATAATGAGTATCGCCGTTGCTCAAAATAACGAAACGGCAACGCTTGGCTTTGGCGTAATCCTCGGCCTGTTTCTTGCCGACAACCGGATC
>JACOYO010000008.1 GCA_016181845.1 Parcubacteria group bacterium | reverse complement strand
GAGTGTTTTGTATCGGACAGGAATATTGATGAAGAGTTCGGCGAGTATTTGACGGCTTCCGTCTGAAACGGAGGAAAGCGCGTTTGTGAAGTTTGGGAAAACTTTTTCTTCGTTGCGATGTCCACTTGGGAGTTTAACTCCCAAGTTGTCGGCAGTTCCCAAATTACTTGGAGGCTCAACCTCCAAGTCGGCGTTTGCAAACGGCGCCTGGTACGACAGCGTTCCCGAAAAAGACGGGCGGAGGTTTTCGGCAATGGCGAGAGCGGACGCGGAAAGGTTGCTTCCGGTTTCCGAAAGATGCGTCATTGCGTCAGCCGCTGTTTTTTTTGCTTGCGCGAACAGCGTCCGCGCGACCGGTGTGTCGGCAAAAGCATACCCGCCCACGGCGAGTGAGACGACGGCAACCGATGAAACTATTTTTGAAAGAAGCGCGTGTGAAAATCCTGAAGGAAAAAAACGCGAGGGAGAAGGAACGCGCATTCCATGTGGTTTTGTATGAATTGCGGGAACTGACGGAGCGCTTTCAGTCTCCGTTGTCTCTGTCGGCTCTTCCATCGGCTCTTCGGCGTACGTGATGCTGCCCCAGGCGTTGGTGAGTGTATCTTTTTCATTCAACGATTTTATTTCAAGTGTTGGCAGATATGAATCAACCTCTGAAGGAGTAATTTTTTGTTGCGTATTTTGGATAGAAATTGACGCGGATTTTTTTGGTATTGTCTTGATATCCGGTTTTATTTTTTGAAATATATTTTTGACTTGACTAAGCAATGAATGCTGTTCCGGTTTGATTTCCACTCCCCCGATATTTTTGGCATGTGTTAAAAGAGATTCCTCCTCAACAAATCGACGATGCTTGAAAACTTTGCCTGGCACTTTTCCGGCGCGGCAAAGCTGGCCGATGTAGTCGTTGGTGTAGCCAGTGAGCCTCACGGCTTTTTTTGATGAGATATATTTTTTCCCGTCTATAATAATGGTTGTGTCATTTTCTGACATATCTCGTTTTAGAAAAAATGATTGCAACGCAAAAATTATTCCTCTCGTTTTATCACCATTATTATATCTTTTTTAAAATATTATTGATATGAATATTTTTTGTATTTTGTGGATAAGTACAAGAATTTTCAAAGAAAACGAGATGTGCTCGTTTTTATGAAAATTTTTTTATAGCATCTCGTTTTCAGTCTCGTTTTTTTAACAGACGTCCGACTTCTGATGTGGTAATTGCTTTATTTGTGGCAAATGCCGATGTGTTACAACTTCAGAAGTCGGACGTCTTTGGTCGGGCGTCTAAGTGCAAATACAGATGTTTTGCCATTGAAGAGGTTGAACGTCCAAGAAGTTGAACGCCCTAGTAATACAATCACGTTTTTCTCGTTTTTATAAAAATAATAAATATATTTTTTCTCGCTTATCTCGTTTCCCTTGAAAACTATAGCAAAAACCCCCACTTGGAAACCCGACGTCCAAGTGGGGGTTTTACTTGGAGGCTCAGCCTCCAAGTTAATTAAAATGATTCATTGCCACTGCTCTGCCCTCAATAATAAGTGTTTCAATTGCTTGGGCGATTAATTTTGATGTTTTTTTGATTATTTCCAGTTCTTTTGGCTTGAACGCGCCGATAATAAAATCAATGATTGCTTTCTCCCCTTTTGGCTTTTTAAGCTTTCCGCTTGGCGTGGTTGGCGCAATACCAATGCGAATACGAATAAAATCTTTTGTTTTAATGGCACGAATAATTGATTCTATTCCGCGGTGTCCGCCGGAGCCCCTGCCAAACACGATTTTGAATGTGCCGAGCGGCAAATCCAGGTCGTCATGGATTACTATCAGTTGCGCGGCTTTTTTAGGGCTGGTAATAAGCGACTTGACGCTTGCGCCAGATTTGTTCATGAATGTTTCCGGTTTTAAGAGGAGTAGTTTTTCTTTTTTTATAGTGCCGTTAGAAATGAGCGCCTGCGTTTTCCGGTCGTTTTGCCATTGCAAAAAATCATGCGCGGTTGCAAAATAATCAAGCGCGATTCGCCCCGTGTTGTGCCGCGTGCATTCGTATTCTTTTCCAGGATTGCCTAATCCGACAATAACGTAAGACATTTTTTTATCATAACACAGAACATACTGATAAAACATCTGCATTGACCGTTCAGACGTCCGACCTCTGATGTGGTAATTATTTTATTTGTGGCAAATGCTGATGTTTTACCAATCAAGAGGTCGGGCGTCTGTTTGGCTTTCAATCTGCGTTTCGTAATTCACACTATTATATGTTATTATCATCAGCATGACTGAAGAAAAAGAAAAAATAGTACCAACGGAAAAACCGGAAAGCGGCGATTTTTTTTGGCGCGATATCATACGCTTCACGCTTATCGCGGTGCTTATCGTATTGCCTATTAGAATGTTTATTATTCAGCCGTTTATCGTGTCGGGCGCGTCTATGCATCCAACATTTGAAACTGGAGATTATTTAATCATTGACGAAATCGGATATCGGCTCAATGAGCCCGAGCGCGGCGAAGTAATAATTTTCAAATATCCAAATGACCCGTCAAAATTTTTTATAAAACGAATTATCGGATTGCCTGGAGAAACTCTGCAGTCGGTTAATGGTGTCGTTGTGGCGAAAGACACGGCAGGCAATGAACACACGCTCAATGAATCGTATCTCCGCGAATTGCCAAAAGACACTTTTTCCATCACGCTCACGAATGATGAATATTTTGTTATGGGAGATAATCGTACCGCAAGTCTTGATTCGCGGATATGGGGCGCCTTGCCGCGCGACTTGATTATCGGCAGAGCGTGGTTGCGGCTATTCCCTATTTCTGAAACAGGAATATGGCCAGGCCGCACGCAATAATAATTTTTGTGATATACTGCCTGTATTATTATGCCGTCAACAAAAAAACCAAGAATGAAAGAACCACCGACATCTCCAAAAGGAATGCGGGATATTATTGACGATTCTTATTATCGCTATCAGGGGTTTTTTGAAAAAGCGCAAGAAATCGCGGTTTATTACGGTTTTACACCGATTGAGACACCGATATTGGAAAAAGAAGAAGTGTTTACATCGGGGATTGGTCCCGATACTGATATTGTTGAAAAAGAAATGTATTCTCTCAAAACAAAAGGCGGTACGCATTTGGTTTTGCGTCCGGAAGGCACCGCGGCAGTTGTCAGGGCTTATATGGAAAATGGTTTTCAGGCGCTTCCACAGCCGGTCATGCTCTATTATTACGGACCATTTTTCCGTCATGAAAATCCGCAAAAAGGACGAATGCGGGAATTTAGACAATTCGGGCTTGAGATATTAGGAACGCCAAAAAGCATCGCCGACGCCATGGTGATACGAACCGCGACAGCTATTTTGAAAGAAGCCGGATTCAAGCAATTGTGCGTCAACATAAATACGCTCGGAGATAAAGAATCCCGCGGTTCTTACGTGCGCGAGCTTATTTCATATTACCGCAAACACGCGGGCGACCTATGCGCAAATTGCCGCCAGCGATTAAAAAATAATCCTCTGCGCGTTCTTGATTGCAAAGAAGAGAAGTGCCAGCCATTCAAAACAGATGCTCCTGAATCGGTCAATTTTTTGAGCCAGGACGCCCAAAAGCATTTCAAAGAAGTGCTTGAGTATCTTGAGTCAATGGGAGTTGAATATAGTATTGACAAAACGCTTGTCCGCGGGATTGATTATTATTCAAAAACAGTGTTTGAAATAACAACGATAGACGGAGATTCTGATGGAAAAGATATAACAAACAACAAAGAGAAAAAAGATGAAGCGGACGCGAATGCGACAAAAGATTCTAGCGTGAAAAGCGCCACTTCATCATTGCCACTCACTCTTGCCGCAGGCGGAAGATATGACTACCTCGCCAAACAACTGGGGAGCCGCAAAGACGTCCCCGGTGTCGGCGCAAGCATAGGCGTGGACCGCGTGCTGTCGCATCCGCAGGCAAAACCGCTTGACCCTAAAATTTTAAAAAAGCCAAAAGTATATTTTATCCAGCTTGGATTTGAAGCAAAATTAAAAAGTTTGACCGTGCTTGAGATATTGCGGAAGGCAAAAATCCCGCTTCGTCAAGCTCTCGCAAAAGACAGTCTTATCGCTCAACTTGCCGTTGCAGAGCGGCTCGCTATCCCGTACGCGCTTATTTTCGGACAAAAAGAAGCCGTTGATAATACCGTCATTGTGAGAAATATGGATACGCGCTCACAGGAAACAGTGCCGCTGGAGATTCTTGGCGATTACGTGAAAAAAATATAATAATTCATTTGTTGCTTTGCTCGTTATAATATGTTATTCTCACAAGACTTATGATAAATGTTGAGATTCAAAAAAATCCAAATGAAAGCACTGCGTCTATTATCCGCCGTTTTACCAAACGGGTACAAGGAGCCGGTATTTTGGTGAAGGTGCGCGGCGAGCGGTATGCTTCACGTCCGCAATCCAAATATAAAAGAAAAACAAGCGCTTTGCGCCGAATCGCGCGCCGCGTAGAAGTGGAGCGTTTGAAAAAACTTGGTAAAATTAAAACGAAGTAGCCATAATGCCATTCTCTATTTCTTCAACACTGAAGGGCAATCTTTTTGCAAGAGGATTGCCTTTTCAAGATATAAAAAAAGCTGTGCTTGGAGAACGCTATGTTTTAAGTTTGGTGTTTGTCGGCGATGCACGTTCGCGGCAACTCAATAAAAAATATCGCGGAAAAAACAAGCCGGCAAATGTCCTCTCTTTCCCGCTTGGGACAGGAGAAGGCGAAATCTTTATTAATCCAATTCGCGCCAAGAAAGACGCTCCATCATTTCAAACCACTCCTAAAAAAATGTTGGGCATTCTTTTTATCCACGGAATGCTTCATTTGAAAGGATTGCGGCACAGTAGTACAATGGAACGAGCGGAAAAGAAATTTCGCAAACGTTTTTCTCTTTTTTGATTTTTTATTGATTTATTATTAGCGGTATTATCTCGCATTTGTTTTTATGTCACGGCTTATTGCAACCGGTATTGATGTTGGTACGGCTTTTATCCGTGTGGTTGTTTCTGAATACAAAAAAGGCGACGTGTCGCCAAAAATTTTAGGCATAGGGCTTGCGGAGTCAAAAGGAATGCGCCATGGCTATGTGGTAAATCCTAAAGAAACTTCAAAAAGCGTCAGAGCGGCGATTGATGCCGCGCAAAAAAAAGCCAATGTGCCAATTAAGTCAGCGTTTGTGAGTATCGGCGGGATTAGTTTGGGCGCAAGCGTTACACATGGTTCCGTGATCGTTTCAAAAGCGGACGGTGAAATTACCGATATTGATATGAAAAAAGTCATCGCGACCGCCGAGGAAAAAGTGGATAATAAAAATCAACAGCTCCTCCATACTATCCCGCTCCGTTTCCTGATTGACGGAAAAGAAATCATGGGCAGACCGAACGGTCTTAAGGGAATAAAATTTGAAACCAAAGCGCTCTGCATTACTTCGCTCTCGCAACATGCCGATGATTTGATAACAGTTATTCAAGATTCCGGCATCGCTGTTGAAGACATCATGGCGGCTCCGATAGCGGCGAGTCTCGTCACTCTTTCCAGACAGCAAAAAACTGCAGGATGCGTGCTTGCAAATATCGGTTCTGAAACCGTGTCTATCTGCGTGTTTGAAAATAATATGCCGGTGTCGCTTGAGGTATTTCCTATTGGTTCCACGGATATTACCAACGATATCGCCCTTGGATTAAAAATTCCACTTGATGAAGCGGAGCGTATCAAACTGGGCGATATAATCCACTCATATCCGGAAAAACGATTGAATGAAATCGTGGAGGCGCGTCTCTCTGATATTTTTGAACTCATTGAAGCTCATTTGAAAAAAATCAGGCGAAACGGCCTGCTTCCGGCGGGCATCGTGCTCACCGGCGGCGGAGTCTCTGTCAACAATATCACCGACCTTGCAAAATCCTCTCTCAAACTTCCCGCGCAAATCGCCGCTCCGCAATACAGCATTAATTCAGACCACCAAGTACACGATTCGTCGTGGGCGGTGGCATACGGGCTCTGCGTATGGGGGCTTGACTCTGATGAAGAATCGCTCGGATTGCAGTTGATGAAAAAAACACAGCACAATCTCGCTTCGTGGTTTAAGCAATTTTTACCATAATAGTATTTACTGCGTTTGATACATATAAAAAATCCATGAAGGAAGAATGACCATCATGGATTTTTTAGATACAAACTATCTACCGGCGGAATAATACACCAGTCATTACAAATGCTAGTAGTGCGAAACCGACGCCATTGCCATTGTTTGCTACCACTGATACTCCAGTTATTACCCAGAGAACAATCGTAATGAAACATTTTATTACGATCACGCAAAAATTTGGTTTATTTTCTGACATAGCATACTCCTTCCACGCGCGTTTTTTTATTTTCAAATAACGTGTCTTTTCTTGTATCTATACATAACAAATCTATTATATCTGTCAAGGTTTTCTTTTTGTTTTTTTCTGTTAGTATCTTTTAATATCAAAGGGACAAAATCCCTGTTTAATGAGCTCAATTTATATGCCAAAAGTACATCCAGACGTAGAAGCATTCGCGCGAATCAAGGTGATTGGCGTTGGCGGTTCAGGGAAAAATGCCGTGAATCATATGGTTAATTCGCAGGTAAAAGGAGTTGAATTTATTGCCGTCAACACTGACGCGCAAGATCTCCATAATTCATTGGCAAAGAAAAAAATCCACATTGGCAAAAACCTGACCAAAGGGTTGGGGGCCGGCATGAATCCTGAAGTGGGCCAGCGCGCCGCCGAAGAAACACTTGAAGAAATTCAAAGCGTCATCAAAGGCGCGGATATGGTGTTCATCACTTGCGGTATGGGAGGAGGCACCGGCACGGGTGC
Source organism: Parcubacteria group bacterium (assembly GCA_016181845.1). GTDB lineage: Bacteria > Patescibacteriota > Minisyncoccia > Phycocordibacterales > 21-14-all-47-15 > JACROH01. Next base: position 29,387 of record JACOYO010000008.1, on the reverse strand, counting down.
GGCGCCGATTATCGCAAAAAAGGCGCGAGAGCTTGGTGCGCTCACGGTAGGAGTCGTCACGCGGCCGTTCTTTTTTGAAGGAGCGCAACGCACACGCATCGCAAACGATGGTATAGAACGATTGAGCAAAGAAGTTGACGCGCTTATTACGGTGCCAAATGACCGTCTGCTCGCGGCTATTCAGAAAGAGACAACAGCGCTCGCGGCGTTTGCCATGTGTGATGATATTTTGCGTCAGGCAGTGGAAGGTATTTCTGATTTGATTACCACGCCTGGAATTATCAATGTTGATTTTGCAGACATAAGAGCAATTTTGAAAGATGCCGGTTCGGCATTGATGGGCATTGGATATAGTTCCGGTGAAAAGCGCGCCGAAGATGCCGCAAAATTAGCGGTCAATTCCCCGCTTCTTGACCTCTCTATTACTGGCGCGAAGGGTGTTTTGTTTGCCATTGCCGGAGGAGACGACCTCACTTTGAATGAAATAAACGAGGCGGCAAAAACTATCACCGAATCAATAGACAAAGAAGCAAAAGTTATTTTTGGCGCTATTAAAGATGACCGTCTTAATAAAAAAGAAATCAAAGTTACGGTTATCGCTTCGGGATTTCCAGAAAACGGCTCAAGCAACAGCGGCGCTTCTCCTCTTTTTTCTTTTAGTTCATCGGCAAAACAACCTCCACAGACAGCCAATCACGGAGAAAACAAAAAGGAAGCAATTCATAATTCACTGCCGTCTGTGGCGACAGCCCAGCCGCATAAAGAAAGCAAAGAAAAAACCATCATTGAGGCGGATGATGACGATTGGGCTGCAGTACCGGCATTCTTGCGAAGAAATAAAAAATAATAACTTAAAAAACTTAAAATAAAAACACATCCAATTTACGCGGAGGGGTTTTTATTAGCGACGTAGAGCGAGCGTAATGCAAAAGCTTGCTTTTGCATTACCGAGCCGAGGAGCTAACAAAGGTTAATACCCAGATGCTTGGCATCGGGAGAGTACGACGAAGCGAGTTCCAATTAAATACCTCGCAGTAGGCTAGCGAGGAACCTTTATTTTTGTATGGTATACTGAATTTGGCCATTTAGACGTCCGACCTCTGCGGTGGTAAAACATCGGCATTGGCCATTTAGACGTCCGACCTCTGCGGTAGTAAAACATCGGCATTGGCAACAAATAAAATAATTACTACGTCAGAGGTCGGACGTCTCGTTACTAAATTTAATCCTTATATATTTATGCTCTATGACCTCATTATTTTAGGCGGCGGGCCGGCGGGAGTAAGCGCCGGAATTTATGCGGCGCGAAAAAAATTAAAAACAATGCTTATTGCACCGGAAATCGGCGGACAATCTATTGTTTCTGAAGAAATTCAAAATTGGATAGGAACGCCGTCTATCAAAGGCGAAGAATTGGCGCGTCAGCTAAAAGAGCATTTGCTTTCTTACGCGGACGATTCGCTGGAGACGACTATCGGCGCAAAAGCTCTGAAAGTGGAGAAAAAAAACGATACTGATGGATTTCTCGTCATTGCCGACAAAGGTGCTTTTGAAACGCGCGGGGTGCTTGTGGCAACAGGAAGCCATCGTAGAAAGCTTGAGATTCCAGGAGCAGAACAATTTAATAATAAAGGTATCAGCTACTGCGCTTCATGCGACGGACCTCTTTTTGCGGGGAAAGACGTGGCGGTAGTCGGCGGAGGCAATGCCGGTTTTGAGACAGCCGCACAGCTTCTCGCGTACGCAAAAAGTGTAACCCTTTTTCACCGCGGAGAAGAATTTTCAAAAGCAGATCCGATAACAGTTGAAAAGGTGCTTAAAAATCCAAAGATGAAGGCGCTTACCAATACCGAACCGACCGCAATCAAAGGCGGGCAATTTATAAGCGCGGTTGTATACAAAAATAAAAAAACAGGCGAGGAAAAGGAATTGCCGATAGGTGGATTGTTTGTAGAAATCGGGGCGGTGCCGACCACCGATTTTGTGAAAGATATTGTTGATGTGAATGAATTCGGTGCTATAAAAATTGACCCTTGGACACAGCAGACATCAGACAAAGGCATTTGGGCGGCCGGTGACTGCACAAACGTGCTCTATCATCAAAATAATATTTCCGCCGGAGACGGAGTCCGCGCCATAGAAGATATTTATCTTCACTTGCACGGAAAATAATTGACTATCGTGGATAAAGATACTTCAAATATCTTACGAATGTTCATCACCAAAAATTGGAGCGAATACGCTCTTTTGGACAGCGGCAATGGCAGAAAGCTTGAACGATTTGGCAAGTACGTGATAGACCGGCCGGAACAGCAAGCAATGTGGAATCAGAAATTGCTAGCGCGCGCGTGGCAGGAGGCAGATGCGATATTTACAGGTGAAGACGAGCGAGAGAGCGGAAATTGGCGTTTCCGAGGCGAGCCATTAACTGCATGGGAAACATCATACGCTTCGGTAAAATTTCTAGGCAGGATTACCTCTTTTCGGCATCTTGGATTTTTCCCGGAACAAGCGGCTCATTGGGATTTAATTTCCCGACGCGTAGCGCAAATGCAAAATGCGAAAGCGCTCAATCTTTTTGCTTACACCGGAGTTGCCTCTCTTTTCGCGGCAGAGGCTGGTGCTGAAGTAACACACGTAGACGCGTCAAAAAAAGCGATTGAGTGGGCAAAAGAAAATCAAAAACTTTCCGGGCTTGAAAGCGCGCCAATTCGCTTCATATGCGATGACGCGCAAAAATTTGTTGCTCGGGAAATACGGCGCGGACAAAAATATGATGTTATTTTATTAGACCCGCCAAAATTCGGTCGCGGCGCTAAGAATGAAGTGTGGAATTTCTTTGATGATTTACCGGCGTTACTTCGCGATTGCCGCGCGTTATTAAAAGAAGACAGTGAAGGATTCGTGATGCTCACCTCGTACGCTGTACGCGCGTCTTCCCTATCGCTCCATCAATTATGCGATGAAATTTTTGCGGATATGAACCCGCTTATATCAAGCGGCGAGCTCGCGCTTCAAGAAGAAAATATGGGACGGGTGATTTCAACGGCGCAGTTTTGCAATGTTAATTTTGGGAAAGAAAAATGATAATGTAAAAATCATGAATACGACAAAAAATGGCAAATTAGAAATGTTGGACATCCGATGTCCAACATTTATTTCATTATTATCCACATACTCTCTCAAAAACCTTTCGATATATCGAAAGGTTTTTGGTGGGAAAAATTAATTTTGCTTGGTCACAAATATTTTTCCTGACGGAAATGACAGGAATCTTTCCTTACAGGAACAGTACAGGTTTCGTATCGTACTCGCTTCGCTTGTCTAATTTTTCTTGGTCACAAGTCACTAAGCATATTGCTTCGGTTCCTCGCAATCTGCTAAGTGCTCGCGACCCCGCCTCGCCTGTCGCAGAGCGACATGGCTGCAGTTTCAAAAATTGCACGCAGGTAAAGCAGTTTACCTGCTTTACCTGCGTGCAATTTTTGACCCTACCGGGAATCTTTCTCTACGAGAACAGTATACCTTTGCGATTTATTCAGAGCAAAGCTCTTCATAAATAACGCAAAGGTTTTCGATTCCCGGACGCGAGACAAGCAGTTGTCTCGCTTAGGGTCAAAAATTTCGCTTCGCTGCATTTTTGACCCTACCGGGAATCGAACCCGGATTACCGGCTTGAAAAGCCGATGTCCTAACCGTTAGACGATAGGGCCATGTATTACTATTAACTTGGTTAGACGATAGAGGGCCAGTCACTAAAAAACTCTGCATAAAACTGCAGAATTATTTTTAGCATACCATTTTTTTATAAAAACGCAAAAAAGTTTCTTGGAAACTAAGTTCCCAAACATTCCCGTTTCTTTGGAACTAAGTTCCCAAACATGTTCCCAAACAATACCGACTTTATTCTTCTTCAACCAGTGGCTTCTCCAACACCACCGGCTCAATGCCGATTGAATCTTTGGCGCCGGTGATGCGCATGACGTCTTTGTCTATCTTTTTGAGCTCTTTGTGGGCGGTATTGTAGTGATTGACCGTCGTGCCGAGCGAGTTGCCGAGCTTCTGCATAAACTGCTCGTACGCGCCGATGTGGCGTCCCAATTCTTCCACGTGCGTGCGGATTTCTTTTGCCGACTCTTCTATCTGAAGCGCGCGCAGACCCTGAAGCACCGTCTGCAAATACGCCATAAAAGAGGTCGGCGACGTAATAATGACATGTTTGCCGAAGGCGTATTCTATCAAATCGCGGGTTGAACTTTTTATCGCTCCCACTTTATTGACGAGCAAATCGTAATAAATCGCCTCGGAAGGAATAAACATAAACGCGTAATCAAGCGTCCCTTCTTTTGGGCGGATATATTTGCTCGTTTCATCAATACGGTTTTTAATATCCTGCACGAAAAGTTTTTCCACGCGGTCTCGTTCCGGTCCAGGTGATTCTTCTATGAGACGATTATAATTTTCAAGCGAAAATTTTGAATCAATCGGCAGAAGTTTTGCTGTGCGCGCGCGGTCAAAAAAGATGACAGCGTCAACGATGTCGCCGTTTGCAAATCCGTATTGCAGTTTGTAATGTTCCGGCGGAAGCACATTTTTTAGCACCGTATCAAGATAATATTCCCCGAGCACCCCGCGCTGTTTTGGATTCTGAAGCGTGTTTTGAAGCGATTTTAATTGGTCGGCAACACTTATAACCTGACGGTTTGTTTCTTTGACATGAGTAATCTGCTCGGTGATATCGCGTATAAGCTTCTGCGATTCGCTAAATTGCACGCGCACGGCGTCGTGCATTGAGCGCGACGATTCGCCGAGCTTTTGGTCAAGCGTGCGCGCAAGCTCCCCCATCTGATTTTGAAGCATGATAAAACTTTGGTCGTTTTTGCCGTTGTCTTCTTTCTCTCTCCTCATATGGGCGCGGATAATAAGCCAAATGACCAGTCCGCCAAGAGCAATCCCACCCACAATACTTATGGAAATAATAAATGCTGTATTCATCCAAGTTAATTTCTAACGAAACTTATAATGTTTGATTATAGCATGCCAAGCAACTATATGGCGCTTTTAATGACCTTTTCCAAATAATCTATATTTCAGAAGTTCTATGGTAAATAAATTAAGAAATCCGATGCCTAAAATGAGAACCATATCTAAAATAGAAAGCTGGACAAGCGAAAGAAGAATTTGCAATGGCTCAAAAAACAATGCCAATAATAACGCGCACACGCTAAACGCGAGAGCTCCGAGAAGATATTTGTTGTTAAAAAGATTGATGCGCCATATCGGGGAATGAAGATTTTTTAAGGAAAGCGAGAAAAAAATAGAATCAATTGACACCGCGGCAAAGACCAGTGTCCGGATTTTTTCAATCGGCAATTCCAGCATAAGAAGCGTGAGATATAACATAACCAGATACGAGCCGGTAATCAATCCCATTGCAAAAATAATTTTCCGTATACGCGGTGTCAAAATATATTTCATGTGAGACGCGCGCGGATTACGCATCATCAAATCAGATTCTGCGGGCTCAAAAGCAAAAGCAAAATTCATAAAACCCTCTTCAACGATATTGGTCCAGAGAATTTGTGTCGGCAAAATCGGCAAAGGCGCGCCTATAAAAAGCGATATGGCTATGACAAAAATTTCGCTGAAATTGGTTGAAAGCAAGTATATGGTAATTTTTTTAAGATTATCCAAAATACGCCTCCCCTCTTCTATGGCATGCGCAATGACGCCAAAACCATTGTCCAAAAGAATGATATCAGACGCTTCTTTGGCGACATCCGTTCCGCTTCCGAGCGCTAATCCGATATGGGCGGCGCGAAGCGCCGGCGCGTCATTGATGCCATCGCCAGTCATAGCGACCACTTCGCCTTTTTTTCTCAATAATTCCACAACCCGAAGTTTTTGATGCGGAAGAAAACGAGCAAGAACATTTGAGCTGTCTAATCGTTTGCCCAATTCTTCGTCGGTAAGCGCGTCTATCTCGTCGCCGGAAAGCGTATCTTCGCGTCCGTCAATTCCAGTTTCCTCGGCAATTTGATGAGCCGTAATTGCCTGGTCGCCGGTAATCATAATGACGCGCGCGCCTGCTTTTTGCACGGTTGTGATTGCTTCTTTCACATCGCCGCGAATCGGGTCATAAAATGCAAAAAAGCCGCCGAAAACGAGCGATTCGAGCAAGTGTGGAGCGACGCCGGCACGTATCCTCGCGTCTTGCGGAAAAACAGCGCGCGTTGTTTCCACGTATCCCGATGCCACGATACGAAATCCGGCACCGCTCATTTTTTGCAGTTGTTGTTCAAGAGTTTGCCGAATACCCGTCGTCATTTCAACCGCCCGTCCGTTTTTATATACCGCCGTCGCTTTTTTCAAAAAAAGTTCCGGCGCGCCGGTCGCGTAGAGCCTTCGTTTCCCGTCTTCTTTTTTTATAATTGCCGCCGAAAATCGGTTTTGAGATTGAAACTCAAGCGTGTCAACAGTCGGCCTCTTTTTCGCGAGTAACGCTGGTGTAATGCCATAATATAAGCCCGCGATGAGAATCGCTCGCTCCACCGGCGTGCCACGTACCGCTTCTTCTTTTATTTGTGTTGCCGATAATCCAGGGTCTCCTTCTATAAAGGCGCCGCTTGACAGTATTGCCATATCAAGTATGTCACGTTCGTCTTTTTTGCGCCGCTCGTCAAAGGCGTCATACCGAAGCGACGAGTACGCGGTGATTGATTTTAATCGCATTCTCGCTTCGGTAATCGTGCCGGTTTTATCGGTAAGAATCACCGTGGTGCTTCCCAAAGTCTCCGCGGCAAGTAAATTTTTAACCAGTCCACGCCGCTTCAAGATAGATTCCATCCCAAACGCAAGCACTACAGTTACCGCGGCGGGTAATCCTTCTGGTACTACAGCCACCGCAAGCGCCACTGATAAAAGAAACATTTCAGAAATCGGCTGGCCGCGCCAGATACCGGCGATAAAAATAATAACGAGCACCGCAAGTGCGACAAAAGAAAGCAAACGGGCAACATGGCGCATGCTTCGTTCCAGAGGAGTCAGCCCACTTTTTTGTTTGTCCAATGCTTTTGCGATAGCGCCAAACTCGGTTTGCCCGCCGGTAGCAACTACCACAACGCTTGCGGTGCCTGATACGACAAGCGTTCCTTTCCAAACCATGTTTTTCTTTTCCGTCAAAGCCGCTTTTGGCGATACCGGCAGATTTTTTTTTGCAACCGGAAGCCATTCGCCAGTGAGAGGCGCTTCGTTGAGCAAGATATTTTTTGTTGATATGATGCGGCAATCAGCGGGCACCGTCATGCCCGGCTCAAGAATAATGACATCCCCGGGCACTATATCAGTTGACGGAATTACTCGGCGCTTTTCATCGCGCACCACAATAGTGAAAGATACTTGCGATTCCGCCAATTTCGCAAACGCGTTGTCGGCTTTTTCTTCTTGAAACACGCCAATAGCGGCATTGATAATGACCGCAATGGCGATAACCGTAAAATCAACAAACGCGCCAAGAAAAATCGTTACTACTCCTGCCGCAAGAAGTATAAATAGCAGTGGGTTTTTAAACTGGATTGCGATTCTTTTCCATACGGTTTTTTTTCTGCCAGCGACAATAAGGTTTGGACCATGCCGCTCTAGCCGCCGCGCTACTTCTTTTTCGGTAAGCCCATTTTTCAGGTCGGTCATTAATTTGAACGCGATTTCTTCTTTTGGAATAGCGTGCCATGGAGTCGCATGTTCTTCATTCATAATATAAAAAGTATAACATGAAAAGAAAAAACGCCCCGCATTAAGCGGAGCGTTTTTTCTTTTTGTTTGTACCGTGATTTCAAACAGTATTACTGAATTTCGCAGACTCCGGCGACACACGCCAACTCTTTCGCGCTTTCGGTGGCGTCTCCATATTCGTAGAGCACGATTTTTGAAAAATCAAGCGCTGGAAATTGCGTGGCAAGCGTTTCATATTTTTCTTTTGAAATTTCTTCGTACGGAGCCAGTTTATAGATATGGTCGTCTTTTGGAAGAAACGAGAGCCCACCCACCATATCCCAATTTTCATACACCCAATTCCCCACTTTTAGCCATTCATCGTTCCCAACAGAAACAGTCACTGAAGGATTGTGCTCGGTGAAATGCCCTTTTAGCATTTTCCAATAATCAAGCAATTTCTCCGCGCTTATTTCCTTTTTCACCACTGCTTTGGAAGGAGCTTTTACCGGAAATTCAATAACAAACGTTGTTGCCGTTTTTTCATCTTGCCCGACTTCCGGGTGATATGGAACACCCATGTCTTTCAACATTTGGAAAAGCGGATTGTGGCGTTCAATGCGTACACGGCGGATATAATACTCCGCGTGACGTGGGTGCATCCCAGAAGAAGAATCAAAAAGTTGTGAGCCGTTTCCAGACGGCTTAACACAGGTGATGGCTGTTGATTCGCTCACGCCAAATCGTTTCGCATATTTTTTGTTGACAGCAATGGCTTCCTTGCGCAATTTTTCAAGTGTTTTCGGATTGCGAAGCGCCGGACAATCCCACTGCCCCGTGATTGAAACGCCAAGCAAACGTTCTTCCTCGCAATTTTTTTTCCATTCTTTTGAAAGATACGGGAAGTAGGTCAGGGTTGATTGATAAGTACCGAGAATAGTTGCGATACGCACTTTGTTTAGCAAATCTTTTTCGGTATCTTCCGCACGCGCGACCACCTCGGTAAGATTGCAGAACTGTTTTGATTTAAGAATAATTTCACCGCACGGATTGAGCCCGCTTGTGCCGGCATCCTGCGCAAAAATCCCCCATCGCCTCTTTGGAAGTTGCTTTTCTAAACTGCCACGGTTGAAAACACCGCGCTCTCCGGAGCCCGCTTTTGCAAGATTGAGCCATTCGTCCATAAACACCGTTGCGCTGGGTTTTTCGTTATATGCCACCGAATTATTCGCCATGCTCCTTTCAGGATGGGTAAGGTAAAATTGTCCGTTTTTTGCATTGCGCATCTCCATATCATCCAAATCAGAAAGTGAAATGAGCGCGCTTCTTCGCACTCCTCCAGACACGACAACCTGTCCAATCATGCAGATAATATCGTGCACATCAATGGGCAATAGCCGTCTCCCCTGCTTCTCAAGCATTTTTCTTCTTGAAAATTCAATGAGCTCTATAAGCGGACGCGGTCCCGACGCGCGCCCACCCATCGTTTTGAGGCGCGCTCCTTCCGGGCGCACGCGTGAATAATCAAATTCTATGTCATTTCCTTCCGACCATGTTTTAAGTCCGAGAACAAACGCATCAGCCCATCCTTCTTTGCTATCGGCAATAGTGTGTGTGGGTAATTTGACGCCGGTTTGTTTATTAATAATCGGAAGCAATTCAACGGTTTGCCGCTCTACCGAATACCCCAAGCCCGTCCCGCACATAAGCACATACATAATTTCTCCAAAATCTTGCCATGCTGAAGGCGCCACATACGAACAGTTGTACGCGCACACGTTTGTCGCGCGCGCGGCAGTCCCAGAACCCCAAAGAAGCCGCATGGAACCGAGCGCTTTCATGTTGAGCATGTATTCACGAATTTCCGCATACTCGGCTGGTTTTAATTTCTGCGCCAGCGTTTCTTTCATGAAATCAGCGTAGCGGTCTACCGTCTCCATCCATGTCTCACGGCGATTTTTTTCAGGTATCCATTTTGAATACGTGCTGTAATAGACAAACTCGGCAAGCGGATTGCGAAAATATTTTTTGCTTTCTTGCGCAAGCGTTTTCACTTCTTGCGATACTTGCATGCCGCGTTCGCGGCGCAAATCAGTGCGGCGTTCACGATACAAAATGTATGCTTTTGCTGTTTTTGCAAAGTTTTCCAAAATCAATTCGCGTTCAACGAAATCCTGGATTTCTTCAATAGACGGCAAATAATCACGATTATTGTTGTGAGCGCGCATCAATTCTTTGATAACTTTTTTAGCAGAAATTTCCGCTTTCTCACGGCTCCCCTCGCCGGAAGCAGTCATTGCTTTGAAAATCGCGTTGGTGATTCTTTCCATGTCAAACGGAACAATCGCGCCATCGCGTTTAATAACCTTTTTTGGCATCACGGAAATATTTTTTGTGTTTTTGCGCATACGGTATGTATTTTATATAGTTAGCAAAACCCGCGCATTGGCGGGGTAATTATTAATGGGGATACTTCCATTGTACTCAATTTCAAAATTTGCGCATTGTGGATAACGCGTATCGTTGTCAAAAATCCTTGCAATACGGTATATATAGTGGTATTCATTAGCTAGAATAGCGTTTAATTTGACATACAAAACCTCACCAAGGGAGAGCGCAATGAAACGAAGAATTGTTGAAGAATTATTTCCTCCTATAAAGCCATATCATTCAGAATTGCTTTTGCTTGGCGATGGTCATCAAATCTATTATGAAGAATGCGGCAATCCAAACGGCGTCCCCGTTCTTTATATTCACGGAGGACCAGGTGCCGGTTGCGACGCGGGCGCGCGCAGATTCTTTGACCCGAAAAAATGCCATGTGATTCTTTTTGACCAGCGCGGAAGCGGCAGGAGCCGACCTTATACCAGTACATACGCCAACACCACGGAGCATCTGGTAAAAGATATTGACAGACTTCTTTGCGTGCTGAAAAAAGATAAAGTGGTTTTGTTTGGCGGTTCATGGGGTTCCACGCTAGCGCTTGTGTATGCCATCGCGCATCCTGAAAAAGTGTTGGGAATGATATTGCGAGGAATATTTCTTGCAGAAAAGCGGGAGTGCGCTGATTATCTAAGCGGACAACAAAAATCCTCGCGTTTCCCGGAGATACGCGACCGATTTTTAGAAAAGGTTCCCATAAGCGCGCGAGGCAACCCGGCGGATTATTATTTTGCTATGATGATATCCGATGACCAAAAAGTGCGGCGCGAATATGCATATGCGTGGACATATTATGAATACGCGCGTTTGCAACTTACGCCGTCGCGGGAAAAAGATTTGAGAAAAGAAATTTTGGCAGAATCATACGTGTCGCTTGCCATTCTGGAAGCACACTATATCCGGAATTTTTGTTTTTTGGAGGATGGCTTTATTTTGAACCACACACATCGCATACTGGATATTCCGACTTCAATCATTCATGGGCGGTATGATGATGTATGCCAGGTAGAAAACGCAATTCGTTTACACAAAGAATTACCGGAGTCAAAATTGCATATTGTCGTTGCCGGGCACGCCAGAAGCGACTCTGAAATCCGCAAAAAATTAATTTCTGAAACAGACGCTATGGTGTCTCGTTTCATGAAATAAATGAAAATGCCGGCCATTGTGGTCGGCATTTTGTTTGTTTGACGGAGGCGGCGAAATTATGAAAACGGTATTGTAAAAAATCGTTACGGAGGCGGCGAGATTCGAACTCGCGAAGGCTTTCACCTTGCTGTCTTTCCAAGACAGTGCACTAGACCGCTATGCGACGCCTCCAGCATTGTTTTTACCCTGATTGCTTGACAATTTGTATAGTTTATGTATAGTCTACTATAGAAATATTACTGTTTTTTGATTTTCAATCAATTGCTAGACAATACAGTCTAGCAACGGCAATTCAAATCTACAAGGGAGGTTTTTATGAATCTGATAAGAAACGGGTTCGTTAAGTTCTCTTTGGTGTTTTTGCTGTTGCTTCTTGGCGCCGGGTGTTCCGGCCAGGCCATGCAAGTCGCTTTCCATGGCTTGCTTTACGGTATCGGAGCGCTCAATGTCACCGGAAAATATATCGGCGATTATGAAATGACAGAGGAGATGACCGGAGTCCGCAATGGTCCGGGTGTTTCCAACGAAGAGATTAAAAAAATCAAAAACTACGGGTTTTTGAACATGTGGTCGTTGAAAAAAGGGATTCCGCAAGACTTCAAGAGTGTCTCCGAAGATTTTCTGGAGAAACTCGGCAAGGAAATAGGAAAGGTTGACGGCCGTGACACAGTTGTCACTGAAGCCAAATTGCTTGAGCGGTTCCCCGCCCTGAAAAGCGCTTCCGATTTTCAGCAGTACTTGGAAACTGCCAAGGAGTATGGGTTAGACGGTGTCTTTACAACGGGAATGATGTATCCAGACCAGACAAAATATGAATTGGTGAGGTTCAGTTTCGTGTTGTATGACACGAAGGACCCGGCCAAAAAGAAAGTATTGTTAAAAATTTGGGGGAAATTTAAAGAACCCAAAAGTATTGACGACGCGGCGATATCCATAGCGGAGACTTTTTTCAAAAGTGCCGCAACCGACGCACCCGCGGCAACGACCAAACAACCAGCGCCAGAAGAGTAGTGACACGGGGGTAATTTTTTAGGCAGGTGAAGCATCTACTGATGCGCGCCTGCCTTTTTTATGATAGAGTGATGCCCAGTATCTTGTTCATTATATATAATTCTAAAAAAGGAGGCGCGCGTGCAAAATAAAGAATCGTATACATTCAATCCAATCAGTACCGCTTTTCTTGCGTTTACGCATATTGCGGCAATCGGCGCTTTTCTGCCGGAAAATTTTTCATGGAGCGCGGTATGGCTTTGTATGTTTCTCTACTGGCTTACAGCGAGCGTCGGTGTTTGTTTTGGTTTCCACCGGCTATTGTCGCATCGCGCGTTCAAGATACCGCTCGCATTAGAGTTGTTTGTGGTATGTTGCGGCGCACTTGCATGTGAAGGCACTCCGAGAAAATGGATTGCCCACCACCGACTGCATCATAGATTTTCAGATACCCAAAAAGACCCGCATAATGCAAGTCAGGGGTTTTGGTGGGCGCACATTGGATGGATGTGCTTCAATCATAAAGACGCCGACAATCCTGTGAAAATCAAAGAGCTTGCGTATGATATTTGCACAGGGACATTTTTTCGTCCTTTTAATAATTTTCTTTTTATTATTTGGATGCAGATTGCCATCGGATTGATCTTGTTTTTGATTGGCGGGTGGCCGTGGGTATTCTGGGGAGTCTTCCTTCGGCTTGTCATTGTGTGGCACGCAACATGGCTCGTAAACAGCGCCGCGCATTATTTTGGATATAAAACGTACGATTTGCCGGAGCCGGACCGCTCTACAAATTGCTGGTGGGTAGGATTGCTCGCGTGGGGAGAAGGGTGGCACAACAACCATCATAAGTGCCCATCATCGGCGCGACACGGCTGGAAATGGTTTGAAATAGATATGACTTGGTGGTTTATTAGATTTCTAGAAATAGCAGGAATCGCCACACAGGTAAAAGCGGTACGGCCTTCTTGAGTTAAAAGCATTAAAAAAACCGTCTTACACAAGTAAGCCGGTTTTTTATTCTTTAGACGTTCGAGGTCGGGCATCTTTCACATCAGAGGTCGGACGTCTTTCACAAGGGTTAATTTTTGTTTTTATAGTGAGCGCTGCCATCAACGTTACCATGATCGGAGTGTTTTATGTCATAAAGCAAGACTGCAATCTCGTTTAACAGCGTTTCGGTGACCGCGCCATTGTATCCCTCTTTCCTATGTAAATTGAGCACCTCGGTATTAAACGAGAGCACCTCCTCTACCGATGGATGTTCTTTTAGCGCGCTGAATTTGGTAATCAGAATCGCTTCTTCAGGAATAATTTTTTCACACTCAACGGGCCCCCAATGAAACGGGTCCGGTTCTTTTTCTTTCAGATGACGGCACACGGCAATTCCATTTTCTGTTTCTTCTTCTTTTGCGCTATGCGGCTGTTGTTCAAATGACATATAAAAAGTATATACCTGTTTTTATTCACCGCGCAAGATGGCAATTCTTTCGGCTGACGGCGGATGCGTCATAAACAATTTTGCCATAAAACCGGAAGCATTACGGCCTTTGAACGGATTTGCGATGTAGAGATGAGCAGTAGCGTGATTCGCGCGGCGAAGTTCTTGCGGCGCTTTTGAAATTTTTTCAAGCGCTTTCGCGAGACCTTCTGGATAACGCGTGAGCAGTGCCCCCGACGCATCAGCCAAAAATTCGCGCTTGCGCGAAATGGCGAGTTGGATAATGGTCGCGATAATCGGAGAAAGAATCGCCAGCGCGATACCCAAAAGCACCATTATCATTTGCACTCGATTATCGCGATTATCACTCCCACTCCCTCCGCCAAAAAATGTCATGCGTAGAAAAAAATCGGAAAGAAGCGTAACGAACCCGACAAGAATTACTACAACCGTCTGAAGCAAAATGTCACGATTGCCGATGTGCGAGAGTTCGTGAGCGACAACCCCCTCAAGCTCGGTGCGGTCTAGGATAGCAAGCAGTCCAGATGTCACCGCGACTGCCGCGTGCTCTTTGTTTCTTCCTGTGGCAAAGGCATTTGGCGCCTGGTCGTTTATCACATAGAGTTTCGGCATCGGGAGACCTGCCGTGATAGAAAGATTTTCCACGATATTCCAGAGCTCGCGGTATGTCTCCCGCTTTGCCGGACGCGCTCCCGACATCTTCAAAACAATTTTATCCGAATACCAGTAACTCAAAATATTCATCCCGACGCTAAAAAATACTGCGAAATAAAGAATTGATTGGTCGTTATAAATATACGAAAACGACCATCCGATGCCTATAATCACAAGCACGAATACGAGCATCAAGAGCCATGTTCGGCGGATATTTGAATCTTGGTTTGAATAGATGTCCATGTTAAGAATATAGTTTGCTATGTGTCCCGATGTGCACAAATAAGACAGCATTCTTATCTAACATTTTATAAATAATTCTTATATTTCCGGTTACGTTAACACTTCTGTACCCGCTGTACGCGCCGTGGAGAATATGATTATTAAGTATCGGATGATATAAATCTTTTTCAAACAGTATATTTTTTTTCTGCACTGCCGATTGAATCGTATGGGAAAGTTTTTTATATTGCTTTATAAAATTTTTATGAAAAATTATTTTCATAGGGTATCAAGGTAGGCGTTTGCTTTTTGTGCCGTGTCAAAGGGCCCAATCATATTTTTATTGTTTTGAATATCTGTTTCCGCTTCATTCAAAATCTCTTCCAGATATGGCGTCATTTTAGGAATAACAGAAAAGGATATGCTCCTACTGCGCACAAATTCTTTGAGAAACGCATTGATAACCGTGCTTAACGGCAAACCCAAATCCCGCGCTACATTTTGCGCGTTTTCTTTTACCTCCTTATCCGCTTTTATGTTTATCATTGTTTTCATATCTATAATATATACAACGGATATTTTTATGTCAAGATTATACGGCAATGCGCGCGTATTACCATCCACTTTATGCCACAACACCAACAGATAATCTATCGGCGGAATTTTTATCCATTGATAATTCGCGCGATGTCGTTGTAGGTAACCACAAGCATCAAAATGAGGAGAAGCGCGAAACCGATTGTATTTAGAAGCGCAGATACACGAGGATTTATTGGCGAGCGTTTGATTGCTTCTATCGCGAGAAAAAAGAGCCGCCCTCCGTCAAGTGCCGGAAAAGGAATGAGATTGATTACCCCAAGATTTACTGAAATAAACGCCACAAACATCATAAGGTGAGTAAATCCGAGCGCCTCCGCTTGCCCCACGAGTCCAGCAATGCCCACCGGTCCCGCGATATCTTTCACATTCGCGGCGCCTATAAACACACTTTTTATAAATCCAAAAAATCCCATTGCCACGTTTCCAATAAGAAAGCCGGTAACGCTAGCCCCTTCCCACAAAGCGCGAAGCGGATTGAAACGCGCAATGCCTACCACATCCATAGTAATGCCGACAGCCGGTTTATCAGGGATGATGCCTGTTTCAGGAACGACAGACACAAATGTGGCGTCCGAATTTCCGCGTTTATACAAAAAACCGATTTCTCCTTCTGTTTCTCCGTACGCAGAAATAAATGTCTGGGCGTCATTTGCATTAGACGCGTTCTGCAGAGCATCCTCTTTTGAAGTTAAGGCCAAAATAATATCTCCAGTTTTCAAGCCCGCTTTTTCAGCTGGCGAGCCATCCAATACGGAAGTGATAGTAAGCTCAGGCGCGGTAGCAAATGCCGACAAAGGAGTTGTCTCCACAGACGCGGGAAGCCCGACCATAAAACCGATAGAAAAAATTATCCATGCGAATAAAAAATTGAACGTAACCCCAGCCGCGATAATCGCCGCCTGCACATGCCGCGGTTTTGCGGTCAAGCTTCTTTGGCGGTCCTCCGGAGCGATTTCTTCATCGGCGTTTTCCCCGACAATTTTCACAAATCCGCCAAACGGAATCCAGTTCAGCGTATATTCGGTCTCTCCTTTTTTGATGCCAAAAATCTTTGGAGGAAACCCGAGCCCAAATTCCGGCACCTTCACCCCCGCTTTTTTGGCAATCAAAAAATGCCCGAGCTCATGCACGAGAATCAATAAAGCAAGAACAATAATAAAAATAATGATGGACATACTCTTTTTATCTATTACAAAGGTTCCTCCTTCGTTGTGGATAACTTACAAAGGAGGAACCTTTGTAAATTGTTAGCCTATAATTTCTTTTTCTTTGCGTTCAATTATTGCTTCAAGTTCTTTGTGCGCGGTATCTATCAATTTTTGTAATTCATCTTTGAAGCGAAATTTATCGTCTTCCGGAATTTCTCCTTCCCGCTCCTTTTTTTGAATGTCATTCCACACTTCTTCGCGTTCTTTTTTGAGCGTTACGCGCGCGTCTTCAAGCTTCGCCCGTGCCAGTTTGACAAGCATCTGACGATTTTCTGAAGTTAATTCGGGAAACGACACGCGCACCCCCTGGTCGTCTATTGACACGTTGACTCCCAATTTTGCGTTTCCTATTGCTTTCTCAATTTCTTTTATATTCTTTTTATCCCATGGCACAATGCGAAGCGAGCGCGCGTTCTCAACAGAAATACTAGCCACATGCTGGATAGGTGTCTTTGCGTCATAAGAATCTATCATCACTTTATCAAGCAATGATGGCGTTGCCCTTCCGGTATGGATGCCTGCAAATTCTGTTTTTAGCCAAGCGGCGACTTCAGCGCTTCGTGTTTTGAATGTAGAAAAATCATATTGCATATGCCATATAGTATATCATATTCGTATTAGATAATCTAAAAATCTAACCATAACGTCTTTAAATAATATACAAAGGGCTATTTTTGGAAGACTTCTAAAACAATTTTGAATTTCAAATTCCACAACGAAGGAGGAACCTTTGTAAATATAAGGGTTTTTTACTATCTCTGTTGAAGTTTGACTTCAACAGATTTTCCTTCAACAGACTTTCATTTTCATACTCTTACTATTTTCACGACCGCGAAAATAGTAAGAGTATGTTAGCGAAGGAAATTAGACTGTTAGTATACACGTCATGGTATTATTTATCGTTATCTAACGATACGGGCTAGGGTGTGATTTTTGGTTATCTAATCGATATTTTGTTATTTTTGCAGTTTTTTGATACGCTATCCGCAGAGTGTATCGTTTGTTCATAATATATAAAAAGGGGGAGAAAATATATGTGCGGAATTATTGGCATGATATCGCGTGACGATGTTATCAAACCTCTGGCTTTAGGTATGCTTGCGCAACAGCACCGCGGTAAAGAATCAGCCGGCGTTGCTCTTTTGAATTCAGGGAGAGAGATGGTTATTTTTCGTAAGATGGGATTTGTGAATGAACTGTTTCAAGAATATGACCTCATGGGTGGCAAATACGACACACACGCGGCAATCGGACATATCAGATACGGCACAACGGGCAACAGTACGATTAAAAACGCGCATCCTATTTATGGCAAATGTAAATTTGGTAGAATCGCCATCGTACACAACGGCAACATCACCAATCTGGCATCACTGCAAGCTCGCTGTAACGAATCACATACGCTCATAAACCAAACGGAAACCGATACGGAAATAATTTTACACCTAATCGCGCGGTCGCAAGAAACAACTTTGGATAAAGCGCTTATTGACGCCGTGCGGCAATTGGAAGGAGCTTTTTCGTTTTTGTTGTTGAGCAAGCACGCGCTCTATGCCGTCCGCGACCAGCGCGAATTTCGGGGTTTGGTAATCGGATGCACAGAATCTTCGTATGTATTTGCGTCTGAAACAGTCGCGATTGACGCGGCTGGCGCAACGTTCGTGCGTGAAGTTGCCGCGGGTGAAATTATCAAAATAGGCCTCGTTAATCTTGAGGCTGAAACCATTATGCTCTGGGGCATGGATACCCCGCCACTTGCGCGTTGCGCGTTTGAGCTTGTGTATCTACAGAGCCCAGCTTCTACGCGCACGAATACTCGCTCGGAAGACATCTATAGCGTGAGACAGCGATTTGGCATGAAACTGGCGGAATGTTTTTTGGATAAATACTATAACCGGATACGGCAAGACCTGTTTGTACCTTTGCCGGATATGGTTATACCGGTTCCTGATTCAGGAAATCAGGCGGCGCTTGGTTTTGCAAACATGTCAAAAATTCCTTTTGAGCCGTGCCTCATTCGCGACCATTATAGCAGTCGGACTTTTTTAAGCCCGAAACAAAAACATCGTGAATATGGCGTACGGACAAAATTTCATCCGTCACCGCATCTGCTCGCTGGCAAACGAATTATTATTGTTGATGATTCGCTCGTGCGCGGGACCACATTACGATGGGTTGTTTCCGAACTGCTCAAAAAACAATGTTTTGTGAAAGAGGTTCATGTGTGTATCGCCGCGCCGCCGATTCGGCATCCTTGTTTTTATGGCGTTGATATGAAATCCTACGACGAGCTTATCGCCGCGCAAAAGAAAGAAGCGGAGATTTGCGATTTTATCGGCGCGGACTCGCTCACCTACTTGCCCGTAGAATCATTCAAAAAAATACTGGGTGATTCTTACTGCATGGCTTGTTTCAATGGCGACTATCCCGTGCAGGTGTAATAACTCAACTTGGACGTCGGACGTCCAAGTTGGCGTCCAAGTTGGATTTCAATCCACTTTGGAACTCCATTTGGGAACTAAGTTCCCAAATGGAGTTTTTTATGCCAAACTTATGCAAAACTAGGGAGAATAAGAGCGATGTGTTCTAAAATGAGTTTGAGAGATGGCGCACGACTGCGAAGATGCTCTCGGCACTTTGCGATTTCAGAAAAAATAAACGCATATTCTGCCATGCTATTTGTACGATGTGCAGAGCTATGTAGCAGTGTTTCCAGCCCGTCAAGAAGCTCCATAGCCGCCATACGATTTTTATCTTCAATAATATCTTTAAGAAGTTTGAAACGTTTTGGCGTGTCGCCCGCTAAAAAATCTTTCGCTAGAGATATTTCAGCGCGCGTTTTGTCGTACGCAATCGTAACCAAACGCGAGCAGAGCGTCGGCAGAAGCATTTCTATGTCAGGGATAATGAGAAAAAAATGCGTATCGCGCGTCGGCTCTTCAAATATTTTCAACAGGGCATTTTGCGCTTCATGCGTGATTATCGTTGCCGACAAAATAAAAATTTTTTTTGCCGTATTGGTTGAAGCGTTTTTGGATTGATGCCCACGCGTCGCCCTAGCTTCGTCTATGCCAAAAGTATTGTAGGTTTCGTCAAACATATCGGGATTTCCACGACTGGTGATTCCAACTTTGTGTTCTAAAAAAAGAAGCAGTGAGTTTTTCACCGCGTCACGGGGTCCTGCGATGGCGTAGGCATGATGGAGAGAACCGGTGCGCGTGTATATATCAGCAAGTGATTCCACGATAAAAAGATTCAGCGTTTCGCAATAATACTTTTTTTATACGTATCCAGATGGCTCAACGCGACTCCAGTGCCTTTTGCAACGCAATAAAGAGCGTCTTCCGAAAGATTAGCTTTTACGCCGGTGCGGCGGTATACAAGCTCCTGCAGATTACGGAGAAGCGACGACCCGCCAGTCATGATAATTCCACGGTCAATAATATCCGCGCCGAGCTCCGGCGGAGTTTCCTGCAAAACATTTTTAATCGCCGTTATCATTTCTTTCAATTCCCCGCCGATTGCCTTTACGATTTCATTGGTGGTAATTTCAGTTGACCGAGGAAGTCCGGAAACCAAATCTCTTCCTTTTATGGTGCAAGCAAGCTCTTCCTCGAGCGGAATCGCCGAACCTATTTTTATTTTAATTTCTTCCGCCGTTTTATCTCCTATGGCAAGATTGAAGGTGCGTTTTATGTAATCGGCAATCGCTTTGTCTATTTTGTTTCCGGCGCATTTGACTGAAGTTGAAGCCACTATGCCACCGAGCGAAATAACCGCCACGTCAGTAGTGCCTCCGCCGATATCAACCACCATGTTTCCATACGCTTCATGAATAGGAATACCCGCTCCAATAGCCGCGAGAATCGGCTCTTTGACTACGTAGGCGCTTTTCGCCCCCGCCTTTATCGCCGCCTCAACGACCGCGCGGCGTTCAGTTGAAGTTACACCTGCAGGCACCGATATCATAACTTCCGATTTGAATATATTCCACGCGCCAAGCGCTTTCCCCATATAGTAGCGCAACATAACTTCAGTAACCCGATAATCCGCAATGACGCCATCTTTCATTGGACGATACGCGATTATGGTGTCGGGAGTTTTCCCAATCATGTTTTTTGCTTCAAGCCCGACTGCTAAAATCTCGCCATTGTCTTTTGAAACCGCAACGACTGACGGCTCATTTAATACCACGCCTTTGTTTGGCACAAACACGAGCGTATTCGCCGTTCCCAAATCAATACCCAATTTTGGAGAAAAAAAACTCATGCTGAAATACGTTTAATTGATACGCCGATTTTTTGCAGACGTTTTTCTATCTGTTCATAGCCGCGGTCTATAGAGTATGCATTATGCACGATAGATTCTCCCTTCGCAACGAGCGCCGCGATGATAAACGCGAGACCTGCCCGCAAATCAGGACTTTCCAATTCTCTTCCGCGAAGCGGCGTACCGCCTTGTATAAAAATTTTATGCGGACCCATGTCTTGTATCTTGGCACCCATGCGGACCAACTCCGGCACATATCCCAAACGACCTTCAAAAATAGTTTCAAAGATGAGCGCCTCGCCATCTGCTTGTGTAAGAAATACTGCCATTGGAGCTTGCAAATCAGTCGGAAATCCCGGGTACTCGTGTGTTTTCATAGAAATACTTTTATAAAATGACTGCATCCGTTTTGCCCGAGAGGAGGTAATCGTAATGGTGTCTTCATCCACGAGAAGATTCACGCCGGAGGAACGCAGATGCGCTATGACTGAACCGACATGTTCCGGATTACAGCGAGTAATGGTTACTTTTTTCCCAGCGAGAGCGGAAAGAATAAGAAAACTGCCGGTCTCAATCCGGTCCGGAATAATTGAGTACGCTACCCCGTCAGCCGAAAGCGGCTCTCCGCCAATAATTTCAAGCCGGTGCGTTTCCGCTCCTGAAATACGCGCGCCGCGACTTTGTAAAAACGAAACGAGCTCGCCTATTTCCGGCTCAACCGGCACATTGCGAAGAATTGTTTTGCCGCGCGCGAGTACAGCCGCCATAAGAAATGTTTCCGCCGCGGTAACGCTTTGCGTGCGGAAAAAAATATCCGCGCCGCGCAATCCATTTTTTGGAGCGATTACATCATACATTCCATTTTTTTCATTCACCCGCGCGCCCATTTTTTCAAATCCTTCCATGAATAGGTCAATCGGCCTTTCGCCGATGACACATCCTCCCGGGTGAGGGAATGATACGCGTCCAAACCGCGCGAGCAACGGACCGGTAAAAAGAATTGACGCGCGAAGACGTTTGGCGATATCGGGAGAGAGCGTCGTGTTGCAGACGTTCTGAGCCGTTAGTTCATAACGGTTTGGCTTTTGTTTTTTACAAAGCACCCCAAGTGATTGGAGCAATTCTTCCACGCGGTGTATGTCTTCAAGCGCCGGTACATTTTCAAGTATGACAGTGTCAGAAAAAAGAAACGGCAACGCGAGCGCCGGCAATGCCGCGTTTTTTGAGCCGTTTACCGCTATGATGCCGGAAAGTGTTTTCGCGCCATCAAGCCCTTTTATTAGAAAAGCATCCGCCATAACAGCCCAATTGTACCCTCTTTATTATCAAACGTAAAATTTGACACCAACACATCCACATTATCATCCAATGTCCGGCTTTAACATGCCTAACAACCTAAAAAGCTAAAACCTAATGAGCTAATAAATGATATACTAACAGATATGTATATTGCGCACGTTATTCCAATTGGCCGAGGCATCGCCCCTGAATTATTATCTTATTTCACCTCAAAAAAACTGGCACCGGGAACACTCGTGTCTATTCCGCTTCGCTCGCAAAAAAAAGACGCTGTCGTCTTAGCTTGCGAAGATGCCGCGTCAATAAAATCGCAATTGCGCACCGCCAGTTTTCAATTAAAAAAAATTATCGGCATAAAAAATACCCAACTATTTCTCCCCGCTTTTCTTTCAGCGGCAAAAGACATGGCCGTCTATGCGGGGGCTTCCACCGGCGCCACCTTAAAAGCGCTGGTTCCAGAAAAAATCCTGCAGAACGCCGGTACGCTCCGTCACCAGTATGTTTCAAAAGAAAAAGGAGAATCAACGCATGGCGGTACGTTAGAGGAAACATATGTTATACAAGCGGATGATAAAGAACGATTCGCCACTTATAAAAGCATAGTGCGCGAAAGTTTCGCGCGCCAAGAATCAGTTTTTTTCTGTGTGCCGGACAAAAAACATCTCGCGCGAGTGAAAGAACATCTTGAAAAAGGGATTGAGGGGTACACGTTTGTCTTGCATGGAGATATCTCAAAACGCGAGCTCTTTGACGCGTGGAAACAAATCGTATCAACGCGCCATCCGATTCTTCTGATAGGTACCGGCATGTTTTTTAGCATTCCGCGTGCCGATATAAAAACAATTATTGTTGATAAAGAAGGCGGAGGAAATTATAAAACTCTTTTTCGTCCATTTGTTGATATGCGTACATTCGCCGAGTTATTCGCGCGGCGGCAAAACGCGAAACTTATCTTCGGAGACCTCTTTTTGCGCCCTGAAACCATTTGGAAACAGACAGAAGGCAGGTACACGCCGCTTTCATCTCTTCAATTCCGAGCGCTTTCCGCTGTCAAACACCGCATTGTAGATATGTCCACGCGTGACAAAAATGTTTCATTCGCAATCATAGGAAACGCTCTTGAGACGCACATCAGAAACGCCATTGAACACAACGGAAAAATCTTTTTATTCGCCGCGAGACGTGGTCTTCACGCGTCAACTATATGTTCTGATTGCGGAAAAATTGTTTCGTGCTCCGTGTGCCGCCTGCCGCTTGTCCTGCACACAAAAAATGCCGTCCGTATTTTTTTGTGCCACAAATGCGGACACGAGGAAGTCGCAAACGACCAGTGCGCTGTCTGTTTTAGCTGGAGAATGGTGCCGCTTGGTATCGGCGTGGAAAGCGTTGTTTCAGCGATTGAAAAATTGTTTCCGCAACAAAAAATTTTTCGCATTGATACGGACGCCGTAAAAAAAACAAAAGCGACCATTATCGCGGAGCGGTTTTACCATACTCCGGGTAGTATTCTCATCGGGACCGAAATGGCGCTTTCGTATCTCATGGAGCCAATAGAGCATGTCGCAATTGTTTCTGCTGACGCGCTATTCTCCATGCCCGATTTTCGCATCAATGACAAAATATTCCGTCTGCTTCTTCGCCTTCGTGCGAAAGCGACTGAAACTTTTTTTATACAAACACGGCGCGCGGAAAGTCCGGTCTGGATGCAGGGAGCAAAAGGAGATTTATTATCATTTTATCAAGATGAGCTTGCTGAACGCAAAAAATTCGGATACCCGCCGTTTTTATTTTTTATCAAAATATCATATTCAGGAAAACAATCCGTCGCGGAAGAAGCCATGTCTCACCTTGAAAAATTCTTTGACGCATACCATCCAATCATATTCCCAGCTTTTATGCCGCATGTGCGTGGCGCGTATACCATGCATGCCCTATTGAAAATTTCGCCAAAATCATGGCCGGACAAAAAACTTTCAGACATGCTCGCTTCACTGCCTCCGGCATTCATCATTAATGTTGACCCGGAGCATCTATTGTAAAAAGACCCCGCAATATGTTAGTTATTGCGAGGTCTATGCGTATAATGGGTATTTTTGCGAAAAACTAAATTGTTTCTCACCGAGATTTCTCGTACAAGCAAAACGATACTAGACACTTTTGACACACTCCGCACGATTCTTCCGATTTTTATAATTGCCGTGTGTTTGCCGAGAGCGCCGTCATTGCAAACATTCACATATAAAAAAAGTTCAACGCCTTGATACATCGCCAAAAATTTTCTATTGGGCGCGGTACCAACACTTTTCCATTTGATAGACGCATTTAGAATCCATCGCAATTCAATTGCAAAGATTATATTAAATAAATCAGCAGAACTCTTCCCTTCTATACCGAGAATATTGAGTTCTTCTTCGTAAGAAGATTCGCGTGATTCCTTATATTGAGAAGTATCGGTAAAGTTTCTTGCGGGGAAAAACCCGGCTCCGCCGATTAAATTTATCGGTATCTCCATTGTCATCAACCCCCTTTGTGTTTTTGTTTTTTAATCTTTCAATGAGAAACCTATTGATAATAGTCGCAAATTAAAAGTGAGTTGTAAAATGGAAATCTGCTCAAAAAAATGTTATGCTTTGCACTATATATGCCAATAAAAATTGTTCAAAAAGACGAACCCGTGCTTCGTGAAATAGCAAAAAATATCCCGCTCTCTGAAATCAAAGGCGCAAAAATAAAGCGTCTTATTGCCGACATGAAAGACGCGCTCTACACTTGCGACGACGGCATCGCCATTGCCGCCCCGCAAATTGACGTTCCGCTTCGCATGTTCGTCGTATCGGGGAAAATTTTT
The DNA here is from genome assembly GCA_016181845.1 of Parcubacteria group bacterium. GTDB lineage: Bacteria > Patescibacteriota > Minisyncoccia > Phycocordibacterales > 21-14-all-47-15 > JACROH01. The sequence continues at coordinate 4,534 of JACOYO010000008.1, read as the reverse complement.
TATCTAAAAAAAGAAACCGACAAAGTCTCAAAAGACACGCCGGAACCAATTTTAACCAAAAAAGAAAAAGCAGCGTTTGAAAAAAAATGCCGCGAAAAAGATATGGTGTTTATCAATCCGGAAATTATAAAACTTTCAAAACAAAAAGTATTGGTCCCGGAAGGATGTTTATCGGTGCGATGGCAATACGGAAACACCTATCGCGCCAAGCAAGTCCGCATCCGCGCTTATGATGAGCACGGAACCTCTTTTGAAATGGGCGCGAGCGGCTTACTCGCGCAAGTCTTTCAGCACGAAATAGACCATTTGAACGGCATTCTTTTCATTGACCACGCGAAAGAAATTGAAGAAATAAAACCGGATGCTTAACATGATCTTGAATTACGAAACTCATGATGAAGAAGAGTTTCGTGATTCATAGTAATATGAATGTGTTTCCATCAAAAAAGTCCCATCATTTTGTGTTTTTTGGCACGCCGGAATTCGGAGTGATTGTTTTAGACGAACTCAAGCGGCGCGGATTGATGCCCGCGCTTATTGTTACGGCGCCCGACAAACCGCGCGGACGAAAGCTCTTGCTCACTCCTCCGCCGGTAAAAGTATGGGCAGAGAAAAATACCATACCGTATATTCAGACGGAAACACTATCGCCTGTTCCGGAAAGGCTGGCGAACATAAATAGTGATTTTTTTATAGTCGCGGCATACGGAAAAATTATTCCAAAAACTATCTTGGCTCTCCCGCGCCACGGCGCTCTCAATGTCCATCCGTCGCTTTTGCCCCAATTCCGCGGCGCCTCGCCTATCCAATCGGCTATTCTCTCAGCCGATGTTACAGGCACGACTATTATGCTTATTGATGAAGAGCTTGACCATGGTCCGATTGTTGCGCAAGAAATATTGGATACGCCATTGCCCATAAAGCGTTTGACGCTTGAAACTACGCTCGCGGAGATGGGGGGACGGCTCCTCGCGGAGACTATTCCTGAATGGGTCGCTGGAAACATAACACCGCGAGAGCAGGACCACGCTAAGGCAACCTATACAAAAAAAATAAAAAAAGAAGACGGATTATTTGAGCTTTCAGATTTAGAAAAAAACCCCGAGATGCTTTATCGCAAATGGTGCGCGTATGACGGATGGCCATCGTTGTATTTTTTCGCCCAAAGAGGCGACAAAAAAATTCGCGTCATCGTGAAAGACGCCATTCTTGACAATAAAGTCTTTATTATCAAAAAAGTCCTGCCGGAGGGCAAGACTCTCATGAGCTGGGATGGGTTTCAGAGTATGCTTATTTGAGTACGATTTGCTCAATAACCACATCACGCAGAGGATGGCTTTGCTCGTTGACTTCAACCATGCTGATTTTATCCACCACATCCATTCCCTTTATAACTTTTCCAAATGCTGTATGTTTGCCGTCAAGCCATGGCGTTTTTTCAGCAGTAACAATAAAAAATTGACTTCCGTTGGTATTTGGTCCGGCATTTGCCATTGCAAGCACTCCGCGAACTAATTTCTCGTCATTAATTTCATCTTTGAATGCATACCCTGGGCCGCCAGTGCCATGTAATGCCCAATTGCTTTCTTTGCTCAACGGGTCGCCGCTCTGAATCATGAAATCTTTAATAACCCGATGAAAGAGCGTGCCGTTGTAAAAACCAGCTTCAGACAATTTCACAAAATTTTCAACGGTAAGCGGCGCTTTGTTTGTGAAAAGAGCGAGCTCTATGTCCCCGACATTTGTTTTTATGATGACACTCTGCGCAAGATTTGTTTTTGACGCTAAATCTTTTGCTACGTTTTTTTCTCCTTGCATTGATATATTTTTAAATAGATACCCGAGCATAAATACAGCGACCAATACGACAACCGACAGTAAAAAAACTCCCCAGTGAATATTATTTTTCTCTTCCATACATAATCAGATTACGCAATCAGATTAATAAAAGTAAAAACATTGTATCATTTTTTTGGAAACCCGCGCAAGAGGCGCTTGAACACCCTCCCGCCTTTCTTGATAAGCGTTTCTCGTTTGTTCTTTTGCGTAGATAGTTCCCGTATGATTTCGTCTTTGATTTCATCAAGCGCCGCGTGTAAATCTTCTTTGGTCGCTTCAGCGCGTAAATTTCCACCCGCAATATGCATGTTTATTTCTGCGCGAAAAATATCGCCGGAATGATGGTGCGCGGTTGTCTTTTCAATTTCAATATTCGCCGAAACACTCTCATCCTCTGCCGAGATAAATTTTTCAATATCGGCAATTTTTTTATCTATATAGTCCGAAATGGCAGACGTTAATAACAGACGAGTTGTTTTTATTGAAGTACGCATGGATATATTATACCACAAGCGCTTTGGTGAGGAAAGTCATTTTTCGTGGATAGAAAACATTTTATGCGGCGAATGGTGCCCATTGATAATACGCGCGGCTTTGGGTGGCACACCGCAATACGCCGCCACGAGTTCCGTAATGCGCTTGTTTGCCATGTTTCTCTCTGCCGGCTCGCGCACAGCGATTTCCAAACGATTCTCCCCTATCTCTTTCACTGATTCTTTTTTTGCGCCGGCAATCGCATTCACTCTGATATACATAATCTTAGTATATCGTATTTTGTATATTGTTTTTAGTATTCTTGCCCTGCTCTGCTATTTTTGATATTATGCACTCACGTTCTTTTTACAGAACAATGCATTCCGCGATATTAAAAGGAGCGGAAAAAGAAAGTACATTAAAAAGAATATAAACATTCCGCGGTAGCTCAGTGGTAGAGCGTCCGGCTGTGGACATTACGCAGCTCCCTAAAGGAATTTAGGGATGAAAAAGAAGGTGAATTGTCTCGACAATAAGTCGGGATTCCGACTAAATTAATTTTGTGTGGGAACTGGAAGCCTACGCTTGCTCATTTGCAAATAAGGTAATCAGCAGCCAAGCCCCGCACCTTGCGGGGAAGGTTCAGAGACTATCTCGCAAGAGAGTAGGCCCGATATAAACTCGGCCCGAAGCGCCTTCCACCCCACCCCATTTTTAATAATGGAAGGGTGATGATATAGTCCACCCTCAAAAGAAATTTTGAGATAAGTGTAACCGGTTGGTCGTAGGTTCGAATCCTACCCGCGGAGCTTGTAAAAATCTTAACCCCCAATTCGGGGGTTTTGATTTTTTAAGCTCCGCGGAGCAAAGCACCCGCGTGCTTTGCGTGTAGGATTCGAAAAGGTTGAGTATATCCGCCCAGGGCGGATACGAAACCTATACTGTTTGTGTAACAAAAGAATCCTACCAGCGGAGCCCTTGGACTCGGAATACCATTCAGGTCGCCCATTGAAGCGATTATTTAACTGTTGAATTTATTGTATCACTTTTTTGAGTTTGTTTACATCACCAAGCTCAATGTAAACAAACTGGCATATTTTGTTTACATTTTGGACTGGAATCGTCCTTAAAGGCTCTTTCCGGTCGGCTTTTCCCGAATAATACAAAAGTGTCATATTGCGGAAACGCCATCTTTTTGCGCCAAGTCGTAATTCAAATGCTCTTACTGCAACTTTCCGGCCTAGCTCATAATAAGTGCCGGGCTTGATTTATTCGTTACAATCCGCTATAGTTGATATATCGGATTAAACATATGGCAAAAAATGGCAGAAAAATTAAAACTCCTGTTCGCCCGCTGGCGCAAGTTTTAAAAGAGGCGAAACGCCGAACCTTGATTCAAAGCACCGCGTCTTCCCTACGACTTGCGGGTGTTAAAGTTACCAACAATGACGTTGAGCAAATTGTTAACCTCTCAATTCTTAATTCTATCTTTGAGGAAAACATTGAACGACTGCTTACGCAAAAACAGCTCGCTGTCTGGAGTTACCTCCAAACAGTTGATAGTTCTACGCCGCGCGAGATTTCCGAACAGACGAAGGTCGCTTATCCGACTGTCAGGCAGGCAATCGATAAATTGATGCGATTAAAAAAGATTGAGCGTATCGGACAAGGCCGGTCAACGAGCTATAGAAAACTATAAATATGCCAAAGGAAATCGCCACCAAAACCAAAGAAGAGACTTACTACAAATGCACTCATTGCGGAGATGAGATTTTTTGGAATACCCACAAAAAATTCACCTACTGCAAGTGTAAGAGAATTTCTGTTGATGGATGTGAGGATTATATCCGGGTCGGTGGCAACGAGGGAGACTATAGGGTGATCACAAAATAAATTTATGCAAAAAGAAGCCAAAGCTAGAATCAAAATAAATAGTTTACTCCAAGATTCCGGCTGGAGGTTTTTTGATGTGAAAACGGGATCAAAGAACATCGAGGTTGAGGACAATGTGAATTTGGAAAGTTTGGGCGATGATTTTGAACACGGCAAAGGTTTTATTGATTACTTACTTTTAGATACAAAAGGATTTCCTCTCGCAGTTTTTGAAGCAAAATCTCAAAGCAAAGATCCGGTTGTCGGCAAGAAACAGGCCGAGGATTACGCCAAAGCCAAGCGTTGCCGTTTCGTTATTTTGAGCAACGGCGATACTCATTATTTTTGG
>JACOYO010000002.1 GCA_016181845.1 Parcubacteria group bacterium | reverse complement strand
GGTGGGGCTTACTGCAATGCTGACCGCTTGAGAGAGCGCTGACTGCTGACCGCCGACAAATGTGACGAACGTGCTGTAGGTGTTGCCCAGGGTGCCGCTCTCTCCATCCGGAGGAGGCGCGGAAAGAAAATTAAAGTCGGGCGGAGCGTCGCATGATTGCGAGCTTGCCGGAGCAGAGTCATTTGGGGAAGTCGTGTTTGTGTATGAAGTGACGGTTCGTGTTTGCGTGCCGCCTTGTCCAGTATCCGAATTATACCCCGAACACGCCGTCCACGAGGTTACATTGTAATGCGTGTAGGTCGGCACAGAACACGATTGGGAAGAAGCAGGTTCGGAATCATTTGGCGCATTGGAATCAGTGTATGAAGTGACAGTCCGCGTTTGAGTGCCGCCTTGTCCGGTTTCGGTATTGTAGCCACTGCACGCGCTCCACGAGCCGACAGAATAATGAGTGTAGGACGGCGGAGTAATGGTAAACGTATTATAAAACGCCCCTGACCAGCTTCCGCTCGTATTTCTCATGTACATATAGCGGGCATAACTGCCGGCAGGAAGACCGGTAAAACTAGTCCCCCAATTTCTGCCAGTTCCGCTCCATTGCACATGACCCATGCAAACTCCATCTGAACAATCAAAATCTTCAACTCCCAACGGATTTTCCGGTGTAATCACACCACTGTGGTCTGAACCGTCTCCCCAAACATTACCGCTAATTTGAATCCCGTTGATTGCCTGGTTGGCGCGCAGGTCAGCAGAATAATCCTCGCCGCGCGTGAGAACGGTGCCATTTGGCGTGCCATACCAAGTGATTGTTGGAGGTGGCGGAGGTGGGTCAGTCACTGTATAACTCCAAGGGCAAGCGCCGTTTCCCCAGTATGTTCCATTACCGACAGTTGCATTGCTTTCGCCGGCGCCAAGACCTCCGCACCACCCGCTCTGGTCGCAATAATATCCGGCAACCCAATGAAAATTAAAACTAAACGGTGAATAATATGTGCCGCCGTAGGTAGGCATATTGCAGTTATGCGATGCTTCTGCCACTTGCGCTCGGTAATCAAACACCGCATACCCCACGGCAAAAACAATGGCAAGCGTTATGATAAATAATAAATATTTTTTTATTTTCATAAAAATTTAATTGGCAATCACCGAACCGCCAAATTGGAAAGGATTGTATTCCGATTGCGCGTTTTTTATGCCGTCACGAACCGCGCCGACACAAGCGCTTTGCAATTTTTTTTCAGCGGTGTTGCAGAGAGATTCATTTTTTTCTTGTATGGCGCGGAGTACGAGAGCGCGATATGCGTCAAGCGCTGTCGCGTTGTTTATGGTCGCCACGCACGTTGGATCAAACATAATTGATTTACCAAGCATGTCTTTCCCAGAGGGGCACGCGCTTGCGTCTTTATTTTGTATTGCAACTCGCGAAGTAAACGGGTCTTTGCATCGCTCTTTCAAAAAGGCATCGCTGATGGAATCGCATACTGCCGGGTCATTCTGAAGAAGCGCTTTTTTTGAGTACACACTGCTCTCAATTGCTGTCTTGCATTCTATTTGCAAAACTTGGTCTTTTAATTCCGCGCACCGAGCGATATCTTCTGATTGAATAATGCCGGAAAGAGACAACTCTTCTTTTCTAGGTGCGTCGCGAAAAAAATACCAGCCGAGAACCGCAACCACAATGATAAACACAGCGATTTCAAATATCTTTAATGAAGTGCGAGGCGCCGCATCTTCATTGATTTGTTGAGGAGGAAAAGTTTCCATAGAGAGCTTATGCTTATATAAAGTATACTTCCTCATCAGAAGAGCGGCAACTTTTTATCCACAACATAATGCGCTCTATACGCAGAAACGCCCCGCTTATCGCAGGGCGTTTTTTAAATTCTCTTGTATTAGAGCCTCAACATTCATCTGCAGGAATATTTCCTCCCCGGCGCGAATAATTTGCACCGTGATAAACGTAGTTGGTGATAAATTGCCGACGGCTCTTTTGAAATCAATGACCGTATATATCGGGGTAGTGTGTTCGCCGTCTACGTCATTAAAAGAAATTGAAATAATGCGGTCTAGGGACACAAACTTGCTTTTGTGCCCCCGAACAACCACGACTCTGTGTGATTCTTTGGGAGATTGGTTTTGGTACATATCAAGTTGCATCGCAAACTTTGCGGGGAATTCCCCGAGTACCACATCCAATCCGCCGCGAATGACCGGCCTTCCGTCAATGGCAGTCTTGAGCATCTCTTTTGCAAGCGTTCCGGAAATGCAGAAAAGCAAACCGGTATCGTTGTTGGCAGTCGCCGCGGCCGACGCAACTCCGACCACTTTATTTTTATGGAGACACGGGCTACCGGAATTGCCTTTACCGCCGACGACACCGGTGGCGAAGTACGTGCCAAGTCCGATGTTTGCGCCGGCATCAAGCAACACGTTCTTTTGCGTCACCTTCCCATCGGCGACGTATAATTTTGTTCTGCCGAGAGAAAGCGGGTACCCGGCGACATGGATGTCGGAATATCCGGCGACAAGTACCTCCGTGTCGCCAAAAGAAAGATACTGAAAACGCTCTGCGCCATGAGAAATAATCTTGAGCACGGCAATATCTACGTGCGAATCAGAAAGAATAACTCTCGCGAGGTATGTCCGTTCGGTTGTTTCTCCGCTGTCAAAAATTATATTGACTGTCTGTTTGTCTTCAACAACATGCGCGTTGGTGAGCAAAAATCCATCTTCAGTCACAACAAATGCCGTGCCATGGGTAAAATCACCAACACTCACCAGTGGTACAGAGCGATGAAGATTCCGAAAAAATTCTTCGGTGGCGGAATCATTCGGGTCCCCGCGCGCCGCAATCGGCATTATCAATATCAGTAATAATGCGGAAGCAAAAATGGCGTTTCCCACGAGCTGTTTGTTTTTCATTGTCAAAAATCCTCCCCAAAGTCAACGTTAAAAGAAAGGTCTATCTTCTATTTTTAACCCTATACTCCTCGGAATAAAAAGCAATATTTACTTGGGGGTTTAGCCCCCAAGTAACTTATGATAGAAAATCATCGTATTTCTGCTCAATCTGCGATACGAATAGAAGAACCGTCGCTTTGAAAAACAATTGTTCCGCTTTTGTCGGTACGAAGAACAGAGACTCCAAATTGTTTAAGCGTATCAAGCGTCTCCTGATGCGGATGCCCATATTTGTTATTTTTTCCTGCGGAAATCACCGCGTATGCAGGAGAAACAGCGCCGATAAATTCCAGTGAAGACGACGTCTTTGAGCCATGGTGCCCGGGTTTTAATACATCTGCGTGAAGTGCCTTGCCGTCAAGCGAGACGAGATACTTTTCAATCGCTTGCGGCGAATCGCCGGTGAGCAGAACATCGGTATCGCCATAATGCAATTGTGCGACGATAGATGCCGTGTTTGTTTCCACATTGCTCATATCACGGTCTGGAAAAAGAATATTAAGATACACTCCTTCATCAAGCACGATGTGCATTCCGCGCCGCGCGAGAATACGCGGAACTTTTTTAGCAGTAATCGTTTTTTCAAGAGTCTTGTACGCGTTTGTGTCTGCGTTTGCCCCCGGTTCAAAAATAGCCGCTACCGAGAAACGATTGAGCACGTCTATCAATCCGCTGATATGGTCTTGGTCGGGATGCGTGGCGACAATCGCATCAATCGTGCGGTCGTAAAAAGGCATCATTTCTCCAAGCGCGCGAAGCACTGATTTATTCGGTCCGCCGTCAACAAGAATTTGATTGCCGTTCGGCGCTTCAATAAAAATGGCATCCCCCTGCCCGACATCAAGAAAAGCGACAGTGAGCACGCCGCCGCGCGATTCTGCAAAAACGGCATACCAAATAACCAAGTTAAGCAGAAGAAAAACAGCAAGAATGACAGTATTGCGATGATTGCGAAATATCTGCATAACAACACTATATGAAGCGAGCATATAATCTGCATTCGCTCAGAAATGAAAATTGAGATTTTCATTTCCTTCACTCATTTGAGTATACCAAAATTAAAAAACAGAGAGCGCGCTCATGCTCTCTGTTTGTTGAGTTTACTTAGTGGTTGTTACTGAGTGGTTGAGCCTCTCAGTACTTTAATAGGTAAACAATAGCGACGTGCGGATGAATAAAAAAAATGTCCCACCGGAATGCGCTTCCGTCGCCGCTTCCACAATACTCCATTTAAGCGGCTCTCCGTTTTCACCGTCGTACCCGACATATTCATAAATGCTTTTCAATGGAATAAATAGTCCTTCCCCAACGACACCGCATGCCAAAATATACTTTCCTATTTCTTTCTTAAAAGCATCTTTGGATTTCTTCGCCATAAAAAATTCCACTTCTATCTTCGCAATGTAGAGCGCCTCGCCTTCGTCCTTGCAAATACGGACGTTTGTGATTATTTGCGGTTTGCCAAATATGATTGTCTTCGTATCCTCTTCGGCAAAAGCAGACATCGCGAATGAGAAAAACGAACTAAAAAGAAAAGCGAAAATCAAAGAAACCACAAAACGGGTCTTCATAACTCCTCCTTTGTGAAAGATACCGATACCGGCTTCTACCGCTTCCTGCTTCAGACCCTAGCATCGCGGCGCATGCTTTGCAATGCGTATATATTGATTGCTTTTTGAAAATGGTGAGCGTATCGTAAAACTATTATCGGAAATATATTATCCTCCTTTCTTATGGACTCATCAAAACTTCTTCGCGCGTTTCCAAATGAACAATCGTTAGGGACCGGCACGCGCCCGTATGTGAATCACGCTGTTGCATTCAAAAAGAAATATACGGCAAGCAAACGCATAAAAAAATTGGCGGAAGTCGGCTGGAACGTTTTTTTCTGCCCGTCGGAATACGTGACCGGCTGTGATATGCTTTCTGATTCCGGCACCACCGCGATGACCAACGAACAGTGGGCGGCGCTTCACTTGGGCGACGAAGCGTACGGTTCCAACCGCGGCTATTTTCTTTTGGCAGAAAAAATCCGCGACATTTGGGGAGAAGCATTTTTTAATCCGGACGCGCGAAAACCAAACGCTTTTATTTTCCACCAAGGGCGCCCGGGAGAAGACGCGCTCTTTACTGAAATAGGAAAATTGGGAAGCGGCATGCAAATTCCGAGCAACGGGCATTTTGATACCACCGAGGCGAATATCCGCGCCAATCGCATTACCGCCGTTAATCTTTTTTCGCGCGAACTTATGGCAAATGAGGATACGCCGTTCAAAGGCGATATTGATATCGCGCGGTTAAAAATACTTTTGGAAAAATCTCACAAAAAAATCCCGCTCATCTACCTCACCATCACCAACAATACCGGCGGCGGCCAGCCTGTATCAATGGCAAACATCCGCGAAACCTCGCGGCTCGCGCACCGCTACAACATTCCCCTCTTTTTTGACGCGGGACGTTTCGCGGAAAACGCGTGGTTCATCAAACATAGGGAAAATGGGTACATGGGAAAATCCATCCGCGCGATTGTCCGCGAAATGTTTTCTCATGTTGACGGCTGTACTGTCAGTTTCAAAAAAGACGGGTTGGGAAACATGGGTGGCGGTATCTTTCTCCGCGAAGGAGGGCTATTTATGAAACGCTATCCGCACATTCCAGACGGCCTCATGAACAACCAGATTTTGAGCGAGGGACATCCGACCTACGGCGGGCTCACCGGCCGCGACATCATGGCGCTTGTGGTTGGACTTGAACAAGTTGTTACCGATGAATACTTGGACCATCGCGTTGGGCAAGTGGCATACTTGGGCAATCGTATGACCGAGCTCGGACTGCCGATGCTCACCCCTTTTGGCGGACACGCGGTGTACCTTGATATGAATAAATTTTTTGATGACACTGATAAAAAAGCAAGCGACTTCGGAGGCATCGCGTTTGCGGCACTTCTCTTGGGTCTTTACGGCCATCGGGTATCGGAGCTCGGCAATTTCGCGTTCGGTTCATACGACAAAAAAACAAAAAAAGAAACATTCCCCGAGGTAAATTTTGTGCGATTCGCAATTCCTCGGCTTCGCTATGAACGGCAGGATTTGGACGCCGTGGCGGATGCCGCGAAAGCGCTCTACGAAAATCGCCGCTTGATTCCAAACGTGAAAGTCATGTATGGCAAAGAATTGTCGCTTCGTCATTTCAAAGCACGATTTGAATTGCGGTAAAGGAGTAGCGCGTAAAACGCATACCACATAAAAAGAACGCCGGCAGAAATGCTCGGTATTGAAATGCTTGCAAACGGCAGTGAGGAAAAAATCTCCACCACTTTTAGCTCGTACCAAAGAAGCGCGTATGAAACAAACGCGAACGGCATAGAAAGAAGAGTGCTCGCAAAACCAATCACTCCGGTTAAAAACCCAAAAAGCATCGTAAGCGGAATAAAAACCAAAATCAAAAGATTAACCGGCAACGACACGATGCTTAATTGCCCCGTTTGATACAAAAGAAGAGGAAGCACAAAAATCTGCGTCGCGGTCGTTGCGACCGCGAATTCACGGAGGCTCCACACCGATGGCACTATGTGAAAATATTTTTCAATACGCGGCGCAAGATAAATCAGCCCCAGCGTCGCGAGAAATGAAAGCTGAAACGACGGATCAAAAACCAAGATTTTCGGATTGTGAAGGATCATGAAAAATCCGGCTACAAAAAGCGCAATGGTGATTTCATACACGCGGCCGGTCGCTTTTGCCAAAATAACCAAGAGCGCCATGAGCGAGGCACGCACGACTGTTGCCGAAGCGCCGGTCATCACCGCAAATAAAACGACTGAAAGCGCGCCGACGGACATGCCGAGCACGCGCGGTAAAAATGAAAACACGCGCATTATCCCATCTGCAACAATCGTAATGTTGTAACCGGAAAGAACAACGATATGTATGACCCCGACCGTGCGAAATTTATCAAGTAAAACGCTCCCGAGCGAGCGTTTCGCGCCGACAATCAATCCGCCTGCAAGCGAAGATTCCGGTTCGGGAATTACCCGCCCAAGCGATAGAAGAAACGCGCGCTTGACTGCAAAAAGTGCTTCCTTGATTTTGTTTCCATTGCCAGATGATATAAGCGCGGCGCGCGGAAGAAACATTTGATAAAAAATACCGTCTTTTGCCAGATATGAAACATAGTCAAATTCACGTCCGTTCTCGTTTGAAAAATTTTCCGGTCTTTTGAGTACTCCCGACAATTCAAGAGTATCTCCATATTGAAATTCAGGGAAAAATGGAGCCGTGACAAGCGCTTTCGTGTGAACCGCACGCCATCCATCTGCCTCTTTGATTGATTGCATCGCGACCGTTAAGCGCATGTTCTCTTCTCGCGTGTCCGGTTCTTCGGTAACCATTCCGCGCAAAATCACTTGCTTGCCGATAGCATTTTCCAAAATCTGGTCGCCGTTATCAAGAAGCGAAACGTCATAACGTAATAACCCGACTCCAAGAGAAAATATCAACAAAGCAATCATAAACACCGCACTTGGACGTCGGGTTTCCAAGTTGACTTGGAAACCCGACGTCCAAGTAAACAAAACGAGCATCAGCCCGAGAAACAACGTAAACACAGAGAACCAATACCCAAAATCAAAAAACGAGTGGAAAAATATTCCGCTCGTAAAACCGACAAGAAAAACTGCAATTTTTCCGTGCATGCAATTCAGAATATCTTATTGCGCGTCCATTGCGTCATTCGCCAATTTGTCCGCTTCTTTGTTTTCTTCGCGCCGCACATGAACAAAGACGATGTTTGGAATATCTTTCACGCGCAGATTTGAAATTTTTATGAATTGCGGGAAAAGTGTTTCTTCTTTAATCTGATACTTCCCCGAAAGCTGGCGCGCCACGAGCTCGCTGTCCATGCGCACCTCCACTTCCATATCGGCAAGTTTTTTGCCGAACATTTTTTTGGCTTCCTGCAGTCCGATAATCACAGCTTCGTATTCCGCCCAGTTATTAGTCTTGATGCCAAGCGGCTTCGCGATTTCTTTCAGAATTCTTCCTTCGGCGTTTTTAATCACCGCCCCAGCGCCCGCAATCCCAGGATTATTCCGCGACCCGCCGTCGGTGTAGATAATAAGTTTGTTCATGCGCATGATTGTATCGCACATTTCCCCAAAAAACAAAAACCGCACCACGGAATGGTGCGGCGAGGAAAGGGCTTAAAGTTTTGGGGTCTCAGGGGTCTCAAAGAAATAAGAAGAGCAACTTAATCGATACCGCCACTACCACAAAAACGATAACGGGTGGGTACACTTGTTTGCATACACGGCCGACAGACATATCCATTCCCACGCCCAAAAATAGTAAATAACAACCAAATATAAACACCGTGGAAATAACGATTAATAACAACAACAATATCTTCCATGGAAACCCGCCAACAATATACCCAAGAAGAACCGCTATGATATATATAAATAGGCTCATTTATAACCTCCTCAAAAAGAATATGGATAATAAAAAGAACAATTTTTGTTAAATGTAATTTAACACCTTTATAAAATTATGTCAACCACCCGCAACCGAAGCTCCGCGCGGCCGCCAAAAAATGATTTTTCAAGAGACGCGGCAAGGGTTATGGTGTTGCCGTCATTGATATTCCATTTGTCCGCGGAAAAAAATGAAATCGCTGGAATGCTCCAGCCGCTGCTATTTTCAAACACAAGCTTGAGGTGTTCTTTTGCTTTGCCGAATTTTTCAACGCGAACTACAGAAACATGTTCAAGCAAAAATATCGGTTTTTGATTATCAATGCCAAAAGGTGCGAGCATATCTATCTGCCGATGTAGGTCTTCGGTAATATCATCAAGCGAAAGTTTCGCGTCGCAGATAATTTTTTGCTCCGTTTCTTTTGATTCAAGCGCGTGGTAAGCAGACACAAGTTCATCTTCAAGCGTGTGGATTTTTTCCTGCGCGATAGAAAATCCGCCCGCGTCGTGATGTCCGCCCAAATCAAGAAACGTGCCCTGCGGTGCCTGCGACATAAGGTCAACGATACTCACGCCGTTGCTTGACCGGCACGAACCTTTGATTTCAGTGCTTCCTTCTCTCCCCCACACAAAAACAGGGCGACGATGCGCTTCCGCCAAAGAATTCGCCACGAGTCCCAAGAGTCCGGGCATCCATTCGGGATCGCCTATCACTATCACTTCTTTGATTTCTCTTTCTGCGAGCCGCTTCTTCGCTTCGCGCACAATCGCCGCCACTTTTCCTTTGCGCTGGTCGTTCAAATGATTCAAGTGCTCGGCAAGAGTCCCGGCGCGCGAAAGATCGTTTGTCGCCAGAAGCTCAAACGCGTCTAAGGGCTCTCCCATCCGGCTTGCCGCGTTGATTCTCGGCGCGATTGTAAATCCGATATCTTCTTCAGAAAGATAATTTTGATTCACGCGAAGTTTTTTCAAGAGCGCCTGCAATCCGAGACGCGGACTTTTCCGCAAAACTTTCAATCCAAAATGTGCGAGCGCCCTATTCTCGCCCACAAGCGGCACCATATCGGCAATCGTTGAAATTCCAACCACATCAAGAAGCCATTTTTCCCACCCTTCTGGCAATCCGAAATCGCGTTTCAGCAAGAGCGCTTGCACGAGCTTGAACGCGGTGCCCGCGCCACACAACTTATCAAACCGGTATTCGCACGCGTCTTTTTTTGAATTGATGACCGCGTACGCTCGCGGCAATACTTGCGCGCCTTTTTCATCAATGAGCGGAAGGTGATGGTCTGTAATGATAATGTCTACGCCAAGCTCGTTTGCCCGCTCCACTTCTTTTACGTCTGTGATGCCTGAATCAACCGTGATGACGAGCCCCACGCCGTCTCCCGCGAATTTTTCAATCGCTTGATTATTCAAGCTGTAGCCTTCGCGATACCGGTGCGGAATGTAGTTTGAAAAATGTTGGTATCCGATTTTTTTGAAAAAATCGTGAAGCACGACGCTTCCCGGAATGCCGTCGGCGTCGTAATCGCCATACACGATTATTTTTTCCTGCGTATCAATCGCGCGCAAAATCCGCTCCACCGCGCGCTCCATGTCATCTATTTCAAACGGGTCATACAGATCGCGTTCATAGTCGGGTGATAAAAAGACGGCGGCGTCATCAGCGGTTTTTATGCCGCGATGCCAGAGAAGTTTTTGCTGTAATTCTGGATACGCCGCAAGTATTTTACTAGCGTCCTTCGGTATCTCTTCACGCATAGCGTATCTTTGCATGGGCAAAATTATACCATATACTATAAGAGCCTGCTCAAAATCTAACCACAGAAGACAACCAAAATTATGCTTGCCTGCCAAAATGTCCAAATTCAGGCTACAAATCACTCATCCCTTCTCAACATATCTCAATATGTTTCGTCGGTCTTCATGATTTTCGCTCGGAATTTGAACATTTTAACTAGGCATTAGATTTTGAGCAGGCTCTAACATGCCTGATTGCATTTTTTGCAAAATCGTTGCGCGAGAAATCCCCGCCGCTATCGTTTACGAAGATGATTCTTCGCTTGCTTTTTTAGACGCGCGCCCTATCAATCCAGGCCACACGCTTTTGATTCCCAAAGCGCATTATAAAAATCTCTATGACATGCCCGATGAGCTTTTGTCGAGCTTCATGCCGATTATAAAAATGCTTGCCATCGCGATTAAAAAAGCGGTCAACGCCGACGGCATCAACATCGGCATGAACAACGACGGCGCCGCTGGGCAAATCGTCATGCACCACCACACGCACATCATCCCCCGCTACTCAAACGACGGCTACGAACACTGGAAAGGAAAAGAATACACGAGCAAAGAAATAGAGCTTGAAACAGCGCAAAAAATAAAATCCGCACTCTCATAACGCGCCTAATGCACAGTAAAATTTATTTTTAATCTGCAATTCTGCAATCCATCACACAATTTTCGCTATAGCGAAAATTGTGTGATGGTATAAAAAATATGAAAAAATATACCCGTGGTGAAATTGCAAAAATTATTTTAAAAAGTATTATCGCGGGTGTTCTTTTTGTAACGGTATTGGCGCTTCCGGGTCTTGCGCAAGTTTACACACTCTTTCAACCTAAAAACGCCAGAGAACGCTATCGTATTAATAGAACAATATCAAACCTTCAGAAACAAAAATTTATTCGCATATATAAAAAAGATGGAAAAGATGTTGTGGAAATCACAAAAAAAGGGAAACGAAAAGTTTTAATGTACAACCTTGCTGACATGAAAATCTCTCATCCAAAACGATGGGATGGGTGGTGGCGTATTGTTATTTTTGATATTCCAGAAAATAAGCGTGACGCGCGTCGTGCAATCAATATAAAATTTAAGGAAATGGGTTTATATTCACTTCAAAAATCAACATTTGTTTCTCCGTATCCTTGCAAAAAAGAATTGGATTTTATTGGAAATTATTTTGGTGTACGTAATAATATCGTATATATCAAAGCCAAAGAAATGGAGGCGAGCGCTGATATAAAAAAATATTTTAATTTGTAATACATAATCCATTTCTTTCCACTATCCCACATTTTTCGCTATAGCGAAAAATGTGTTAAAAAAGTTACAAAAAATGCGAAAAGCGAAAAACACGAATATTTATGAATATTTCGCACTAATTACCTTTCTGTATCTCTGAATATCTCTTATGATTTTTTAGCGCTTCAATGCCTTGGAGCGTGCCGTTTGCCAAAAATTCAAGCATTGCGCCGCCGCCGGTTGAGATGAATGGAAATTTTCCAATCAGGCCGAGCTCTGAAATCATCGCCGCGGTATCTCCGCCGCCGACCACCAGTTCTCCATCTTGAAATTCGCGGGCGGCAAGCATTCGCACGAACGCTTCTGTTCCTTTTTCAAAACCTTTTTGCAGATAATCACCAAGCGGCCCGTTCCAAAGCAGGAAACGCGCTTCTTGTGCCAGTATTTCCAAACGCTTGAGTGTTTCCGGACCGGCATCAAGAATTATTTCGTCAGGCAAAATTTCATTTGGTTTCTTAACAACGGCGCTACTGCTCGTCTGCACAACTACATCAACCGGCAGGATTAATTTTTTATTTTTAAGCAATGTTTTAATATCGTGCCTTCCATCATCAACGATTGATTTGCCAATTTCATACCCGCGCGCTTTGAAAAATGAGTGCGCGAGCGCTCCGCCGACAAAACAGTAATCGGCAGTATCTAAAAATTTTTCTATCAGCGGCAATTTGGTTTCAAATTTTATGCCACCAAGCACAAACACAAACGGGCGTGGCGGATGAAACGCCCGCGACAGATGCTCCATTTCACTAATCAAGAGCGGTCCCGCGTACGATGGCAAGAGTTTCGGCACAGACACAATAGATGCGTGAGCACGGTGAGAAACTGAAAACGCTTCGTTGACGTATATGTCGGCAAAAGAAGCGAGCCGTTTGGCAAAATCCATGTCGTTTTCCGTTTCCCCATATTCACCGCGCGCGTTTTCAAACAAAACAACTCCGCCATCGGTCATACTATTAAGTGCCGGCCACACCGCATCATCGGAAAAATGTTCTATAAAAGAAAGAGAAAAATGCGAAAGGAAATATTCAAAAACAGGACGAAGCGATTCGGCACCATCTCGGCCGATGTGGCCAAGCAAAAGCACCCGCGCGCGCGCCTTGCGGAGCAGGTCAATGGTCGACAGAATCTTTTGTAGACGAAAATCGTCAAGCGCCCTGCCGTCTTTTACCGGCACATTCGTATCAATCCGAAGAAGCACGCGCTTTCCGCGCATTACGTCAAGGTGTTCCTTCATTGATAGAATAGTGTTGGCCATATCTGATATTTCTGATATTGAATTACGAAATAGCGTTTCAAGCAGAGCCTTGCGGACCCCGACGATGTGTCGGGGGAGCAGAGCATCCGCCCTGGGCGGAATGCGCGTCTATCAAAAATTGATGATGAAGAAGAGTTTTATAATTCATTCTACGTTAGCGCGCAGACAAATCGGCTGAAAAAAGAATTTCTTGAAATAATTTCGGCTCAAGACTCGCCCTGCCGACCAAAAGTCCCGCCGATCCGTCCACCGCTAAAAATTCTTTCGCGTTGCGGTGGTCAACCGAACCGCCATAGAGAACCGGCACCGCGAACGCTTCTTTTTTGCCAAACATATCGGTCAATATTTTTCTGATAAAAATGAGCATTTCAAAAAATTCATGCGGGGTGGCGGGGCGTTTTGCCTCTTTCCCTATCGCCCAAAGCGGCTCATACGCAATAATGATATTTTTGAGCACCGCTCGCGTTACTTTCGCAAGCGACTGCTTGATTTCGTGCTCAAGAAACAAAAAGTAGCGGGCGTGAGCGTCCCTTTCTTTTTCGCCGACGCACACAATCGTCTTGAATCCGTCTTTCACCGCCCGATGTATTTTTTTGTTCACGATGTCGTCGGTCTCTCCAAGCGCGCGCCGCTCCGAATGCCCGACAATCACATATTGGACAAGAGCGTCCGAAAGCATGCTTGAAGAAACCTCTCCGGTAAATCCGCCGGCTCGCTCCCAAAAAATATCCTGCGCTCCGAGCGCGCATTTTTTACCACTAGTACCCTTCCACAATTCATGAAGATACACAAACGGCGGACACACAACCGTCTCAACATGAGAAAGTTTTTGCGCCGTTTTTTTCACACTGCCAAAAATCTTTTTTGCTTCCGCAAGCGTCCCCGGATTCATCTTCCAATTTGCAATGATAGTTTTTTTTGCCATGGGTTTATTGTAACATAACGCGCGCGCCATCATCGTTCCGCCCACCCGTTTTGATTCCACGCACCGCCGGCACCCGAGCTAAAAACCAAATCTTCCACTCCCTTCTCAAACACCACATTCGCGTTATTTTTTAACCGTATCCGATACCCGGTCGCTTCTTTGATAATCGTGTTGTTTTTCAAAGAAATTTCACCGTGGCTTGCGTACATAAGCACATCTCCAAGGGCATTATTTTCAACCTCTATCGCTTTTTTCGTCCCGCCCTGTTCAGTACTTTTATTTTGAGATATCAATATGATATAGGAACCGGCGCCCGAGCCCGCAAACTCCGGATTATTATCAAGCGAGATGGTACTGCTTGTTAATTGGTTTATTTTTTTGTCGGCAATGAGTGCAATACTTTTACCCGCAAGCGACTGGTCAATTTGAATAACAGAGTTATTTTCTATCTCAATATTCCCCGACACCCAAATCGGCCCCAGGAGCGTAACCGTCGGGCTTCCTTTTATTTTTAAATCACAATTTATTTTTGCAGGACCGATGGTTGTATCGCTTTGTATGGTATACGGGCACGGCGAATTAATAACAGTCGTCATTGCAAGAGATTCCCAACTATCAATCATCGCGTCTGTAATCGGAAACGATGCGGGGTCTTTATCAACGCTGTCCGGATAGAGCGTCCCCCACACTGTTGAGTTGCTTATGTTTTGGTAGTACGCGTCTCCGTCAATAGTCGCTCCAAGTATCGTATGCGCGTACACCGTGCCGGTCGCATGAACGCTCTCTACACGCCCGCCGCTTTCTGCGGAGACAATACTTCCCGCAATGAGGTTTGAGCCGGCGCCAACCACCGTCCCGTTTGAAAAAATATTCCCGGTTATAGTTGAATTATTTTCAAGAATGAGCCCGCCGTTGCCCGATTGAGCGCCGTAAAAGAAACTGATGCCGGCAGAGCGCGTCAGGCGAGCTTCAATAGCGCGCGTTGCGTTGTTGGTAATAGCAGTCGCAACAAAAATTTTATCATCAGTACCAGTCTCGGTCACCGAAATACTTGCGCTTGCAGAGCCGATGGGCGCGGTTTCCGCCGCGTCAAACGCATACCCTTTTTTCAAGCGAATTATTGAGCTCTCTATCCCCGCCTCCGCGACATAAAAACTATTTTTTGAATCGGAAAGCGCGCGCGCAAGTTTCATTTCAAAAAAAAGCGTGGTGGTTATTCCGGACACCATCGCGATGGAAATAAACAGAAAAAAGATTACCGCTGTAATCATTGCTTGCCCCCTTTTTAAGGAAACGCTATCTTCCGCAAAGAACTGATGATAAGAAAAGAAATGTGACATACAATATTCTTACTTGCGCTTAACGCGGTTGATTGCGTGTAACCGCCGCCGTATGAAACGTATCCGATACCGTTGTCTTTCCGCGTATTCCGTTTAATTCCAGCAGGATTGTTACCACATTGGAACGCCCAGTATCAATCCTATGCGCGGTAAAATTCGTAACGATAATATCACCGGTAGTGAGTATGCGCGTGTCTCCTCCGGCGCTTGTCACGCGAAGCGCGCCGTTTTCAACGGAGAAAAGAATTGTCGTCGGATTTTCATTGTCATCGGTGGTAGCGAGCGCCAACACGCTTGGGTTAACGTCAAGAACACTTGCCGTCTCGTCAACGCGCTCTGCTTTTCTCACTTCGCCGGTTATTCGCTCAAGCGCTGTTTTTGCCGCCAAGTTCATGTCGTTTGAAATCATAATGCCGGTAAACGACGCGTTCAAAGAAATGAGGGTGTTCACCGTAAACACAAGCACTGAAGCAAGAATGGCGAGATAAACGAGCGTTTCCAAAATCGACACGCCGAGATTTTTTTTATTCATACATAGTATCATATTCTCTCGCATATTCATTCAAAAAGGTTTGCTAGGTATGTCTGTAACACGCGAACGGTTGTCGTCCCAGCTTCCGTCCATGAAATCGTGGCGGTGATGTGTTTCGTATCATTGTCAATCGTCCCGCCGCCATCCGCGACAATTCTAAAATCGGCGTCACGATACACAGGAGAAACCGTTAGCGCGCGAGTATACGCGCCGTCAAGAATTTGCGGAGAAGTAGTTGCAGTGTAAACGCCGTTCTCAAGCAAAATCGCATACGGCGCGTCCGTCACAAGCTCCGCAATATTCTGCCATCCTGTATCGCGCATGCTTCGCAAACCTTCAATGCCTTCTTCCAAAAGAAACTCCGCCCGTATCGCCGCCCGCGCGTTCCGAGAAAGTTTTTCATACGAACCGCCGAGAAACACGACTCCGATGAGCGTAAGCGAAATGATTGATACGCCGACAAGAACCTCAACCAACCCGAATCCGGATGACCGCAAAAATCTTTTTTCTTTTCGTTTGTATACGCGCGTCATACTCATTAAATACTGTTTGATAGCGAGTACATCGGCTGTAGCATTGAAACGGCAAAAAACCCGACGGCAACTCCGACAAGTATCATAAGAAACGGTTCAATAATCGTTGACATATCTTTGGTCGCGGATTCCACTTCTCCTTCAAAAAATACCGCGACTTCCAGAAGCATTTCTGATAATTTTCCGGTTTCTTCTCCGACCTCCATCATTTCAGACAACAAAAGCGGGTAGATGTCTTCTTGCGACGCAAAGGCATGGGAAACGGGAATTCCTTTTTCTATGTTTTCTTTCGCGCTATTAAGCACTCTTTTGTAATAATTGTTTTGCAAGACGTCTTTGGTGATATCAAGCGCCTGCGACACTTCCACGCCGGAAGAAAGGAGCGACGAGAGCGTCCGCGCGGTGCGCGCGGCATTAAATTCTTTTATTATAGTGCCGATAATAGGGAGCCGTAAAACAATAAAATCAAAAACTTTTTTACTTTGCGGCTTCTTCGCGGCAACATACAATCCCACGCAAAGCAAGATGAAACCGCCAAGAAAAAGGAGCGTGTGGTCGCGCAGTCCTTTGCTTACAACGATGATAAATTGTGTCGTCACAGGCAAGTCAACGTTTAATTCCGTAAAAGTGCTTTCAAGCGTCGGAACAACAAAGACAAGCATGAGAGCGGCAATAATCACCATCGCGATGATAATAATAGACGGATAAATGAGCGCGCCGGTAATCTTTTTTTTGAGTTCATAAGTTCTTTCCATCTGGCCCGCAATGAGCAGAAGTGAATCATTGAGCTTGCCCGATTCTTCTCCCGCGCGCACCATTGAGACAAACAAACTGGAAAATGTGTCAGGAAACTCATTCAAGGCGTCGTGAAACGGACCGCCTTTGCTGATGCGGTCTGCAATCGCAGAAATAATTTCTTGAAATTTTTTATTCTTTGTTTGCCTTCCAGTAATCAAAAGCGCGCGCGAAAGCGGGAGGCCTGCGCGAAGCATGGTGCTCATGTTTCTGGCAAAAACAATTTTTTCATGAAGCTTCACGGAGAGAAGCCGTGTATTGAGTTTTTCAAACATGCCGTAAAAAGGCGGGGCTTCTTCCGCGCTTTCAAGAGTTTCGCCTCTTTTCTCAAGCAATTCTCTTAGCGCCTCTTGATGTTCGGCAATAAGCGTGCCTTCTATCCTATTGCCGTCGCGAGTACGCGCTGTGTAATGAAACCGCATATAGAAATGTTACTCGCTCACCACGCGCAATACTTCTTCAACCGTGGTAATGCCTTGCACCGCCTTGAAAACACCGTCTTCAAGCATCGTCATCATGCCTTCTTTTTTTGCCTGCGCTTCAATAGCGTCCGCGGTCCCGCCGCTCATCACCAAATTGCGAATGGTTGGCGTCACCTTAAGCACTTCGTGGATTCCGATTCGACCATTGTATCCGTCTTCCGATTCAGCGCTTGCTTTCGGTTTATAAAATGAAATCGTTTCCCATGTATCAGAAGGTCCGACAATTTTTTCTTCTTGTAACATCCGGAGCACGCGATTCATATCCACAATCCGCGCGAGTGATTCAAATTCCGCTTTTGAAAGCATATATTTTTCTTTGCGCTTGTGAAGTCGCCGCACCAAACGCTGGGCAATAATAACTTTGACCGTAGAAACAATGAGAAACGGCTCCACTTGCATATCAATCAGACGTGGCACGGCACCTGCCGCCGAATTCGTGTGTAATGTGGAAAGCACCAAATGTCCTGTAAGCGCCGCATTCACCGCGAGCTCTGCCGTTTCGTTGTCACGAATTTCGCCGACCATAATAATGTCGGGGTCCTGCCGCACAAGTGTACGCAATCCGTTTGAAAAAGAGAGCCCTATCTCCGACTTTACCTGCGTTTGATTGACCCGTTTCATTTGATATTCAACTGGGTCTTCAATCGTGGAAATATTCACATCCGGCGTATTCAACATATCAAGCAGTGTGTAGAGAGTGGTCGTCTTTCCGGAGCCGGTCGGCCCTGTCGCCAAAATCATTCCTGTTTTTTGTTTCAGCGCTTCGTGAATTCGTTCCAGCCCATCTCCGTGGAATCCGAGTGTTTCAAGAGTGAAGCCGGACGCCCCTTCTTTGAGGAGCCGCATCACGGTCTTTTCTCCAAAAAAAGTCGGGAGCGTGGAAACACGAAATGAAACTTTTTCTGGAGCTTCAATTTTGAATCTTCCGTCCTGCGGGAGGCGTTTTTCATCAAGTTTCAGATTGGCAAGCACTTTGATGCGCGCGGTGACTGCCGCACCGGCATTTTTGGGCAAAATCATCGCGTCATGCAAAATGCCGTCAATGCGATAACGAACCAACAATTGTTTTTCCTGCGGTTCAATGTGAATGTCGGACACATCCTGCGAAATCGCGTGAGAGAGAAGCGTATCTACAATGCGCACCACCGGCAAATCAGCGGCCAATTTTTTAAGGTCTTTTTCAGAAACTCCTTTGTCTTCTTTTTCCTCGGGCGCCATCGCAAGCGTTACCGCCTCTTTCTGTATGATATCGCCAAATTCTTCTTTGAGACTTTTTTGATACTGAAGCAGTCCGCTTTTAATTGATTCCGCATCGGTCAATCGAGGCAAAATCTTGAGTTGTGTTTTTTTCTCTATAAAACTAATCGCTTCAAAGTCTTCCGTATCCAGCATGGCAACCTCAAGTCCGTCATCCGTTTTGCGAAACGCTATACTGTTGTGTCGTCGCGCGATTGGTTCGGGAATCATTGACAAAATTTCAAAGGAAATCTTTTGTCCTTTCAAATCAACAAACGGAATCCCGATAACATACGCTTGTATCTTTCTCAAATTTTCTTCCGAAATGCCGCCTGAGCGCAAAAGCGCCTCGCTAAAATTTTCTTTTTTTTCTTTTGTTTCTTGTTCTGCCGCGTCAACAGCCGCCTTCGGTATAAGCCCGGAGTCTATAATAAAATCTTTGAGTTTGGTTTGGTCAATAATCATTGTGATAGAAGTAGCGCCTTTACTCTATTAGTATAGCAGAAAGAACACCTGCTTGTGTTAGCAATCCACAGAACGGTCGTCGGAATGATTCGCCAGTTGACATATACTTTCATTGCGGTATACTTCTTATTATCCTGAATACGGTTATTACTGTCCGCTCGATTGAAGCGGATTTTTTATTAGGTTTTTAGCTAATTAGGTTTTAGCTTTTTAGGAAATTTTCTAAAAAGCTAACAAGCTAAAATCTAATAAGCTAACTTATAAGCTAACTTACTAATACACATGATGGACATCAAAACAATTAAAGCGACGCTGGAACAGCTGGAGCTTGAGCGGGGCATCCCGAAAGAAAAAATTATTGACGCGATTGAGCAAGCCATCGCCGCCGCCTACAAAAAAGATTACGGCAAACGCGGACAAATCGTGCGTGCGCATCTCAATATGGACACCGGGCAAGCGGAAGTCTACCAGGTGAAAACAGCGGTTGATCCGGAAAAAGTGCGAATGCCCGATGAAGAAAAAGAAACTGATGAGCGCGCGGAGACAGAGACTCCCAAAACACGGGCTCGCAAAACCGCCGAGAAAGAAAAGGCGGAAGAAAAAGAAAACATTGACGAAGAAGAAATTATTCGTTTCAACCCTGAACACCACATACTGCTTGACGAAGCGCGGAAAATAAAGAAAGGAGTATCAGCAGGTGATGAAAT
The DNA here is from genome assembly GCA_016181845.1 of Parcubacteria group bacterium. Lineage (GTDB taxonomy): Bacteria > Patescibacteriota > Minisyncoccia > Phycocordibacterales > 21-14-all-47-15 > JACROH01. The sequence continues at coordinate 91,845 of JACOYO010000002.1, read as the reverse complement.
CGTCTTTCCGCTTGAAGCCAAAGACGACTACGGGCGCATCGCGGCGCAAACGGCAAAGCAAGTCATCATTCAGCGCATCAGAGAAGCCGAGCGTGAATCGGTGTTGCGTGATTTTGGCGATAAAAAAGGAGAAATTGCGAGCGGAACCGTCCAGCGTATTGAGCGCGGCAATATATTCGTTGACCTTGGACGCGCCATAGGATTTCTGCCATTCAATGAACAAATTTCTTCTGAACATTACCGACAAGGCGAGCAGATACGAAGTTATCTGTCCCTCGTGGAAGACACGCCTCGCGGCATCACACTCAAATTATCCAGAATCCATCCGAAATTTATTGAAGCGCTCTTCGCGCTTGAAGTGCCAGAAATAGCAAGCGGCGTGGTTGAAATCAAAGCCATCGCGCGCGAAGCGGGCTCGCGTTCAAAAATCGCCGTCTTTTCGCACGATAGCCACATTGACCCTGTTGGCGCTTGCGTCGGTCCCAAAGGCGTGCGGGTATCAACTGTCATTAGCGAATTACACGGAGAAAAAATAGACATTATAGAATGGTCGGAAGACACGGCAACATTTATCGCGCGCGCTCTTTCTCCGGCGACTGTCACTGATGTGGCCATTGTGAATGAAACACTCCGGCAAGCCAAAGCAACCGTACATGAAGATGAACTCTCGCTTGCGATAGGTAAAGGCGGACAAAACGTGCGCCTCGCCGCAAAATTGACCGGATGGAAACTTGATATTCGTTCAATCGGGGGTAGTGGTGAAATTATTTCTGAAGCTGAAGCAAACGAAAAAAGCGACGAAACTGAAATAAACGGAAACGCGGAAGAGAAAAAAGAAACTGAATAGTGCGAATTAATAGAACGCAAAATGAAAAACGAAAAATGCAAAATAACATCTTAAAATTCAAAATATTTTAAACTTTACGATGTTATTTTGCATTTTTCACTTTTAGTTTTTAGTTTCTTGGAATTCACAACATTATCAATTAGTAATTTTATTATTCAAAATTAAAAATTTTATTTATCATGACTACATATTTTATTTTCGGAAGCGCGTTACTGGCAATCCTCTATGGATTGATTGTTACCAAAAAAATTTTAGCACTACCTACAGGCAATGAAACGATGCGGAGTATCGCAAGCGCGATTGAAGAAGGCGCGCGAGCATACTTAAACCGTCAATACAAAACAATCGCTTTGGTTGCCATTGTGCTCGCGGTACTCATCGGTATCATTCCGACCTTGGGTACTACAACAGCGCTTGCTTTTCTTGTCGGCGCGATTCTTTCCGGCGCAACAGGATACATCGGCATGAACATTTCCGTCCGTTCAAACGTGCGCACCGCGGAAGCGGCAAAAAACGGCCTTGCGTCAGCGCTCAAGGTGGCAGTAAACGGAGGCGCCGTAACCGGAATGCTTGTCGTGGGCCTCGCTCTCTTGGGAGTCGCATCATTTTATTTTCTCACGGGGAATATCACCGCATTGATAGGGCTCGGCTTCGGCGGTTCTCTCATTTCAATTTTTGCCCGTCTTGGCGGAGGCATTTTCACCAAAGCGGCTGATGTCGGCGCAGACCTCGTCGGCAAAGTGGAGGCGGGTATACCGGAAGACGACCCGCGAAATCCGGCTGTTATCGCAGACAACGTCGGCGACAACGTCGGCGATTGCGCCGGCATGGCGGCAGACCTTTTTGAAACGTATGTTGTCACCCTCATAGCAACCATGCTCTTGGGACACTTGCTTTTGCCCGGCATAACAAACGCAATCCTCTATCCGATGCTTCTCGGAGCTTTCTCCATCATTGCTTCAATCATCGGCATCTTTTTCATCAAACTCGGTTCATCAAAAAATATTATGGGGGCGCTATACAAAGGCCTCGCCGCGGCGGCGGTCTTGTCGCTCATCGGATTCTATCCGCTCACTTCCGTATTCATGACCGGCAACGGCGCATATTCGGTCATGAGTATTTATCTTTCCGCCGTGATTGGCATTTTGGTCACAGCCGCAATGGTAGTCATCACCGAATACTACACGAGCACTCATTTCAAACCGGTGCGCCACATCGCAGAGGCGTCAACAACCGGACACGGGACCAACATCATCGCCGGGCTTGCAGTATCTATGAAAGCGACGGCTTTGCCTGTCATTGTTATTGCGGCGGCGATATTCGCGAGCTTCCACCTTGCCGGCATTTACGGAGTGGCGATTGCGGCAATGAGCATGCTTTCAATGGCGGGCATCATCGTTACGCTTGACGCGTACGGACCAATCACCGACAACGCGGGTGGTATTGCCGAGATGGCGCACTTGCCGGAAAGTGTCCGCGCCGTCACCGACCCGCTTGACGCCGTAGGCAATACCACTAAAGCGGTCACGAAAGGATATGCCATCGGCTCGGCGGCATTGGCGGCGCTCGTGTTGTTTTCTGATTTTACTCATTCAATAGGAAGCGCGATAGGGGACGGGGCTCAATTTTTAATTAATGACCCGAATGTGCTCATAGGGCTTTTCATCGGAGGATTACTCCCCTACTATTTCGCCGCGCTCTCAATGGAAGCGGTGGGCAAAACGGCCGGTGAAGTCGTCTCAGAGGTGCGCGCGCAATTCAAAGAAAAACCTGGCATTATGAAAGGCACGGAAAAGCCCGACTACAGCCGCACGGTTGATATTGTTACCAAGTCGGCAATCAGAGAAATGATTCTGCCGTCGCTCATTCCGGTGCTAGCGCCGATTATTATTGGTTTTGTTTTGGGGATTGAAGCATTGGGCGGGCTCCTCATCGGCACCATCATTACCGGCATATTCGTCGCAATTTCAATGACCTCGGGAGGCGGAGCGTGGGATAATGCAAAAAAATATATTGAAGAAGGACATTTCGGCGGAAAAGGTTCAGACGCTCACAAAGCGGCGGTCACCGGCGATACCGTCGGCGACCCATACAAAGACACCGCAGGCCCCGCCATCAACCCGATGATTAAAATCGTCAACATTGTGGCGCTCCTTATCGTGGGGATGCTATTGTAAGCAATAGATTTTCACAAATTTTCACAATACAACACACTCACCCCACTTGGACGTCCGACGTCCAAGTGGGGTGTTTTGTTTTAAGGTGAAATTCAGTCTCCGTGTTTTTGACACATTCCAATTTATCATTGCGCAGTGTTGATTTTTTGTAGACAGATTAAAACATGCTATGATTTTATACATGGAAAAGAAGTTCTCTTTTTTGTGGTCTATTATTAGTAAGTTGCCAAGTTATATAAAATTATGAAAAAACAACCATTACTTAAAAAGAAATTGCTCGCCGTATCTCTTTCTATCGTCTCCTTATTAGCGATGCCGTTTATTGTGTTCGGTCATGCGGAAGCCGCCGACGTTATCGTTCCAACACAAGCACAAGGAAACGTTGCCGCGACAGATATTCAGACGGATAATATTGATGCTCGCCAAAAAATAAAAGTAAAAAATATAGAAACCAAAAGCGCAGTTGAGAAACAAAGGGCTGATAAAATTACGGAGCGCGTCATCAATACAGCGGGCATAAAAAAAGATGTGGTCAAAAATGCCGATACTCGCGCCGCAATTGATGAAAAGAAAGCGGAAGTAAAAAACACCATTGAAGAAAAGAGGGCGGAAATAAACGCGAAGCGCGATGAACAACGCAAAATTCAGCTTGAGAAGCGCGACCAAAGAATTTTGGCGTATGTTGAACGAATCATCGTACGATTAAATGCCGCGCTTGACCGAATGGAAAAACTTGCCGACCGTTTGGAATCGCGTTTTGAAAAATTGGCCGCAGATAAAAAAGTTGATTTGACCGCTCCAAAAGCGCTTCTTGAAAAAGCCCGCGCGAGCATCGCGGACGGACGCGCCGTCATCGTAAATGCAAAAGAACAAGCAACGACCGCTCTTTCTGGTGAAAACGCAAAGGAAGCATTTCGGACGGTAAAAGACACTCTCTCCATTGCTGAAAAAGCGGTAAAAGATGCCCACCGAGCGCTCGTAGATGCAATTAGCGCCACGAAAGCCGCCATGTCCACTGTTTCTTCTGATTCAAAAGAAAAAGATGCGGCAAAAATAGAAAAATCCGAAACGACAAGCGCCCCTGCTCCATCTACAAATACAACTGAATAATGTATTATTAAAAGAGCGCGCCCACGCCCGATATTGAGCGCGGCGCAAACAAGTTAATTTTATTCATGCTATGGAAAACGCAGACACAACACAAAATCACTCCGCCGCAGAACCGGAAAAGCCAATCGGCCCCGCCATCGGCGCCATAATTATCGTTTTGGTACTCATCATAGGCGCGTTTTATTTCTGGGGTTCTAAATTGGAGAAAACGTTGCCGGTTGATGAAAACGCGACCGCCGAAGAGGTGCTCGCGGTGCCCGACACTTCGCTTCAATCCATCCAAACACAAGGAAATTCTGATGAGATTGACGCGATAGAACAAGACGTGAACGCGACTGATTTACAAAATCTCAATTCTGAATTAAACAATATAGACGCGGAACTGGCTCTATAGCCAGTTAGCTTATTAGCTTGTTAGAAAGCCGCCGCGACGACATGTCGTGGCGGCTTTTGAAATAGAAATTTTTATTTCGTCTAGCGAGGAGCGAAATGAGAATCGCAATTCTCATTTCGTCCGAGCGAAGACGAAACACAGGTTAATAATAGCAGCTCTGCTGCAAGACTGTGCGAGCGGAGCGAGTTTCCGAAATACCTCGGGGCTTTGCCATGAGGAACCTTTATGATAAGGTATGCAAACATAATACAAAACAATATGCATATAGAAATTAAAAAATTGGAAAATTCAGAATTGGAAATCACCGGCGAACTTCCCATGGAAGCCATTGAGGCAGAACGTCAAATTTCCATAAAAACCGTTTCTGAAACGGTTGCAATAGATGGCTTTCGGAAAGGACACATTCCGGAAAAAATACTTATTGAAAACATCGGGGAAATGGCTCTTCTTGAAGAAATGGCCGAACGCGCGCTCAAAAAAGCATATCCGGATATCATCAAACAACACGAGATTGATGCTATCGGCAGACCGCTCATTTCCATTACCAAATTGGCAAAAGGAAATCCGCTCGGTTTCAAAATAAAAACAGCAGTGACGCCGGAAATTATTTTGCCGGATTACAAAAAAATTGCCAAAGAAAAGACCGAGAAAAAAGAAGATATTTCCGTCACTGATGACGAGGTAGAGAAGGTTGTTGCTGAAATCCTCAAATCAAGGGCAGACAAAAAGAATCAGGAATTGAAAGAAAATGTTAAAGAAGAAAAATTACCTGAACTCACCGATACTTTTGTTAAAACCTTGGGTGATTTCAAAAACGTCGCTGATTTCAAACAAAAATTGCGGGAAAATATCACCCACGAAAAAGAGGCGCAGAGGCAAAGCAAGCGCCGCATGACTATTGCCGAAACAATCATAGAAAAGTCCGCTATACCGCTCCCCCGTCTGTTTGTTGATGTTGAACTTGAAAAAATGCTCGCGCAATTCAAAGGTGATATCTCCCGCATGGGACTCAAGTTTGATGAATACTTAAAACACATCAAAAAAACGGAAGAAGACCTCCTCAAAGAGTGGGTGCCGGACGCAGAAAAACGCTCAAAATTCCAACTTGTATTAAATGAGATAGCGCGCCGCGAACATGTTCTAGTGCCTAACGCGGATATAGAAAAAGAAATTGCTCATATCATGGAGCACTATAAAGACGCCGACAGAGAAAGCGCCCGCGTCTATGTTGAGACCATTCTAAAAAACGAGCTCGTGTTTAAGTTGCTTGAAAAAGAGGAATAAAAAAGCAATTTACCATGCCTACCGATACTGCACTATAGTACCGTATAGGTAGTCGCGTTGCGGTATCTCCTCTCTGGGTTTGCTAAATAAGTGACTTTATGGTATACTAACAAAATACTAAAAATGTTTATTTGTATCATTAATTTTAATCATTATGTTAATACCAACCGTTATTGAAAAATCGCAATTTGGGGAGCGCGCGTACGATATTTATTCGCGCCTGCTCAAAGAGCGCATCATTTTTTTGGGTGGACCGATTGACGACAACGTTGCCAATCTGATTATGGCCCAGCTTCTCTTTTTGGAAGCGGAAGATTCAAAGAAAGATATTCATCTATATATCAATTCCCCGGGCGGTTCTGTCACCGCCGCTTTGGCAATGTATGACACCATGCGACACATCAAGCCCGATGTTTCCACCATCTGCGTAGGCATCGCGGCGTCCGCCGGAGCATTGCTCCTCTCTTCGGGAACGAAAGGCAAACGGTTTGTCCTCCCGAACGCGGAAGTTATGATTCACCAGGTGATGGGTGGTGCTGAAGGGCAGGCATCGGATATTGAAATCAGCGCGCGGCACATTCTGAAGACGAAAGAAAATTTGAACCGCATTTTGGCGGAAAATACAGGCAAGCCGATTTCACAAGTTGAGAAAGATTCTGACCGCGACAACTACATGTCCGCAAAAGAAGCCGTGGCGTATGGATTGGTTGACGGTATTTTGAAACCAAAGGGGGAGCAAAAATAAAAAGAAACAAAACCCCGCGGGCGCGGGGTTTTGCGCGAACAATAGACAGATGAAGTAAACCTATGCTACGGTGTATACATCTGTTAAAGATAATTGCAGATTATTGTTAATATAAAACACACATTTCGCCTGAAGAGAAGAGATTTACCGTAAGACTTGAAGACAGAGATGGGTATGCAATCCTGATAAAGATACATTCTATTCCTTAAACTATTCAAAAACCCATACCTAAATGTAGTTGAATAAACATACAAACTATTCTCGAGAGCGAAACCGGACCGATATGGATATAAAAACCCTGATTCTTATCACGGGAGCGGCGGGACTTGGAGGAACTGTTTTTGGTTATTTTTTGCGATGGATTATTTCGCTTGGAAAGCGGGGCTCAATGGAGCTCAAAATCAAGCAAATGATGCTTTCTGCAAAAGAGGAAGCCGTAAAAATTATTGCCCAAGCAGACGCCAAAGCACTCACCACCCTTGAAGAAACACAAAAAGAAATTCGCGGAAAAGAGCTTGAGACGAAACAAGCTCAAGACAGACTGGTTAAAAAAGAGGAGTTGCTGGACAAGCGACAAACGGAACTCTTTGCGCAAGAAGGAACCGTTAAAAAATATATAGAGGAAGCAAAAAATATCAAAGCGCGAACGGAAGAAATACAAAACACGGCTTCAAAGAAGCTTGAAGAGGTCGCGAATCTTTCGCAAGAAGACGCGAAAGAACTTCTTATCAAAGAAGCGGAGAAGAAAAACGAAGAAGCGTTGCTTTTGCGTCTGAAAAAATTGGATATGTTCGGCGCCGAACAGCTTGACCGAAAAGCAAAAGAAATACTGACCGCCTCAATACATCGGCTCGGCAATTCCGTCGCTTCTGAAGTTATGGCGACGTCAATTACCATTCCTTCTGATGACGTTAAAGGAAAAATCATCGGTAAAGAAGGCCGTAATATCCGCGCGTTTGAACGGATTGCGGGTGTTGATTTAATCGTTGATGATACGCCCGGCACCATTACCATTTCCGCTTTTGATCCGGTGCGCAGACAAATTGCCCGAGTGGCGCTTGAGAATTTGATTATGGACGGACGGATTCAGCCCGCAAAAATAGAAGATGCGATTGAAAAAGCGCGCTCGGAAATCAATAAAATCATAAAAGAAAAAGGGGAACAGGCGGCATATGAGTGCGGTGTCTACAATCTTGACCCACGCATCATCTCTATTTTGGGACGGCTGTATTTCAGAACAAGTTATGGTCAAAACGTGCTTCAACATTCTATTGAAATGGCGCACATTTCAGCGGTCCTTGCTGAAGAGTTGGGGGCGGATGTTGTCATAGCAAAAGCCGGAGCGCTCCTCCATGACATAGGAAAAGCGGTTGACCACGAAGTGCAGGGCACTCATGTGGAAATAGGGCGTCGCATTCTTGAAAAATTCGGCGCGGACAAACGAATTATCCAGGCAATGCAAGCGCATCATGAAGAATATCCGTATGAAACCGTTGAATCAATCATCGTGCAGGTTGCCGATGCCATATCAGGCGGACGCCCTGGCGCGCGGCGCGACACGGTTGAGCATTATCTGAAACGTCTTGGCGACCTTGAAGGTATTGCGACATCTTTTGATGGAGTTGAGCACGCGCACGCGATTCAGGCAGGACGCGAAATACGGGTCTTTGTGGTTCCGGAAAAAATTTCCGATATAGATGCGCGAAAACTTGCTCAAGATATCGCTCGCCGGATTGAACAAGAACTAAAATATCCCGGGGAAATAAAGGTAAACGTCATCCGCGAATCGCGTGTCATAGAATACGCGCGCTAATGAAAAATAAACTGCTTTATTTTTCATCCGATTCCATTCTACGGTAAGTAGAATGGAAATCGCCGTTATTGACCCTGCTTTTGGCAGGTGAAATAGGCGATAGGAATGTTTTTTTGACTTTTCTTTTTAGATTTGGTCTGATAAATCGCTGTTTATACTATTCTTGCGCAAAAAAACGCTTCTTATATAATGTAATTATGGGCCTACAATCTAGACTTTTCATAGTTTGCATGGTCTAGCATGTATTGTGGTCGACTTTATCAACCAATGTATTCATTCTCTATAACATTCTTATGAATAAAGCAGCTATCGTTGACGCAATCCACCAGAAATTGGGTATTACAAAATCATCAGCAGAAGAAGCCACTGATATTTTTGTTAATTCCATTATCAATACGCTCAAATCGGGCGGTGAAGTTTCAATCGCTGGACTCGGTATTTTCTCCGCAAAACAACGCGCGGCGCGAACCGCGCGAAATCCGCGAACCGGCGCGACCGTGCAGGTTCCCGCAATGCGCGTACCAAAATTCCGCGCAGCAAAGGCATTCAAGGATTCAGTCAAATAAAAGTTTTCTTGATCAAGAAAACAAAAAATCCCCTGATATTATGTCAGGGGATTTTTTTGTTTTCAATCCGTGAAGGACCGTCCTTCACGGATTCATTTGCGCGGGTCTATAAATATATTCTTTTGATAAGCGGGTTAATCCGCGTAACTATTTCATAATTGGTGGTATCGGCAAGAAACGCCAGCTCGTCGGCAGTTATACAGGCGTTTTTATCACAACCAATCAAAACGACCTCGTCCCCTACCCGCGCGTTGGCAATCTTTGTTACATCAATTGCTATCATATCCATGGAAACACGGCCTGTTATTTTTGCGATTTTTCCGCGTATCAGCCCTCTGCCTATGCTTGAAAGCGCGCGCGGGTAGCCGTGCCAATATCCGATAGGACAAACGGCAATGCGAGAACCTGCCGGCAATCTTTCGGTGAGGTCATATCCGATACCGCTCCCATTAGGAAACGTCTTTACTTCACTGATAATGGTCTTCCACGAAAGCGCCGGTTTCAAAGAGATACGCTTTTCATACGCGGCTTGCACTTCTTTTGCTGGCCAAAGACCAAATAAGCCAATGCCGATACGAACCATATCAAAATGCGCCGAAGGGAAAAGGATAGTGCCGGACGTGGCGCACGCGTGACGAATTGGCGTGAAGCCGGCATTATGCAGTATGGCGACTGCTTTTTTGAAACGCCCTATCTGCTCAAGCGTCTCTTTCGGGAAACTCGGATTTTTTGCCGTGGCAAAATGCGTATACACGCCAGCAATAGTGTTTTTTGAAAAATTCTTTTTGAGAAACCGCGCGACTGCCGCCATGTCTTCCGCAAAAAAACCCTGCCGTCCCATTCCGGTATCAATTTTCAAATGGATACGGAGTTTTTGTTTGTCGCTCGAAGGAAGTTTGGCGCAATATGAAAGCCCTTCTTTTGTGGAAACTGTGAGGTCAATCGCGTAACGAGCGCCAAGCGAGATATTTTCAGGAAGCGTATAACCAAGCACCAAAATCGGGCATTTTATTCCATCTTTTCTCAACCGAAGCGCTTCTTTGATTGAATCAACACCGAGCCAGTCAGCGCCAAAACGCTCCATCGTCTTTGCGTACGGCACCAGCCCATGACCGTAAGCGTTTGACTTTGCTATGGCCATCAATTGCACCTTCGGCTCAATTTTATTGCGAAAAATACTGAAATTATGTTTCAGCGCTTTCGTGTCAATTTCAATCCACGTGCGTAGACCCTTGGTATCAATAGATTTTTTTTTCATACCCGCTATAAAAAATATAGTCGTCCAAAGCTTCGCTTCGTGCTCCTTATTTTTATGCGGGATAGGAGAATCGGTCAGGAGTCGCTATTTATATAATCGCTACGTTCTTTATAAATATGCGCTCACGACCCTGGCTCGGCCACGAATCCTATGCTTCGCTTCGGATTCGGCTTCGCGGCCTCCGCCTTTCGATTCTCCATACCCGCTATAAAAAATATAGTCGCCCAAAGCTTCGCTTTGTGCTCCTTATTTTTATGCGGGATAGGAGAATCGAACTCCTGCCATCAGTTTGGAAAACTGATGTTCTACCATTAAACTAATCCCGCAAGTTTTTATTTCACCACTTCTTCCATCCAAAAATGGATCTTCCTGGCTAGAAATACTCCGAACTCTTTTCTTCCTCTGCTTTTTATTGTTATGTGCGCTGTTCCATAAGGAAGTTTTCCTCTTTTAGATATTTTTTTATTTGTCCTCAAATCAATTTGTGTCTTCTGAAATTGTTTTCGTGGAAGCCCGGAAGACCTCGACCAAAAACGCAGACAATCTTCAACATTGTTATCAGGGTACAAATGAATCCTAATAGAAAAATGTTCGTTATTCAAGCCGCATATCTCCTTAAACCATCTGATAGCAAAGGATATCACTTTTGGATTTGCATTAATTATTCTGACTAAATTCATTGTTTTACTGCCTTCTCCTATGTACAGGCCGACCCCCAACATAAACAAATCCCGTCGCGTAAGTCTGCCTATGTCTTTTTTTGCCATTTCTTGCGCTTTTGTTATTGATTCAACCTTTTGCCGATTTTTTGCTTTACCTGATTTTTCTCTGGCTTGTTCTATTCTCTGCATAGTTTCTTCATTTGGCACATACGAGACACAGGAAAGCCAGCTGCTCAATGTGCTTTTAGAAACGCGGAGTTTTTGGGCTATATACTTATACGAATATCCCTGACTGCGAAGTTCAATGGCTTCTTTTTTAATAAGAATTTTCGTCATAGCGCTATATTATTATAGCAAACTATAGAGCGAGGTTCAATTTTGACTAAACTATGGCCCGCGCAACTAAATAATATGGTAGCAGAGAAAAATGACTCTTGCCACCCGCAACAAAAAACCTCCGTAAGGAGGTTTTTTGTTGCGGGTATATTTAGCCGTTCATTTCGTCCTCTTTCTTTTCGCCACCGTGCTCTTTGCAAGGTACATCCGTACCGCAGGTGCATGTCTTTTCCTCGTCCATAAGTTTTTAAATTAGATTTTATCCGAAAAGCAGATAAAACCGCTTATAATCAATGATTTTCCTTCCGAGCCCCGCCATCTATAAAAAACGGCGGGAAAGGAAAAATAAAGATTATATGTAACATACATATAATCAAAACTTGGAATTTCCAAGTATATAATAGTATGCACCACTGGCTAATAAAAATCAACCATGGCCAATAATATATTTTGATTTATGTGTTTTTTCACGTATACTCTATACCATGACCGAATTATTCAATACCATTTTCTATCAACCGCTATATAACGCATTGGTATTTTTGGTAGACGTGTCGCCTGGGGCAAGTCTCGGATTTGCGGTTATTTTTTTGACCCTCTTGGTAAAAATTATTCTCTTCCCTCTTTCGCATAAGTCGGTATCCACGCAGGCAAAAATACGTACCCTTGACCCGCACATCAAAAAAATACGAGAGGAAACAAAAGATAATAAACAAGAGCAGGCAAAAAAAACCATGGAACTTTACCAAAGACACGGCGTGAACCCTTTTTCCGGTTGTTTCTTGCTTGTCGTCCAGCTCCCGATTATTTTCGCCCTTTATTGGGTATTCTTAAAAGGTATAAAGCCAGATTCCAGTTTACTGTATTCTTTCATTTCTTTTCCGGGTCACGTCAATACACTGTTCTTGGGGTTTATTGATATGCACGGGAAAAGCATTTTGCTTGCTTTGCTTGCCGGCATAACCCAATTCTTGCAGATACGATTATCTATGCCTCCAATACCAACCGAATCGTCAAGCGCCGAGCGCTCATTCAAAGATGAGCTCGCAAAGAGCATGAGCGTCCAGATGCGTTATGTTATGCCGGTGCTTGTCGCCTTTATCGCCTACACAATATCATCGGCAGTCGCTCTCTATTGGGTCACCAGCAATTGTTTCAGCATCGGACATGAATTGTTTGTGCGCCGCAAAGCAAAGAAATTGCTTTCCGTTGAAGTTTGACTTCAACGGAAAGTCGTCTGCTGAAGTCAAACTTCAACAGACGGCAGTTTGTAATTTTTGATGCGGTGTGTTATATGAAGAAGATAATACTTATATATGGAGGAGCAAAGTGCACAGATATTTATAAAAGACCTTCTCAACGCAAGCGGTATTTTGGTTGAAAAAATAGAGATTGTATCAGACCCCGCCACTGCGTACGCCAAATATATGCTGTATACCGATGAGCCGCATTTGTTAATAGGTAAAGACGGCGAAACGCTTCTCGCATTAAACCATATTTTCAAAAAAGCGATGGAGAAAAAATTTGGTTTTGAGAAACACAAAGAAAGAAAAATATATACCATTGACGTCAACGGCTACAAAGCAAAGCAGGACGTTGAGCTCAAAAATAAAGCGCTCATGCTTGCCGAGCGCGCGCGTTTTTTCAAAAGCGCTATAGAAATGGACCCGATGAATCCGTATGACCGCATGGTGGTGCATTCTGTCCTCGCGGAAACTCCCGACATAGCAACGGAATCAACCGGCTTTGGAATGGGAAGAAGGGTGGTGATTAAGTACGTAGCTTTTTAGCTTATTAGCTGGTTAGGAAAAAACACCAAGGCTTTGCATTGGTGTTTTTTGACATATTCCTAAAAAGCTAAGACTTAACAAGCTAAAAAGCTAATCTAAGGCTCCACAACGAGGAGTCTTTTTTGTTGATGAATATAAGATAATCTTCATCGGGACTCAAAGCGGGATTCAGTGCGTCAATCGGCACGCGGGCTTCATCTTCCAACTGCATTACCAAATCAATAAAACCGGTTTCAGTATTTATTTTCCAAATATCATCAGAAAAAGATACTATTCCCTGATACCAAGCATCGGGATATTTTCCCATAGGGATGATAAGCGGCGCCGCGCAGTAGAGTGTAATGCTATCTTTTGCCCATACGCACTTTTCCGGCAAGGTGCTCGTTGGCAACTCGGTTACTGCTTTATTCCCGCGGGTAAACAAATTGAGTATAAACCCGTCTTCCGTGCTTTCACTGTATAAGACATATTTCCCATCTGGGCTTGGGAGCGCGAGGAGCCCGCGGACGCCGCTCAAGACGCTATTAAGCGCTTCGGTCTGCGTGTTCAAAAAATAGAGGTACCCTGATGCGGCAAAAGACGATTTTGTAGCAAGCGCGATTGTTTTTGACAGAGGCCATGAAACGCGCCATTCGGAAAACGGAGAGTTAAATATATTGAGCGTTTTTGTGCCGTCAAAGTTTGCTGAAGCTCCAGCCGTATCAGTCTGGAAAGGCAAGGTATAGAATATTTTATCTGCGTCGGGAGATACCGCAATTTCGCGTATGCTGTCGGGAAGAAAAGCGCCTTCAAGCGTGTTTTTTAATTCATTTATTTTTGCTCCAAAATTTTTTATCGCGCCCGTGTCTTTGTCAATATAGCGAATCACCATTTGCGAACCGTCATGGTTCCAAAACGCTTCTGCAACACCCGGTATGGTCGTATTGGTGATGCGATTGTTTCCATACGACGCGGTATCTGCCTCATATACATTGCCGGTCCTTTTTTCAATATACCGAATGTATGTTTTACCATTACGCGAAAATGCTACCGCTCCGGCAATAGGCGCGGTGGTAATTTGCCGCAGAGCTGGAAGTAGCGCTGATGCTTCTTTTCCAGATATGCCTTGCTTGCTTGTGGTGCCAATACCAGTGCCTGCCCCGGGCGCCTGCCCTCCGCCGCCTTCGGTCGGGAAAAAATCGCCAAAGAATCCTTCGCCGCCTTCACCAGGCACGACGCTCTTCCCGCGCGACAATAAAAATGCCGCAACAAAAAGCCCGATGATTACAACGGTCGCGACAACAATGAGAATGGTGAGTGTTTTTTTGGACATATATGGTTAGTAAACCTTAAAGAAACCGTGAGCATTTTTGACTAAACAAAAATTGTAATAAATAATACTACCTTTCGTAAGCCAATTTGAATTGATTTCGTCATTGCACTTTTTTTCAATTTGTTTATCTTCTTCTTTGTTTGAAGCGCTAATCACTTTTTCGGTAAGAAGTTTTGCTTCAGCAATCCGATTTTGAGTAGCGACCGCTTTTAATTGCTCAAGCGTGTTCTGTGCATTATTGTTTTGAATTATCTGCGCGTCAAGATTGCGTATGTTTTGTTCTATAACTTTTCTTAATTCAGAATTTGCCGGCGCTTCCTGCCACTGTGTTAACAATTCATCTTGTTGTTCCTGTAACGAAGCGGAGTAATCGGCATAATCTTTTATCGCCGCTTTGAAGGTTTGTTCTTGATTGAGCCGCGCTTGAAATAGTTGCCGAGCTGAAAAAAGCTCATTGGTATTTTCAGGCGCTTTTTGGATAGACACATTTGGTAACGTAATACTTTGTTTCACCAAATCGGGGTTTATCGTATTCAAAATAAGATATGATACGAGCGCCAAAAGTAATCCGGAAATAGCCGCCCACGCGCGATTTTTTGCCGATTCTTTTGAAGACGGTGTCGGGGTCATATATTCTATGCCGGCAACAACAATCATAAGCACCGCCAAGACTCCTGCAATACCGATTATCCATTGGTACATACTTGTAAAATATCCGCCCAAGCCACCCGCTTTTTCGTCAAAACCAGGCAACGGCTGAAGGATATAACCTACGGAGTCGGCAACACTAATAAACGGAATTGCAAGCGTAAAAAAGAAGAGAAATATCAGCGCCATAAATGCTATTGATTTTAATGCTTTCATTTTTATATTTTTTTATGTACTGCTATTGCCCAAAAAATCCTCCAGCGCCCGCTCCTTGTCCACCGAAATAAATAAGGAGCGCCGCCGCCGCGTTTTGCAATATACGCCCGCGTATGCCGCTTATTCCGCGCACATCAAGGCTGACACGCGACACGCCGGCAGAGCCGCTTTCTTGGCGCAGAGTTATATTATTCCATTCATTCCGGTCCACCGTGACCGGCTCGTTGTTGAGAAACCATCCGTAATCAAGAGTACCAATATCTGAAAAAAAGTACGGCTCCGCGCGTATGCTCACCTCGGGTTCCGAAAGCGAAAATGAAGAAGAAAGCGCTTGCGAGTATTTCACTCCTTCCAGCGGATGATTTTCATACAGTACGAGTTTCGGGTCGGTTGAGGGGATAATCAATATTTTTTGAGCAACGATACTTCTGTCAACGGAAGACACTTCAACGGATATTTCGGTATCTCTATAAATCCGAGCGCCGGTCACGGTGATTGTTCGCGCTCCGTAGCCCGATTGATTCGGCAGATTTGAGCCGTCAACCTGCCATTGGTACACAAGATTGCGCGGAGAAACGGCGCGGCCCGAGCTATCTGTAAATTCCGGAAAAGCGGTAATTTTGATTCTTGCCGCGGACGACGCGAGCGCTTTCCCTTGATAAAAAGGAGGAGTATAGGTATCTGCCTCCCATAAAAGAGCGACGTCCGCGGGGCGAAACACAAGCGTCTGGTTGAACACGCCGGAGGTTTCCGATTGAGCCACGACTTCAACGGTTGTTTCTTTGCCTCCGCCTCCAGCTGAAAATGATATTTGTGTTTTCCCAATTCCTGAAGCCGTCTTTTTTCCGTTTACATACCATGTAATCACGCTTCTGGAGACATCAAACCGAAAACTTTCAACGCGTGCGGTCACCGTGTCAAATGGTTTTGGATTTTCCGGATTCGCAATAATTAAGAGCGGCTCTCCGTTCGGCAAAAGAGCGGCGAAGCCAAGCGCGGGCATCGCCAAAAAAACAGCGGAGCACAACAGAAAAAAGATTGTATTTAATTTGTGAGGCATGTCATCGTATTATTCAATAGTATATCATATTTTGAATTACCATATTATGAATTACGAAACTCTTTTTTTGATACGGCCGCAGGGCGAGGAGCTTGGTTTTTGCGAAGCAAAATCCGAGCCCGAGGACAAGCTAGGCCGCCGCTGGAAGCGGCCGAGCGGTGTCAAAAAAAGAGTTTCGTAATTCAAGGTACAATACGCCAACCATAACGCCGTTTTATGCGGCAAAACGTTCCCCGATTCGCTTGACGGCGGCGTTGTGTTCCAAATAGCGCACGATAAGCAAACTGATTGTCGTCGTCGGCAATAGCGCTAAGAATGGGACGCTTTCTATAAGAAACATCGCGAGCAAAACGGTAAGTTTCCGCGCGGTAAATGAAACGTTGTTGAAAAAAAGATATAGAAAAATAATAAACGCAACCGACACTCCGGCAATAGTTGAGAGAAATGCCAACACAACGCTCGCGCTGGCGATAATGTCAAAAAAATCTTTGACAAGCGCAAGAAGTATCATAATAGTGAATCCGGCGCCGGTTAATTTTTGTGATTGTCCGGCGGCTTGCGCTTTTTTTTCTTCATCGCTTTCATCGGACACAGCTTTTTGCCGCGCCCGAGCGCGAGCGCGAAGAAAACGCGCGGGAGAAGGAGCCCTTTGAACAATTTCATTGCCGACAGTGGGTGGTGTGTTTGTTGCCATAGATTTATGTTTCCGCTTGTTTCAGCTCTTCTTTGGCGCGTTTGATGGCCAAGAGTTGCGCCGGGTCGGAAGTAATAATCTGGTCTTCGGTGTATGAAGCGATGATTTTAATCGCCACGTGTTTCAATCCGGCAAAAAAGATTCCCTCGCCGACATCGGATTCAAGAAGCAAAAATTTTTCTTCCTCGGTCAGGTTAAAAGTTTTTTGCACCTCGTCAATAATCGCTGGCGACTGCTTGAGCAAAAGCTGAAGAGACGAGTTGGTAATGATGGGCAAACCATACGGAGATTTCAAAAAATCGCCGACGTCCTGGGTAATGGTCGCGAGCCCGAGATAGTATTTGCGCGAACGTTTCGCGATGCCGAACAAAAACGACGCGGTGTCTTCGGCTTTCATCATCCACCACGCTTCATCAATCACCAAGAGCCGCTTGCGGAGCGTTTTGCGGACAGCATTCCAGATATAGTGCGTGATAATATACATTGCGACCGGCTTCAGGTCGTCTTCCATATCGCGCACGGAAAACACGACGAATTTTTTATTGATATCAACATTGGTCGGACGATTGATAAAACCGGCCCACGTACCTTTGGTATATTTTGACAGGCGCGACACGAGCGATTCGGCGCCTTCCATACCGGCAAGGACCAATTCAAAATCAGACAAAAGCGGAGGCATGACATTGCCGAAATTCGTCGCTGGCGTAATATCTTTTAGCGCGTATGTTTCGGTAATGGCGCGGTCAACGATTGAATCTTCCTCGGGGGTAAGTCCGCCCAGCATGAGGCGGAAGAGTCCGACTAAATTGATGATATGTGAACGGAGCACATCGGAAGGCGCTTCGTCTTCACGTGGAACGGGGAGGTCAAACGGATTGATGTGATGCTCTGATGAAAGCGAGATATTAAAATACCGTCCGCCCATCGCTTCCGCCAGATATTCATATTCACGTTCGGGGTCAATCACGATAACATCGGTATCAAACATAAGCGACCGCAAAATTTCAAGCTTCGTCGCGTACGACTTGCCGGAACCGGCTTTCGCAAAAATAACCGAGTTATAGTTTTCAAGCGAGAAGCGGTCAAACAAAATAAGGGAAGAATTGTGACGGTTGATGCCGTACAAAATTCCTTTATCAGATGTCAGGTCAAACGACACGAATGGAAACATACTCGCTAGAGGTGAAGAATTGAGTTTTGAATGCACAAGGAGCCGGTCGTCGCCAAGCGGCAAGACGCTCATGAACCCCGCCTCCTGCTGGAAGAGCGCCGGTTTCAAAAAAACCAATTTTGATTCAAGAATGGATTTGATGGTTGACTCCACTTTATCCAACTCTTCGCTCGTAGAGCCGTAAATAGTGATGTAGAGTCCGACATCAAACAATTTTTCCTCCGCCTGCTGGAGTTTATCTCGGAGCGCTTCAAGATTTCGGTACGCCGCGTCAAGTTCCGGGTCGCGGACAAGCCCTTTTTCCTCGCGGATATTTATCTGACTTTCCACTTCCGCGACCTTTTTTTGGAATTGACGGAGCACTTTTTGCGTTTCAATCGCGTGCACGTAAATAGCGACATCAAATACTTTGTCAAGATTGATAATCGGAGAAAACCAATTGTCCGTAAGAAACCGCGGATATGAAATGACAAAAAAAGTGCGGGCTATTTTTTCTCCGAGATTTATTTCGCGCGGAGAAATCTTGAGCGCCGACGGCGCCAGAATATCTTTCAATTCAAGCGTTGCCGCTTCATAAATTTCCTGCGGCAAAATCGGCGTAATCGCTTCTTCTGTTTTTTTCTTTTTTAGAAAATCAAATAATGCCATGATATTTTATTATTGCATACCGTCATCTGAAACAATCGGTTTCTCAAGCTCCCCCGGGTTAAATATTTTGTAAAACAATTCTATAATTTCTTCGGTCCCGAGCATCGCCACCCTGACCCCTGCGCGGGAAAGTCCTTGTGAGACAATCGCCGAGCGCTGTTCAAGCTGGGTGCGGCTTTCTTCAAATTGTTCCGCTTCATTTTTCTTTTCAACTTCCGCCGGAGCTTTCTTTCCGAAAAATCCTCCCATCTTCTTTTTGTCCTGGAAAATAGACGCCGCATACGGAATGATGATAAAAAAATTTTTGCTCATTATGTCGGTTGATTCGGTAAAATTTTTTATGAAACCGATATATTCGTGAGTCTGGATTTTTACCAAATCATTCGTCTGTTCTTTCATCCGCTCTTCCAGAAGCGCGATATACGGCCTGATGTCAAGCCGCCGAGATTGGATGTAGAATTCAACGGAAAATTCAAGCGAGTTTAGAAAATTTTGAAATTGAGAAGTAATCGCCTCCTGTTCATCCGCCGATTTCAGCGCGAAGTTGAGCGACGATGCCATAAGCACGGTGCGGAGCGAGCCGTCGCGAAGCACCACGACGCCGTCGCGCACTTCTTTGATTGGAACAAATTGTTGGGTGGTTTCTTTAGTCATGTTGAGTTTTGAATTTCCAATTTTGAATTTTGAATCAAATTCTAATTTTAAATTAAGACATTCAAAATTTATTCAAAATTCAAAATTGGAAATTCAAAATTATTTTAGGTTTCATGTTCTAAACACTTTTTCTTTTTTTCTCTTTTCCGTGTCCGTGCCGGCATACAAACTTTCATGTACGTCAAGCCCCCAGGCGATATCTTTTAGTTTGCTTTCTGACAGTTTCGGGATATATGAGGGTTCATTTTTTGATATGTCCGCCGCCGTTTCGCGCGCGTTTTTTTTCGGTTCTTTTTTCCAGAGGTAGAGTTTGTTGCTGAAAAAATATTGCACGCTGTTTTCAATAATCTGCACAAACGGACGATTGTTCACCTGATAAAAAGCAAGCGATAAAGCCAATGCCGCAACTGGAACGATAAAGAGAACGGCAAAAAAAGTCGGCAGAGAAACCCAAATGAGATACGCGACTCCGGCTCCGCCCACCAAATACAAAAACTGTTTGATGGTCAGCGGACCAAACACTTTGTCTTCAACCTCAATAAATTGTGGGACTTCGTAACGCATAAAATAGAAGCGTAAAATTAAAAATGAAAAATGCAAAACAACAACATAAAATTTAAAATTTCTTTTTCCCTTTCAAAGTAAGTATACTTGATCCTAACATATTTGATAATTCTATCGTTTCCTGCAGTAATTTATTGCACTTTTCTTTATTTCCTTTACCAGAATCCCTTAAGAGTCCGAGCCAGAACTTACTTTCATTCGCAGATTTCAAAGCGTAACTAAAAAAATTAGTAAAGTCTTTTTTTGTACTACCCGCTTGAGCTTCAATGATATTTGATCCAATACTGGTGGCGCTTCTAATTAATTGTTTAGAAATAACTTGTATCGTAAAATCTTTTTTATCAATAAAATCAATCATCTTTATAATATCAATGGCAAATATATAGGCTCGTTTTTTTTAGGTCTGTTTTTATTTTTAAGTTGTTGTTTTGCATTTTTCGTTTTTCCTTTTTCATTTTTACTAACTTGATTCTTGATTCTCGCGAACCGATTTGAATAGGATTTGCCTATTCAAATCGGTTCGCGATACGGGTCGGCGCTCCATTTTTTCTTGTTGCCTCCATCCGGTTTCATTTCATACTCCGATTCCGCTTTCGGCATAACGTTCATCGCCTGAAGTTTTTCTTTTACGATATCCTTTTCTTCTTTTTCTGGGAATTCTATTTTTTCAACTATTTCATCTTTTGATTCTGTTGTCCTTGGCGGTTCCGCAGTCATTGGTGTTTCATGTTTCATGTTTTGTGTTTCATTTTCTACATTATGAATCTGCTTGAGAGACTCTTTGATTTTTTGAAACACCTGCTCATTTACGTCATGCGCGATTTGCCGCACTTTTTCTTTATCTTCCGATTCAAATCGTTGGTATAAATCGCGGATATATTCTTTCGGTGGCGACACGCCGAGCATCACAAAATCGGTTGCTTCCATCAATTCTCCGATTTGGTCAATATGCAGGTGATATTTTTGCCCGATACCTCTAATCGTATTTTCGGTATCGGACGCAACAATGGCCTCCTGTATATCTTTCGGAAGAGCGTTAAATTTTTCTTCAAATTGTTCTTTTGTATACTGTGGCATAATTATTTTTCTTTACTTGTTGCTTCTTTTTTCTCTTCTTTCTTTTCTCTCCAGTTCTGTGCCGTATTAAGCTTATCTCGTGAATTTTCAATATCTCTCTGGGTATTTCGTATATCTCGTATGCCTTGCTTGGTCGCCTGTATCTGTTTATTTAACGTTTCAGTTGGACCGCTTGTTTGTAGCTGTAAAGAAAGATTTTGCAATTCTTTATTTAGTTTGTCTATCGTTGCCTCAACAGCTGAACCAAGTTTTTCAATTTGCTTATCTTTATCAAGTCCCTGTAAATCACCGGGCGAAAGACCGGCGCTTGCTTGCAGGGTGGTCATATCCTGCTCCATTCTACGACTTAATTTGTCTTCCATCGCCTGATATTCATTTAATTTCTTGACCGCCATTTTTTCTCCTTCTCGCCGCGGCATCATAGCGCCGAGCCCTGCAACAGCGCCGCCAACAACCGTTCCAACGCCAGGAGCAAACATCGTTCCGGCGATTGCCCCCGACGCCACGCGAGATATAAGTGGTTTTTTCTCAAGATTCTCCTTGTATGCTTGCAGTCGCTCTTTTCCTCCTTCTCCGCCGGCAATTCTCTTGCCAATGGCAACACGGCGTTTTGCTTCTCTCTCAACGGCGCCGCGATAACCTCCGGCCGCGCCGCCAAAACCATAACCGCTGGCGGCATCAAGCGTGCCGTACATCAAACTGCCGAGGCGAGGAGCTTTTGCCGCAATACCTTTCATTGCGCCGGATTCTGCCATTATGCTTGCCAAACGCCCGACCGTATTTCTGCCGACGGCTCCCTGCCCCCATTTCCGCGCGTTGTGCCCCCATTTTATCACTGTTTCGGCGCCGTACGCCCCCATGCTTTTTGCGACGATAAGCGCCGCGAGTATCATCCCAATCAGAATGGCAAAGTTAAGAATAATGCCAAAACTATCCTTATTTGAACTAATCAATGCTCCCACAAAAGTATTTCCGCTAGTGTCCAAAACTTTGCCTTTGGTCACCGCTTCAACCCCTCCTTGTGCATTGCCTTGCAGTACCAAGAGCACAGCGGTAATCACAAAAAGATACGCCGGCGCGAAAAACGACTGGTGAAGAAGCGTCTCCCACCATTTTTGAGCATATCCTGATGTGCCGGGCAGTACCCATGCCAAAAAAGCAAGCGGAGAAAGGATCATCAAGAAAATGAGAACGACGCTCCGCGTAACAAACAAAACGGCGGCGGCAAGAAAGACAAACGAGGCAACTAAAATGAAGAGCGAACCGAATACCATGACTGTCAACATTTGCGCGGGCGTAAAGGAAAAGGCAACATCTGTTCCTTTTTTTCCTATATCGTACAATGATTCCAGTCGCAATCCCCTCATAAAGGCAATTGACACATCGCTATTGCCGCCTTTAATATTTTCAAACAGCGCAACGGCAAGCACATTTGAGGCATCTATCACCACCTGGGTAATCACCAAGCTGAAATTTACCAAAAGCGCGACAAGCACCACTCTGACTAAAAGCGATTTGGTACCGAATCCTTCAATCTGCAAAATAGTCGCGATGGCAATGTAGAGCAAAATGAATATAAAAAAGATATTGGCAATATCGCGTCCCGCCGCCCATGCTTTGCTTACCGAACCCTTGGTATATTCTTTGAGTTTGTTGAGAGAAAAATCAATGGACGCATCGAGCAATGCTCCGGAAAGATATAGCCCGCGCGCCATGAGCGAAAGCCATTTATCAGCAAGATTTATCATCGCGTCATTTATAAAAGACCCTGTAGTGGCTTCGACAACAGCGTCTAGAGGACCCGCCCGAACAACCGACGGAGAAAATATCCCTCCGAGGACACTGATGAGCATTATGGTGATAATAAATTTCTTCATGGTAATATATTGTTTTTTAAGACGTTCGACCTCTGATGTGGTAATTACTTTATTTGCGGCTAATGCCGATTTTTTACCAATTCAGAGGTCGGACGTCTAATCACGCCGCGGGCTGTATGTCGTTTATCTTGAAAAAGTCGCGCATCTGCTGGCGAGTTGTTTGACATGGCGGCAAATCTGCTTTTGCCTGCGCGGTAATCGGTTCAATCTCGGTTTTGATGGAGTCCGCTTCATTTTCCGCCGCCGCCGCTTCAAGCGGGTCGTCCCATCGGTCGCGCGTCTCAAAAAATATCTTGGTCTTTTCATCCAGTTTGTTAAATGTATCTGCTGAAACAATCGTCGCGCGCGTCTGCTCTATTTCATAAAGAAATACGTTTGATTGCGTGACGCTATTTTGGAGCGGCGCCACGCGCGGAGTTATTTTTTGCGCAAGCGTATCGCGGCTCTGCTGTATTTTTTGTTCGGCTTCCGCCTGCACAAACTGCAAAAATGGATTGCCGGAGCCGATAGAAAGCAGGCGGGTATTCGCGGGGTCAAGGTATTGTTTGTAGAGTGTAATTTGGTCTATGTAGCACGCGGCGACTTCATTCAACGCTTTTTCGCTTTCTTTCAAAACGCCGAGCGCTCGTTCTTTTTGTTTCTTGAATTCTGTCTCGCTTATGGTAAACGAATCCACGCGCGCGAAAATCTCGCTTTTTACGTCGGCAAACGCTTTATTGCTCGCCCCACTGCCAATCTGCGACGATATGCCGCTCCAGTCGGCGCCGGCAAAACCTTCATTTGAAGAAAATGTCTTGACCAAAAGTCCGTATAAAAGAGCCGCCATGGTCTCGTTGATTTCATCAGCCGCCACAATACGATCGGTCGTTGCTCCAAGTGTTTTGTTTATGGAATCTTCAATGATATTTCCGGGCGTGGTGTTAGAGGTAGCGTTGGGGTCAGGATTACCCCGCGCGTCTTTACACATTCCAATAGTTGATTTATCAAGCGCCGGAAGATTTTCATTGATATACCCAGAATCCACATCATTTTGAGAAATTTCTCCGTATGTACACTTCGTCAGAGATATGATGCCCTTGCCCCATTGAAGCTCAAGCAGTTTTTTGCCGAGAAGTCCGCCCGGGACCGTGCCGGTTTGCTTTGCAAGTTCTTCTGTCGCGAGAATATAAGCGCCATAGGGATTATTTTGCGTTTCGGTGGTGAGTTTAATCCATGCGCCCCATCCGCCTTGGGAAAAATCATTTATAAACCGGTCAAAATTCGCGCCTATTTCAGAAAAAGTGCATTGCGCACGCTGTTGGTATCCCAAATCAATGCTAAGAGAAATTTCAATCAGCGCGTTCCATCTGATATTGCACAAGTTGACGCCGGCAAGCTTATTTAAAAATACGCCAAGCACTTGGTCCGCTAAATTGGTGAAGTACCGTTCAGGGTTGGTTAAAAATACAGGGTTTCCTTTGAAGCCGGTAATCGCCCAACGCTGAATATCATTTAACATATCGGCAATGATTTGATTGATGATTGCGTACGCGATGCCGTCAAGCACGGTTTCTTTTATTGCCAGCGAATCGGTCGCAAATGATGTTATTGAACTCGCGATGGAGGTAATGCACTCTATTGCTTTCTGCGCAATATTAATAGCTTGCAAAACAGGTTCGCTTACCACAAGAGCCAATGTAGCGCCGCCATCAAGCGCGTTTGCGTCAAAACTGGTTTGAGGAATGGAAATAGTTGACGCTCCTCCTGATTTAAAAATATTAGTTGACACGCTCACCGCAAGGGGTGTGTCTTCGATAAGTCGTTGAATAGCAAGTCGGGGCTTGATTTGACGCATAGCCTGAATCATGCCGCTTGTGTCTACTGGTCCCTGTATATTTGGATTTGTTTCGGGCGTGCCTCCACCCCCTCCGCCACCAAATCCGCACGCCGCTTCCGCTTTTTTCGGCTGTATTAAAAGCACCGCTGGAGATATAATCGCCACCACAAGCATTGCCGCAATGATTTTTTTCTGAAGGTAAGAAAACATAAAATGTAAACTTAAAAACGAAAAATGAAAAACAACAACTTAAAATTTAAAGTTTTTAGTTTTGCATTGTTGTTTTTCATTTTTAGTTTTTAGTTTTTAGTTTATTTTCTGCTTCGTTTGTCACCCGCAGAATGTAAGATGAAATATCGCTCAAATATTTTCCAAAATTGACCAATTCTTCATCATATCTTTTCACGCCGGTAAGTGCCTGGAGCGGGTCTGTCGGGAGGAGCATTATGTCGGAAAAACTTTTTGCAATCACGAGCGCGCTGTTGATAAGCGCGATATGAGACACTGCTATCTCACGCGGCACGCGCGTCTTGAGCAGTTCGTCCGCAAGATTTCGGTATGCTTTTTCCGCTTCACCAAATACGGCTATCGTGCGCGAATCTTTTTTCTCCAAAATATTTTTGAGCAGTATAAGCTCCTGCCCAAAAAATGAGTAAGAGAAATTTTTTCCTAAAGCAGATTCCAATGCTTGCGCATATTGGCTTATCGGAATGATACCGGCCTCATCTTCAATCGTGAGTTCCTCTAAAGAACGCGCGGGGTTTTCTGTTGTTTGAGCGCGCGAGAGCGCTTCTTCCATAAAACTACTAACGAGCTTCTCCTGATTTTCAGGCGTAAATTGGTCCGTTTGTTTGAGTTTGAGATAGGTGCTGATAAAATCGCGCGTAAGAAGCTGGGTTTGCGTCAATTTCTCGTCCGGCTCGTTTGTTTGAGTTTGTTGATGTAAAAAATCGTCCGGCAAAGCATCGTCTGGCCCTGGCTTCAAAGGATTTCGTTTTAGTTTAATTTCGTCGCCGTCGTTTGTACCGTCACCGTCAGTATCGGGATTGTTGGGGTCTGTCTTCCAAAGCATCTCCTCCCAATCAAAAAGACCGTCGGTATCGCTGTCTTTTTGCGTGATGCCACGGAGTGGTGCTTGCGCGGCGCCGCTATTGGTAAATACGAGTGTTCCGGGCAGTTTGTTTGATTCGGTGCGAGACGACATAAACCCCCACAATCCGCCGCCAAGCGCCAGGACCGCTAATAACATTAAAATCTTTTTGCTGGGAAAATAGTTCAAAGTAAAAAGTTAGAATCCTCCTAATTCTACCCTTACAGTATATCACGTTACAAAAAGGCAAAGTACCAAATGTGTGTATATCTATTGAATTCTACAAAGGGCTACCCTTTGTAGAATCAAAAAATTTCTCTTCTATCTTACTCTTACTTGGAAGCTTCGCTTCCAAGTGAATTTCTTTTGGTTTTTGCGCTTTTTTATATTCATAATTCCTGAGTCATAATTCTCCGTAAAAGACATTTCCACCCATCAAGCGAGACATTTTCCGCGCGAGCGTTTTGAGGAATTGAGCATTTTTCTAACGCTTGTACTACAAAGGAGGAACCTTTGTATTTATAAGGGTTTTTTAAGTTACCGATAAGCAATTTTCGCTTATGAGCAAAGCCGGTTTTTACCAATTTGAAAAATTCCTCTTCAACTTGGACGTCGGGTTTCCAAGTCGGCAAAGTAAAAAAATCTTTAGAAATCGCATCAATGTGCAAAATCGCCGAATCTACTTTGGGGGGCGGCAAAAAATCGCGCGCCGATACCGTTTGAATATATGTCGGCACACCATACGCTTTAACACTTATTGAGAGAATGCTTTCTTTGCCATCACGCGCCACAATACGCTCCGCGACTTCTTTTTGCACAAGAAGGGTCATACTTTTCGGCTGAAAATCTCCGGACAAAAAAAGCCGGAGCAATTCGCCGGTAATATAATACGGGATATTCGCCACAATCTTATAGTTTTTCCCACAATTTACAAAGGAGGAACCTTTGTACAAAGGTTCCTCCTTTGTAAATTGCAATATATCGCCGAACACAAGCTCGAGCGTTCCTTTTTTTATTTCTTCCTGAAACAGATTTTCAAGAAATGGTTTTAGTTCACGGTCTTTTTCCACAGCAATAACTTTTCCGGCGCGCTCCAAGAGCGCTTTGGTCAGCCCTCCTCTGCCGGGTCCCACTTCAAGCACGATATCGTCCAGCGAAAGTTCCGCGATTTCAATAATTTTTCGCACCGTCTCCGGCGAGTTCAGAAAATGTTGTCCTAATGATTTCTTCGGCTTCATACGACTATCATACAATAAAAAAGAGCGCGCGCTAGAAGCGGCGCTCTTTGACTCTGTATGTTCAGACTGGCTCCCGGACTCTTAATGAAGAAAAAAAGAAAATTCAGATTTTTCTCTCCCGTCACGAGAAATAATTGCGCAAGTGACTTGATGTCCGTCTGACCTTGCGTTGATAATCCAATAATTCGGGTCATCCGCATGGCCAACGCGCCCATTCACGACTCGCCCGTCTTTTTGAGACAAAATTTTTCCGCTCCTCCCGCTCACTAGAGCGGTGCGGGCGATTTTTTGTCTCAATAAATCTTTCTCTTCTTCGTTTTGGGCGGCTAGATACTTTTTGTCCAAATCCGCAAGCGCCTTCGCCGCGTCAAACATATCGCCCTGGGCAGGAACGACATCCGATTTTGGCGGCGATTTTTGGGGCGACAAATGGTTAGAGTGTCCATGCGCGTCGTGCATCATGGGCGTATGCACCAACGCAACTGCGTTTGGCGCCAAAAACCAAAATAAGATTAACAAACTGCAAAAAGCCACGGCGATCATACTCTCTTTTTTTGTTTTCACGGTACATTCCCTCCTTTGGGGTTTTGAGTTTTTTATAATATATCACACAGAATAAAAAAGTCCAGCCACACTACCTTATAACGCAGTCTATGCAAGATAATTTTTTATGCTACGATTTAGTCATGAATTATGAGCGCTATCAAGGTGCAACCGGTGGAATTGTGGAACACGAGCTTTTTGGAAGCGTTGAGATTAATCCGCAACCGCTTGTATATGAAAAGTTTAGAAACGCCGTCGCTGTGGTAAAAAAAACGCAACCATTTGAGGACCCGAGCGACCCTGACCCGCGGTTTGCCAACGACCTTCACGCCAGCGTCGCGGAGCTTCTCGGTATTCTAGATTATAAAACTCTCAAATTTTATACCGCTGTTTCTCGCTCCCCTCACAAAAAAACATCCCTTGATTTTCATCACGGGATTGATGCGTTTTTTGAATACGAAGCGCCAAACGGACAACTAATTTTGGTAACTTTAGACGTAACTACCGGAGACAAAGATGATTACAAAGCCAATGTGCTCATTAGAGTTCCACCTGGTGGCATAGACCCCAACGAAGAAAAAGACGCTTATGGAGAAATTCTTTCCCGATCGGCGCAAGCGATTGCCGATATTATAAAAACCAAAACGACACAGACACTAAAATAATTGACATGGGCGTCTTATAATGCTACTCTAAAAAAACGCCGCTTGTATAAATTGGAGGAAAAATGCAAAAAATAAAAGTAAAAGAGAAAGAGAAAACAGCCGACATGCTTTCGCCGGAAAGCGCTCAAGAAAAGATAGACGCGGAAACGGCGGCAAAGATGTTCGGAGAAATAAAAAAAGAAGCCAATGAAGAAACCGAGTAACCAAACATTTCTTGGCACGCACTGCCGACCGTCTCCGCGGTCGGTTTTTTTATGCGGCGCCATTTCTGCGCGTGGCTACTCAATAGTCTCAAATAAATCCCGAGGAGCATCCATTTCTTCGCCGTCAATCAGTTCAAGGTGCGCCGAATCAATGTCGTTCAAAAAATCAGACGGAATGTTCATTTGCTTTGAGCCAAAGATAGTCCGCGTGGAGGCATACGATAAAAATAATTTTTCTTTCGCGCGAGTGAGAGCCACATAAAAAAGACGCCGCTCTTCTTCGTAGCGTTCGTCGTTTGATTCCGGATTCCCCAAGTTTACATGCGGAAACAAATCCTGCTCAAGTCCGGTGATAAACACATATTCAAATTCAAGCCCTTTTGACGCGTGCACGGTCATTAATTTTACCCCTTCTTTTTTTTGTGTCTTGTCGTCCAAAGAGTCTTGGTCGCTCGCGAGCGCCGCGTCAGAGAGAATGGTTTGCGCCCCCTCTTCTGTCGGAAGCGTGTCATATTTTATGGCAAACGCGGCGAGCTCCATCATGTTCATGAGGCGCTCTTTGTCGTCGTCGGAACCGTTTTTCAAAGCCGCTTCAAGACCGCTTTTTTGCACAATATATTTTATCAATTCCGATGTTTTTAATTTCGGGATTTCCCCGCGGATATGTTCCATGAGTTTTCTAAACGCGCCAACTTTTGCGCGCGTCGCCGCGGGCAGTTCATTTTCTTTTCCGACAACCACCTTTCCAAGCGTCACTTTGCCAATCCCACGCGGCGGCACATTGATAATCCGCGCAAGGTCGGCGACGCTTTCCGGGTTAAGAGCAAGGCGCAAAAACGAAAGCACGTCTTTCACCTCTCTGCGCTCAAAAAAGCGGACACCAAGCACCTGATACGGCACCGCGAGCAAAATCATCGCCTCTTCAATCGCGCGCGACTGAAAGTTGGCACGATAGAGAACCGCAATATCACTTGGCGAGATGCCGGAAGCAATAAGCGCCGACGCTTTGTTCGCGACAAAACGCGCTTCGTCGTTTTCATCGTAGCCAGCATACAGCGCGATTTTTTCTCCGTCTTTGTTATCAGTGAATAATTTCTTTTCCTTGCGCAATTTGTTCTGTGTTATCACATCGTTTGCCGCGGCAAGAATCGTCTTGGTAGAACGGTAATTTTGTTCAAGCATAACAATTTTTGCATCCGGATACTCTTTTTCAAAATTCAAAATGTTTCTGAAGTCCGCGCCTCGCCATGAATAAATTGATTGGTCCAAATCGCCGACAACACAGATATTCTTGCGCTCTCCCGCAAGCAAGCGTGAAATTTCATACTGAATCGCGTTTGTGTCCTGATATTCATCAATATGAACATACTGCCAGCGTCTTTGATACGCTTCGCGAACATCCGCGTGCTCGCGCAACAAAAGTAGCGTCTGCAGAAGCAGGTCATCAAAATCAAGCGCGTGTTCTTTTTTCAAAATCGCGTCATACTCGTGCCACACTTTCTCCACCATGCGCGGAAAATATTCATTGCCAACTTGTTCTGCAAACTTCGCATAGGATAGTCCTTCTTCTTTATATCGCGAAATCGCGTTTTTCATCCGGCGCGGTTCAAACTGTTTCGGGTCAAGCTCGGCGCGTTTCAACGCTTCTTTTATCGCTGAAATAGAGTCGCCGTCGTCAAAAACGCTAAATTGTTTTTTTATACCGAGCGCGTGACCGCTCTCGCGCAACATCTGCACTCCGAGCGAGTGAAACGTGCTTACGAGCGGGGTCCCTGAATCTGAAAAAAAAGGCGTGTATGGAACTTTCCTGCCCAAAAGTACTGCGACGCGTTCTCTCATTTCTTTTGCCGCTTTGTTGGTGAATGTAACAGCAAGAATCCGCTCCGGCGGCACGCCTTTTTTTATCAAATGCGCGATGCGGCAGGTGATGGTTTTTGTTTTTCCGGCGCCCGCCCCCGCGATAATCAAAAGCGGTCCATCCGTGTGAAGTACGGCAGTTTTTTGCGCTTCATTCAGCGTTTTGAGATGCTCCATTTTGCTGATGATAGCATAAAAGAAAAAACTTGAAAAAATAGATGTTCCTTGGAGCAAACCTCATGGGTATTGAACCTGTGTTTCGTCTTCGCAACTGGCGAAATAAGAATTGGTTATTATAATTTCGCCCTCAACTCAGCCGAAATAATTTTTACAATTTTACCACTGGTATATTTTTCGGTATAAAAATATGAAAAATGTACCCATCACACAACTTTCGCTATAGCGAAAAATTGGTTACAAATTATTTAATTTTAATTTTCATACTATATATCGTATGAAACTACTATTCCCAGTATAATATACTGGGATACTTTGAATTGCGAGATACAAAAAAGCCGGGGGTTTAACATCGCCTTTTTGTTCACCCGCTAAAGTCGGACATCCGATATCCGACTTCTGCTAATCTATATTTTCGCCCGATCGTTTATCTGTTTAATTTCCGCAATGCTACCTTGTAGCTCCGCTTGAATAAGCGCTGACGCATCGGGAATGTGCGCTTGTAAAAACGCGTACACTTGCCCCGTGTCTCCGGCATTTGCAAGCGCTTCAAATTCACCGCGTTTGTCTTCCGGAAGTTTATCAAGCATCACTATTGCAATTTTTTTGAGCAGGTTTTCAGCAAGTTTTGAAATAATTTCATCCTGCGCCTCACTTGGAAGTCCGCCCAGCTCAAGCTCTTTGATAATTTGTTCGCGTATGTCTTGGTTTGTAATCATAATGTGGGTATTTATTTGTTAATCGTATGAATATCTCAAAGTAACATCTTGTTCCACGATGCGCGTGAGATAGTCTAAAATGGTTTCTCCGGCACGCGGATTGATTTTCGTGTCATGTATCATCGTATTTAAATAATCTTTAAGTTTTTCTTCGGGGCTGTCCATATCAAGAGAAAATTTATCTAAAAATTCCTCGGCATTTTCGCTCTGTAGAACTGTCCAGCTCGTATCTCCCAACTCTCTTTCCCCCACTCCGAAAACATGCTCAAGTCCGCGTTGTATTGTTTTCGTTAAATTTTCTGTCGCGCTCATGTCTGCCGCCACCTCGCCACTCATACCCGCAATGCCTTTATCGCTGATATCAAAAGCCCCGGCATCGGCTTGGCTTGCCACCGCGTATTTTCCAACCTTATACTGTTTCTCAAGCTCATCAATATTTTTCACATCTTGAGCATTCCTGTCTTCCACGGAAAGCGGTTTTGGTTCTGTTTCAGCTACGGGAGTTGTTTCACTAACTACCTCGTGTTGCGGCGCCTCAATATGCGCCACTTGTTCCGTCGTAAGGTGTTGCGCGTGCTCTACGATACTCTCGCCGCCGATTTTTGTTTCCAAAAACGCCGCGTGAATTTTTTCCATATTAATATGGTCGCCTATCGCAAGCCGGTTGACGTCGCCGCTTGCAACGCCGTAGTCAATAGGATTTTTATTTATTTGTTCCAAAATATTCGCGATGGCATTTTCTTTTCTCCCGCCGTCAAGCTCGCTCAATTCTTTCATATTGGCGATAATGTTATGCAGATTTTCTCCGGAGACAACTGTGTGTATTGATTCAAGAGCCGCTACTGGAGCAACATGTTCTATCACCGTCGCTACGGAAGGCGCTGGCGCCACTTCTGACGGCGACACCATAGCCTCATGCGCCTGCTCCAAAGCCGCTTTTACTTCAGGGGTCATCGATGGGGTGGTTGGCGGCGGTATTATTTTATCTTGTGTCTGCTCCAGCGCCGATTGCGCCACTTCGCCTCCGCCAAATACTTTATCCCACGTATGAGAGAGCCACTCATCAGCATTTGTGGCGCTTATCACCTTGCTCATAACAGGACCCGCCATGATGCCGGCAGAAACCGCCGCCATAATTTTAGGATTTTTATTCCACCAGCGCTCTTTTTCCTGTCTCTTTTTTTCCAAGAATGCTTCGGCGCCGACAAATACTGTCGCCCCTGCTCCGATTCGCGCCACAATGCCAACACTCGCTCCAAGCAAGGCGGCGACTCCACCCGATGAAACTCCAGCCAAAACAGCGAGCGGCAAAGCGATTTTGAAAGTCAGCCGCGCTTTTTTGTAATTTCTACCGACATCGCGAATAAAATCAAGGTATCCTTTTTTCTCTGCGTCTTTTTCAATTTGTTCTGCTTGCGCGTCAAGCGTTTTATTTAGATTTTCTATCCTTTGCTCAATTTTCGTCTTATCTTCAGGCGACATTGTTTCTCCAAGCTGTTCTATCGGTTTGTTGTTTTGTGGCTCGCGGGGAGTGCCCACCACATCAGCGCCAGGAGATGTTTCCTTGTTTTCTGCAGTGGCTATCGGTGTTTTTTCTTTAAGAGCCCTTTCAAGTTCTTCGGCGACGCTAAATGTAGGCTCATGTTCTTCGGTGATAGAGGAGGGCCCTTTATTTTTTGCTGTTTCCTCTTTCACGAGAGGTATTTTTTCTTCAGAAAGGTTTTCTGTTTGCAAAGGAGTGTTTGTCGGCTTTTCAGATTCTTCTTCTTTTTTTATTGCGGCATCTGGCTCTTCAGCTGCTGGCGCAATTGGTCTAACCGGTTGTGCCGGCAAATCCTGATACTCCCACTTATTCTTTTTTTCATATGCGCCAGGGTCACTCGTGTATTCCGCAAGCATTTTATTTGCGAAAACAAAATCTTCTTTTGCTTTATTTTTTTGCTCTTCGTTCTGTGCGTTCTCATACGCAAAAGCCGCCCAGTTTCTCTGATGCTCCAGGATGATATGATTTTTTTTATGCCACAGATTCTTTCTCTTTTCCGTGTCCGTTTCTTTTTTGAGTTCTTCTATAATGCTCTTTTTCTCCGTGGCGCTTGCTTGGAACCGAGCCGCCGATTCCGGTATGCCTAGGGCTTCGTCGCTTTCGTTTTTTACCGTTTCCTTTTTTTCTTTTTCAGGTTCCACAGGTTCTCGTTCCGGTATTTGAAAAAATGCCGGCGCAACGGCGGCCGCTTCTTTAGCGCCGGTCCGAAGCTGTTTTTCCCGCTCCTCTCTTTCTTTTCTTTCTTTTGATAGCCTCTCAATAAGCTCTTCGTTTGTTTCTTTCTTTTTGCCCGGCCTATCATATTGAGCAAGGGTGGCGGCTTCTTTTTTTTCTGTTCCGGCCTGAAACCACGATTCCTTTCCTTGTTTTTGAATAGTTACCCCGACGCCTGTGCCTTCTTTAATCGGTATAGCATGAGCGGCAGAAATACTTTCTGTCGGTTTTTCTTTTTTTGATTCTGATACTTCTTCTGATGAGAGCCCGGGGAACAATGTTTTCTTCAACTCTTCCGCTTGCCCACCCAAACGGGCGCCTATTGCTCCAAATTTTTCCGGCCCATCTTGAGAATTAGACGCCATGTGTTTTATTTTACTCGTAATTTAAATAAACACAAACAAAAAGGTTTTTTAATTCATATATTTTATAAAATATGATATCCACAGACAACTTGCCGTCACGGTTGACTTCCTTCCCCACGGCGCTACCATTAATATATCCGCCGAATATGGTATGGATTGTTGAAGAATGGCTCAACAGAGCCATTTTATGTCTGAAAGACGGAAATTCCTCTTAAAATTAGGCTTATTTCTACTCAAATACAAGACCCCGAAACGAAAAATACGAACAATCGGGCGAAAATACAAGGAATTGCAACGTTTTTTGCAAAAAGAGCCATCTTGGTTTCTTTTGTGTTTTCGGTGATATTAATAAATCCGACTCAAGCAAATGCCGGTTTTTTAGATTTTTTAGATACTATCTTCAATAAATCAAATACGTCTCAAAACAATGGAAACTCACAAAACGTTGCATTGCTTCAGGCGGCCTTAAACCACGACCCAAACCCCTCAAAGGGTGGCGGAGATATCACTATTGTAAGTGGAAGCGCCCTTTTGCCCGATAGCGGACCGCTCGGCACCATTGCCGACATACAAGACAACGCTCCAAAATCAGACCAAATCAGCATATATGTGGTGCGTGAGGGAGATTCTCTTTCAGGTATCGCTAAAATGTTCGGGGTTTCGGTAAATACCATCATTTGGGCAAATGATATCAAGCGCGGAAATATCATCAGTGTTGGACAAGAACTCGTCATTCTTCCTATTTCCGGAGTACTCCACACAGTTGAGAAAGGCGAAACATTGCAGAGCATCGCAAAGAAATATAAAGGAAATCTTGAGGAGATGCGTAATTTTAATGGCATAAGCGAAAATGCAATACTTGCAGTCGGAGATATTGTCGTGATTCCTGACGGAGAAATAGGCGCGCCAAAACAAACAATCGCGAATTATGCTACTCCGGTACGCGGAACAAACGGTCCTGAATATAGTGGCTATTACCTTCGCCCCGTGGATGGCATACTCACACAAGGACTCCATGGATACAACGGCGTTGACCTCGGAGCGCCATCGGGCACCCCTATTTTTGCCGCCGCATCAGGTGATGTCATTATCAGCCGTGATTATGGATGGAATGGAGGATATGGAAACTACATTGTCATAGAGCACGGCAACGGAACCCAAACGCTATACGGACACAACAGCGTCAATATAGTAAAAGCGGGTTGGCATGTGGTGCGAGGACAAATCATCGGCTACGTAGGCTCTACCGGCAAATCAACCGGTCCACACCTCCACTTTGAGGTCCGCGGAGCAAAAAATCCCTTCGTGAATTAAAACTTTTCCAAAATCAAAAACCATCCCATATATCAATAGCGTGAGACGTCCGACCTCTGATGTGGTAATTACTTTATTTACGGCCAATGCCGATATGTTTCCAATTCAGAGGTCGGACGTCTATTTATCCAAAAAACTTTGCAAAATAATCGCCGCGGCGGAGGCATCAAGCGTGTGCGAATCGCCTTGAATGCGGCGCGCTTGCGCGGAGGTCAAAAATTCCGGCTCATACTGAACCGCGATACCAATTTTTGCTTCCAATTCACGAACAAATGTTTTTATTTCTTCCATGACCGGATTTGGTTTGCCTGAATAATCAAGCGACTCTCCGACGACAATACACGAAATCTCATGTTTTTTGATAATCGTTTTCAGCTCGCCAAAAAGCGCTGGAGTATTTTGAATAACGCCATACGGAAAAGCCATCGTCCCGCCGTCATCGGAAAGAGCTACGCCGACGCGTTTGGTTCCATAATCAATGCCCAAGTATTTCATATTGTTATATCCATACCATATCTCGTATCTAGTCTTTTGCAAAATGCATTTTTTTATACACACGCCCGTGTTGCATTCTCCAACACAAATCTTTATCATAAGAAACATATGGAACCATTTCTTTCAATGAGCACAATGAGCATTTGGATACTTCTCTTGTTGATGGCGTGGGTCCTTCCGTGGAAGGGCTACGCGCTGTGGACCGCCGCGCGCAATTCCCATACAGGATGGTTTATCGCCCTCCTTATCATCAACACGCTCGCGCTTCTTGATATTTTTTATCTGATATTTGTGGCAAAAGTGTTTCGCAAGAAAAACACGCCGGAAGAGCATCAATGAGTTTTTAGAAATTCATCCCTCAATTAGAAAAGGGCGCACGAAAATATTTCATTTTCATATGCGCCCTTTTTCATTACTTTAATGAATTAAGGAACTTTTGGAATCTCCAACCCCGTTTTGGGGATGGTTAGATTAATAGATTCTCCGCTTGATAATGTCCCTTGAATCTTCGTGCTCTTGAGATTCAATTCTGCGGGAAGTCCTCCTTTGATGCCGTTTTGAATTCTTTGTTCAAGCTCCGGTCCCAGCCCTTCCAATTTTTTGGCAAGGTAGTCGCTCGCGCGATTAAGCGCTTTCTCCATTAACTGTGAAAACAGTATCGTACCACCGACCGTCACCGCGCCCCGCACGAGATACTTCGTCGTCCCACCGATGGTCGTGGAAGGATTTCGCGAAGAAGCGAGCTCAAAGGTTGCGAGCGCTCCTTTCGGAGTAAATCCCAGGACGAGCATGTAGTCTTTTTCGTTCCGATGATTTCCGCTAGCCACAAGCATGTCCCAATCAAACAATTTTCCTTCACGATAATACCACCCTGCTGACCGCGCCGACTCCGTGACCCGGCGCTCTGTCGGCTTTCCAAACATTTTTCTTGCCGTGCGTTCGCGAAGCACTCCTATCTTGCCCGTCAGCCACGTATTCATAGAGCGCTCAAACTTATTCCATGATGCATCGGTGTCCAAAACCGCTGTTGCCGGTATTTTCTTTTCAAGCGTCTTCCTCCAAAAATCTTTTTCTCCCGACCGTGTATGCGATAGTGAAACACAGCCGGCGACAGCAATAGCGAACACTGCACCAAAAACGACAAGCCGGAGGATATGAGATTTTCCCATGGCTCTCTCCTTATTTTCTTGTTTTTTCTTTTTTTATATATTTCAAAGGGAATAACAGCCCTAAAATACAATCCCTAACTACGATATGCTTTCCTCTCACCTTGGCATGTTTCAGCCACACAAGCAATAGTACCCAACTTACGCGAAAATATAGGCCTCTGTTGGCGTAAACCGCAGGGTAATCTGTCCAACATTCGGCTATCGCATAGCCGAATGCTGTGTATTCGGCTATCGCATAGCCGAATGCTGAAGAACTCTGGCTGGGCTCGCCGCGCTCCGCATGCCGATGTTAAACTTTCTTTCTTGCAAAATCCCGACTGCGGTGTGTATCGGAAGCCGAAATGGGGTCGCGCCTACGGCGCGACCCCATTTCGGCTTCCGATTCCGATTTTCAATTTTTATCATCTTGAAACCTCCATGAAATTTTAAATGTCCTCATATTCCGCCACAAAGCGGAGGGTAGAGGACTCGAACCTCTAAGGGCTTTCACCCGCCAGTTTTCAAGACTGGTGCCTTACCATTCGGCGCAACCCTCCGCACTGTGGCGGAACAACACGTTACTCAAAAAAACAAGTGATGTGCTCGATCAAATGTTTAGCGGGCTTTTTTCTAAATAATGTTCTTCGGCGTGACAGTTTGGACAAACAATCTCCAGATTATTCATATTGTTGTTGTTTCTATCTCTGTCTTTGTGGTGTGTTTGCAATATATTATATTTTTGGAAACCGCAACGTTCGCATTTTTTTCCTCTCTCTTTTAAGAGTTTAAGTTTTAAAGAACGTTGCGCTTTTGCTTTGTCTCTTGGACTATTTATTTTATATTGAATACCAATCCTATATTTATTCGAGCAACTTCTGCTGCAAGTTTTTTTGCGCAAACCCGACAAAATGAGTTGACCACAAACAATACAGGGCTTCTCTTTTCTGCAAGAAATGCCATAACAAACAGCGCCGCAAAATATCTTTCCTTTGTTTTTTTCTATCTCAAACGGTCTTCTGTAAATTGATTTTCTGCAAATAAAACAGCTGGTATTTGGATTTCTTTTATATTTCTCGGCCACTCAACCAGTATACCACAAAAAACTTTTTACCATAATCACACTGTTGTGTTTCTATAAACAAACTAACACGTTTGACAAGGTTTCTCAATAAAAGCCGTGGGCAATACTATTTCGCGCGCGGCCAGTGATGCGCCGCTTCGGGATAGACGCGCGTCAGTGGGTGTTTCGTGCAATCATGACGGCGCGCCGGACAAATTTGTCTACCGTATTCAATCAGCCGATAGGTGAGTAAGAACCACTCTTTTTTTGGGAAAAGCTCCATCAAATCCTCTTCTATTTTTTTCGGGTCTGAAAAATCGGTGAGGTCAAACTTCCGCGCGAAACGCTGGACATGCGTATCCACCGCAATCCCCTCCACCACGCCGTAGGCATTTCCCAACACGACGTTGGCGGTCTTTCGCGCGACACCGGGCAATTCTAAAAGTTCTGTCATCGCGCGTGGCACACTGCCGCCAAATTTTTCTTTTATCATCCGCGCCGCGGCAATAATGTTTTTTGCCTTGTTGCGATAAAATCCGGTAGAGTAAATATCTTTTTCAAACGCTTTCTGCTTCGCGCCGGCGTATGCGTCAAGCGTACGGTATTTTTTGAACAGCCGCGCCGTCACTTCATTCACTTTCTTATCAGTACACTGCGCCGAAAGCATCACCGCCACCAAAAGCTCCCAGTTGTTGCCGTAGCGGAGCGCCATGCCCGCGCGAGGAAAGAGTTTCTTGAGCGCCGTGAGCAATTTTTGCGCCCGTTTTTTTCGCGCAAATAATTTACTTTTTTGAGAAATCATGATGTTCTAGTATATCATTGTCTTTTTTGATTGCTCAATTAACAAAATAATTTATGATAGAAGTAACGTATTTGGTCGAGATATTAAAAAAATTTTTACATAACTGATATGCAAAAAATTATCGCGTGGGTTATCGTCGTTTTAGTTGTCGTGTGGGTGATTTTTGCTTTTATTGATAAACAAAAACAAGACACCGCCCCGCTTGCCGTCTCGCCGTCATCTGACACCACAAGCGCGGTTCCGGCAGATGACAACGCCTCTGTTGTGGAGACCGCCGTTGCCAACGCCTCAATCTCATACACGGCAAACGGATTTTCTCCCGATGTAGTCACTGTCAAAAAAGGAACGATGGTAATCTTCTCAAATGAAAGCGGTAAAGATTTTTGGCCGGCATCGGCGATACATCCCACTCATACCGTCTACCCAGGCTCCTCTGTCGCAAAATGCGGCACGCCGGACGCTTCAGCCATCTTTGACGCATGTGCCGGTGTTGCATCGGGAAGCACATGGTCTTTTGTGTTCAACGAAATCGGCTCCTGGAAATACCACGACCACCTGAACGCTGCTCATTTTGGAACAATTGTTGTAACGAAGTAACGATTCAGCGTTATTTGATGAAATTATCAAATAATATAGTTCTACAAAATCCCTTTTGCGGGGATTTTGTTTTGTGCGATTCTAAAAAATGATATACTGGTAATATAAAAGCACGCGTCTTTTTATTTGTTTCGTTTTTATCCTATGCCTCCTCAAACACAATCAATCCAATGGTCTTTTACGGAATATCACCATCAGAAAAAAAGCGCTGATTGGTTTTGGGCTATCGGCATTATTGCCGTTGCTATTGTAATCATCTCTCTTTTGTACAACAACGTATTGTTTGCCTTGTTTATTTTACTCGCGGCGTTCACGCTCATGATGTATGCCACTAAACAACCGAGAACGTTGCTCTTCTCAATCGGCGCGCGCGGCGTTCGTGTCGGCAACGCAGAGTATCCGTTTCGCGCGCTCAAATCTTTTTGGATTCACCGATACCCGATGGAGGATGTGCTCGTTGTTGAATCGGAAACATGGCTTATGCCGTACTTGCGCATACCAATTGCCAGAGAAATTTCAACCGAACAAGTCCACGAGATATTCCTTGACGCTCTTCCGGAAAAAGAACACCGCGAATCACTTTCGGAAACAATTATGGAATATCTGGGGTTTTGAGTTTTAAGAAACCACAAATCGGTTTCTAACATGCGTTCGCGCAAAGCAAACGCTTTGCGCTCATTATTTTTATGCCCTCGAGAAGAATCGGTCACAAGTCCTCAAAAATTATAGTCGTTTCACTCCTTAATTTTTGGGCTCGCGACCCCGGCTCGGCCACGAATCCTGCGCTACGCTTCGGATTCGGCTTCGCGGCCTCCGCCTTTCGATTCTTCTTGATGGCTATAAAAATACATTCGCGCAAAGCAAACGCTTTGCGCTCATTATTTTTATGCCCTCGAGAAGAATCGAACTTCTATTACAAGCTCCGCAAGCTTGCGTCCTATCCATTGAACGACGAGGGCAATTTTATTTCATTG
This sequence comes from Parcubacteria group bacterium, assembly GCA_016181845.1. GTDB lineage: Bacteria > Patescibacteriota > Minisyncoccia > Phycocordibacterales > 21-14-all-47-15 > JACROH01. Next base: position 51,622 of record JACOYO010000002.1, on the reverse strand, counting down.
TAATAATCCCGACACCCTCGGAGTCGGGACTCCGACCGAAGTGTCGGAGTTGAACGACGAGGGCAAACGCTTCTCTACCATAACAAAAACCCGCTTCATTCGCCAGTGCTGAAGAAAGCGGGATTTGTTTTACGCAAGTTTTGAAATACGCCGAGCAAGGCGCGATTTTTTTCGCGCGGCGGTATTTTTCTTTATCACCCCGCGTTTGGCGGCTTTGTCAATCGCCTGATACGCTTGCGGCAACAGAGCTTCTGCTTCTTTCTTGTTTTTTGAAACAAAAAACTGTTCCAGATTTTTTACGGCTTCTTTTGCGGTGCGTTTGCGGCGGTCGTTAAACACTTTTTTGCGAGCCGAACTGCGGAGCGCTTTTTTTGCTGATGCGGTGATGGGCATATCTATATTCTATGATTATTGAATACCTTGCTTTATACCAAAAAAGAGCCATAAACGCAAATTTTTGTTTTCAAAGACAAGGTCGTGTACCATATAGGTATATGATTTCACATCTCACGGGTGATATTATTTTTTCTGGCAACCGGTTTGTTATTCTTGGTGTCGGCGGTGTCGGATACAAAATTTTCACCGCGATGACGGCGATTCGAGCTGACTTAAAGAAAGCCCGTGTATCTTTTTGGACTCATTTGGCGGTCAGAGAAAACGCGCTAGACCTCTACGGTTTTCTGACACGAGCCGAACTTGAATTTTTTGAACTTTTGATTACAGTTTCCGGCATCGGACCGAAAACCGCGCTTGGTATCATGGAAATCGCGCCGACAGACACGCTCAAAAAAGCCATCGCTTCCGGTGATTCTTCATATCTCACCGACGTATCCGGCATCGGCAAAAAAAACGCGCACAAGATTATCTTGGAACTGCAAAACAAACTGGGTGGCGACGGAGGAATTCAGGATGACAATCTCCGGAAAGAAGATATTGAAACGCTTGAAGCTCTTGAGACACTCGGATACTCAATCAGGGAAGCGCGCGAAACACTTAAACGAGTGAATGAAAAACATTCCGACGGCACCGCGCAAGAAAAAATCAAAGCCGCATTAAAAATGCTCGGAAAATAACCCCATGCTTGAAAAAATACTCTCCTTTTGGAGAAAAATAATCCCCATAAAATTGTTTCGCGTGGCACAGCCAGTCTATCATTATCTGTTGGCGTTTTTTGCCGCGCTTTGGTACCGGTTTCCGTCAAAAAAAATATTTGTCCTCGCCGTCACTGGCACCAAAGGGAAAACAACGACCATTGAGCTTTTGAACGCGATTTTGGAAGAGGCGGGATACCGCACCGCTCTTTCTTCCACTCTTCGTTTCAAAATAGGCGGCACAGAAGAACGCAATTTGCGAAAAATGACTTCACCCGGGCGGTTTTTTATACAGCGATTTCTTCGCGGGGCGGTAAAAGAAAAATGCGACTACGCGATTGTTGAAACGACATCGGAAGGAGCGCGGCAGTTTCGCCACCGATTTATTGATTTTGACGCGCTTCTCTTTACCAATCTTTCACCCGAGCATATTGAATCGCACGGCTCGTATGAAGCGTACCGCGACGCGAAACTTTCAATCGCCCGCGCGGTCGCCATATCAAGCAAGCGGAAAAAAATAATTATCGCGAACAAAGATGACGAAGAGGGCGGACGTTTTCTTTCCGTGCGTGGAATAACCGAATCAATACCCTATTCCATTGCTGATGTGAAACCGTACACTCTTAAAAAAGAAGGTGTCGTCTTTGTGTTTAAGGGTGAAAACATAACAACAAAACTTTCCGGAGAATTCAACCTCTACAACCTGCTTGCCGCCGCGACCTTTGCGGATAGCCAAAACATCGGAATTCCCATTATTAAACGCGCGCTGGAGCGCTTCATCGGCGTCCCTGGAAGAATGCAAAAAATAGAAGCCGGACAAGATTTCACCGTCATTGTTGATTACGCGCACACGCCCGACTCGCTTGAAAAAGTATACGAGACATACGGGCTCTCGCGAAAAATTTGCGTGCTTGGCGCCGCGGGAGGCGGGCGCGATTCGTGGAAACGTCCGGTGTTGGGTCAAATCGCAAACGCGCATTGTTCGGAGATTATTCTCACCGATGAAGACCCGTATGATGATGCCCCGGAAGCAATCATTGACGAAATCGCAAATGGCATCTCACGCCCGATTGTAAAAAAAATAGCAAACCGACGGGAAGCGATTCGCCACGCTATCTCTCTCGCGAAAACCGGCGATACGGTTATCATCACCGGCAAAGGGACCGACCCGTTCATCATGCGAGCAAACGGAGTCAAAGAGCCGTGGAACGACGCGGCGATCGTTGAGGAAGAATTAACATCGCGTATAAAACACGCTACACTGTAATACAATGAAAGAACCAATAATGAGAGACCCTCTTGATGACGTGAAGTGGATTGCCGCCATCATGATACTTTTGTGGTTCGTGTGGTTTTTTACCGGCGGGCCGGCGCGCCAGTCTTCACAAGGCGGGCTTTTTATAAAACCACCGGCGCCGCTTGATAGCGGAGAAACCTACGGTTCTTTTTCTTCTGCCCAAAACGATATATCGCGTTTGAGCCAGCTTGATTTATCTTTCTTCAAAGACCAGATATTTTTGCGGAACATAAATAAAGGAAAGGAGGAAATTCCTGATAAGGAATATATTGAAATAAAAGCGAGCGGGCGAAATGAAAAACCGGTGTTTGTGACCGGCTGGACGCTCCAAAACGCGGCTGGCAATAAAATACAAATCGGCAACGCCTCTCCTCTCCCTTATCTTTCGCGCATCAATCAAGAAAATCCTCTTTTTCTAGGCGCGAACGAGTCGGCCTACTTGGTTACCGGACGCTCTCCAATCGGCGTTTCTTTTCGGGTGAATTCCTGCAGCGGTTATCTTGAGCAATTCCAAAATTTTTCTCCGCCGCTCTCGCTCTCGTGCCCGTCTCCCCTTGATGGTATTGATACAAGCGCCTTAAATCTTGACCAAACATGCGTTGATTACATCAATCGCACCCCACGCTGTACTGCAAACACGGGTTCGTTGCCGGGCAATCTTTCCTCTTCGTGCATGTCCTTCATCAATTCACAAATAAATTACAACTCATGTGTTGACACGCACAAAAACGATTCCACATTTTACAAACCAGAATGGCGGCTTTTTCTCAAACAATCAAGCGAATTTTTGAATAACACCAAAGAATCGGTGCGTCTGATAGACCACGGCGGCAAATTGGTAGACTTGATGACGTATTAAAACCTTAAATTACAAAACTCTCTGAAATCATAGTTTTTGAGAGACATTGCGGACCCCGACAGTATCGTCGGGGGAGCATAGCAAATTTTGCTCGCAAGCAGGATTATGCGCATCTATCAAAAACTCATGACGAAGAAGAGTTTCGTAATTCACGGTCTTTGTACAGAAAAAGCATAATCCCCGCCGCGATAGCGACATTGAGCGATTCTTTTTTGCCAAACATCGGGATTTCTGCAACAATATTGCATTGTTTTAATACATCTTGCGGCAGCCCACCCACCTCGTTCCCAAACACAAAGACAATTTTTTCTTGTTGAGAAATTTTGCCGCATGAAACAGCGCGAGCGTCTTGCTCAACCGCGACGACTGCGTATCCTTCTTCTTTAAGATGTTTTATGAGAGAAAAAATATCCGCCGACTGTTCCCACAAAACAGTTTCTTCCGCGCCAAGCGAAACTTTTGCCATGTCGCGCCGCTTGCGACCGAATCGGTCAAGCGGCGCTGGTGTATACCCCGCAAGATATATTTTTGACACGCCCGCGGCATCGGCCGTGCGAAAAATAGAGCCGACGTTTTCCACACTGCGTATGTCGTGCAAAATCAAGACAATTTCATTTTTACCGTTTGGCATTATATCAATTGTATGCTACATTTTACGAAGTTATGCAAGGAGGCCGTGAGAAATACAAAAGTCTTTTCTAAAAGTCTGGCCGAGCAAGGCGAGGAGATCCGAGAACTTTTTGAAAAAACTTTTGTATTTCTTTACGGCACGTTTGAACAAAAAATTACATCCGTCCGTAGCTGTTTTGGTAGAAATCAAAAGAGAGACTGGGGACATTAAGTTTCTTCAAAAAATAAAAGTTACATCCGCCCGTAGCTCAGTTGGTAGAGCAGCAGCCTTTTAAGCTGACGGTCGCAGGTTCGATCCCTGCCGGGCGGATTCGGAGCAAAGCGGAGAATCCGCCCGAGCGAGCAAACAATTTTGCTCGCGTGCAGGGATCGAAAAGTCTGAGTATATCCGCCCAGGGCGGATACGAAGACTATACCGTTCCTGTAAGGAAAGATCCCTGCCGCCTCTATTATCAATTAACCCGATTTTATGCCATTTGAATCTTTTTCTTCTTCAACACACGAGCGCCACGATGGTGGAATCCCCGAAAGTATGTTTGAGCAGATTATCTCTGAAATTGAAAGTTCTTCTTTTTCCAAAGACAAGAAAAGCGAAGCGATAAAAAAATTAGAGGAACTGCAAAACGATAAAGAATTTATTGCTTCTTTGCGGGCTCGAATCAACACTATCGAAGCAACCCTCTCATCAAAACCGGAAGAAAGAGAAGCCGCTTATGGCAATCTCGCCGCCTCAACGGCAAAAAATCTTTTTGAAAAATAGTCGAAAAAGACACTTTCCCAACCAAAAGGTTATCCACAACCGCCCATTGTACAGGCTTTGCAAAAATCAGTATAATAATTACAGGTAAGCGAAGATTTTTGCAAATCAACAAAGAGCCTGATTTACAGGGCATCGTATCGTTGATTATATTTACAAAAGTCTTCAATTAGTTATTTGAAATTATTATTTGTTTCTGTTCTTTCACATCCTGTTCTCCTCTATCTCTCTATCTCCTTTTATTTTTCGAGCAAAAAACTCTTTTATTTGCTCAACCAAGTCCTCGTTGGTCCTCCTACCAATGGGGACTTTTTTTATTAGCGACGTAGAGCGAGTGAAGAGAAAAAGCGCTCTTTTTCTTTTCCGAGCCGAGAAGCTAACACAAGACAAGGTGCTTTTATTTACAGAAAGGAGTATATTTAATATCAGAAAAATTTTGTCATAAACCGGCAGAGGAGGGCTGAACGAATGAATCATAAAAAAGACATAAAAATTGTTACGTTGTCTGGCCCATCTGGCGCTGGCAAAACAAGACTGAAAGAGATGTTTCTTGCTTTCCCTCGGAAATACCAGATCATAGAAAGTTACACGACTCGCAAAAAAAGAGGTGGCGAGAACGGACAACAAAGCGAATACGTTTTTGTTTCAGGAAACACGTTTATACAGATGGTAGAGAAAGGTCATTTTGCGTGGCATATTCAATATGACGGAGAGTATTATGGCACTCTCAAAAAATCGTTAGAAAATGGTCTGTTGTCAAATAAAATTTCCGTGATGATACTTGTTCCCGATATGGTCGCCACATTGAGAGAGCAAATCAAAGCGCTTGGAGGAGTTCCGGAAAAACAAATTGAGTCGTTTTATATCTCCGCGCCGGAAAAAGATTTGAAGGAAAGAATGCAGAGACGTGGAGACTCAACGCGGTCCATTGAAACGCGCTTGCTGCTCATTCCTCTTCAGGAAAAGACGCGCGAAGAGCTCGGGCTGATTACGATTGAAAACCCGAACGATAAAAAACCGTCTCTAGTATTTCAAGAGATGGTGCAAACATTTTTGAACTCCCCGCAGGTATGACCTGCGGGGTTTTTGTTGTCACGTATTTAAAATCAGATGCTCAACCGCCGTCTCCAACTCATGATTCCCCTCATGCGCGCGATGATAGAGCGCGACCAAAGAAGAAGACAATCCGAGCAATTCCTTTTTTGAAAAATTTTTGGCCGCCGCGCGCGCTTTATCAAACACAAACGGTTTCATGCCGATACGCGCGCATTCTGCCTGTGGGCACTTGCTTGCCAAAAGCATATTTTTAATTTGCCAAAAAAGCATGCCGTGAAGACTTTCCACGCTACTCCCCTTTGCCAATTCCCGATGGAAAACCGCCCACGCTCTTTTTTTGTCTCGTTTCCCCAAAGCGTCGGCAAGCGCGAATGACGCGAAAGATTTTTCGCCAGCCACAGCGCTTTTCATACGAAACTCTTTTATTTCGACATTTGTCTTTTTTTTGAACGCCGCGATTGTTGCCGCGTCAAGTTTTTTTTCGGAGAAAATAAAAAAGTGCGGCGACGTTTCTAAATCGCAGAGCCGCGCGAGAATCGCTTCTTTTGCTTCCCCGTTTTCAAACACGCGACGAAAGAGCGCGATGAATCGCGGCGCAAAAAGCCCCTGCCCTCCTGACGCCAGCTCTTCAAGTCGCGCCTCGTCAAAGCTGTCGTCTTCAAATACGACCAGCGCGGCGTCCGATTCTTTTGATTGAAACATTTTTATGGCTTCTTTTGTTTTTTTCAACACGCAGTCCGTATCATTCCCATAAAAAACCTGTATCATATTGCTCTCATTATATCCCGCTTGCCGTTTGACAATAGATTGACAGGGGCGTAACTTATTGCAAAGAAAGATTTTCCACAAGAGTTGTTTGCAAACACAATGGAGGAAACATGAAAAAAAAGACGCTCGCTATAGTCGGTGGTTTGGGAAGCGTGGGGAAGCACATACCGCGCAAACACTATGGAGATTTTGAACGGCTGGTCATTATTGACTAAACCAAAGAAGAAATCTCCGAAGAACAATTTGCTTTTTTTGACAGCGGGTGGAAAAATCCGCATGAGATATACCATCCCTACGCTAAAAGCACGGCGGAAATACAAGAGGCGTTGGAAAAATACGCGGTTGATGTGTGCGTCGGTGCAGTGCCGTCATTTTTGCAATACCAAGTTGCCGAGGCGGCGGCCAGCTACGGCAAATGCGACTATTTTGACCTCGGGGCTTCTAACGAATGTCTCATTCGCCAAAAAGCGCTTGACGAAAAATTCAAGAAAAACGGCAAAATTCTTATGCCGTTTTGCGGTTTTGACCCTGGCATGCTCAACATCCTGCTTCTCTCGTGCGCGCGCCATATTAATTGTGATGAAATCAAGGTGTACGTCGGCGGCATCACCAAAGAAAAACCGGAAAATTCATTCGTCCACGAATGGACATTCAATCCGGAGAGTACGCTTGAGACGTATCGTGGGAACGTGTTTGCTATTCAAAACGGCGTTTTGGTTACCAAACAAGCGCTTGACGGATATGTGAACACATTTATTGGTTTACGGTCTTATGATACTTTTTTTACCAATTGCGGAAACGAGGAGGTAATGCGAAAAATTTCAGAAACTCTGCCACGCATTAAAACCTGCGAGATACGCACGGTGCGTTATTACGGGCATTGGCACATAGTAAATTTTCTTTCAGAAAAAGGTTTGTTGGACAACGAAGCATTCCCGATAACCGCCAAACGGCTGGCAAAAACGATTCCTTTTGCGGAGGAAGATACCACAATTCTTGAAATACGTTTGTTTAAGAATGGACACCGTGTCGGGTGCGTAGAGTGGACAGAACACGGCGACCAAAAAACAACCGCCGCCATGCAAAAAGCGACGGCAACCTCCGCGGCGCTTATTATTTCTCTTGCGCTTGAGTACGCTTCTCACACGCCGATTTCCGGTTTTATGATGCCGGAATTTTTTACAAGCGAGACCCTCAAGCTCACGCCAGAGAAGATTATTGATAGCATGAAAGCGGCCAATCTTTCAATAACCGCCTCTTTGCCTTCTTAGATTGCCAGCCCGCTGGGACTTTGTCCCCGCGGGTTTTCTTTTACTCCATCTCTCCCCACGTCTTTCCCGACACCACGTTGACGACAATCGGCACCGATACGGAAATTACGTTTTCCATAAGTCCTTTGACGCGCGGGGCGATATCGTCGGCACATTCATTTTTTATTTCGTACACCAGCTCATCATGAATCTGAAGCAAGAGCCGCGCTTTTTCCAAAAGCGCTTCTTTTTTGAGATATTCATTGACGCGCACCATCGCGATTTTGACAATATCTGCTTGCGTGCCTTGTATCGGCGCGTTGATGGCCATTCGTTCCGCCCCGCTTTGTATATACGGAATACGTGATTTGATTTCCGGAAAATATCGCCGCCTGCCGAAGTAGGTTTCGGTATAGCCATTTTTTGCCGCGTCTTTTTTTACTTTCTCAAGGTACGCTGCGAGCCCGCTGAATTTGTTGAAATAATTGTGATAAAAAATCTCCGCTTCGGCGCGGCTTGCGCCAAGGTTTTTTGCAAGCGCGTTTACCCCCATGCCATAATGGATTCCAAAATTAATCACTTTTGCCCGCCGTCTCATCTCTTTGTCCACCGCATCTGGAGACACTCCAAATACTTCTGAAGCGACCGCGGCATGAATGTCTTCACCGCGCCGAAAAATATCTATCATTTTTTTATCGCCGGAAAGGAACGCCGCGACCCGCAATTCAATCTGCGAATAATCAAGCGAAACCAGCGTAAATCCTTCTTCAGCAATAAACGCTCGGCGTATATTTCTGCCGCTTTCGGTTTTAATGGGAATGTTTTGTAAATTTGGATTAGCAGAAGCAATGCGTCCAGTCGTCGTCCCCGTCTGGATAAAATCGGTATGAAGCCGCCCGTCTTTTGCGATAAGCGGCGGAATAGCGTCAATATATGTGGAGAGTAGTTTTTGATATTCGCGGTATTCTATAATTTCATCTACAATCGGATGCTCTCCTTGCAGTTTCTCAAGTTCTGACACCCGCGTGGAACGAGCCCCTCCTCCTGTTTTTTTAAGTCCCTTGACGCTCAAGTGAAGTTTGTCAAACAAAACGTCTCCCAACTGTTTCGGCGAATTTATATTAAACGTCATGCCGGCGTGCTTGTAAATCTTTTTTTCTATTGAAGCAAGTTTGGCATGATAGGTTTGAGATAGTGTTTTGAGGTAGGGCTGGTCAATCAAAATACCGCGTTGTCCCGCCGCTTCAAGCACCGGCAGGAGCGGGAGTTCAATATCACGGTAGACCGTTTCAAGGTTTCTTTTTTTAATTTCATTAAAAATTTTTTCTTTAGCTTGAGCAAAAGATTTTGTTTCGCCAAACTCAAGAATGTCTTCCGCGGAAGGATTCGTGTAATGAGAATCAACAAGCCAGAGCGCCAGCGCTATTTTTTTTAATTCTTGCGCGTCAAGAGATTCTTCTTGTGCCGTTTCTTCTTTGGGCGAATCGTCTCCGCCAAGTTCGCGAAGCCGCGCTCCCAAACTTCTAAACTCAAGGTCGCGAAACAATTTTTCAACCAAAGATACGTCAAATGACTCTTTCCAGCTTTTTTTCGGCAACACAAAATCTATCGGCGCGTCACGGCGGATTTCCGCAAGTGTTTTTGAAAATAGCGCTTCGTCTTCTCCTTCTTTCAGAAGTCCTAACACGCGCGGTTTAATGCCTTTTTTTTCAAATAGTTTTTCGCCGTCTTTCTTTTTTAATTTTTTATATAATTCCTCAATACTGCCAAATTCGGTAATGAGAGTTGTCGCGGTTTTTTCTCCGATGCCCGCAATGCCGATAATATTGTCAGAGGGGTCGCCGCGAAGCCCTTTGAAATCGGGCAGGAGTTCGGGACCGAATCCGAAACGTTCTTTGACCGCTTGTTCATCGTAGAGAATTGTGTCATTTATTCCTTTCTTGAGCGTGTAGACAACCACGTCATCATCAGAAATCAGCTGAAGGGTGTCCATATCTCCGGACGCAATAATTATTTTGAGATGCTCTTTTTGAGAATTGAGATTTTCTACAATCGTGCCGATAATATCATCCGCTTCAAAGCCCGCTTTTTCATACATCGGAATATGAAACGCCGAAAAAATATCGCGCGAGCGTTTTATCTGATGCACGAGCGATTCATCCGCTTTCGGTCGTCCCGATTTATACCCTTCGTACATTTCTTTTCTAAACGTCGGCACGGGAAGGTCGTAACAGGCGATAAGATAATCCGGCTTCAGTTCTTTTATAATCTTCATGAGCATCGTCGCGATGCCGTAGAGCCCTCCGGTGGGCTCGCCTTTGCTTGAGGTAAATTCGGGCAATGCGTGGTACGCGCGATGAATAATCGCGTGCGCGTCCAAGAGCACGAGTATTTTTTTATCTTTTTTTGTTTGTGCTGAAACCATACCGATGTATCATTACCATCATACAAGAAATCTACTTTTGAATCTTTATTTCAATGTTTCTTTTATCCCCGCCTTTATGCGAAAAAAAGAGATGTATTGTTTTTTGGGGGAGTATTGGCGCCACGTTGTCCGCCCACTCAATCATAATAAGGTTTTTGGGATTGGCGATAAGCGCGTCCCACCCAAGCCCCAATAGTTCGCCTGCTCCTTTCAACCGATACGCGTCAATGTGCACAAGGTGAGAAAAAGGAGATGTTTTCGGCAGTTTATATACTCGTTCCAAAACAAACGTCGGGCTCACTACCGTTTCTTTGATTCCCAGTCCTCTCGCAAACGCTTTCACGAATGTCGTCTTGCCAGCGCCGAGATCGCCGGTCAATCCGATGACAGCCGCGTGTTTTAGCGTTCTTTTTTTTAACAGGTCTTTCGCGAACTTTTCTGCTACAAGCCCTGTCTCTAGAACATGTGCGGTTGTGTGTTTTGCTTTCATTTTATTCATACTATATACTAAATATAGTAATCTAAACACTTGAATTACAAATCATAATACTATGCGCTACACGTGGACATCAGTCGCAATCATCGTCATCTGGGTCACCGCGGCGGTTCTTATGACATCAGACCGCCTGCCAAACCCGGAAGCTTTTTTTGGCTTTCTTATGGCAGTAACGGTCTTTCTATCTTACATTGGTTTTCGGTCATTGTAAGATGCTCAATTTTTCATCTCATCTATGTTTTCGTTACAGCGATTCTTTCGTTTTCTTTTCCGCAGTGTCCAATTATCCGTTTTGGCGCTCGCTCTTTTTTTTAAGCAAACATACCGCGACGAAAAAGGTTCGGAGCATGAACTTTCCAATCCTATCCGTTTGCGGCTTTTTTGCGAACAAGCCGGAGGCGCTTTTATAAAATTCGGACAACTTCTTTCTCTCCGAAACGACCTCCTGTCCTCTTCCTACACGGAAGAGCTTCTGCAACTTTTGAGCAACGTGCCAATAGCGCCTTTTTTTGAAATGGAAAGAGTGTTTATTGAGGAATTCGGAAAACCTCCGGAGCTGTATTTCAAAACGTTCAACACAAACCCCGTTGGTTCTGCTTCAATCGCGCAAGTCTATCATGCGACTCTGGATACAGGAGAATCCGTTGCGGTCAAAATCAAACGCCCCGGCATTGATGAAATTTTTGAGCAAGATTTCCTCGTGGTTTCTTTTGCCGTTGACGTGTTCGGCATATTCCAGATTGTGAAAGCACTTCGTCTAAAAGAAGCCGTGCTTGTGTTTATTGCGTGGACCAGGCGGGAGCTTGATTTTCGGCATGAAGCCGCAAATATGGCGGCCATTTTCAAACACGCGGAGAAGCACCCTGATACGGTTGTTCCTAAAATATACGCTGACCGGTCAACTCCAAAAGTACTCGTCAGCGAATATTTGGACAACGGCGCTTTTCAGGTAAGCCACGTTATGCAAGAACTTCACAAAAATCCGTCTTTTGGAAAATTGCTTCATGAAGCACATCGCATTGACCTTGAAAAGATGTCAAATTATCTTGTTGAAGACATGATGCGGCAAATTTTTATTGACGGATTTTTTCACGCGGACCCTCATCCATCAAACATTTATGTCCTTCCTGGCAACAAACTTGCCTATATTGATTTTGGCATCGTGGGAGAAGCAAGCGCAAAGCGCCTTCACCTTCTCCGTTTTGCATACGGAGTGGTAAAACAAGATATTCATTTTGCGGCGAAAGGTTTTATTTCCTATTCCCACCAAATACTTGAAGAAGAGCTGTCCGTTTTTCAGCGGCAAAAAAATGGTCCGAACAAAAAATTAAAAAAGGCGCTTGATAAAATAGAGGAAATCATCGCGGAAAATTTTGAAAAGGATATGCATGCCATTTTACTGCCATGGTATGACGCCATTGGTAGCGGCAAAGAAGACCCCGCGCGCCGCGCGCGAGCAAATGAAAAAAATATCTGGCAAAGAAAAAATGTTGCGGTAGTTTTTGCCAAACTCGCAATAGCAATACGCGCGTACGGATTTTATGTGCCGGAAGAAGTTCTCCTCTTTTTTAGAACCCTTGCGATTGTAGACATGGTTGCTCTGCACCTTCATAGTAAATTCAACCTCGTTTTGGCAATGAATCTTTTTTTTGAAAAAAATCATTTTTCTCGCATAGAGGAAATCATTATGGAAGAGTCTCATAAAAAAGAACTTGCCGGCGGTATTGAACCCACAGAACAAGAAGGTTTTGAGGAAATGATTGAACTGCAGGTGATTGAACGGGAAAAATTGCACCGCGCAGAAGAAATACTTGGAGAACGTATCGCCTATTACGCGGAACGTCACGAAGAAGTGCGCGCATTATTAAAATAGTATATTATAAAGTATATGCTTAAATACCCATGGACAGCGCTTTCCATCATCGTTATCTGGGTTACCACGACCTATATTATCCTGAACCAATCCGGCCTTGATATAAACCGTATTCTTTTCATGGCTCTTGTCGGTACCGTTATTATTTCTCTGTTTGGATTTCGCCCGCCCAAAATTGACCGTTAGAATGAGTCGCGACGCAACAAAAAACCGGCCGTAAGGGGCGGTTTTTTTATTGTTATACTTTGAATTGCGAAACGCGAAGACGTCCGACTTCTGCTGTGTGGGACGTCCGACCTCTGATGTGGTAATTACTTTATTTGTGGCCAATGCCGATGTTTTACCACGGCAGAGGTCGGACGTCTATCAACTTAGTAGTTGAGCCACTAAGTGACAAAGACTATGCCAGTATACTGGCATACCATCTACAAAGGGCTAACCATACTTCGTTCCTTTCGATATATCGAAAGAAAGCGCCATCTTTTGTAAGACATCTTTCTATATATTCTTGGGAACTAAGTCCCCAAAAAGTTATCCCCCAACAAAGGGCTGCTCTTTGTTTCTTTGTTATATATATTTTTGCCTCCACGCAACGACAAAACTTAACACGAGTAGAAACACTAGAAACCATTCAATGAAAGTCACCGGCATAAACGCCGCGAAGTCGCCGAGAAAAACCGCGGCGGCAAGCCCGCTACCGCCATTAGATATCTTTGGCGGCTGTGCCGTCTGCGGCGCCGCGCGAGAAACAATCAATCTCTCCGGAACGCTTGTGGTAAATGTTTGTATCGCCCCGCGCGAAACAACTTCCTTTTGCTTGGCAACAAAACGGTAATAGTATGTTGTTTCAGGAGCAAGGTTAAACAAACTCTCCGACACGCCGGCCACGCTTACCAGACCCACATTTTTTATCGGCGTCTCTCTGCCAAGCGCTTCCGTCTCTCCGTATTCAAACCATCCTTGCGAAACCGCGCGGTTGTCCGCGGATAAAATACTGCCGCGCACCAAAGCGCTTTGTTCATTGACTGATTCCGCTCTGTCAGTGACCGCGTATATTGTATCTGCCGCAGTAAATACTGCAGATACTTGTGTGTTTCCGCCGGGGGTGACACTCAATACATTTCCGTATGCAACGCCATTGTCGTTTGACGCAACCGCGCGGTAGTAATGCACGACACCTTGTTCAAGTCCGGAGAGCGTTTCGCTGAAACTACCAGATTCTTTCCGCGGGTCGCTTCTTGAGGTCGTTCTCCCGAGAGAGGTTGTTTTTCCGTATTCAAACCATGTACGCGTTTGAACATTTTTTGTATCTACGTATCCTTTCAACACGACAATATATCCGCCTCCTTCTTGTTCCGCGTTAATGGTGGTCACTGAAGGAGCCCCGCGCGAAACCGACTCTTTTACCGCTCCTGTTTTGAAATCAACAGTACTTCCGTAAGACATTCCGGCAGAATTGACGGCGACAATCCGGTAGTAGTACCGTGTGTTTTCCTCAAGCGAATTGAGCGGAAAACTCACCGTTCCGGAATCACCGCCAAGCGTCATGGAAGGGGTGGTGTTGGTAAACGGAATTGTTTTTCCCCATTCAAACCAGGCAACGGTATCAGTACTCCCGCGCGGATTCACATACCCGCGCATGAGAGCTCCGTCTCCGTCAATATTTTGCGGCGTATAAGTGCTCACCGACGCACGATTTGAAGGAGTGGGTTGGGTAACAAATAAAACCGCGTCTCCATACACTGTGGCGGAAGGTGTCCGTGCCGCCAACCGCGCTATGTATTGCGTGTTTGGAGCAAGACCATATATTGATTCGCTCACGCTTCGTCCGCTGTTTTGTATCGTGCGAATAGAAGTTGTGTGGTCAAATACTCCCACACCCCACTCAAACCACATTTCAACAGGCGTATCTCCCGTAACCGTCAGGTGGCCGTTGAGAAGCGCTTTTGTCTCTGTGATGTTTGAAACAGGGTCGGTGACCAGCAATGCGATGATTGCGGGGTTTGATGTCTGGGCGCTTGACGCGCTTGAAGATGGCGGCGCTTGCGACGGTGATTGTGTTTGAGGCGGAGCGCTCGGTGCTGGTGTCGCAAATTGAGTTACGCTGACATCTAATACGGTGAGATGAAAATAGTGGGAAGAAAGGTTTCCCTGATACGGGTCTGGGCCGCCCGAGCCGCCGTCATCTTTTCCTGTGTGAATACTTTTCGGATAGGATACGGCTCTAAACGAATCAACATATCCATTTGGTCCGCCTCCGTTTCCCATGTAGTTGGTAAAACGATTTTGCGCGATATCATACACGCCAATGACGTCATTGGTGCCGGTGTTGCCGCTATCCTCCCAAGACCATTTCACATGAATGCTAAAAAGGTTGCTTTCTTTTGGAATTTCGATTTGCGCGGTATGCAAACCGTTTGTGTTTTGAATCGTCTCTGTGTTGTTGCCGGTTACAGATGTCATCTGCGATCCCGAAGAAACAAGACGACTTGAGTCAATGGAAAATTGCACCGTTACCAATTTCACATCTGGAGACGACGGTTCCGTGGCGGCGAATGCTCCAAAAGGAACGGCAACAAAAATCATCGCTACAACCAAGGCGATATAATAGATATATTTTTTTGTTATTACACTAAACATGATTGTTTGTTTTTCGTAAATTACGAAACGCCGACGAGACGTCCGACCTCTGATGTGTAAGACGTCCGACTTCTGACGTGGTAATTACTTTATTTGTGGCGAATGCCTATGTTTTACCACTTCAGAAGTCGGACGTCTTTACGTTTCGTAATTCACGATAATTTTATCCTTATGTTCCTTTTCAAATCCGCTATCCATTTATCGCAAAGGTATACCAAACTTGAAAAGAAATACATACGGTTATTCTTCCTTGAACGACCGTATGTATAAATCTACTGTTAATTACGAAAATCTACTTTACCGTCCAGTCTTCCGACTGGCGGATTCCCCTGTTGCAATCATGCAATCGAAATTTTCTGTCTGCGGCAAACCAGAGTTGCTTAGACTCGTAATCTCCGGTTTTATACACACTGACATGCAACGACTGTTCCGGGGGAATGCTCTGCCATGATGGATTATAGTAATACCCGCCATAACATCTCCATGACCCTAGGCGAACCGACACAACTCCTCCTGAACGAAGTGTTGCAACAAGTTTCCCGTCTTGCAACACATCCATCATCGTGTCGGGCACCCCATTGGAAATGTTAAGGATGGTATCGTACTCCCATCCATCTCCAATGGGGACGGTGAACCCGCCGCCGTTTACTCCCATGTGGATGTTCATTCCTTTGATGTGCTGAAAGGAGGAACATCCTGAAAACAAAACCGCAACAATAAAAAGAACCGCTGCAAATGTCATTTTTTTCATTTTTTCCCCATCCTTTCGGTTTATGTAATATGCCTTGAATTACGAAACTCATGATGAAGAAGAGTTTCGTGATTCATAGTAATATGGGTTAATTTCTCAATAATTTTCTGCACCTATTCTACCACCTTCAACATTTTTTGTCAAATTTTCCGATTACCCCACGAAATATCCACTGCCGCCAGATTGTGTTTGAAAACAAAAAAGGTAGTATGGAAACAAAAGGAAGCACAGCCCCGCATCATGCCAAAATTTAACGAAGAAAAACAAGAAAAAAAAGTTGAGGTCCTTCTTGAAAAAGAAGCGGAAGACCTTGCGATGCTTCTTTCTCAAAAATACGGGTTTCCGTATATCAACCTTATCGGCATATCAATCAACACCGACGCGCTCCGTCTTATTGAAGAAGCAACCGCGCGCCAAGCATTTATTGCTCCGTTCAAATTAGTAGGCAATAAAGTGCACCTTGCTGTTTTTACTCCGGAAAACACGGCGGCAAAATCCGCCCTCTCTGATTTGAAAGAAAAGGGGTATGTTCCTATTCTCTATCTGGCATCAAAAAAAAGTCTTCTGCGCGCCTGGGAGCGATATTCGGAAGTGTCCCGTGCCCAAGAAACAAAAGCCGGTGTTTTAGATATTTCATCAGAAGAGTTGTCGGAGTTTATGAAGCGCGTGCGCACCACAAACGACATTAAAAGTCTTGTTGATGAAATGCTCCAATCCAAAGAGCGCCAAAGCACCTCGCATATTTTTGAGGTCATTCTTGCGGGCGGATTCGCCGTCGGCGCGTCTGACGTGCACATTGAACCGCAGGAAAACACCATACGCTTGCGATTTCGTCTTGACGGGGTTCTTCATGACATTGTTTTTTTTACAAACTCGGTTTATCAGCTCCTCTTATCGCGCGTCAAACTCATTTCCGGATTAAAACTAAACATCAAAGACACCGCGCAAGACGGGCGCTTCAGTGTTGCCGTGGAAGACACCGAGATTGAAATCAGAACATCCACCCTGCCCGGCTCATACGGCGAATCGGTGGTCATGCGTATTTTGAATCCAAAAGAAATATCGGTTCCTTTGGGAGAGTTGGGCATTGAGCCGTTTTTGTTTTCGGTTATTGAAAAAGAGATACAAAAACCAAACGGTATGGTGCTCGTTACAGGTCCCACCGGTTCCGGCAAGACGACCACTCTCTATGCTTTTTTGAGAAAAATCTACAGCACCGATATAAAAATCATCACCATTGAAGACCCGATTGAATATCATCTCAAAGGAGTAACCCAGACACAGACCGACCCGGAAGCGGGATATGATTTTTTGAAAGGACTTGTTTCGGCGTTGCGTCAGGATCCCGACGTTATTATGGTGGGAGAAATCCGCGACGGCGAAACGGCGCGCACCGCCATAAACGCCGCGCTTACCGGACACCTCGTATTTTCAACATTGCACACAAATGACGCGGCGGGCACTATTCCTCGGCTCATAGACTTGGGCGCTGAACCAAAAGTATTGAGTTCTGCAATCAACATTTTCCTTGCACAGCGTCTCGTACGAAAACTCTGTCCCGAATGCAAAAAAGAATCTGTTCCGACACCGAAAGAAAAAATGCTGATTGAACGCGTGTTAAAAACGATTAAACGAGAACATACGGAAACTGCAGAAAAAATATGGACAGCCGTCGGGTGCGTCGCGTGCAACAACACCGGCTATAAAGGGCGCATTGGCGTGTTTGAGGGGATCATTTTTGACGCGTCGGTTGAAAAAGCGATAAGCGAACATGTCAGCGCGCGGGAGATAAAAAAGGCGGCGGCAGGACAGGGAATTTTTGACATGTTACAGGACGGAATTATGAAAGTGCTGTCGGGTATCACTTCCCTTGATGAATTGGCGCGCGTGGTTGATGTGAACGCGCAAGAATAAAGTTTGTTCTTTTCAAAAAAACAAAAACCGCCAGTTACGGCGATTTTTGGAATTAAAGTTCCCGAACACCAACCCTCTAAGCAATTACTTTTAATATGGCATCAAAAGCTGAGCATTTTTTCTAAGGATAGTTGTCGCGGCCCCTGCACTTTTCATTCGTCACGGAGACCAATAAAAAGTGCAGGACACCACAACGTCCTCGAAAAAACGCCGACATTGCTTAGAGGATTGGTGAGCAGGAAATCATTTTAACGACGCTCTCTTTTTGTGTTTTTCAAAGCGTTGATTTGAATATAGCATATTTAATAATTTATGTCAACTCCAAAACAACCACCACCTGAAAATCTGTCTTTTTTAGACCAGACCCTCCGTCCTTTGACGTGGGGTGAATATATCGGGCAACAGCACATAAAACAAAATCTGCACATCCTTCTTAAGGCGGCTTCGGAGCGGAAACACCCTCCGGAACACCTCCTTTTTTATGGTCCTCCAGGTTTAGGTAAGACGACGCTAGCCCACCTCATCGCAAAGGAGACGGGTGTGCAGATGAAGACGACATCGGGACCCGCTATTGAGAAAGTGGGCGACCTGGCGTCAATCCTCACCAACCTTTCTTCCGGCGATATTCTTTTTATTGACGAAATTCACCGTCTCAACAAAACTATAGAGGAGGTACTCTACCCCGCGATGGAATCAGGTGTGCTTGATATCATTATCGGCAAAGGCCCTTCGGCGCGCACTATCCAGCTTGAGCTTCCCGCCTTTACTCTGATTGCGGCGACGACCCGCATCGCCCTTCTTTCTTCCCCGCTCCGCTCGCGCTTTTCCGGCGGCACATTTCGTCTTGATTTTTATTCGGAAGAAGACATTGCAAAAATTATCGCTCGGTCGTCTTCGCTCCTCGGCGTAGACACCGAACAATCTGCCATTGAAGAAATTTCAAAAAGAAGCCGTTTTACTCCGCGCACCGCAAATTACCTCCTCAAACGGTGCCGCGATTTCGCGCAGGTAAACAAAACGGCTCTTTCTTTGGATTCAGTCCGCAAAGCTCTCTCTCTTTTGGAAATAGACGAGTTGGGACTCACCGCGACCGACAGAAAAATTCTTGATATCATTGTCGGCATATTCCACGGCGGTCCGGTCGGGTTAAACACCATCGCAACAGCGCTTCAGGAAGACGAAGCGACCATAGAGGAAGTGAACGAACCGTATCTCATGCAAATCGGATTATTGGAGCGCACGCGCCAAGGCCGTGTCGCCACCAACAAAGCGTATGAACATTTGGGATACGACCTCCCAAGCGAGCGACAGGAAAAACTTTTATAAAAAATCTCCCGACCAATTGGCCGGGTTTTTCTTTTTCGTTTACAACCGATATGAGTTATCGTTTCTTCTTTCAATAGAAAGAATTAAAATCTCTCTTTCTGTTTTTTTAAAAAGAATACGAATATCGCCTTTTCGCACGCGAAAAATATCACGTGCTCCTTTTAATTTCTTGCAGTCTAGTCCGTCAAAACGATTGTTGATAATGTCCATAACAAGCCGCTCTATTTCTTCTCGTTTTTTTTCGGACAACTTCTTCAAAAACTTATCAAGTTTATCCATGAAGCTTTTTTAATCGCAACAATAATTCTTTCGCGGAAATGCCGTTGTCTTCAAATAGCGTAAAATCAACAAAAGTTTCCCATTCCCCGCCATCTTCAGGCGGCATAATTTGAAAAACCGGATGAGAGCGACGCAAAACCGTAAACGATTTTCCCTTTTTTATTTGAGAAATATACTTTTCGGTATTTTCTCGTAATTCTTTAAGTCCTATAATGGTTGTGGTGTTTTTTGCGGTCATATATACAAAGTTTACCTTTAGATAATCTTTGTGTCACCATTGACAAACTAGTCGGAAAAGATGTTAATTAATATTAATGTATGTCCGGACACAACAAATGGTCAAAAATTAAAAGGAAAAAAGAGGCGGGAGACGCGCACAAAAGCAAAGTGTTCGGTAAACTCGCCAGTCTGATTGCCGTTCTATCTAAAAAAGCGGGTGGCAATGTAAACGCCCCAGCGCTTCGCGCGGCTATTGAAAAAGCGCGGAAAGAAAATATGCCGTCCGACAACATTGACCGCGCGATAAAAAAGGGGGCTGGAGCCGACCAGGCCGCAATGGAAACTCTTTTTTATGAGGCGTACGGACCCGGCGGCGCGGCGATGATTATTGAAGTGCTTACCGACAACCGCAACAAAGCGGCGGCGGAAATTAAGCATCTCTTATCAAAAAACGGAGCGTCTCTGGCGGCGCAGGGCGCCGCGTCGTGGGCGTTTTCCAAAACCGAGAGCGGGTGGCAAGCGAACCAAACGATGGATTTGTCTGACGCGGATTTGGAAAAACTTGACACGCTGGTAACGGAGCTTGAGGACAACGATGAAGTGCAGGGAGTATTTACCAATGCCGATTAATTTTTTATGAAAGTACTTGCCATTGACCCGGGTTTTGAACGATTGGGTATTGCCGTTCTTGAAGGAGACGCGTCTCAACCAGCCGTGCTTTACTCGGCTTGTTTCAAAACTTCTCCAAAAGACCATTTTGAAAAAAGATTAGGGCTTATTGGTGAAGAAATAATTTTGGTCATTAAAAAATTCAAGCCGGAAGCGCTTGCTATTGAAACGCTTTTTTTTACCAGCAATCAAAAAACCGCCATGCGGGTGGCAGAGGTACGCGGCGCCATTCTCTATCTCGCCGTCGCAAACAATCTTTCTGTTTCAGAGTATACTCCACTTCAAATAAAAATAGCGGTAACCGGATACGGACGCGCCGATAAAAAACAAATGATGTCTATGATATCCAGAATAGCGCCGATAAAAAAAACCGCGCTTGATGACGAATACGACGCAATCGCCGTTGGGATTACCCACCTTGCTTCGCGCAAAACGTCCGCCTTAAAAAAGCTTTTGTCCACAGCGTAAAAATCGGCAAAATCTTTCTTAAAAACAGCACGCTGTGGTATGCGCAAAAGAATTATCCACAGCGGCGGGCAGTGGGTATTGCAAAAATTTTTATGTTTGATACAAAGAATAAGATAATTTTTTGCCTGTTTTTTCGGCAAAAATATAATTATAAAAGGTCGCATTAATTTGAAAGACAAAAATAATCTTTATCATGAGTACAGACCAATATCTTGCAAACGATGAGCTTTATATCGGCGATACCGATGAGATAGAAGGCGATGACACAGGAGACGAAGATGAGTTTGGAGAGGAAAAAGAAGACGACACGGATGACGCGGGCGAAAAAGGTGACGGGGTTGAAGAAAGCGAATCGGGATATTAATTTAATGGTAAAAAACAACACTCCGCGTATAACACGGGGTGTTGTTTTTTTTGTGCAACATTGCCGACAGGAAAGAGAATTATTCCGGAATAATTTTAACAAAAACTTTTTTGCCGATTTTTAAAGAAAGCGGCTTATTGTTTAGAGTCGCGCGCAAATCTTTAATGACTGTTTTATTTAAAACATCGTGAACCGCCCCCCCTTCAACAAGCCGTTTCCATTCGCTTTTTGACGGCACGATTCCCCCATCAATGAGAACGTCGCTTAAAAAACTTTCCGCCGGAGCAATGAATTCTTTCGTGTTGTCCGGCATTTCTTTTTTTTGAAACGTTTTGATAAAAACCGCTTCTGCCGCGTCCCCCGCTTCTTTGTTGTGATAGAGCGCGACAATTTCTTTTCCAAGAATCATTTTTTGGTCGCGCGGATTAGAGTGTTTTTTAATAATGTTTTCAATGTCAGGAGAAGAGAGGTCGGTGCAAAGAATAAAATAATTGTTAATCAACTTGTCATCAAGCGACATAATTTTTCCAAACATATCATTCGGCTCGTCGTTAATGTTTATCACATTTTTCCACGAAGTTGACATCTTTCTGCCGTCAGTGCCCGGAAGCATTTCTGTGGTGATGATATCTTGTTCCGGCTGTCCATAGTGTTTTTGCACCGCGCGTCCCGCCTGCAAATTAAATAACTGGTCAAAACCGCCGATTTCAACATCCGCCCGCACGGCAAACGAATCGTATCCCTGCATGAGCGGATATAAAAACTCGCGCAAACTTATCTCCTCCCCCCGCTCCATCCTGTCTTTGAAATTTCTCCGCGCGCTCATCTGCTGGACAGAGAAGCTTTCGGCAAGGTCGGCCACTTCATCAAATCGCAAGTTTGAAAGCCATTCGCTGTTGAGGCGAATCTCCACGTGGTTCAAGTCTAAAATTTTTCCTAAAAGCGCCTCATATTCTCGGGTGTTTTCTTCCACTTTTTCTCGCGAGAGCATCGGACGTTTTTCCAGTTTGTCGGATGGGTCGCCGATGCGCGCGGTAAAATCCCCGACCACAAGCACAATCTGGTGTCCCGCGTCCTGAAACGCTTTCACTTTTCTTAACGTGCTCGCGCGTCCAAGATGAATAGATGGTCCGGTCGGGTCAATGCCATATTTCACCCGCAGTTTTTTTCCCGACAAAAGCGCTTCTTCCAGGTGTTTCAGCACAAAAACTTCTTCCACTCCGCGAGTGAGCATTTCGTTTATTTTTTCCCCGTCTTTGTTTGTCCCCATGTTTGTATCGTAGCATGTTTCACGTGTGGCGGCTATGTAATCTCCTTGTTTTGTGGTATATTTTCTGCTATATGGCAAAACACCGCCGCCATCAAAAATTGATTGACGTTCTTGTTGGTTTTGTCGCTCTATGCTTTTTGTTCGCAGGATTGCTCCTTTTTTGGTTTTCAACCATTACCATGCCGTCGTTTGACACGTTTGACGCGCGGCAAGTGGTTCAATCAACAAAAATATACGACCGCACCGGCGAAGTCCTTTTGTTTGACCTTGGGAGCAACTTGCGGCGTACGGTTGTTCCGTATGGTGAAATTTCACGCAACATAAAAAACGCCGCAGTGGCGATTGAGGATGCTGAATTTTATCAGCACAACGGAATCAAACCAAAAGCCATTATTCGCGCGATATTGGTTAACATCACAAAGCTCGGTTTCAGCCAGGGCGGTTCCACCATTACACAACAAGTGGTAAAGAATTCCCTGCTTACGACCGAAAAGAAAATTTCGCGCAAACTCAAAGAATGGGTGCTCGCGCTCAAGCTTGAAAAAATCGCCAGCAAAGAGCAAATTTTGGGATTATATCTGAACGAATCTCCGTATGGAGGAAACCTATACGGAATTGAGGAAGCGAGTCTCGCGTTTTTTGGTAAAAAAGCAAAAGATGTCACCCTAGCCGAAGCGGCGTATCTAGCCGCTCTTCCAAACGCTCCGACTTACTATTCTCCGTATGGAATCCATCGCGACAAACTTGAAGAAAGAAAGAATTTTGTTCTTGACCGCATGTTAGAACTTAAGTTTATTTCAGAAGACGAATACAAAAAAGCACGCGAAGAGAAGGTGCTTTTTGCTCCACAGGAAGAGCAGAGCATAAAAGCGCCGCACTTTGTGATGTTTATCCGTTCTTACCTTGAAGAAAAGTATGGAAAAGAAGTGGTAAACAACGGCGGGTTAAAAGTTATTACGACGCTTGATTACGAACTACAAAAAACAGCGGAAGATATTGTGTCGCGAAACGCGCTTGAAAATGAAAAAAAATTCAACGCTTCAAACGCGGGGCTTGTGGCGGTAGAACCAAAAACAGGAGATATTTTGGTAATGGTTGGTTCACGCAATTATTTTGACAGTGCTATTGATGGAAATTTTAATGTCGCATTGTCTCATCGCCAACCAGGGTCGGCGTTCAAGCCGTTTGTATACGCAACCGCGTTCAAAAAAGGATATTCGCCGGACACGGTTGTGTTTGATGTGGAGACAGAATTTCAGACAACCTGTACGCCGGAAGGAAAGCCCTATTCTCCCGAAGGAGACCCTGATGCGTGTTATATGCCTGAAAATTACGATGGGGTATTTCGCGGTCCGGTGTCGTTGCGAACCGCCCTCGCTCAATCTATCAATATTCCGGCAATCAAAGTGTTGTATCTTTCAGGAATTGGTGATTCTATTCGCACCGCGCAAAGCATGGGAATTGATATTTCCGGAGACGCGAATCGCTATGGTCTCACGCTTGTTTTGGGCGGTGGTGAGGTTTCTCTTTTAGATATCACAGGCGCGTATGGGGTTTTCGCAAACAATGGAATAAAAAATACCCCACGCGGCATTCTTCATGTTGAAGACGCTGTGGGCAACGTACTTGAAAACGCCGAGGAGCGCCCGGAACGGGTTCTTGATGAAGGGGTCGCTCTTCAAATATCAAGCGTGTTATCCGACAACGAAGCTCGCGCTCCGGCTTTCGGAGAACAGTCGTACCTTTTCTTCCCCGGGCGAGATGTCGCGGCAAAAACAGGAACAACAAACGATTATCGCGATGCTTGGATTGTCGGGTATACCACAGGAATAGCGGTTGGCGCGTGGGCTGGAAACAACGATAATTCTCCAATGGAAAAAAAGGTGGCTGGTTTCATTATTGCCCCGATGTGGAATGAGTTTATGCAGGAAGTTATCAAAAAAACTCCAAATGAAAAATTTAAAACCCCGCAAGAAATAAAAAATGAAAACACAAAGCCGATCCTCCGTGGTATATGGAAAGGCGGTGAAACATACTTTGTTGATACTATTTCCGGAAAACTTGCAACCGAGTACACCCCAAAAGAAACTCGCGACGAGCGTGTTATACCAAACATCCATTCAATTTTATACTGGATTGACAAAAACAATCCGCTTGGAGCTCCTCTAGAGCGTCCTGAGCAAGACCCGCAGTTTGTTTTATGGGAAACTGCCGTCCAAAAATGGGCGCTCTCTAATGGTTTATTGCAGTCTTCTTCTGTTGTTCCGCCGACAGAAACGGATGATATTCATACACCGGCTCTTTCTCCAAAAATAACCATTGTTTCACCGACACAATCCATTTTGTATCCTGTGGGCGCGAAAATAAGTGTTTTGTTGAATAAACAACTGCGATTTCCCCTTTCGTCTGTTGATTATTTTATCAACGATGTATATGCGGGGTCGGTAAAAAAAGAGCCGTTTATTTTTTCTTTCATTCCTGATGATATTGTAGACATAAAAGAAATCAACACACTGCGGGTAATCTCAACCGACTCTGTTTTCAACAAGAGTTCTGCAACGCAAGAATTTAGAGTTGTTTTTTAGTGTTTTTTAACGTATATCGTGAGGCGCGGTATCTCCCATCTTTTTTTTCATCTCTGAAAGGAGGTGTTTTTTTCGCATAAACAATTCGTTTTTTATTGTCGGGGACGTATTGATAAAAACCATGTTGTTGTGAAAAGAAATATTTTCTTTTGACAATAAAATACCGGTTTCTTCTTTCACAACACGAATGAGTTCGTCTCTCATTATTTTTTCTTGAGGAACAAACGTTTTGAATTTTTTTAAAAAATCTATAATGGGAAGCGCCATGTGTTTCTTAAAAAATCAACGATTCATTGGCATTACCAAATAACGAAAACTTTTGTTTGACAGTCCTTTTATCACCAGTGGCTTGTTTGGGCCGTTAAACTGCAGAAGAATGCTGTCTTCGGCGATTGATTGCATGCTGTCAGAAATATATTTTGCGTTAAAACCCATAACAATGTCTTCACCTGAAATTGATGCATCCATGGTTGTTGTATTTTCGCCGATAGCGCTATTTTTTGATTTTATTTCAAAATAAGAATCTTTTGGTTTAATGGTAAAAACAACCTGATTAAATTTTTCAGAAAAAATTGTTGCTATTTTTAGCGCGTTTTGAAAATCTTTTTTCAAAACAATCGCCTCGGTCGTGTGTTCTTTTGGAATAATCTGCTGGTAATCTGGAAAAACACCGTCTATTGTCCTTGAAAAAACATAAACGCCGTTGTTTTCAAACGAAATTTGGTTTTTGTTGAAAAGTATCTCAATATCACCACTTCTTTCTCCAAAAACCCTTATTATTTCTGAAACATTTTTAAGCGGAACAATGACCCCGTCAGCGTTTGTGTCTTTTTTGTTTTCTATCTTTTTTTCAGCCAAACGAAAAGAATCTGTTGCAACAAAAACGATGTTTTTTTCATTTTGATACAAATATACACTCGCTATTTCCGGTTTAATGTCCGATAGCGCGGCGCTATACCACACCGACCTCAATCCGGATATTAATTTTTCCGCCGAGATAATCATTTTTTCTCCGTTGGAAATTTTAGGAATGAGAGGAAAGTCTTCGTACGGGGTTGTCTTTAACACTGTTGAATTCTTTTTTGTTGAAAAAAGGACATTGTTGTTTACCGATTCAATGGAAACGATTTCTTCTCCGGATAATCCGGAAAGCATTCCGCCAAGAATAGCGCCTGGTATGGCGGCAACCCCCTCTTCTTCAACTTTTGCTGGGATTTCGTATTCAATCCCTATATCAAGATTGGTTGCTTTTATAATGACCGATTTTTGTTTTGCAATAAGAAGAATTGATTTTAACGCCGGTAAAGAAAGGTTTTTTCCGGTCATTTTCTCCGCGGTCGTTGCGGCTATTTTTATTTTTTCAATTATTGTTTCTGCTTTCATGTTTGCGTTGAAAAATATTTTTTGTCCGATTTGAATAAATAATAATAAATGAATATAAGTTAGAAATTATTATATATTGATATGATGTCTGTTGATATGTTGATAATTTTTATTATTCCGAAAAAGAAAAGGTTTTTTACTCTCAACCAAAGCGTTTCCTGTGGAAAAGAAATTTTTTATTTTGGTTTTTCAGAAAAATATTTTTTTGTCACATTTTTTTCAACAGGAATTACTTTTTTATAAACTCGTTTTCAACAAACATATCAACAACAAAACCTCATCATATCATGGTCCGTATCTGTGTTATCTCGTGGTTTAAAGTGCTGTCTTTTTTCAGGTCTTCTTTTATCTTTTCATACGCGTGAATGACGGTCGTATGATCTCTCCCTCCGAGTTTTTGTCCGATAAGAGGAAAAGAAGTGCTAAAATCCTCACGGAGGAGATACATAATAATTTGCCGCGGACGCACCACCTCCCTCCTCCGTGTCTTTTTGTAGATAATTTCTTCTTCAATGTTGTAAAAACCGGCAGTAATTCTTATTACCTCTTCTATTGTCTTTGTTTTTTTTGGACGAGTGCTGTTTTTTATGATTTCGCGAACTTCGTTTATGGAAAGTGAGTGTTTTTTTAATTGTGTTTGAAAGGCAATAATGTTTAATATCCCCTCTAATTCGCGTATGTTTGATGTTGTTGAAGACGCGATATATTCAAGGACCGACTCTTGAGGAATAAAATTATGCTGATTTAGTTTTGCACGCAAAATTGCGATTTTTGATTCATATTCCGGCGGATTTATGTCGGCGTTCATTCCGGCGTTAAAGCGCGACTTCAAGCGGTCTTCAAGCCCTGGAATATAGTTGTGGTGCTTGTCTGATGAAAAAATAATTTGTTTATTGTTGTCGTACAAAACGTTAAAAAGATGGAAAAGCTCTTCTTGCGTGCGTTCTTTGTTTGACAGAAACTGAATGTCATCCATTATAAACACGTCGTACGAGCGATATTTTTCCTTAAAAACATTTATTTTATTGTTTTGAACGGATGTAATGTAGTCAAGAGAAAATTTTTCTGATGTTGTGTAGAAAACACGCGCACCCTCTTTTTTTAAGTAGTTGCCGATTGATTGTATAAGGTGTGTCTTCCCAAGCCCTGTTGGTCCATACACACAAAACGGATTAAACGCAGACCCTGGTGTTTTTATGATGGTTTGAGACGCGGCGTAGGCCGTCTCGTTAAAAGCTCCGATTACAAACGTATCAAACGTATATCGCGGGTTCAAATTATCTTCTTTGTTTACCGAAAGATCTCCGATCGGGAAACGCTCGTTAAGAAACTCTTTTTCAGGAAAAGAAATAACCACAGGTTCTTCAACACCAGAGTCTTTTGAGATAACATATTCAACACCGCGAACCCCATCGCAAATTCCACGAAGCGACTTCAAAATAAGCTTATGGTACTTGCTTTGAAGCCAATCCTTCACAAACGGGTTCGGGACACCAACGTGCACTACCCCGTCGTCTTGTTTTAGCACGTGGGTATGCTTAAACCACGTGCTAAAATTTGCTTTTGACACACTTGTCTCTATTTCATTTAATGTGTCGTGCCACAATTGTTTTGTGTCTCCCATAAAAGATGAGTGTAGTAACATCAGGTTACTGATGATTATAGTATGATGTTGTTAAATAAGAAACTTGTTAAAAAGTGCACAGTATGTTAATACTATGTGTATAACATCAATTGCGGGCGCAAAAAAACAAAACGATTTTTATCCATACTTTTTGATTTCTAATTTCAACTTTCAACACCATGTCAATCACTTATCAACCAAAAAAAAGAAAACGAGCCAAAACACACGGTTTTTTGGTTCGTTTGCGAAGTAAAACAGGAAAAAATGTTATACGGCGCCGCCGAAGAAAGGGCCGCTCGCGGCTTTCGGTGTAATTTTGTTTAAAAAACAAAAAATACGCTTTGCATGCTCGCAAAAAAACAAAAAATTTCGCGGATGCTCTTCAAAAATATTTTAAGCCGAAAAAAAAGCGTCTCATCGCCGCTTTTATCTGTTTTGTTTTCTAAAAAAGATGAAATGTTTCCATCACGCTTTGCTTTTGTTGTGTCAAAAAAAGTTGCCGCAAAAGCGACAGAAAGAAACAAACTGAAAAGACGCGGCTATGCTTTTTTGCAAAGGAATAAAAAAACAATCAAACCATCTTTTGTGGCGGCGTTTTTATTAAAAAAGGGCGCGGAAAAATTATCTCCGGCAGGTTTTCATGCGGAAATTGAGACGTTGTTAAAAAAAATAGGAGCATGGTCGTAACACTATGAACACAAAAACAATCATTCTAGCCATCATTAATCAGTATCAGAAATTTTTTTCTCCCGATACCGGCGTATTGTCGTCGCGTCAAAACACTTGTGTTTTTTATCCGACCTGTTCTCAATACGCAAAAGAAGCGATTATGAAATACGGCGTAATCAAAGGGATTTTTTTGTCTATTATTCGTGTCGCGCGATGTCACCCGTGGCAAAAACACACACACGACCCGTTGGTGTGATGTGGTTGGTAAATATATTTTGAACTACGAAACATTAAGACGTCCGACCTCTGAATCGGTAAAACATCGGCATTGGCAACAAATAAAATAATTACTACGTCAGAGGTCGGACGTCTAAATGGTCAGTGTTGATATATGAAGCACAATTTATTTAACAATTTATATGTTTGAACTCGCTGGCGTTTTTGCGTCAAAAACAATCGCTTTTATTGTTGGTGTCGGTATGGTTATTGCCGGTATTTTTCATGTCCAACCAAAAACAGAACAGACCGCCAAAGAAAACTTTTCAGAAACAAACACCGCGGTTCTTGTTGAAAAAAAAGAACAACAAACAACCGCAGTAAAAGAAGATACAAACAAAACAATTTCAGTAGAAGTTGCCGCCAACTCACAAAACAAAGAAACAAAAGAAAAACAAACGGCAATCAACCGTCTTGAAAAATTAATTGAAGAAACAAACACTCTCACAAAACAATTTTCCGCGCTTGTGAAAGAAGAAGAAAAAAAATCCACCACCAAAGAGAGCGTTCCGTTTGCCGAACTGAACAAGAGGGTTCGTCCTGCGGTGGTGAACATTTTTTGTACCACCAAGTCGGATGGAGCTCTCGCCCCCATTACAGGAAGCGGTATTATTATATCCAGCAATGGAATTATTCTTACCAACGCGCATGTTGGACAATACTTTTTATTGAAGAATTATCAGACAGAAAACTTCATTTCTTGCATGATGAGGCAAGGAGACGGCAACAACCGGACATTCGGGCTTGATTTGGTATTTATCTCGCCGGTGTGGGTGAAGGTGCATGCAAAAGATATTTCAACACAAAATCCTACAGGAACAGGACAGTACGATTACGCGCTCTTGTCTATAGGCAATCCGACAGACGGAGGAGAAAAACCAAAAGCATTTCCATTTATTGATATAGAAACCGACGAAAATAACCTTGTTGGAAATCGTTCTGTACTGCTTGCCGGCTACCCAGCTGAATTTTTAAGCGATGCGTTTTTGCAAAGAGAATTGTCGCTTGTTTCCAGTATTGGAGAAATTCAATCCATTTTTACATTTTCAGACTCTGTCCCGTCTGTTGATTTGATGGAGGTGCAAGGAAACATTATCTCTCAAAAAGGGTCTTCTGGCGGGGCTATTGTGAGCCAAGAAAGCGGAAAACTTGTTGGAATGATAACTACCAGCACCGAGGGGAAAACCACAGGAGAACGCGAATTACGGGCCATCACATCTTCGTATGTAAGCAGGACGTTTCAAAAAGAAACAAACACAACTCTCTCAAACGTGTTTGAAGAAGGAAACACCGAACCATTTATGCGGGCGTTTGCAGAACAAATGCTCCCAACTCTTACAGAACAGTTGATAACGGAGCTTGATAGATAATGTTTTTAACAACAACTTAATCAATGTGAAACAATGCCTTCATTGCAAGAATGTCGGGCAATATGGTTTCATTATTTATCCCCTCTTTTGACAATCTCGCAATCGCCTTTTTTGCCGCTTTTTGCATCTCCGGCTCAAAAAGAGCGTCTTCCGGTATAAAATCACTGAAATTAAATAGCGCTTTTTTGAAATCGGTAATTAAAAATCGTTTGTTTTCAAGTATACGGATAAGCGATTGTTTGATATGCAAATGGATATTTTCTTTCAACACGATTTCTTTTGGAATAAATTGCTTAATCAAAACATGGGCTTCAAACAAATCGTCTTTGTTTATATATTCTTCCGCTTTTTTCAGAACAGCGTCTTGAAAATCAGCATCTTTTGTAATGTGTGGCAAGAGATATTCTCTAAAATCACGATATTCAGGTTTATAAAAAGAGATTTCCCCTCTGTTAATGGCGTTTATTGCGAAACCCACGCCTGCTTCTTGGATAGAAAATTCATCAAACAATTTATCTTTTTCTTTTTGGTCGGTAATTTGATGTGTTTCTAAAATAGTCCCAATTTTTTTGACTTCCCCATCAATAATCGCTTTTTTTAATTCTCCCCACGCCGCGTTTTCTTTTTGAGAGAACAATTCCCTCATTTCCAAAGAATCTTTTTTCAGGTGGTTTGCTTCTCGAAGAGCTCCCTCTGCCCACTGCTCCTTTTCTTTTTCTTTTGTTTCCAAACTGTGTTGGTTTGGTGTTTCTTTCATATTCAGTTTTTTATGAATAATAAATATGGTTTGACGAGATTGTAAAATGTAGCGATAAAAGAAAAATTTTTACTTCGTTCAAATATCGGGGCGCCGGGATTCTTTCCTTACAGGAACGGTACAGTTTTCGCATCGTGCTCGTCCGCCTCGGGCGGACTCCGCGCGATATGCTCAAACTTTTCGAATCCCTTACGGAAGCCGCGCAGGTGGCTTCCTGCGCCCCTCATTTTCGCTTCGCTCAAATATCGGGGCGCCGGGATTCGAACCCGGAGTCGCCTGATCCCAAATCAGGAATGTTAGCCGTTACACCACGCCCCGAATAGTGTATGTAGAATAGCACACAATTAAGACAATACAATATTTTCAAAAAATCTCACGCGGGCTTTTTTGTCCTTTATAAATAAAAAAACAGCCAAAGTATCAAATTGCCAATCACCGCCCTCTGTGTCTTTTTCCATTAAGTAACTTTGAATTGTCCGTGATAGCCGTTTCAATTTCCATGGATGTATATTTTCTTCCGGATTTTTTATATTTTCTGTATCAAAACCTGTTTCACAAGAAACAGTTTTTACCTCAACGAAGTGTAGCATGTTATCTTTCTCTGCTATAATATCTATTTCACCCCACTTTTTTCTGTAGTTTCTTTTTATAATTTTGAAATTATATTTGTTTTCCAAAAATCTACAAGCAATATTTTCACCAATAACACCAATTTTTTGTTTGTTTAACATATATGTTACTTGGGGGTTAAACCCCCAAGTATATTTTTATTGTTTTTTATATAATTATAACTCATTGTTTCATGAATAACATCTAGATATCTGTCACGTGAAACAATAAATAATAATTTGTGCCTTAAAAAATAGCAGTGTCTTTGAAATATTGTTGAAAATAAACGATTTTTAATAAGACGCTTTAAATAATCATGAAAAACATAAAAATAAAAAGACGTAAAAAGACGTCTTTTATACACATATTCACATATTTATCCACATTTTAAACCGGAAAAGTTTGATTTGGGTTCAATTTCTATAAGAAAACATTAGATTTTAGTGCGGACACGGGGAATCGAACCCCGATTTGCTGCTTGGCAAGCAGCTATTTTACCACTAAATTATGTCCGCTTTGAAAATTCTTGAGAGGCAACATCAATCCATTTTAAAATTTTAACCTTCAAAAACTTGTTACCTATTATAAGGTTTCCTACACCGTAAAGCAACTTTCTTTTTTTATGACGCCCGTGGATTAATTGTGATTTATAAAAATTCTTAAAAGGTAATTGAAGTTCTTTTCCCCACCTTTCTTTTAATAACGTCTCGTCTAGGTTTTCATAGAATAGTACCCAAGCTCTTATTTTTTCTTCTTTAACGGAGCAATATTTTAAAAGAAACATTTTAAATATTTTTAAAATACCAAAATCTGCGTTTGATATTCTAACCATGTGGTTGTTTAAAGATTTATCCCCCTCTCCCCAATAAAGCATAAGACCTGCAATAAAAAATGGGTCTTTTTTATATTTTTCCCATTCTTGTGTCGCTTCAATTTCTGCCTTTTTATATCTTGTTATCAAACTGAATTTACGCCCATCATTTAGTTTCTTCAATCGTTCTTCCGAAATTGTAATATTTTTCGCTTGGTTTTTATTTTTTATATCTTGAGACCATGAACACTGTGAAAACCAGCAAGACAAAGTCCCTTTGGGAATACCGATATCTTTCGAAATTTGAGAATAGGTTTTTCCTAACTTTCTCAAATCAAAAGCTCTATTTTTTATCTTTTCTAATATAATAAACTACAATTTACTACAATGTTTATTGTAGTTCATTATTTTAAAAAAACAAATTTAATGAACGGTAAACAAAAATAGGTGTGCGCAAGATTTTTCCTACGCACACCTATTAATTACTTGCGCCCGAGAAGAGCGCAGTTACCGATGCGATTCGCACGCATTGTTCTGTTAGCCAGTCGGTCGAGAAGAACGCGCGCCATCGGACTGTTGAACTTTTCGCATTTGAAGCCGTCAGCGCCAGCCGAGAGAAAAAGGAATACACAACAATCATAGTGCCCCACCTTACAGACCGTATTCTCTGCGCCACGCGGCACCTCGCATGAGTTGCCATCGCCGACGAAGTAGACACCGAAGACCTTTTCAGACGCATCGGCGCTAAATTTTATCCGCTTGCCATCCTCAATATCAATCTCCACTAGCCGACCCGAAAGCCAGCCGAGGGTTATATCAAGGTGGGAATGGACATTGGACATATCAAATCCTTCAGGTTTCTCAAGGAGAACATATTCCCCGGGGATATACTCAAATTGGAATTCTGAGGAGTCATCAGCCGATAGTGTGTAACTGTCACGTCCTTGCTCGTGATTGGCACGCTTGCCGTTGAGTGAAACAAAGAACTTGTCTATTGTCGGCCAAAGGTCAATCTCGCCGTCGTTAGTTATCAATTTCCATTGGTTAAGCCACCCGGTATATAATAATTTTCCACTGAACTTTTGCATTATTACACTCCCATATATTTTTGGAATGTTAAATCCGGCTGATACAGCCAGCTTAATACGCTAAAACAAACATAACATAAAAACTCTAATTAAATCAAATGTTTTTATGCCCTCGGCAGGAATCGAACATTACATGTTCAGTGCAGGTTTCCCATCCGCCTCGGGCGGATATGGGAGAACCTTTTCGATTCCTGACGCGAAGCAAGCAGATGCTTCGCTCCTCGGTCATTTTCACTTCGTTCAAATGCCCTCGGCAGGAATCGAACCCGCATCACAAGCTCCGGAAGCTTGTGTCCTATCCATTGAACGACGAGGGCTTATACTGTATGTGTTTACTCGTAATGCGCCTGCCAGGACTCGAATCTTACAGATTCAGTACACTTTTTGGATATTTTGTTTCGTAAACCTCACAAAATCTCTCAAAAAGTCTTCGAGTCCTGACAAAAGTGCTCCCAGCACTTTTTGCAGACCACATTCGCTTAGCTCATGTGCGCCTGCCAGGACTCGAACCTGGAATAACGGTTCCGAAGACCGTTGTGATATCCGTTTCACCACAGGCGCAGTGTACACTAAATATACAAGGTAAATGGTCAAAAATCAAAAAATATAGTAAAATTCAAACACAAAAGACTTATGAAAATGACTCCAAAAAATTTTCAAATACCCAAAGAGGTTTCACGAATAACATCTATGCTTAAAGATGGCGGTTTTGAGGCATATTTAGTTGGTGGATGTGTGCGCGAGCTTTTGCGAGAGAAACAGCCAAAAGATTGGGATATTACCACAAACGCCACGCCGGAAGAAATAATAAAAGTGTTTGAACACACGCACAAAACCTTTTATGAAAATGATTATGGTACAGTCGGCGTCGTTATTGAAGAATGGCAAAAAAAGACTGAAAACACAATAAGTGTTACTCATGAAACATCAGATTTTCAAGCACGTGAAACAAATTTAGAGATAAATAAAGAAATTAACCATAATATGAGCCATATTGTTGAAATAACTCCATATCGGCTTGAGGCAAAATATAGCGATAGCAGGCATCCAGATAAGGTTATTTTCAGTAAAAATATAGAAGACGACCTTAAAAGACGTGATTTCACTATGAACGCCATAGCGTATGAGCCAAATAAAGGACATATAATTGACCTTTACGCAGGTCAAAAGGACATAAAAGACAAGGTTATCCGCGCAGTAGGAAATCCCGAAGAACGATTTTCTGAAGATGCTCTGCGAATCGTCCGTGGTGTCCGTTTGGCTACCGAGCTTGGTTTTGAAATAGAAACGGAAACAAAAGAGGCAATATCAAAAACGAACCAAAAACTCGCAAATATTTCAGCAGAACGAATTCGGGATGAGTTTGTGAAGATTGTTATGTCAGACCATCCAATGTTTGGAATAGAGCTTTCTCACGAACTTGGCATTTTGAAATATATTATTCCGGAGCTTGAAACAGGTATTGGCATTGAGCAAAACGCGGCGCACGCGTTTCATGTGTGGGAGCATAATTTGCGCACGCTTCAGCACGGAGCAAAGAAAAATTGGACCTTGAAAGTGCGCATCGCGGCTCTTCTGCACGACGTGGCAAAACCTCAAACACGCCGCTGGTCAAACGAAAAGAACAACTGGACTTTTTACGGGCACGATGTTGTCGGGGCTCGTGTCGCCGAAAAGGTGATGACGCGGCTCAAATTTCCGAAAAAACTTTCAGAAGACGTGGTGCTTTTGGTGCGCTATCATCTTTTCTTTTCCGATACGGAAAAAATTACTCATTCTGCCGTGCGAAGAATCGTGCGAAGTGTCGGTAATGAAAATATCTGGGATTTGATGAAAGTGCGCGCGTGCGACCGCATCGGCACCGGCAGGCCAAAAGAAAATCCATACCGTTTGCGCAAGTATGAAGCGATGATTGAAGAGGTGATGCGCGACCCGATTTCTGTCGGCGCGCTCAAGATTGACGGCGCAAAAATTATGGAAATGACGGGGGAGAAGCCCGGGCGTCGCATCGGGTGGGTGCTCCACGCGCTTCTGGAAGAGGTGATAGATGACCCTAAAAAAAACACTGACGCATATTTAGCAGAGAGGACAAAAATCCTTTTTGCCCTTTCAGACAAAGAGCTTGAAATGCTCGGCCGCGCGGCAAAAGAGAAAAAAGAAGAAACTGAAGAGGCGGAAGTCAAAGAAATCCGCAAACGGCATTGGGTGGAATAAAACAAAAATCTTGGCAAAAACAGGATATTATATATAGTAGAGAGCAGAATATTGGTTTTTTGAGGAATTTTTATAACAAAAAACGAAAGGAAAAATCATGAAGAAAGTTTCGCAGTATGTAGAATTTGAAAAAGATGTTTTAGATAACGATATTTCTTTTATCAACAAACTTCTTCGCCAATTAAATCCCAAAGCTCCGCCGATAACGAAGCAAATCATGGTGAATATGTTGAAAGATGACTCACGCGCGGTCATTGCGGTGTTTCGTAATGCAAACAAAAATAATCAGATTTTTGGAATGGCGTCTCTACACATTATCCCGACTCTTTTCGGATTGAAGGGGATTATAGAAAATGTGGTTATTGATAAAGAATATCGCGGACAGGGGTTTGGAAAGCGTCTGGTGGCCGGGCTGATTGATGCGGCAAAAAAGAAAGGAGTACAGAAAATTGAATTAACCAGCCATCCCGACAGAGAAAGGGCAAACATCATCTATCGGTCTTTTGGATTTAAAAAAAGAAAGACCGAGGTATATCGTCTTGAATTAAAATAGATTTGAATGAAGGGCGCTTATAACGGCGCCCTTTGTCGTGTCAGCGAGCATGTAGCAGTTTTAGAAAGATGCCGAAAACTCCGCGTAGGTGATTATTGCGTCATTTTTCGTATTGAAAAAACAATAGTAAAGATAATTGTTGTTGCCCATCGCTCGTTTATTTACCATGATGGATGAGCAACATATTCAGGGCTATCCGTTTTTACTGGTAGCTCGTTTTTATTAAAATAAATATTAAAAACCTTTCGATATATCGAAAGGTTTTTAGTGACTTTGAATTACAACTTTTTATATACTCATATTTCTACATCAACTCCCACCGGCGCGTGGTCGGAGCCAATGACTTCGGAAAGAATAAACGCCCTTTTGAGATTTTTTTGAAGGGAAGGAGAAATAAAAACATAATCAAGCCGCCAACCGACATTACGGTCGCGGGCGCGGCTTTTCATATCCCAGTATGAGTACGCATCTTTTTTGTCTGGATACAAATGGCGGAAGGTGTCTAAAAATCCGGAGGAGATGACCTCATCAACCCAAGCGCGTTCCTCGGGCAGGAATCCGGTGTTTTTTTCATTTTCTTTCGGACGCGCGAGGTCAATTTCTTCATGCGCGGTATTCACATCTCCCATAAAAATAACATTCGGCTGTTTGGCGCGAAGGTTTTTGATGTGGGACAAAAAAGCATCATAAAAATCCAATTTATATTTGAGCCGCTCCGGCCCGCCACCTCCATTGGGAAAATAAACATTGAGCAAAATAAAATTATCAAAATGCGCTTCTAAAATTCGCCCCTCATCGTCAAATTTTTTTATGCCCATACCGTATTCAATTTTTTTTGGTTCAGTTTTTGTGTAGAGCGCGACCCCGCTGTAGCCCTTGCGTACCTTTGATGATGCGAAATAAGAAAAATATCCTTTTGGAGAGCGGAGTTCGTAGGGCAGTTGGTGGTCGTCGGCCTTTGTTTCTTGCAAGCCCAAAATATCGGGTGATTCATCCTCAAGCCATTGTAAAAACCCTTTTTTGTGCACAGCGCGTATGCCGTTGACGTTCCATGAGAGGATTTTCATACTTTAAACTATAACGCACTTGTCTTTTTTTATAAAGACATATAGCCTTAGAAGAGATTTTTTCGTAAATTCAAATGAGGTATAGCCAATGTTGAAATATGTTTCAGAAAGTCAATTTGAGGAGTTTGCACAAAAAATATCTGAAAAACATAACGTTTCATTAAAAGACGCGGAAGAAACTACCCGTGAAGCATTAAATAAGCAAGGTATTTCTGTTGGGATTCCAAAAGTTGAAGAAATCAAACAAGCGCAAGTTCGTGCCGGAGAAGAAATCGTTATCAAACGTCTTAGAAAACATGGGCTTGTGTAGCGATACACAAAAAACACAAAAAACCCACGACGCTATTGTTCTGTCGTGGGTTTTATTTTGCTCAAAAAATGTTCGAACTTCGTCCAAAAAACACCACTCGTAAATCTTTTTCAAGCGATTTCATTTGTCGTATGAAAATCGGCGCGTAAAAAACCTCAAACATATTATATTTTACGCATTAGTTTTTTAAGGTCGCCACAAAGGATTTTCCCATTAAGTATCTCTTACACCGCTTTGAGTACCACGTTGACGGCTAATTTTTTACCGTCTTTGTTTTCCATGAAATGCCTTGTGTATGTCGCGTAGATGTTTGTCGGTAACGTGTGTATAGATTTGGGTTGTGTTTATGTTTGCGTGTCCTAACATTGCTTGCACGGAGCGGATGTCCGCGCCGTTTTGAAGCAGGTCGGTGGCAAAACTATGGCGGATAATATGAGGGGTAACTTTTTTTGAGATGCCCGCTTTTATCGCATAGTTTTTGACAATCCGCTCTACAGAACGGGGAGTAAGGCGGAGCGAATCGCGCGATGACAACAACTTGGACGTCGGGTTTCCAAGTTGGACGAAAAGCGCGTCGTCGGTATCTGTGCGTTTCGCGAGATATTTTTTAAGCGCTTCGCGCGCAGAAGGTGATAAGAATACGACACGGACTTTCTCACCCTTGCCGCGCACGGAAAACTCATCTTTTGAAATGTCTAAATCGCGCGAGAGAGAACAGAGTTCGGAAACACGGAGACCGGTTGAGAAGAGAAGCTCAAGCAGGGCTTTGTCGCGGAGCGATGCCAACTCGTTTTCTTTTGGCGCCTGCATAAGCCGCTCCAGCTCTTCTGGTGAAATCAAATCAATGCTTCGTTCAGACACTTTTGCCAATTCAATGCGGTCCGGCGGGAGTGTCGCGATGCCGCGCTTGTGGAGATATTTTAAGAAGGCGCGGAGCGCGATTAAATAATAATTTTGTGTCTTTTTTTTAAGGGTCCCTTCTTTGGACAGCTGGCGATTAAGCCAGAGGCGAAAACGGCGCAAAACATCGTCGGTGATATCTTGAGGCGCGGTTATCTGCGAAAAAGACAAAAAACGTTTTAAGTAGCGGTCATAATTTTCAATAGTTTTTATACTGCGCCCCTTCTCAATCTCCACGTATTCAAGAAATTCATTTTTGAGGGTATGAATATTGTGCGACATATCTATAAGTATACGCGATTGCAAAAAAACGCGAAGTATTTTCTACTTCGCGTTTTTCCAATCGTGATATTATGGGGCTATTGAAGCAGCTTTTGCGGCGCCTCCCGCTCCTCCAAGCAACGCCCCAACAGCGTTACTGGGGCATTTCATAAATGCCTCTTCCGTCTTTGGTTCATATACCTCGCCGCCCTTTATCAGAGTGTCGGACACATGACCATTTTCAAACAAGACGATGAGTGTAAAGTCATAGCCGTATCGGAGCGATTCGTCTTTGTTGACGCAAAGACGGTCGGAGTCGTAGAGCATATTTGCTTCTCGGTACTCATGCGCGCGGATGTTCCCGAGAAAAATATTGTATTTCTGGACATCCTCCACCCCGCTGAATGTTTGCTGAAAATTTCCTTTACCTGCCGCCTCAAGCGCTTTTATGCCGCGGTATTCCTGTGTGTTTGACCTAAATTTTGTACACAATGGATTGAGGCAGATAGTAAAACCTTTTTCAGCGACTTCCGCAATTGTGTCTCCCACGATGGCGGCTTTCTTATCTGCAATGTGAATTTTTCTGAATTGCTCAAGCATTTTTTCCATATTCGCTATGCAGTTTTCTTTCGCCTTCTCTTTTTCAGAAGAGCAGGGAAATAAACCCGTGGTTATCGTGCGGTGTTCTGTTTTTTGGATAATGCTCTTGCGTGTGGATGCGCATCCTACTTGGATACATAGGACAAGCATCAATGCGCTTATTGACCACAAACGATGCATGCGATGCCTCCTGTGATATATGGCAAGTTTTTCAATAAAAATGTCTCTTTGGTAAGGATAAGGGATAGAATCTTTTATGCAAGTCAAATCGTTGCAAAAAGATTTATTCTGTGTTAACGTTAAAAACATGTTAACAAAGAGCCGAAAAGAAAAAGCAGTAAAAGAAAGCCGTATCCACGACAAAGATACCGGCTCTCCTGAAGTACAAATCGCGGTATTGACCGAACAGATTACCCGTCTTTCTCTGCACCTGAAGAAAAACAAGAAAGACAATCATTCGCGGCGCGGACTTTTGAAAATGGTTTCCGACCGTCGCAAGCATTTGAAATATTTGGAGAAAAAAAATCCAGCTCGCTACAGCAAAATTGTCAAAAAACTTAAATTGAAAAAATAATCCGCCTAGGGCGGATTATTTTTTAACAGAAGTATGCTATGATTAACAGGCGGTCGTTTTTTTTATTCAAAACACTATTTTGTAACGCAAAGACGTCCGACCTCTGCAGTGGTAAAACACCGGCGTTGGCCATAAATAAAGTAATTACCACGTCAGAGGTCGGACGTCTTTCACATCAGAAGTCGGACGTCTCGTTAAAACGAAACTGATTTACGCTTTTCGTTTGTCATTTTTATTTTTAAATAATATGCCAGTTATTAAACACAAGGACCAGCGGGTGGGCGTTTTTATAGATACGCAAAATCTATATCATACGGCGAAAAATTTATACAAACAGCGTGTTAATTTTGACGCGGTGCTGAAAGAGGCGGTCGCGGGGCGCAACCTCATCCGCGCGCTCGCGTACGTCGTTACGACGGAGTCGGGCGAAGAGAAAAATTTTTTTGAGGCGCTCGGCAAAATGGGGATTGAGGTGATGACCAAAGATTTGCAGGTGTTTTACGGCGGAGCCAAGAAAGCGGACTGGGATGTCGGGCTCGCGGTGGACGCGATACGACTCTCGTCAAAACTAGACGCAGTGGTGATTGTCTCCGGAGACGGCGATTTCATACCGCTTGTGGAATTTTTGAAATACCATGCCGGCGTGCAGGTGGAGGTGGTGTCGTTCGGCAAATCCTCGTCGCTTCGTCTCAAAGAAGCGGCGGATGATTTTATCGATTTGTGCGAAAACCCAAAAAACTTTTTGATTGGAAGCGGGCGGGGAAGGAAGTAATTTTATTAAATAAAAAAGCCACAAACACAACACCTTATTAATGGCGTTGTGTTTGTTATTGGTTGTATCCTTAATGAGAATCTGCTACAACAAAGGAAGTCTTTATTTTATTAAAAATAATCGCTGGCCTCCGGATACCGAGTATTGAATGAGTATTCAATGCTTCCATTCGAAGGACAGCCACACACTATGCAGAAAAAAGAGTTTTCTACGGAGATTGGCGGGAAAACATTGACTGCAACATTCTCCGATTTGGCGAACCAAGCGAATGGGTCGGTCTTACTTTCATACGGCAACACGACGGTGCTTGCCACTGCGGTGATGTCTCTAGAGCGGAGAAACGAACTTTATTTTTTTCCGCTCACGGTTGATTACGAAGAGCGGTTTTACGCGGCGGGAGCGATTTTGGGAAGCCGTTTCATGCGGCGTGAAGGGAAGCCGTCCGATGAAGCGATTTTAACCGGTCGCGTGATTGACCGCACGATTCGTCCGCTTTTTGACCAATCGCTTAGGAATGACCTGCAGGTCATCATTACAGTGCTCTCTATCGCCGAAGACGACCCAGACATTTTGGCAATCAACGCGGCATCACTGGCGCTTGCCACATCAAACATCCCGTGGAACGGACCTGTCTCCGCGGTGCGCATCGGCAAACACAAAGGGAAAGATTCTTTTGAAGTAAACCCGCGGTATGATTTTAGAAACAGCGCCGACGCGGAGCTTGATTTTATTATTTCCGGCAAAGACGGGAAAATAGTGATGATTGAAGGCGGAGTATTTGAATTGCCAGAATCTGCTGTGGGCGATATGTTTCTCAAGGCCGTGGAAGAAATTGAAAAACTGCAGGCGTTTCAGAAAAAAATAATCAAAGAAATCGGCAAAGAAAAAATAAAGTTAGAAAAAGAAGAAGTGTTTGATGATGTCAAAGCGCTTTTTGCCGAGAAAATTTTGCCGAAACTTGATAAAGCGATATTCGGTCATGGCGCCGGATACACCGGCATGAACGCGCTCATGGGACAGTGGGAAGGATTGCTTGCCGAAGAACTTCCGGAAGCAAACAAAGCGCTCGCGCTCCACTATTTTGAAGAGATGGTGGATGAGATTCTCCACGAAGAGGCGATTGAACGAAATCGCCGCGCGGACGGACGCACGATGGATGAATTGCGCGAGATAGAGGCACAAGCGGGAGGGATTTCTCCCGTGCTTCACGGTACCGGCATTTTTTATCGCGGAGGAACTCACATTTTGTCTGCACTCACACTTGGCGGTCCGGGCGATTCGCAAGTTATTGAAGGCATGGAGGTGCATATGAAAAAACGTTTCATGCACCACTACAATTTTCCGCCATTTTCTTCTGGCGAAACTGGACGAGTCGGCAATACTAACAGGCGCATGATAGGACACGGCGCGCTCGCCGAGCGTGCGCTTTCCGCCGTCATTCCTTCGCAAGAAATATTTCCATATACCATTCGCATCGTTTCGGAATCAATGGCCTCAAACGGCTCCACATCTATGGGCTCGGTGTGCGGAGGGACGCTTGCGCTTATGGACGGCGGCGTGCCCATCAAGCGTCCGGTTGCTGGCATTGCCATGGGACTCATGACGCGTCCTGATGGCGCGTACAAAATTCTCACTGATATTCAGGGGCCGGAAGACCACCATGGAGACATGGATTTCAAAGTGGCAGGCACGAGCGAAGGAATTACCGCCATTCAGCTTGATATCAAAGTGGACAGCATTCCCGTTTCTATTTTGCGCGAAGCGCTGGAAAGTGCCCGCGAAGCGCGGCGGAA
This sequence comes from Parcubacteria group bacterium, assembly GCA_016181845.1. Classification (GTDB taxonomy): domain Bacteria; phylum Patescibacteriota; class Minisyncoccia; order Phycocordibacterales; family 21-14-all-47-15; genus JACROH01. The sequence goes on along the minus strand of JACOYO010000002.1, from coordinate 9,004 downwards.
GATTCTTTCGGTGATGACGAAAGAGATTGCTCTGCCGCGGCCGGATATTTCTCTGTACGCGCCGAAAATTTTAACGCTCAAAATTGAGATGAGCAAAATTGGCGCGGTCATCGGGCCTGGCGGGAAGGTTATCAACAAAATTAAAGAGGAAACAGGCGTGGAGGCGATTGATATTTTGGACGACGGCACTGTGTATGTGACTGGCAAAAACGGGACCGCGGAAAAAGCGCATCGGATTATCAATGACATGACGCGCGAATATCGTGTGGGCGAAATGTTTCATGGCAAAGTTACCAAGATTTTTGATTTCGGAGCGCTCGTTGAAATCGGCGCGGGACGCGAGGGGCTTGTGCACGTATCTGAAATGGCGCCGTTTCGTGTCGGACGCGTGGAAGAAGTCGTGTCGCTTGGTGAAGTGGTGCCGGTTATTGTGAAAGAAACGGACGAAAGCGGCAAAATAAAATTATCTATTAAAGATGCGGATATTGAATTTGCCTCGCGCAAAGGCGTGAAGCCATCGGCAATGCCAGCGTATGAAAACGGAAACGGCGGGAATGGTGGCGGGCGTTTCGGCAATCACGGAAACGGACACGGAAATGGCTCGCATTCGTCTGGTTTCCGCGGGCGCTCCGGCGGCAATTCGCGTTTTTGAAATGGGTTCAAATAAATCCCCAACAAAGGGTTACCATTTGTAAGATTCCTTTCGATATATTGAAAGAAATGGCTACTCTTTGTAAGAATAAAATCTGGAAATTTTGTTACGAAAAAGATTGCGCGAAAGATCTAAATAAAAAACCACACTTCTAAACGGAGCGCGGTTTTTTGTTTTTTAATAAGAAATCCGACTTATGCATTGGTAAAATGTTAGCGTTGGCCGTTTAGACGTCCGACTTCTGATGTGGCAATTACTTTATTTGTGGCAAATGCAGATATTTTACCACTGCAGAAGTCGGACGTCTTTCACATCAGAAGTCGGACGTCTCACACACCAGAAGTCGGGTTTCATGGCGGCTTTTTATAATTATCAGAAAATGCTAAAATGAAAGCAATTATGGAATCTGAAGGTAATCCACAAAATACAGACGCGAAACCGGACGCTCCAAAACCCATTGTGCGCACATATCAATCAGATGTTGCCATCGCGCTTAAAGAAAAAAAGGGCTCGGTCGTGCGTATTGCCGCGGCGGAAGAAAAGCGGCGGCAGGAACAAGGAGGCGTTGCCGTCCCTGATATGGAGCCAGTGTTAAAGAAAAAACGGCTCCTTATTGCCGCGATTTCTTTGGCGGCTGTCGGAATCGGGGTGCTCGTCTTTTTATTTTTTACACAAAAACAAAAAGAAATTACACCCGCAGAAACGGCGACTCCATCCGCGCCGAGCATTATTTTTGTCAATTCGCAAAAAGAAATGCCGATTGACGGCAAAGACCGCGATGCGCTCGTCGCAGACGTTTCAAAAGAAATCAGAGGCGCAAACGTGCGGCTGGATTTTATTGAACAGTTCTTTTTCACAAAAACCGAAGGCGCGGTAAAGACGATTGTGTCCGCCGGAGATTTTTTCTCGCTTGCTTTTGAACATATTCCCCCGACACTCCTACGTTCATTTGAAAAAGAATACATCCTCGGGGTTCATTCATTTAACGGTAACACCCCGTTTCTCTTGGCGCGGCTCAATTTTTTTGAAAACACATTTTCCGGCATGCTCAAATGGGAAAAATTTATGGCTGACGATGTGTTGCCGTTCTTCGGCAAGACGGACGCTCTCAAAGCGCTTGGAGGAAAAGGGCATTTTGAAGATTTCCTTTTTATCAATCAAGATACGCGGGTACTGCGCAATCAAGCGGGCGATATCGTGCTCATGTACGCCTTTCCCGACCGTGACACGCTTGTCATTACCACTGACACTGATACTTTCAAAGAAATTATAGACCGTCTAAAGACGCCGAAACCGGTAGTGCAATGAGGAAATCTTTCTGTTATGATTGCTCATATGACAAAAATTGATATCCCTTATTTCAAAAATAAACTCACCGAAGAAAAAAAGCTTTTAGAGCGCGAGCTTTCGGGCGTGGGGCATATCAATCCGGACAACCCTTCCGATTGGGAAGGAGAGCCGGCAAAAATGGATATTCAGGAAGCTGACAAAAATGAGCGCGCCGACCGCATTGAAGAGTTTGAAACCAACGCGGCGATTGAAGTTACGCTTGAAAATCGTTTGAGTGAAATTACCAAAGCACTCGCGCGCATTGAAGACAGAACCTACGGCGTGTGCGAAATCGGAGGAGAAGAAATAGAGCATGACCGCCTTCTTGCAAATCCCGCGGCGCGGACATGCAAAGCGCATCTCAATGAAAAAGTAATCTAGCGTTGTCTGGGCGGAGAGGCTTCCGCGTTTTTCTAATAAAGAAAATTTTTTATCATGTCATTTTCCAAAGTATATTCCGCGCAACCGTTAGGCATTGGCGCGCGGATTATTGATGTTGAAACCGATATTTCAAAAAAGACTCTCCATGCGTTTGCTATCGTGGGACTTCCCGATAAAGCGGTAGAAGAATCCCGCGACCGTGTCTCTGCCGCGATAAAAAATTCGGGGTTCACTTCTCCAAAAGCGCACAATCAAAAAATTGTCATATCGCTTGCTCCGGCGGACCTGAAAAAAGAAGGTCCGCTTTTTGACGTGGCTATTGCCATGTCATATCTGCTCGCGGCCGGAGATATTTCTTTTGAGCCGTCGGGAAAACTTTTTTTCGGCGAACTTTCTTTGGATGGGACACTGCGCCCGATTCGCGGGACGCTCGTGCTTGCCGTGGAAGCAAAAAAACGCGGAATAACGGATATTTTTTTGCCATATGAAAACGCCCGCGAAGCCGCGGTCATTGACGGAGTCCGCATTTTTCCGGCGAGGCACTTGAAAGAAATAATAAGCCACTTGGATACTTCGCCGTTTTCTTCCAGCCGTCTGCGCGGAGGGTTGTTTCTTTCTTTACTGCCGCAAGAAAAAACAGAATTGTCTTCTTTTGAAAAAATCGCCGATGCACGAGTTGATTTTTCAGATATCAAAGGGCAGGCGGCCGCGAAAAGAGGATTGCTTATCGCCGCGGCCGGAGGACACAATATACTTCTCTATGGTCCGCCAGGCACGGGAAAGACTATGCTCGCGCGTGCGTTTGCGGGCATATTGCCCCCGCTTTCTTTTGACGAAGCGCTTGAGGTGAGCGGGATTCATTCCATTGCCGGCACGCTTCGGGAAGACATTTTGATGGTACCGCCGTTTCGCGCCCCGCATCACACGGCATCGTATGTGTCGCTCGTCGGCGGAGGCGCCATTCCTCGCCCCGGGGAAATCACCCTTGCCCATCGCGGTGTTCTTTTTGCCGATGAATTTCCTGAATTTGAAAGGCGGGTGATTGAGGCGCTCCGCCAGCCGCTTGAAGACAAAGTGATTTCAGTTTCCCGCGTGAAATCTTCCGCCGTGTTTCCAGCAGATTTTATTCTTGTTGCCGCGATGAATCCCTGCCCCTGCGGAAACGCCGGCTCATCAAAAAAACAATGCGTGTGTTCCGGAGGAGACCTTGTCCGATATCAGCGGAAGATTTCCGGACCCATCATGGATCGCATTGATGTGTGGGTGCAGGTTGGTGACGTTTCATACGAAGACCTTGCAAAACAACAGGATGAAAAAAGCGAAACCGACCTATTCCGCGAGCAGGTTGCCTCTGCGCGCGCGATACAACGAAAGCGTTTTATGAAAGAAAAAATATCCGACAACACCGGCAAAAAAACAAGAGCATCTTTTCTCAACAGCGCCATGTCCGCGCATGATATATCAGAGCTTGTTCTTGCCGCGCGGGTCAAGCAATTGTTGTCCGCTTCGGCTGAGCGTATGCAATTGTCGGCGCGCGGGTATCACAAAGTGATTAAGCTCGCGCGTACGATAGCCGATTTGTCCGGAGATGAATCAATTGACGAAAAGCATATTCTTGAAGCGCTTCAGTATCGCCAGCGATAACCATATTTGTCATAAACGCAAAACGAAAAGCGGAAAAGAGAAAAAACAATTTAAAAATTAACGTTTTTAGTTTTATGTTGTTGATTTACGTTTTGCGATTTTAATTTTACGTTTTTAAATTTAGATTTTGAATAGATTTTGATATATACTATAAGGATATGCAGGGCCTTTCCGAACACCGCTCTTTTTTTGATTTTTTTCCGCCGCCGAAATTTTTAAGCATGCCGTCGGTTGGCGTTGATTTGTCTGACGGGTCGGTCAAGTTTGTTGAGTTGCTCGCGGTTCCAGGCGGGGTAGCGGTCGGTCGTTTCGGAGAAGAAAACATTCCGCGGGGAGCTATTTCCGACGGGGTCATTCAAAATGCCGCGGTGGTGGAGCGCGCGCTCGCTACACTTCAAAAAACACACGGGCTTTCTTTTGCGCGCGTCGCTTGCCCAGAAAAAGAGACGTATCTATTAGAACTGTCGCTTCCTGTGGCGCCGCTTGCCTCTTTGCGCGAGACAATCGCGTCTCAATTTGAAGAATTGGTGCCAATGAAGCGCGACGAATCTGTTTTTGATATAGAAGTGGTTGGTGTTTCAGAAGAGAAAAAAGAAGTGCGGGTGCAGGTATCTGCAGTTTCTCGCGCGCTCGCAAATCTCTATGAAAAAGTTTTCAAAAAGGCGGGGGTTATTCCGCTGGCGCTTGAAGCGGAATCACGAGCGCTTGCGCGCGCGGTAGTTCCAAAGGGAGAAAATGACGCATTTCTTATCGTTGATATCGGGAAACTGGAGACAACTATCGCGGTGACAAAGAAAGGTTCAGTTCCGTTTTCCGTCTCTTTTGATGGAGGAGGGGAAACGATTACCAAAGCGCTTTCCGATATCCTCTCGCTTCCGTTTGAGAAAGCGGAACGCGCCAAACGATTGTATGGATTGTTGCCAAATCCAGGGCACGGAGAAGTCGCCGAAGCAGTGGTGAAAAGTTTCCAACCCATTGAAGAAAAAATACGCCAGTACATCCTCCATTACGGAAATAAAACGTCTTCAAACGGCGCGGAAATGCCGGTGCGGCGGATATATATGTGCGGCGGAGGGAGCAATATTCCCGGTCTTGCCGAACACCTCTCGGAAGTCCTTCTCATTCCCGCGATTCTTGCAAATCCTTGGGTGAATACAATTTCTTTTGACGAATACATTCCGAGCGTGTCTTTTGATGAAGCTCTTCGATACGCGACCGCGATAGGGCTTGCAATGCCTGTAGCAAAAATGGACTTTGATAAATGATTTTAAGTATGGCAAATTTACTCCCGCAAGAATCACAAAAAAATATACGCAAAGAATACCGGCTTCGTCTTGCGGCAACGGCTCTCTTCTTTCTCTCCGCGCTCATTTTCTTTGCAGGGGTTCTTCTTGTTCCCTCACTCTTGCTCTCTTCGGTAAAAGTAACGTCATCAAAAGAACAGCTGGCTCTTTTGCAAAATAAAGAGATTGAGCGCGCCGAAGAAGAAATGAAAACACTTGTTCTCAACACAAATGCCGATATAGCGCTTATGGAAGAAGGGAGTGCTGAAACCCCCGTGATTGGCGAATTAATCAAGTATCTTTTGGATACAAAACCGGACTCCATCGCCATTACAGGAATATTTTATGAAAAAGCAAAAAATGGAGCCTCTGATAATGCGTCGTTGCGCGGAATTGCCCTGAATCGCGAAGCTCTTTTTTCATACATCACGTTTCTTCAGGGGAATGGATATTTTACCGAAGCGGCTGTTCCTGTTTCGCGCTTGGTAAAAGAAAAAGATATTGATTTTACCATCCCGCTGAAAATGAAACCGCGCGATAAACAATCAAAACAATAATGAATAGATACAGCACAACTTGGCGCGTAACCTATTTTGCCGGAGTGAGCGCTATTGTTATTTTTGCCGTCTACGGCTTCGCTGTGTTTTTTCTGTTTCAAAATATTGAGCAATCAGCGCTCTTGTCAGGGGAAATCACAGAACAAACCCAAACAGAAGAGCATCTTCGCTTGCTCAAAAATAATATACAAGGCACCGAGGAAGAGCGCGCCAAAATAGAAGCCCGATTTGTTTCTGAAGACGGTATGGTGTCGTTTATAGAACAAGTGGAATCGCTGGGAGAGGTTTCTTCTTCAAAAGTAGTCCTTCGCTCGGTGAGCATTGAAGGAGAGAAAAATGAAGCGCTCAAACTTGAGCTTTCCATAACCGGTTCTTTTTCTGAAGTATTTCATTTTATGGCGTTGGCAGAACATTTGCCGTTTCAGGTTTCGTTTGTAAAAATGAGCATGCTCAAACTTCCCAAAGATACCAAAAGCAACGAATGGGAAGCGCTCGCCACTCTTACTCTGCATAGTTTTCGCGGCTCTGCAGAACGCGTTGATAAAAAAACACCATGACATCATTTTTTTTGAAAAAACGCTCAAGATTTCTTGAGCAAAAGAATAGATATGGGCGCGCGGACATAATTACCGCCGCGCGTGATTGGAAGACGCTTTTGATTATTGCAGGCGCCATTGCTTTTTTTATTGTCATCTGGAACACGCGCTTGTTTTCTAGAATTAACGATGAAAGTTTGTTTCAGGAAAGAGTCCCGCGTAGGGCTACGTTTATGACGATAGACCGTATACGTTTGGAAAAAGTACTCGAAACTTTCAAAGAAAAAGCGGCGCGTTTTGACGAGCTTTCACAGCAAGCGCCGAAAGTTGCCGACCCATCTATTTCGGCGCTGGTTCGCTAAATGTGAGCCCCCGCTACTTGGAAGCGAAGCTTCCAAGTAGCGGGGGCTCTGTGATACGATAGTGCAGGTACGTTAAACTCCTCGTAGCTTAATGGATAGAGCAATGGGTTTCTACCCCATCGATGCGGGTTCGATTCCTGCCGAGGAGATAATAATGAAGCAAAGCGAAATTATTATGTCCGAGAGCAAGCAAACTACTTTGCTTGCGTGCAGGAATCGAAAAGTCTGAGTATATTTTTGAGGATTTTCAATCCGAAAAAATACGAAGACTATACTGTTCCTGTAAGGAAAGATTCCTGCCGAGGAGAAATGAGAGAAGAAACAAATCTACTTGGAGGCTGAGCCACCAAGTAGCCACAAAGTGAAATATATGCAATTCTTAAGCAGAAAAATAATCAAGCCGCACGACTTGAATTCCGCAAATACGCTTTTTGGCGGGCGGCTTTTGGAGTGGATTGATGAGGAATGCGCCGTATATAGTATCGGCGAGCTTCACACAAAATACATCACCACAAAATTTATCAGCGAAATTGATTTTGTTAAACCGGCGCGCCAGGGCGATATTATTGAAATCGGTTTTGAGACGATTTCCGTCGGGCGCACCTCCATTTCAGTCCAGTGCCGCGTGCGTAATTACATTACCAAAGAAGAAATCGTGAACATCGCAAAAATCGTATACGTTGCCATTGATGAAAAGGGGAAGCCTGTAGCACATGGGGTTAAGTAAAAAGAAAAAATCTAAACAAGAAACGATCAAAAATAAATCTTTGATCGTTTGGTTTATAGAGTTGTAAAAATAAATTCGCCACGCTCTCTTGTTGCGTCCGTCCCATATCCGTCGTGCGCAAGTACGCGTGTCGACGCGCCAAAAGTGACACTTGAAGTTCCGGAAGAAAGAGGAATGGCATACACTGTGGCGACAACCCCCTCATTTTGCGTGAATGGTGTAATCGTACCGCACAAAAAGAATGCTGTACCCGAAGCATTATCAAAAGAATTAGTCATCATAAACCGTTCTTCGCATAATGTAGTGTGAGGAATTATTCCGATAATAAACAAAGCGTTTGGGTCATAATTAAGCTCTAACTCAACCACATTAAGTGGAGTGTTGCTCTCGTTAATTATATTAATAGTAAAAGAAGTTTGAACGTACGCATGCGTTGTGGTTGCTTGTGTGGCTTTGATATCCACACTTTGAGCGAATTCTGCAAAAACAAAGAAAAGAGGAAACATAATCGCAAATATAATAATAAAAACAACGGTCGTGATGTTTAATCCGTTCCACAAAGCGTGTTTTTCCTCTCGTTTCATGTAAGCCATACGAGAGTCTTTCATATCACAAGGAATAGTTATTGTCAAGCCCCAAGTGCTACGCGCAACGTGCATACACAAAACACCCTAGAGAGTAATCATTTGTTTTCTAGGGTGTACTGCTAGGTCTTACCTAACGGATATCTCTGTGAAGTCTGCGAAGGACCGTACTTCACAGACTTCACGGGGTTTTGGTTCACTCGTACAATTTAGTGTGTGTGCCGAGCGCAATGAGATAACACACATCGCCGTCAATCATCTGCAAAATGATGCGATAATTTCCGGTGATATTTATACTTCTGCAATCGCGGTATTCTCCCGATAAAAAATGATTGTTTAATATCGGGTGATTTGTGTTTTGTGAAAAGATAGTGAGACGCGCGCTGGCCATCTTTTGAATTTTGGCAGGCAACAGAGAAAATTCCTTTTTAAACCGCCTTGAATATATGAATTGCATGCTCATTTTGAACGCAAACTCTTCATAAGAGCGTGTACGGAATCAAAAGGGCCGACAGCTTTTCCTGATTGTAAATCTTCCACTGCTTCAGCGATGATTTTTTGTAAATAAGGAGATGGTTTGGCGTATGTTGAAAAGGTTACTGTTTTGTCGCGGACAAATTGTTTCAAAAAACTATTGACGACCGTGCTCAAGGGGACACCGAGCTCCGCCGCCGTCTTTTGCGCCTCCGTTTTTATTTCCTTGTCGGTCTTGATGTTTAAGATTGTCTTCATATATCCTAAAGTATATACAACGGTATACTTTTGTCAAATCGGGGAAAGGACAGAGCCTCACTGGGTTTTTAGTTCAATTTATTTATTTACAAAAGTAGTCCAGATCCCGCACATTTTTAACGGCATAAAAATCAACACGTCACACGATATAACTATAATATCTACTGCCACCGAAACGAGCGTAGTATATGCGCATACGTTTCTTCTGATGAACTAA
>JACOYO010000001.1 GCA_016181845.1 Parcubacteria group bacterium | reverse complement strand
CGCAGGTCTCTATGTCATAACGGTTGAAGCATCCGGCGGAGGCATTGTCAAACAAGCAACGGTTAATCTTAACGTGAGCGTCGTCAACCCGACGTTTCAAGAAATTTAATCATTTTTTACTATTATTATGGAACAGAATGAAAAAAAAGAATTTATAGCTCCTTACGCGCGCTATATTTGGCTTGCATTGGGAGCACTGCTTCTCATTGTGGCGCTTTCAACATCAGACGGCTTTCGTTTTCGCACAGACACGAGCAACATGACCAAAAGTATCACTCTTGTGGTTGATTACGGCGCATCGGAACGCAAATGGAACGGACAGTTTTCAGACAAAGTGCGCGTCTGGGACCTTCTTCAGCAGGCAACGGCTCTTTCAAAGACCGACCTTGTCGCTACAGGCAACTTTTATCCATATAAGATTGATGGACATCAAAACAATACCGAGTGGGGTTGGCATTACTATCTAAACGGCAAACTCCAAACAGTTCCGCCGTTTGAGTCTTTTGCTTCAAACGGAGACGAGGTGGTATTTAAGTGGGAAGCGTATTAAAATGCAAAACTGAAAACGAAAAGCGAAAAATAATTGTTGAACATTTTTTGCAATTCGTGTTTTTTTAAGTTATTATATATTTACAAAGGAGGAACCTTTGTAAATATAATAGTATAATAGTTTTTTTATGATATTTAATACAATTTTCATCGTTATTGCCGTTATTCTATTATGGGGTATTTTTGCCTATAATCGATTCATTACGCTCATCAATCGCGTCAAAGAATCATGGGCTGATATTGATGTGCAATTGAAACGCCGATACGATTTGATACCCAATTTAGTCAATACGGTAAAAGGGTATATGACGCATGAAGCGGGCACGTTTGAAAAAGTCACCGAAGCAAGAAACGCCGCGATGCGCGCGGGCAATATCGCGGAGCAAGGAAAAGCCGAAAACATGCTTAGCGGCGCCTTGAAATCGCTTTTTGCAGTTGCAGAATCATATCCGAACTTAAAAGCAAATGAAAATTTTTTGGAACTTCAGCGCGAGCTTTCTGATACGGAAAATAAAATCCAGGCGGCACGCCGATTTTACAACACCAATGTTCGCGATTTGAACACGAAAGTTGAATCATTTCCTCCTAATATAATCGCAAATATGTTTCACTTTGAAAAAGCGGAATTTTTCCTCCTTGATGAAGAATCGGCGGCAAAAGAACCGGTTCCGGTTCATTTTTAGAAGACCATACAAAAATGATAATAACGGCTTCCAAAAAGAGCCGTTTTTTGTTATACTTAAACATTAATAGAAAGAGTATCCGTTGAAGTCAAACTTCAACGGACAAATTTCTAATGACCTAATAACCTAAAATCTAATATCTAGTACATGGCTCAAAATAAAGATGAAAATAAAATAGAGAACAAGAATGTTGTTCCAATAAACATCAGCGATGAGATGAAGAGCTCGTATTTGGACTATGCGATGTCGGTTATTACCGGCAGAGCACTGCCTGATTCTCGCGATGGCTTGAAGCCGGTGCATCGGCGCATTTTGTTTGCGATGAATGATATCGGTCTTTCCTCGTCGGCAAAGTTTAGAAAATCTGCAACTGTGGTGGGCGAAGTGCTCGGTAAATATCATCCGCACGGAGACGCGTCGGTGTATGACGCCATGGTAAAAATGGCGCAGACATTTACCTATCGCTATCCGCTTGTGCTTGGGCAGGGGAATTTCGGTTCTGTAGACGGAGATCCTCCGGCGGCGATGAGATACACGGAAGCAAAAATGTCGCGGCTTTCCGGAGAACTGCTCCGCGATTTGGAAAAAGAAACTGTGACGTGGCGGCCAAATTATGACGGCACCAGAAACGAGCCGGAGGTTATGCCAGCCGCTGTTCCAAACCTGCTCTTAAACGGAACGCTTGGCATCGCCGTAGGCATGGCGACCAATATCCCCCCGCATAATATGCGTGAAATTATTGATGCTACCACTCATTTGATTGATAATCCGGACGCGACGACAGATGACCTGCTTTCTTTTGTAAAAGGACCTGATTTTCCGACTGGTGGCGTCGCGTTTAATCAGCGTGATATAGCGCACGCTTATGCCACTGGGCGCGGCGGCGTGGTATGCAGGGGAGAAGCAGATGTTGTTGAAACAAAAGCGGGATCGTTTCAAATTGTCATCACCTCATTGCCGTATCGGGTGAATAAAGCGGACATGATAATGAAAATTGCCGATTTGGTGCGCGATAAAAAATTGGAAGGCATCAGAGGATTGCGCGATGAATCAACCAAAGACACACGAGTCGTGATTGAATTAAAAACAGGAAGCCAGCCGCAAAAAGTTTTGAACTATTTATACAAGCATACCGACCTGGAATCTACTTTTCATTACAATATGCTTGCTCTTTCTGGCGGCGTGCCAAAAACATTTTCTCTAAAGTCGATTCTTTCTGATTTTATCGCGCATCGTTATCTGGTTGTTCGGCGGCGCACGGAATTTGACTTGCGCAAAGCGGAGGCGCGGGAACATATTCTGATTGGATTAAAAAAGGCGCTTGACCACATTGACGCGATTATCAAAACAATCAAACAGTCAAAAGACGCCTTATCAGCGCACGCGAATTTAATAAAAACATTCAAGTTTTCAGCGTTACAGGCGACCGCGATTCTTGAAATGCGTCTCCAAAAACTTGCCGGTCTTGAACGGAAGAAAGTGGAAGACGAATTGGATGCGGTGCAAGCACTTATCAAAGAGCTGAAAACGCTTTTATCAAGCGAGAAAAAAATTTTTGGCGTAGTAAAAACAGAACTGTCCGATGTAAAAGAGAAATATGGGGATGAGCGCAAAACAAAAATTATCAAAGGCGGCGTGAAAATGATTGACCCGGAAGACCTCATTCCCGATGAAGAAAGCGTGCTTGTGTATACGGCGGGCGGATATATCAAACGCACGAATCCGGAGGAATACCGTAGACAGAAACGCGGCGGGGTCGGTGTGATTGATTTGGACACCAAAGAAGAAGATTTTGTAACCATGTTTATTGGAACAAACACGCACAGCGACCTTCTCTTTTTTACTGACCGCGGCAAAGTATACCAAATAAAAATGTATGAACTTCCGGAAGGAAAGCGGGCAACAAAAGGGAAATCAATTATGAATTTTCTGTCGCTTTCTCCCGATGAAAAAGTTACCTCTATTTTGCCAATGCCAAAAGAGTTCAAACAAAAAGAACTTTCTTTATTGTTGGTAACCAAACAAGGAGTGGTGAAGAAAGCGTCTGCCGCGAGTTTTCATGACGTGCGGCGGAGCGGCATCATCGCCATTACTCTTGGAGATGGCGACGAACTTCTCAACGCGCGTTTTGTTGAAAAAGGAGACGGGGTGATTCTTGCCACGGCGAGAGGCCAGTCTATTCGTTTCAAAGAATCAGATGTACGAGAGATGGGAAGAACAGCCGGAGGTGTGCGCGGCATGAAGATTGGCAAAAATGATTTAGTGGTTGGTGCCGATGTTGTTTCAAAAGGCGCGGATAATACAGGGCTTCTCGTTATGAGCGAAAATGGCTATGGAAAACAAACCGCTCTCTCTGAATACAAAACGCAAAAGCGTGGCGGCTCCGGCATAAAGACTTTCAAAGTAACATCTAAGACCGGATTGCTTATTTCTGCAAAGGTTCTTTCTGAAACACATGATGAATTAGTCACTATTTCAAAAAAGAGCCAGGTCATTAGAGTCGGCACAAAAGAAATACCGACACTCGGACGCCAGACGCAAGGAGTTCGCGTCATGAAACTTCATGACGGGGATAAAATCGCGTCGCTCGTCTGCCTGTGAATAAAACGCGGAATAAAAAGCAAAAAACTCAAAATAACGGCTAAAAATACATGAAGACGGATACCCCCTCATAATAGTCGCTTTAATATGATAAACTTAGTGTATGTTTTCCGACCCGCAAAAAAACATAGGACAGCTTGACGTGCGCGAAGGAGACCGCGTTGCCGATTTTGGAGCCGGTAGTGGCGCGTACGTTTTTGCTGTATCAGGCAGGGTCGGCCCCTCGGGCAGAGTGTACGCGGTGGATGTTCAAAAAGATTTGCTCACGAAATTAAAAAACGAGGCGCGCCAACAGCATATTTTTAATATTGAAATTATCTGGGCCGATCTTGATAGCGGGGCGGGTACCGCGCTTCTGGAAGAGTCGGTGGATATTTGCATCATATCAAACCTGCTATTTCAAGTTTCATCAAAAGAACAAGTTGCCCTAGAAGCGTGGCGTATTCTCAAGCCCAACGGCAAAGTATTGATTGTTGACTGGAATGATTCATACGGCGGACTCGGGCCTTCTCCGAAGGATGTATTTCCCAAAGACGCGGCGAAAGCGCTGTTTCTCAAACAAGGATTTACGTATGCAAAAGAGATTGATGCCGGGGGCTATCATTACGGCATTCTATTCCGCAAAACATAACAACAAAAAACCATTATGAAAAATATGAGTCCGCTACAAATAGGAATTCTTCTTTTTTCAGGCATTATCGCTCTTTTTTCCGTACTCGTGTTTGCCGGTATTATCCCCTGGTTTGGCGGCAAAAGTAATCAATTTGGAGGAGAAGTCGTGCTTTGGGGGACGATACCTGAAGCATCGGTAACTTCTTTTTTTGATGAGTTCAACAAAACGCACGAAAATAATTTTAAGGTGAGGTATGTTGCAAAATTGCCCGATACATTTGATACCGAGCTTGTTGAGGCGCTCGCGTCGGGGACTGGACCTGACCTTATATTTTTGCCGCAAGACCTCATTGTTCGTCACGAAGATAAATTGGCACTACTTCCATACGCATCGTTTTCTCTCCGACAATTTAAGGATATGTTTATTGACGCGGGCGAATTATATCTGCTCCCGCAAGGTATCTCAGCACTTCCTTTTATTGTGGACCCGCTCGTGATGTATTGGAACAAAGATTTTTTTTCATCGCATGGGTTGGCGGAGCCGCCGCGTTTCTGGGATGAATTTTTAACTCTTGCGCCGGCATTGTCGCGGCAGACAATATCAGGCGACATAGAAGAAAGTATGGTTGCGATGGGTGAATCTGCAAACATCAAACACACGAAAGAAATTTTGTCCATGCTTATATTGCAGGCTGGGAATCCTGTTATTCAAAGAAACGACAATGGTTCACTGGTATCAACCTTGAATGAGGCAATGGGGAATACGGTTCTTCCAGCTGGTTCGGCGCTTCGTTTCTATACCGAATTTTCAAATCCGACAAAGCGCGCCTACTCATGGAATCGCTCTCTGCCTGAAGCGAAAGATTTCTTTATTGCCGGCAAATTGGCGCTTTATTTTGGTTTTGCGAGCGAGTTGCCGGATATTCGCGTAAAAAATCCGCATTTGAATATTGATGTTGCGGAGGTTCCGCAGATACGAGACCAGTCGCTTCGCGCCTCTTTTGGTTCCATGTCTGGAGTTGCGCTTTTGAAGCAATCAAAAAATGCGGCGACTGCCTCACAAGCGCGCTTTGCTTTGGTTGAGCGTGGAACAGTTGAGCGGTTTGCTTCTCTTGTGTCGCGGGCGCCCGCGCTTCGTTCCGCTCTTGAAAAAGCGCCGTCGGATCCGTTCGCGCATGTGTTTTATTCATCAGCGCCTATGAGCCGCGCTTGGCTTGATCCAGACCCGCGCACGACTGATTTTATTTTCAAAACAATGGTTGATGATGTTACCTCGGGACGCGCTAGAGAAAGCGACGCGATAGGACGGGCAAACCAAAAACTGATACAGTTGTTTAAGTAAACTAAAAATGCAAAATTCAAAATGAAAAATCACAACGCGAAATTAAAAACATTAAAATTCGCCATACCTGCATTTTTTTTGATGATGATAGTATTGGCACCTGTGTTCTTTGCGTCAGCTGCTAGTTTGGTGCCATGCGGAGGGAGCGGAGAAAAGGCGTGTGAGCTTGGCGATTTTTTTGTCCTTATTAATAATATTATCAATTTTCTTCTTTTCAGCATTGCTACTCCGCTCGCGGCGCTTTCTTTTGCCGTTGCCGGATGGATGTATCTCACCGCGGGCGGGGACACCGGCAAGATAAAGAGCGCGCATGATATATTCAAAAATGTTGCCATTGGTTTTATCATTGTGCTCTCGGCGTGGCTTATCGTGAAAGTTATTTTGCTTGGTTTGGGTATTCAACCAGGTTTTAGTAAATTAGAAAATGTCGGCCAGTAATATTTAATGTCATATTGTATGCCAAATAATTCAAAAGATATTTCAATAACCATTACGGCGGGCACGATTACTAAAGCGATTTTTATCGTTTTATTGTTTGTATTTCTGTATATGTTGCGCGACCTCGTGCTGGTCCTTTTAACAGCGGTTGTTCTTGCTTCAGCCATTGAACCGGCGGCTCGGTGGTTTGGGAAGTATGGCATTTCTCGCATACCGGCTGTCATTGCTGTGTATTTGGCAATGGCCGCCGTGGTTGTCGTTGTTTTCTACTTCCTTGTTCCGCCGCTCCTTGATGAAGTGGAAAACATATCAAAAATTTTTCCGCAATATATTGAATCGCTTGATTTCAACGTATTGAAAAACAGTCAAATTTTTCAACTGCAACCTCAAAATATCAACAGCGGCGTTTCGCCGACCGTACCGTTTTCTGATATCATCGTGCAATTGAAAAATGCTCTTTCACAAGTGTCAGGTGGATTTTTCAAGATAGTCAGTACTGTTTTCGGCGGCGCGTTGAGCCTCGTGCTTATTATTGTAATTTCATTTTATTTGGCGGTACAAGAACACGGTATTGCTAACTTTTTGAAAGTCATTACTCCGATAAAAAACGAGTCGTATATTATAGATCTGTGGAAACGATCTCAACACAAGATAGGACTTTGGATGCAGGGTCAGCTTTTGCTCGGTCTTTTGATAGGGGTTATGGTATATCTGGGGCTCACTATTTTGGGCATCAAATACGCTTTCTTGTTGGCGCTTTTGGCGGCGGTTTTTGAAATCATTCCGCTTTTTGGGCCTATTCTTGCCGCTACGCCCGCGGTAATTTTGGGGTTTCTTGATAGCGCCGTCTTGGGATTTATGGTGTTGGGTTTTTATATTATTATCCAGCAATTTGAAAATCATCTCATTTATCCTTTGGTCGTCCGCAAGGTGGTCGGAGTGCCGCCGCTTGTGGTCATTATCGCGCTCATCATCGGAGCAAAATTGGCCGGGTTTTTGGGGGTGCTTCTTTCGGCGCCTATCGCGGCAGTGCTCATGGAATATATGAATGATTTGGAAAAAGCAAAGTATGCCGACCTGACATACAAAGAAAAAGCATGAAAAAAAATACTTTTTACATTACGACCACTCTGCCCTACGCAAATGCCGATCCCCATATCGGTTTTGCTTTAGAACTCGCGCAAGCCGACGCGCTCGCGCGCTTTGAGACGCTTCGCGGGAAAGAAGTTTTTTTTAATACCGGCACCGATGAGCATGGCGTGAAAATTTATGAGAAAGCGCGCGAAGCGGGACGCACGGCGCAGGAACACGTTGATATATATGCGGAGAGATTCAAAGAGCTCATCGTGGTGCTCGGTGTGATGCCCGAAGTGCATTTTATTCGTACGACTGACCCTGGTCACAAAAAAGCGGCGCAGGTGTTTTGGAGAAAGTGCAAGGCAAACGGCGACATATATAAGAAAAAGTATCAGGGGCTCTACTGCGTGAGCGACGAAATATTTTTGATGGATAAAGATTTGGTGAATGGCAAATGTCCACATCACCAAGAGCAGGAGCCGGTCATGATTGAGGAAGAAAATTATTTTTTTGCATTCAGCAAATACCAAAAGCCGCTCCTTGAGCTTTATGAAAAACATCCGGATTTTGTCGTTCCAGAATCGCGTTTCAATGAAATTAAAAAATTCGTAGAGCGTGGGCTTGAAGACTTCAGCATCTCGCGCCTGAAAGCAAAGATGCCATGGGGCGTGCCGGTGCCAGAGGATGATCTGCATGTGATGTATGTGTGGTTTGACGCGCTGGTGAATTATATTTCCACCATCGGCTGGCCTGATGACACGGGCACTTTTGAAAAATGGTGGCCGGTGGTGCAAATTGCCGGTAAAGATAACCTCGGACATCAAGCGGCGCGATGGCAGGCGATGCTTCTTTCGGCGGGGCTTCCTCCATCAAAGCAGATTATAATTCACGGCTTTATCACGAGCGGCGGCGAAAAAATGAGCAAGAGCGTGGGCAATGTGGTAAGCCCGTTTGATTTGATAGAAAAGTATGGAACCGATGCCGTACGCTATTATTTTTTGCGTGAAATAAGCCCGTTTGAAGATGGTGATTATACAGAAGAAAAATTCATTGAAGCGTATAATGCCAATCTTGCAAATGGACTGGGGAATTTGGTTTCACGTATTATGAAAATGGCGACATCGTATGGCGTCAGCATAAAAACTCCCGACGGAGAACAGCTGATTAAAACTGATTTTAAAAACGTGGAATCAGCCATGACGCAAGCAATTGAAGGGTATCGTTTCAACGAAGCCATGGATGTTATATGGTCAGAAATTAAAAATCTTGATTCGTTCATTCAAAAACATGAGCCGTTCAAAAAAATAAAAATAGCGCCCGATGAAGCGAAAAAAGACGTAGAGGGATTACTCAAAGGTCTGTGGAACATCGGCGTGTCTCTTTTGCCATTTATGCCCGAGACCGCAAGGACGGTACTTACTGCAGTACGGGGGAATATCATGCCACCGCCTCTTTTTAAACGAATTGAGTAAAAGAGAATCGCCAAACTCGCATTATTCGCAGAACGCGCATTCCGCCCAGGGCGGATGCTCTGCTCCCCCGACGATACTGTCGTGGTTCGCAATGTTTTGCTTAAAACGCTATTTCGGAATTTATCATAATCTAAATAAACAACATGCCTCCAAAATTTTTTGATATACATACCCACGCGCATTTTGCGGCTTTTGACGAAGACCGCGATATGGTGATGCTTCGCGCGCGGGAGGCCGGAGTCGTGATGATAAATGTTGGTACGCAAAAAGATACTTCTCACGCGGCGGTGCTACTTGCCGAAAAATATCCAGGATTTGCGTACGCGACGATAGGGCTCCATCCTATTCATACCGAGCCATCATTTCACGACACAGAGGAATTGGGCGGAGTGGGGAAAGAATTTACATCGCGTGGCGAAATATTTGACACCGATTATTATCGGAAACTTGCGAAAAAAGACAGTGTTGTTGCCATCGGCGAATGCGGGCTTGATTATTTTAGAATCACGAATCCTGAATCACGAATCAAGCAAGAAGATGTCTTTAGAAAACAAATAGAGCTTGCGATTGAAATGGACAAGCCCCTTATGATTCATTGCCGCGATGCGTATAAAGAAACGATTGAAATTCTGAATTCATACTTCATTATTCATAATTCCAAACTGCGAGGCAACGTGCATTTTTTTGCGGGCACATGGGACGAAGCAAAACTTTTTTTGAATTTAGGATTCACGCTCTCGTTTACCGGTGTTATCACGTTCGCGCGCCAGTATGGTGAAGTCATTAAAAACGCGCCGCTTGATATGCTTATGTCTGAAACCGACGCGCCGTATGTGGCACCAGAGCCCTATCGTGGGAAGCGAAATGAACCGGCGTATGTGATAGAGGTAGTCAAAAAAATTGCGGAAATTCGCGGCGAATCCTATGAAAAAGTGCGCGAAACTCTTGCGCGAAATGCCGTGCGGTTTTTTCATCTAAATCCGTGAAGGATCGTCCTTCACGGATTTTCATGTTTGCATGTTTTATAATTCTTTGTTAGGATACATGCCAATGAATGAAGAAGAAAAAGATATCATGACACCCGAACAAGAGCCCCGAATTTATGAATTGGGTTTTTTATTGGCGCCAGCGCTTGACCAAGACAGTGTTTCCGGAGAGACCGCGGCACTTCGTGATTTGATTATTGAAAAGCAGGGCATCATCATCTCCCTAGGCGAAGCAAAAGAACGTCTGCTCGCGTATCAAATGTCAAAAATGATTGACAATAAGAAAGAAAAATTTGACCGCGCTTACTTTGGCTGGATTAAATTTGAAACGACTCCGTGCATGGCGCTTGAAATCAAAAGCGCGCTTGATGTCAAAAAAAATATTTTGCGATTTTTGATTATCAAAACGACTCGCGAAGAAGCAGTCGTTGAACGCCGCATGGCTCCAAAAAAGAAATTGTCTTCCAAAACAAAAACAGAAGCGCGAGGCGCCAGAGAAGAAATTGAAAAATCACTTTCTCCCGCGGAACTTGATAAAACAATTGATGCAATGGTTATCAATTAATCTCGTAACATGTATCTCAACAAAGTATTTATTTTTGGAAATTTGACTCGTGACCCAGAATTGCGCTCGCTCCCGTCGGGCAATGCGGTCGCTTCGTTCGGAGTGGCGACAAATCGGGTGTGGAAAGACCAGCAAGGCAACAAACAAGAGGGAACCGAATTCCACAATGTGGTTGTGTTCGGGAAACAAGCGGAAATTGTATCGCAGTATTTGAAGAAAGGAAGCTCGGTTTTGGTTGAAGGAAGGATACAGACGAGAAGCTGGGATGGACAAGACGGAGTGAAGAAATATAAAACGGAGATTGTCGCAGAGCGTATTCAGTTTGGACCGCGAACCGGTGGTAGCGGTTTCAGCGGGGCCTCGCAAGGAGGAGGGAACGGAGGCAAAGGAAGCCCTGCAAAAAGCGCTGAAATGCCTTCTATTGAATATCCCGAAGAAGATATCAAACCAGAAGACATACCGTTCTAGCTTAATTAGTCGCATTAGCTTTTTAGCTTGTTAGGATTTCATTAAAAAAAGTATGAAAAACGTAGATTACAAAGATATTGAATTGTTAAAAAAACATCTTGATACACACTCACGGCTTTTGCCGCGAAAGAAAACGGGCACTACCGCAAAACGCCAGCGCAACATCGCAACCGCGGTCAAGCGCGCGCGCTTCATGGGTCTTCTGCCGTTTGTTTCCAGGTAATCAATGATTGTTTGTGCGTGTTTAAAAAACCACCATGCTTCAGCATGGTGGTTTTTTTATTCGCGTTAGAGCGAGGTATGTCTTATCCAAAAACCTTGCACAAGGCGAGTGGCATGGTTCTCCACTTTTAGTGGAGACACGAACCCGAGCAGAGCACGCGCCTCGCTGGAGGCGCGATGCGTGTTTTTGGAGAAGATCATGCCGAGCGTTTTTTTATTTCTTCTCCACACGCTCAACGTATTCTCCAGATTCAGTGTTGATTCGCAGAACATCCCCTTCGTTGATAAACATCGGCACGTTGATAGTGGCGCCGGTTTCAAGGGTTACTTGTTTGGTGCCGCCTTGTACGGTATTGCCGCGTACGGCGGGGGCCGCTTCGGTCACTTTCAAATCAACTTTAATAGGCAAGGTAACCCCGATGATTTTTTCTTCAAACACAAGCGCGGTAATTTCGGAGTTTTGTTTCAGAAACGCGTGCGCTGTGCCGATGAGTGATTCTGGCAGTTCAAAGCGCGCTTTCGGATTCCCTGCTTCAGAAAACCAAAACGCTCCGCGATTCGTGTATAAAAAAACAATCGGCTTGGTTTCCATATCGGCTTCCTCAATCGTTTCCGATTGATGGAACGAACGTTCAACCACCTTGCCGGTGATAATATTTTTTAATTTCGTCTGGTTAACCGGCTTGCGCTGTTGTTTGCGAAAGACGTGAGAAGCGAGCACTTCATGCGGCTGTCCGTCCAAAACGATAAATTTTTTCGGTAATACCTCGTTGTATTCAAGCATCAGACTATACTAGCGTAAAATGTTTTTTTGTTCAAATTATATTTAACTCTATTTACTCTACTTAACAAAATAAACAGATTTGTATTACCACGTGACTATCACATATCTTTCGCTATAGCGAAAGATATGTGATAGCGATAGGAAAAGATGCCCGACTTCTTAAGTGGTAACACATCGGCATTTGCCACAAATAAGGTAATTACAACAGCAGAAGTCGGACGTCTCGTTACCACATCAGATGTCGGACGTCTAAGTATCTCACTATGACTATAATGTATGAAACCTTTTTTGCGTCGTGTCCGTTTTCATATATGAACAGGTCGAGCATTTATCATTGTGTTGGTTTGCTTCCCGCCCGCAATCCGAGAGTCTTGGAGAGCGGGCGGGACAGTTGCCAATATGTATGGTATACTTTTTACAATTAAATTAAGCGGCGCACTATGATGATGCAGGAAAAGAAGCACGGAGAGGAGTTAAGCGTTTTGCAGGATGAAGAAATCTTGGCGCTTTCGGTCGGCACCCCGTCTTCTTTTGAAGTGTTGGTAGAGCGATATCAAGAAGCATTTTTACGGAAAGCGCGCTCAATCGTGGGATATCGCGAAGAGGCGGAAGATATCGTGATGGAGGCGTTTACAAAAATATATCTCAACGCGGGAAAGTTTAAGGTACAGCCCGGCGCAAGTTTCAAATCGTGGGGATATAAGATTCTCATCAATACCGCGCTATCGTACTATCAAAAACTCAAGCGTGATCGAAATTTTACCCAAGAACTTGACCCGGAATTATACGAAGCGCTTCCTGATACGGCGCAAAGCGCGGTGAGCCGTCTTTCAACGGAAGAAATGCTCGCAAAAGCGCTCTCTCGGATTCCGTCGCAATTGGCGCGTATTGTGGAACTTCATTTTCTAGAAGATCGCCCACAGCAGGAGGTGGCGGAGATGGAAGGACTCTCTCTTTCCGCGGTAAAAACGCGAATTCACCGCGCGAAAAAAGCGCTTAAAAAATTGGGCGAAGACCATTTACTGGCATAACTATAAAACAAAAAACTTTTATTATTTTATTATGTTAACTACATTTTCATTAAGACAACGTATCATGCGGCGAGTATATGCCGTCTGGATTCTAAAAAATGTCGTTCGGCCGCTTCTCATCAAAGGAAGCATCGCCGTGGCATTTATCTGGGAAATGAAACAGACGGTATCGTTGCGGCACGTGTTTGCAAATATTCCAAATCCAACCGATATGGGTGCGGTATATAACTTTTTTTCATATGCCTTTACACACACGGAAACCGCGGTGCAAGTGCTCTCTTTTGCTTTGGCGGCTCTGGGGCTTTGGATGATTCGAGATGTCTTTTCGTCCTTCAAAGTATCAGAACCTATCGCGATTAAGCCCTAACGTAAGCACAAACATAAAAAACACAAAAATCTCCCATGAAAAGGAGATTTTTGTGTTTTTGTGCTATGATAAAAGCCTATGGATAAAGGGGAAATAGAAAAATTGGCACGATTGACTAGGCTTGCCGTTTCAGAAAGCGAGGCGGAAGCGTTTGCAAAAGATATTGAAAAGGTGCTCGGATATGTTTCTATGATACAAAAGATATCCACCGAAGAATCGGTTTCTTTTGGCGCTCCAAGCGCTGACGCCTTATATAATGTCATGCGTGAAGACGTGGAGCCTCACGAAAGCGGTGTCCATACGGAAGCGCTCATGGCGGAAGTCCCGGAGAAAGAAAATGGATTTATGAAAGTGAAAAAGATATTGTAAATTACTGTGAATTACGAAAACGCAAAATGTAAATCGAAAAACGTAAAACAACATCATAAAGTTTAAAATATTTTAAATTTTAAGTTGTTGTTTTGCATTTTTCATTTTTAGTTTCTCGTTTTCTTACTGACACCGAAGAATTTGGATTTGTAGGTTAATATTTTATTCACAATATCCCATGACCATAGACCTCTCATCACTTACCATTGCAAAAACACAGAAGCATCTTTCCGAGAAAGATTTTTCGGTGCGCGAACTTGCGGAATCATATCTTGCGTCTATTAAAAAAAGAGACGGCGATATCCATGCGTATATAGAAACGTATGACGATGCCGTCTCGCAGGCGGAAGCGGTTGATGAAGCGCTGAAACGCGGCGATAAAGCCAGCGCATTGGCGGGGATTCCCATTGCCGTCAAAGACAATATTTTAATAAAAGGACGCATTGCGTCGGCGGGGTCTCGCATGCTTAAGCCCTATCGCGCGACGTATGATGCGTCGGTTATAGAACGATTGCGCGATGCAGGAGTGATTTTTTTGGGCAGGACCAACATGGATGAATTTGCGATGGGAAGCTCCACTGAATCGTCTTACTATGGCGCAACAAAAAATCCGCTCGATACCACGCGCGTTCCCGGAGGTTCTTCCGGCGGTTCGGCCGCGGCGGTGGCGATGCATGGCGCTTTGGTGAGCTTGGGCTCGGACACAGGCGGTTCAATCCGCCAACCCGCGGCGTTTTGCGGATTGGTCGGACTCAAGCCGACTTATGGCGCGGTTTCTCGCTTTGGTCTTATTGCAATGGCATCTTCGCTTGACCAGATTGGTCCGATTGCAAAAACGGTTGAAGATGCCGAGCTTCTTTTTAATACAATGGCATTTCACGATACTCGCGATAGCACGTCTGCCGCGTCTCAAATGAAAAAGCAGAGCGCAGTGCAAAGAAATAAAAAACCGATTATTGGAGTTCCGAGAGATTTAATGGAGGGTGATGGGATTGATGATGATGTCCGCAAAAATTTTGAGGATTCTCTGCAGATATTGAAAGAAGAAGGGTATGAGGTGCGTGATATCGCTCTGCCATATGCGCCGTACGCTCTCGCGGTGTATTATATAATTATGCCGGCGGAAGTGTCTTCAAATCTCGCGCGGTTTGACGGCTTACGGTACGGTTTTTCCGAAAAAGGAGATACGCTTCTTGCCGGATACGTGGAAACACGTGGTGTCGGTTTTGGCGCCGAAGCGCGCCGAAGGATTCTTCTTGGCTCTTACGTGCTTTCTTCCGGATATGTTGATGCGTATTATCGGAAAGCCGATATTGTGCGCGCTTCTATCACCCAAGATTTTGCGCGAGCGTTTGAGGCGGTGGATATCATCGCGACGCCGACGACTCCATCTCCCGCTTTTAAGATAGGAGAAAAAATAAGCAACCCACTTTCAATGTATCTTTCAGATATTTTCACCGTTCCGGCAAATATTGCGGGGATTCCGGCGCTTTCGGTCCCGTCAGGCAGTGTCGTACGCGACGGGGTTTCCTTGCCGCTCGGTATGCAGTTTATGGCGCCGCACTTTGGCGAGCAGGCGCTTTTCTCTGCGGGGAAAGATTTTGAAAAAATACTATCAGCGCGCATGTAATAATATAAAAATATGAACCAGTCTCTTTTTGACCCTCGGTATCTCAATATTGAATATTTTTTCAATCAAATATTGGAATTTTTTAGTATTATCGGAAATGTGCTTGGTGGAGATTTTAGCGCAGTCACCTCGCGGATTAAAATAGTTTTATTATTTTTGTCCCTTCTTTTTATTGCCGGCATTATCTACACGGCATTCAGAATTCTTGAGATTCGTCGTTCCGAACATGAAAAATATCATACGGTTGATATTGCCATAGAACCTGCTGATGGAGGTTTCCGACGCGAACGATGGCAGACGATTATCAAAAAAATGGAGTCTGAAAATATCTCCGATTGGAAGCTTGCCATCATTGAAGCCGACACTCTCCTTGATGAAATGGTAAAAAAAATGGGATACCCGGGTGAAAATCTGGGCGAGCGGTTGCGGCATGTTGAAGTGAGCGATTTTACTTCTCTGCAGGAAGCATGGGAAGCGCATAAGGTGCGCAACCGAATTGCGCACGATTCCAGCGACCAGTTTATTCTCACGGCGCGTGAAGCGCGCCGCGTCATCGGCCTTTTTGAAAAAGTATTTCGCGAGTTTAAATATATATAGCTTGTTAGGTCTTAGCTTATTAGCCGGTTAGGAAATTCCTAAAAAGCTAAAACCTAACAAGCTAATAAGCTGTATATCCGCCGCTTTCCTTTTTTAAATTTTTGCGGTATAGTAATACACTGTTACCGTAGGAGGGATAACCAGAGGTTTTTTGAAAAATGTAAAAAGTAAAGCAAAAAGCGCAAAACAACAATTTAAAGTTTAAAATATTTTAAATTTTGCGCTATTATTTTACATTTTTCGTTTTTAGATTTACGTTTTAATCGTAGCGGGGTGGAGAAGTGGTATCTCACGAGGCTCATAACCTCGGGCCGCCGGTTCGACTCCGGCCCCCGCAACAATCAAAAGGAGAAACCGCCACGACGCACGTCGTGGCGGTTTCTGCTTGAGAATCTCTCAAAATCGTGTTATTTTTGTGATTGTAAGCCGACGTAGCTCAGGGGTTAGAGCGGGCGTTTCATAAGCGCCAGGTCGGAGGTTCGAATCCTCCCGTCGGCATCATGGATTTGTTTTTATGATAAAAATAAGACATAATCCAAACATTGCGGCCGTAGCTCAACTGGTTAGAGCACTCGCCTGTAGCGTACTGCAGCTTTTTGCCGAAACGGCAGATTGAAACTCTCTGGGATAACGGTGAAGGCTAAATCTTTTAAAAAGACATGCTAATACCGTGGGAACCCCATAACATTTAATTATTTTTTATGGGGGCGCCGTAGAGACTAGATACCGGAGCACCTAAATAGTTAAGTTGATTAACTACACGGTGAAGATATAGTCCATGCCACTGTGAAAACAGCGGATAACATGCACGTGAGAGGTTGCCGGTTCAAGCCCGGTCGGCCGCGCAAAAACAAAAAAGGACGTTCTTCCGAGCGTCCTTTTTTGCGAGCACATGGAGTGGTGTTTTTGTCTCTGGTATGTTATATCTACACAAGAATAATTTTGTAAATAAGGAGGGCGTCTTTGAAAAAACATATCGGCTCTTTGTTGTTTTGGACGGTGAGGAAATTGTTGTCCGTCCGATACGATATTTCCATGCAAGGATTGGAACGCGTATCCGGCAACCAAAATATCGTTTTCGCTTCCAAGCATCCCGCGATGATTGATTCACTCATGCTGTTTGGAATTTTGTGGGATATATACGCGCCGCGGGTAATCATTGCCGAGAAATTTTTTTCTTCGTGGGCGCTCTATCCATTTATGAAAATTATTGATGCCATTCCAATGCCATCAACAAAGCGGATACGGCGCGGAGAAGGCGGATTTCATGTGGCGCACGGGGCGCTTCTTCTATCTCAAAAGCGGCTCAACAACGGAGATAATCTTTTATTATTTCCGACAGGGCATCTCATGCGTTCCGGTTTGGTGAGTCTGCAAAATCAATCGGGTTTACATCGACTTTGCGAGGCGTGCCCAAATGCGCAAATCGTGCTCGTTGATGTGTTCGGTTTATGGGGGAGCGTTTTTTCCACCGCAAGACACGGCGGCAAAACGCCGAATATGTTTCTTTCTCTTTTTTGGGGGATTCAAACGGCGCTCAAATACAAGCTCCGGTTTCCATGGAAAAAACTTCCGAAGCGGAAGGTGGAGATTCTATTTGAGCCGGCTACAGCGCCGACTGATCGCCACAAGCTCAATTTGTGGCTTGAAGAATGGTACAACAGGCGCGGAGCAGAGCCGTTTAATCGAGCCGAATTATGACAGGAGAGTAACACTCTCCTGTTTTTATTTGCCGCGGTAATCCATTGAAAAACGGCAATGCTCGTGATACCGTTTATAACAAAGAGTTCGTTGTTATTTTACTCCCTTTTTCCAAGGAGGTTTTTATGGCTAAGCGTATGGCTAAGCGCGGTATCTCGGCTCTTTCCACGCAGGAATTTATAAACAAAGAAAAAGAATTTTGCGCTCCGAATTACCATCCGCTTGACGACCTTGTTGTTTCCAATGCCGAAGGTGTTTGGATGTACGATGTTACGGGCAAAAAATATCTTGACATGATGAGTGCCTATTCGGCTGTGAGTTTCGGCCATTGCAATCGACGGATTTCTCGCGCATTGATGAAACAAGCGTCAGAATTGTGTATCACATCGCGGGCTTTTTATTCCGATAAGCTCGGGTCGTTTGCAGAAAAATTGTGTCGCATGTCGGGCATGGATATGACGTTGCCCATGAATACAGGCGCCGAGGCGGTGGAGACGGCAATCAAAGGGGCTCGCCGATGGGGATACCAAGTCAAGAAAATCACCGAGAATCGCGCGGAAATCATCGTTGCGGAAAAAAATTTCCACGGCAGGACGACAACTATCATCGGATTTTCTTCAGAAGAGGCGTATCAGCGCGACTTCGGCCCCTTCACGCCAGGATTCAAAAAAATACCTTTTGGGAATGTGCGCGCGCTTGAGAGAGCAATCACACCAAATACCTGCGCGTTTCTCGTTGAGCCCATTCAAGGCGAAGCGGGTATCATTGTTCCACCGAGAGGATGGCTCAAAGAAGTGGCGTCCATTTGCAAAGAACGCGGTATCTTACTCATTTTGGACGAAATCCAGACCGGGCTCGGGCGCACAGGGAAACTCTTTGCGTTTCAGCACGAGCTGGATACTCCTCCGGATGGGCTGATACTCGGCAAGGCGCTTGGCGGAGGGGTGATGCCTGTCTCTGCGTTTTTAGGGAAAAAAGAAATCATGAGCCTCTTTACGCCAGGTTCTCATGGCTCCACTTTTGGCGGCAATCCGCTGGCGTGCGCGCTTGGACTTGAGGTGCTCGCCATGCTTGAGGAAGAAGATTTTGTGGAGCGGAGCAGGAATCTCGGTTTCTATCTTTTTGAAGAACTCAAAGAAATAGAAAGCTCTTTGATTACCGATATTCGTGGTAAGGGTCTCTTTGTGGGTATTGAAATAGACAAAGAGCGAGCAACCGCGCGGGAAGTGTGCGAGCGCTTGAAAGACAAAGGCGTGTTGAGCAAAGAGACACACGAAACCGTGGTGCGTTTTGCCCCGCCGCTGGTCATCACCGAAAGGGAGATTGAGTTTGCTGTTGAAAAACTCGCGCAGGTGCTTGATGAAATTGAGATGGAAGAATTATCTCTTTCATCGTGAATCTCTGAAGGGCTGAAGTACAGTAAAAAAAGCAAGTAAAAAAGGCTGTCCGTCGCAAACATAGGACAGCCTTTTATCATAAACAATTTTTTGCAAAAAGATTAAAAATTCACTACTATGGGCTATGGGCACAGCAACAAAAATTCAGTTTTTGAAAAAATATATACGCCGTTGTAGCTGTTTTGGCAGGCCCACAAAACCATAAAATATATACGCCGTTGTAGCTCAGTTGGTAGAGCACGTCATTGGTAATGACGAGGTCTCCGGTTCAATCCCGGACAACGGCTCCAGAGGTGTAAGTATAGTTTTTTGGTAACAGCAGTAGTTGCATACATCCGCTATTAAATTTTGTATTGGTCTGCGGTTCTGATATAGTAAAAAGATGCCAAACCTCCAAAAGCCAAGATCTCATTGCCCAGTTTGTAATAAAAAAACAGCTCGTGCGGGATATAAATATTGCAGTAATAAGTGCCAGATTGAATTTCAGTATCAGTCTTATATTAAAAAATGGAAAAATGGGGAAGTGAGCGGGCTTCAATGTATCGGGGTTGTTTCAGGACACATCAAAAAATATTTAAGGAAAAAGTTTAGAAATAAATGCTGTTTGTGCGGTTGGTCTAAAATTAATCTCAAGACAGGATATCCCCCCTTGGTAGCTGATCATATTGATGGTAATTGGCGTAATAATATAGAAATCAATTTGCGTCTGATTTGTCCGAATTGCGATGCTTTAAGTCCAACATATGCCGGTTTGAACCGCGGAAATGGAAGAAAAAATAGGGCTATAAGCAGAAGGGCGATTGAGGGACATCGTTTCGTCACAAGCAAATAAAGCCGACCTAGCTCAATTGGTAGAGCAACGGTATCGTAAACCGTAGGTTCCGGGTTCAAGTCCCGGGGTCGGCTCCAGATGAACGAAGCTGAAATAAAAGCGCGGATTGCCGAGATTGAGCGAGAGATGTCATCTCCCGATTTTTGGGCTGACAAAACAAAAGCGCAGGAAAAGGTGAAGGAATTGGGCGAACTCAAAGAAAAATTACTTGGCGTGGGCAAATATGAAAAAGGCAATGCTCTCTTAACGATTCTTGCGGGGGCCGGCGGTGATGATGCCGAAGATTTTGCCGCCATGCTTGCGCGGATGTATCAGAAGTTTGCCGAAAAGCGCATTTGGGGAAGGACGGTCCTTCACCAAAATGAAAACGACCACGGCGGATATCGCAACATCACTTTTGAAATCAAAGGCAAAGGCGCCTACGGCGAATTGAAAAACGAATCTGGCGTGCACCGGCTCGTGCGCATCTCGCCTTTTAACGCTAATCAAAAACGTCACACTTCTTTTGCGATGGTGGAAGTGGTGCCGGAATTACCGGCCGCCGACAAAGAAATCGCTATTCCGGAAGCGGATTTAAAAATAGAATTCAGCCGCTCGTCTGGTCCGGGCGGGCAGAATGTAAACAAGCGCGAGACCGCCGTGCGTGTGGTGCATATTCCATCAGGCATCGCCGTACACGCGGATTCCGAGCGAAGCCAGGAGCGCAATCGTGAAAAAGCACTCACCATTTTGCGAGGCAAACTCTACCGCAAACGGCAAGAAGACCGCGAAAAAGAAGCGATGGGTATGCGCGTTTCTTCTACCGTGAGCGCCGAATGGGGAAGTCAGATCCGCTCGTATGTGCTCCATCCGTATAAAATGGTCAAAGACCACCGGACGGGCGCCGAAACAAGCGATGTTGACGCGGTTTTGAATGAAGGCGCGCTTGAGCCATTTATAGAAGCGGAAAAAAACCTTGCAAAATAATAGTTTTGTCAGGCGTTTTGAAGAGCGGCTGTTTGTGATACAATGATATGGATTACAAAATAGTCATTTTTCGCACAGCACGTATTCTGCCAGTGGCGAGGGCTCTGCTCAAAACGCTATTTTATAATTCAAGAACATGATTTATTTCAATAAAGTATCAAAAGTATATCGCGACGATGAAAAGGTGCTGGACGATATCAATTTTTCCGTTGAACAGGGTGAATTCGTTTCGCTTGTTGGTCATTCAGGCGCCGGAAAAACTACGCTCTTAAAAATTTTCCTAGCGGAAGAATTTCCATCATCGGGCACCGTGCATTTCGGTTCCGTTGACGTGCATACGCTCCCGCGCCGCCAGATAACTCATTTTCGGCAAAAAATCGGCGTGGTGTTTCAAGATTTTCGGCTTTTGCCCGACAAAACCGCGTACGAAAATATCGCGTTTGCCATGGAGGCGGCTGGACGAATAGATGAAGAAATCGCAAACAACGTGCCCAATGTGCTTGAGCTAGTAGACCTCGGTTCAAAAATGTGGAATTTTCCGCATGAACTCTCCGGCGGAGAAAAACAGCGTGTCGCTATCGCGCGCGCCATCGTGACGGAGCCCGATGTCATCATTGCCGATGAACCGACCGGTAATCTTGACCCGATTAACACGTACGAAATTGTGCAAATTTTAAAAAAGATAAATGACTTGGGGACGACGATTCTTCTCACGACGCACAATAAAGGCGTGATTGATTCGCTAGGCAAACGTGTTGTTACAATGGAGCGCGGGCGGATTGTTCGTGACGATAAAGTGGGAAGATATGTGTTATAAGCGTAAAATGCAAAACGAAAAACGAAAAATAAAATTTGATCTCGTTTCTTTTGCGTTTTTCGATTTACGTTTTTAATTTATTAAAACTATGTTTTGGATAAACACAAAAAGAATAATTAAATCTGGCTTCGTGCATTTTTGGCGCAACGGCGTCGTGTCGCTTGCATCGGTGCTCGTCATGAGTGTGACGCTTTTTGTGGTTGGTGCGCTAATTTTTATGGGAGCGCTTCTTGATACTTCGCTCCAACAAATAAAAGAAAAAGTTGACATCAATATCTATTTCATTACCCCCGCGCAAGAAAACGATATTTTGGCAATTAAAAAATCGCTTGAAGCGCTGCCTGAAGTGACATCGGTTGAATATGTGTCGCGCGAGGCGGCGCTGGCGAAGTTTAAGGACCGGCACAGCGGCGATTACCTCACTCTGCAGGCGCTTGATGCATTGGACGACAATCCGCTCGGCGCCACGCTCAATGTTCGCGCCAAAGATACCTCGCAGTACGAAAGCATAGCGCGGTTTCTTGAAAGCAAAAACGCTCTGGCAAGCGACGGCGCGACCATTGTAGACAAAGTCAATTATTATCAAAACAAAACGGTGATTGACCGCCTGACGCAAATTATCAAAGGTTCTGAACAGCTTGGTTTTGCCATTGCGCTCGTCCTGATACTAGTTTCCATTATCATTACCTTCAATACGATACGCCTCACCATCTACATTTCGCGTGAAGAAATATCCGTGATGAAGCTTGTCGGCGCGCAAAATAAATACGTGCGCGGGCCGTTTATTATAGAAGGCATGCTATATGGTGTAATCGCTTCGCTTATTGCCATCGTCCTTTTTTATCCGGCGACGAGCTGGCTCGGCGGGCTGACCGAAAAATTCTTCGGCGGAATGAATATTTTCCATTTCTACATTGAGCATTTCGGTCAAATTTTCCTCACTCTTCTCGGGACTGGCACAGCACTCGGTATTGTCGCCAGTTTTCTTGCGGTACGGAAATATCTGCGTGTTTAATCACCACCTTAGACGTCCGACCTCTGGATTTATAAAACATCGGTATTTGCCACAAATAAAGTAATTACCACATCAGAGGTCGGACGTCTTTTTAATATGATAAAGAAAAATCATAAGTATATTTTTGTTGTGGGAGGAGTGATGTCTGGCGTCGGCAAAGGCATCGCCACTTCTTCCATCGCCAAAATTTTACAGGCAAAAGGGTTTTCGGTGAACACGATAAAAATTGACCCGTACCTAAATGTGGACGCTGGCACCATGAATCCGACCGAGCATGGCGAAGTGTTCGTGCTGAAATCGGGGCTTGAGACCGACCAAGATATGGGCAATTATGAACGATTCCTCAATATAGATTTATCCGATGACGACTACATGACCGGCGGCTTGGTGTACAAATCGGTGATAGACCGCGAGCGCGCGCTTGGCTACCGCGGCAAATGCGTGGAGACTGTGCCTCATATCACCGATGAAATTATTCGGCGCATAAAAAAATCGGCGGAGCACAACGGCTCTGAAATAACTGTGATTGAAATCGGCGGCACGGTGGGCGAATACCAAAACATTCTTTTCATTGAGGCGGCGCGCATGCTGAAATTGAAAAACCCCGACGATGTGATTTTTGTGCTGGTGAGCTTTGTGCCAGTGCCAAGCAAAATCGGCGAGATGAAGACCAAACCCACGCAATACGCCGTGCGCACGCTCAATTCATACGGCGTACAGCCCGATATCATCATCGCGCGGAGCGAGCACCCGCTTGATAAAAAGCGCAAGGAAAAAATCTCGCTATCTTGCAGTGTCCCAGTTGAACAAATCATTTCCGCGCCCGATGTGGAGAGCATTTATGACGTGCCTCTCAATTTTGAAAAAGACCGCATCGGCGAAATCATTTTGCAGGAGTTGAAAATCAAAGCAAAAAAACCGAAGGGCGATTTGGGCGATTGGAAACGGTTTGTCGCAAAAGAAAAATCAGCGCGCACGCCCGTGCACATCGCCATCGTGGGCAAATATTTTGCGACAGGCGACTACGTGCTTTCCGACTCATATATTTCCGTGATTGAGGCGGTGAAATATTCTGCCTACTGGCAAAAACGAAAGCCCGTTATCACCTGGCTTGATTCCGAAGAGTTTGAAAAAACTACCGGAGCCTCGGCGCGTCTTCAGGCGCTCAAAAAATACGACGGCATTATTGTCCCTGGCGGATTTGGTACGCGGGGGATTGAAGGAAAACTCAAAGTGATCCAATACGCGCGCGAGCATAAAATCCCGTATCTTGGGCTTTGTTACGGCATGCAGCTTTTGGTGGTTGAATATGCGCGCAATGTGTTGAAGCTCCGCAATGCAACGACCGCGGAGATTGATCCAGACGCACCCATGAAAGTAGTTGACATTATGCCCGAGCAAAAGAAAAATCTTGAGCTCGGTAATTATGGCGCGTCTATGCGTTTGGGGAGTTATCTTGCCGTGTTGAAAAAAGGCAGTATCGCGCATCGCGCGTACAAAAAAGAGCTTATTGAAGAGCGCCACCGTCATCGCTTTGAAATCAATCCGGAATATACGGAAAAATTGAAAGACGGCGGGCTTGTTTTTTCCGGCACGTCGCCAAATGGTGAGCTTATGGAAATCGCGGAGCTTCCGCCAGAGAAGCATCCCTTTTTTGTCGGTACGCAATTTCATCCAGAATTTCACGCGCGTCCGCTCTCGCCTCATCCGCTGTTCACGGCATTTTTAAAATCGGCCATTAAAAAATCGGGAAAATAAAATGTCGCCGCGTATCTCATTGATTTCGCTCAACGTTGAGCACTCCAAACACCTTGAGACAATCAAGGCGTTTCTTGAAAGAGAAAAGTCCGATGTTTTTTGCGCGCAAGAAATACTTGACTGCGATATTCCTTTTTTTGAAAAAATAGCGGGACCGCTTGTGTTTTTTGCTCCGATGCTAATGCTTTCGCGCGAACCAAAGCCGATCTTTTGGGGGATAGCGATTTTTTCTCGGCTCTCTGCGCGCGCACATGAGGCATATTATTATCACGGCGATAAGAATTGTGTCCGAATGTATGAGAAAAATAATCCAGACGCGACAAGCCACGCGCTTCTATATGCAGATGTTGAAAAAGACGGCGAAGTATTCAGAATAGGCACAACGCATTTTACATGGACGCCCGACGGACAAGCCGACGATGCGCAACGGCGCGACCTCAACGCGCTTTTTCGCGCGCTTGATACGGCGGGCGATATCGCGCTCGTGGGCGATTTCAACGCTCCGCGTGGCTTGGAGATATTTTCTGCATTGTCGGCGAGATTCAAAGACAATATTCCTCCGCGCTATGATACGAGCATTGAAGGAAGCCCGCATCGCAATAGCATCAAGCGCATGGTAGACGGACTTTTCACCACGCCAGCGTATGAGGCATACGACGTGAGCATGGCGTCCGGAGTAAGCGACCACTATGCCATAAAGGCGCGCGTGCGCAGTGCGCAATAAGACACTCGGCATAGCGGTTGCCAAGATGAAAAGAAAAAAGAAATGCGGTATGATAGGTTGTTGTTTTATTAATAATAAGCATTAAGTCGTAATTAACTATGTTTCAAGGAAATTGGAGTTGTAGCGGGTGTAATACATCAATAAAAGAGCTTCCGTTTGAGCCGAAAAACACAAGCAATCTGCTTTGTCGCGATTGCCATTCAAAACAGCGCGGAGGGAGCGGAGGTGGAAAATCATTCCGCCCGCAGGGCGAGCGTAAAATGGTGCAAGGCGATTGGAAATGCAGTGGATGCAGTGGCGATATAAAAGAATTGCCGTTTCAGCCGCGAGAGACTGGCAATCTCCTCTGCCGCGACTGTTTTAGAAACCGAAGATAAAGCGCGGGCACTTGCTGAAATAAAAATGCAAAAACACCGAATGAGATTACCTCAATCGGTGTTTTGTGGTATAGTTATTTTGTCTTTGCGGGATCATCTAATGGTAGGATACATGACTCTGAATCATGTCATCTAGGTTCGAATCCTAGTCCCGCAGTTTTGAGCTCGAGTCTATTTGTCGTTGGTAAGTGTAGCAGATAGATGGAACATAGAGATTAAGGATTGATAAAATAGTTTTATGAATCAGAATAATATCAAACAATACTTAAGTGGATATATGCCACGGCGAGAAAGAACAATTGTTATTGTTGATTTTGGCAATGTGGAAAAATGGAAACATAACCTAGGGTGGCGTGTCGGCATTCGAGAGCTTGCGGCGTTTGTTAAAAATTTTTCATTTGGGCAAAAATTTTTGCGGCGATTTTATTATGGGGCAGACTATGGACAAAAGGAAAAATCAATAGATTTGGTACCTTGGTCAAAAAACATACTTCGTACGGCAGACCTCAATGGCTTTAATGTCGTGGATAAAAGAGTAAAGTATATTCACAGTACTGACAACATATATGGTTTTGAGAAAAAATGCGATCTTGATGTAGAAATGGTAGTTGATCTCATTCGTGAAAGGGATAATTATGATACTGTCGTACTTTTCTCTGGCGATGGTGATTTGGTTACGGCGATTCAATATCTAAAGGAAGAATATAAAAAACAAGCGATAATAATGGGGGCGCGTGGTCATATTGGACGTGAGGTGATAGATGCCAAGCGCGATGGAATTATTGAGGAGATTTTGTATGCTGATGATTTTGAGTATCGACTGAACATGGATCGTTTTCAGAGACGGTAAACAAATATCAAAGGTCCCACCATTGCGGGTGGGACCTTGATCAAAATCCGTGCAAGCCGATGCTTACTAGAGTTAGTATATACCAAATGAGTACAAAAAGTCAATAAATCTGTGGATAGTCAAAAAAATATGGTGAAAAAAGACAGAGAGGATTTTTCTGTTGTGTGGCGAGCGTTTACACACAAAAAAGTATAAAATGTAGTTATGCTTTTTATGCAGGATTCAAAATACAGGACGATACTCATCGTCGTATTTGGCTTTTTACTTGCCACAGGCGCGGCTTTTTTGCTATATACATCGCTTTTTGGCGCTCCTCAAAAACAGGCGGAACTTGAGCAATTTACGATTCCCATAACCACCGCGGAAGATCATGACAAGAAAATCGTTGATGACTCGCGCGAGGTCGCAGAACTTCTTAAGGAAAAAGGCTTTATCAAAAGTACCTTGGGCTTCAGTATCGCGTTTTCCGGTAGGATTTCATCGCGCTGTGTGGACTGCATCGCGTCTGGCGCTTACAAAATCTCCAAGTCGATGAATGTCTTTGAGGTCGCTGGCGTTTTAAAGAAAGGACCATACATGAAATGGGTGGTTATTCCAGAAGGATTACGGAAAGAACAAATCGCCGAACTCATCGGAGACACGCTTGGCTGGACAGGTCAGCAAAAAAACAGCTGGGTGAACACGCATACTTCTATGAAGTTTGATGAGGTGGAAGGCGTCTATTTCCCAGACACGTACCTCATTCCGGTAGACGAAGGCCTGCTTCAAGTTGCCGACCGTTTGCGAGCCAAGTTTAACGAAATGTTTGCGCCGTATTTGAAAGAAGCAAATAAACAAAACATCAGATGGCCGACGCTTCTCAAAATAGCTTCGCTTGTACAACGAGAAGCGGCGGGAAAGGACGACATGCCGCTCATCGCAGGTATTCTTTGGAACCGGCTTTTGAATGGTCAAAAACTAGATATTGATGCGACTGTTCAGTACGCGCGAGACACACGGCTCGCATACAAAAACGACCCGTGTGAAGACCCCGACAGCTATGCGCGTAATCCAAAAAATAATCTTTGCTTCAATTCTGAAATACTTCAGCCAAGTGTGGAATACCGAGGCATTGAAAAATGGTGGGCGCCGATTGGCGGAAGCGATACGCGAAGTATTGATTCTCCCTACAATACATACTTATATAAGGGGCTACCGCCACATCCGATAGCCAACCCCGGCGTCAATGCAATTGAAGCCGTGCTTTATCCGAAAGAAACAAATTGCTTCTACTACCTTCACGATAGCGACAGCAATATCCACTGCTCTGCGACACTCAAAGAACATCAGGCGAATATTGAGCGGTATTTGAAATAGCGTATGAAAACAAAGGGTAGCCCTTTATTTTCCACAACATTAGCCTCATTTACAACTATTGCACAATGATGTTATCATTTGAATATACGTTCAAGTGATATGACTAAAAAAATTAAAAAGGAGCTAGAGAATGAGGAATCAGTACTTCAATGTGCTGAACAGTTTGGTTTAGTTGGCGACCCTACGCGTATGAAGATTTGCTGGTTGTTGTGTAAGCACCCTGAACTTTCTGTAGGAGAAATTGCCGATATATTAGATGTTTCTATATCCGTTGTGTCGCACTCTCTTAAGAGATTACGTGAAAATTATCTTGTTGATTCACGCCGAGACCACAAAATCGTATATTATAAACTTGCCAATATGGGATTTAATAAAATTTTAAAAAATATCTTAAACAATATATGAATAATCAATACGACCTTATTATATTAGGAGGAGGAGCGTCAGCATTTGCTTCTGCTATAAAAGCAAACGAATTAAAAAAGAAGACAGCGATTATTAATAGCGGACTACCCGCAGGTGGAACATGTGTGAATGTTGGATGCGTGCCTTCCAAGCTACTGCTTCATGCGGGAGAAGTGCTCTATATGGCGAAAAACCACGGTGTTTCAGGCATTGAGCTTGAAGTAAAAAACTTTGATTTCAATAAAGTTATTGACGATGAACTGAAAATGGTTGGTGGGTTTAGAAATGAAAAATATGAAAAAGTGCTAAAGAGTCTGGAGTACGTGACCTACATAGAAGGACGAGCCTCGTTTTCAGGTGAAAAAGAAGTGGTGGTTAATAGAAAAAAACTTACAGCAGATAAATTCATTATCGCCACCGGCTCTACCGCCAACGTGCCGCAAATAGACAAGATTAAAGAAGTAGGATATATAACGCACGTTGAGGCATTAAAGTTGAAAGAACAACCAAAAGAGTTGGCAATTATTGGCGCCGGTCCAGTTGGGCTTGAATTTGCACAAATGTATTCCCGATTTGGTACGAAATGCACCATTCTACAAAGCAGAGAAAGAATATTCCCTCACGGTGAAGTTGAGCTTATAACCAGGCTCGCAGAGTTACTGGAGAAAGAAGGTATCATCATTAAAACCAACGCGGAAGTTAAAAGCGCCCGAAGTGAAAACGGTAAAAAAGTTCTCTCGTACACAATAAATGGAAAAACCGAGGAAGTTGCAGTAGATGAAATTTTACTTGCGGCAGGTAAGACAGCAAACACAGAATCACTCAACCTTGATATTCCAGGTGTTGATGTAAACGAACGAAAAGCAGTTGTCGTAAATACTAATTTTAAGACAAATGTGCCGTATATCTATTCTGTGGGAGATGTAACTAATTTACCACTACGACTAGAGACAACCGCTGGTCATGAAGGCACCATTGCTACTCTAAATGCACTTAATGAAGAGAAAAACAGTATTGATTACGATACTGTTCCATATGCAATATTTACTGACCCGGGATATGCAAGTGTTGGACTTACTGAAGACGCTCAAATGGAAAGAGACGGCGTATGCGCATGTCGCACCGTGCCTTTTGAGGTAATACCAAAGGCAGGTATCACACGCAGAACAGAAGGACTTATTAAAATGGGAATCCACCCAAAGACCAAAGTTATTTTAGGAGTTCATATTCTTGCTCCAAACGCCGCTGATCTTATTGCCCAAGCAATGGTGCTCGTTAAAAACAAAAATACCATTGATGATGTGCTTAACTCTGAACCAGTGTTTCCAACAATGTCAGAAGCAGTCAAATATGTTGCACTCTCATTCACCAAAGATCTCTCACAACTAAGTTGCTGTATTTAATATGAAGAATATTTTCTTGACAACTTGGTTCGGCATCAAAACGCCATTTAAAGACAAAAATTATATCGTGCTATTTTTATTGGCTTTTGTAGTGATGTTTATTCTTTTTATACTTATTCCTGTATTTACCGTGGCTGGGAATACTGTCGCAACACAACTTGAAATATTTACTTTGCGTGATTATTTAGTGGTCGGATTACTTTCAGGACTATATTCTCTTTTTATGACGATGCAGATATATGTTATGCGTCAGAAAAAAAAGATTGACGGATTAGGAACCACAGTCAGTGGAGGCGTTGGTGCATTGTTTGCCGGCATTGCCGGCACGGCATTTTGCACTTCTTGTCTCGCACCGTTATTCTCATTTTTCGGTATTGGATTTGGTGGCGTTGTCTTTGCTCTGAACTATCGGTTGTATTTTGTTGTTGTCATAATCCTGGCTTTGCTCATTGCTATTTATCTGACGGCAAGAAAGATAAGTAAAGTTTGTACTCTGTGCTAAAATGAGAATGCGTATGGAATTTGATTATACTATAGAAAATTGACCAAATAATTCAAAAAATTATCAACAACGCAAAATTGTTTATGAAAAAGTAATATGACATCCAAAATCCGCAACGGTTTGATAATTTTTTCTTTTCTCCTTCTCTCAATAACAATCATCGGCATTTTTTGGCTAGTCACCACGCCCGGAGCGCAAGCCGGTCTAGTATTTGCATACGCGGCCGGTCTTTCCATGATTTTTCTGCCATGCACACTGCCATTGGTATTCGTGATTATTCCGCTTGCAATGCGGCAATCGCCAGTGAAGGGGCTTACGATGGCGATTCTTTTTGGTCTTGGGCTCGCAATCACTTTGAGCATCTATGGAGCGGCTGTCTCATGGTTCGGGCAATATATCGGCATGAATACTCTTATCCGTTTCATGTTCGGCATTGCCGGAGCAATGGCATTTATTTTCGGGCTGTCTGAATTGCGGCTGTTCACCCTACGCTTGCCTTTCATGGCGAAGGTTCTGCCGACGCGCTTGCAAAAAAGCGGTGATTATTCAAAATCATTTTTTATGGGTCTTTTCTTGGGCAATGCCGGTGTGGGCTGTCCCAACCCCGCATTTTATGTTTTGCTGACCTATATTGCGACTGTCGGCAATGTTGGAGACGGGATTACCCTAGGAGTGATACACGGTTTGGGTAGAGCCACGCCGCTTATTTTCTTAACCATTCTTGCCATTTTGGGGATTAACACAATTGATTGGGTAAGCCGTCAGCAAACGAAAATTGAAAGAGCAATGGGCTGGGGGCTGGTCGGCATTGGCGCCTATCTTTTTCAGTATCTTCCATTCAAGATGGCATTTTGGGAAGAATCAATATTTCATGTCGCATGGAATAATTTAATCACGAAAGCATTGCCAAGTATCGCTGAGAGCGCGGACATAGAAGTATTGCTAAACATTCAAGGCGGAACCGCAACAATACTGCCGTGGGTGCTAATCGGGCTTATGGTCGGAGCGGTTATTATTTGTGACGCGTTTGTGGAGCGCAAAAAATTAACACAAAGTCAATCATTATGAATTTTTCTATTATTCAAATTGCATATGCCCATGAGGAGGGCGCTACGACTGTAACGATTGACAATGCTCTTGGTCCTGTTTTGGCGTTTCTTATTATCATCTTGGCAATAGTCGCAGCCAAGCATATTAAAAAAATTAAAAAATCAAATCATTATGAGCAAAACAATTAAAATGACTCTAGTAACTCGCGAAGGATGTATACACTGCGCGCAAACCAAGGAATTATTAAAAAAAATAGGCTCGGAGTATCCCGAACTTGATGTCAGGGAAGTAGACATGACAACTCCCGAAGGCCAGGAACTCATTGGGAAATACGGTATTATGTCGAGCCCTGGAATTATCATCAATGATGAGCTGTTTGCCATGGGCGGGACAACCGAAAAAGAATTGCGAGAGAAGTTTTCCGAGTTGAAATAGCGTGATACAAACAGGTGTCGTTAATAAGGCGCTGTATTTCATGACAACCATCAATCTTGAAAAAGCAACGTTTGCCGCAGGATGTTTCTGGGGCGTTGAGGAGGCGTTTAGAAAAATCAAAGGGGTGAAAGACGTCATCGTCGGCTATGTGGGTGGACACACAAAACATCCAACGTATGAAGACGTATGCGGAGGAAAAACTGGGCATGCGGAGGCCGTTCATGTGCTTTTTGACCCGAAAGAAGTTTCATACGAAGTTTTGCTCCAGGCGTTTTGGGATATGCACGATCCTACGACAGCAAACCGTCAGGGTCCCGATGTTGGAGAGCAGTATCGTTCGGCGATATTTTTTCATAGCGCGACACAGGAAATCGCGGCGCGAAAATCTAAAGAAACGCTTGATACGTCAAAAAAATTTAATAATCCTATCGTGACGGAAATTACCAAAGCCAGTCCGTTTTATCGTGCCGAAGAATATCATCAGCGGTATTTTGAAAAACACGGCGGCGGCGCATGCCATGTATAAAAGACGCGATATAAATTATATGAATAACAAATATATCAAAAACGAAGAAGCATTGAAAAAACGGCTCACATCCGAAGAGTATGCCGTCTTGCGTGATAAGGGTACCGAAGCCTCTTTTTCGGGCGTGTATGCAAAGACAAACGAAGCGGGAATGTATGCGTGCAAAGTGTGCGGAAACAAACTCTTTTCTTCCGATGCAAAATTTGATTCCGGCACCGGCTGGCCTTCTTTTGACAGCGCTCTTCCTGGCGCGGTGGAATATATCACCGACGATTCGCACGGCATGCATCGCACCGAAGTGGTTTGTGCAACATGCGGCTCGCATCTAGGGCATGTGTTTGACGACGGCCACACACCGAGAGGAAAACGCTACTGCATCAATTCAGTGTGTCTTGAGCACAAAAAACATGCTGATTTAACACAAAGAACTATTTCTATAAATTGGCGCGTCACTTTTTTTCTGCGCACACGAAAATGCCCCGATGTTTTTATTCTCTGCTTGTTTCCCAAAGCGTATCAAAAAGCATTGCTTGTGTGGCGGCGATGTCCCTGTCTTTAATAATGATTCCAACGGGCAGTTTTTTATTAAGTGATATAATGGCGACTTTTTCTCCGTAAATAAAGTTTGCGTTGTGAATTTTTACTTCAGGTTTAAGAAAACGCACTTCCCGCAATTCAAGCGAGTCGCGCTTTTTAAGCGCCTCTGTTTCTCTGGAGCGCGGAGTGAGCAATTGAACGCGGAGATTGTTTTTATGTCGCAGGGTAACAAAATCATTGAATTCATCGCCAAGAAGCAAAGACATGTCGTCAATTGACGAAAGAGAGCGGAGATTTTGTTTCGTTTCCAGAATATCGTTGAGGATATTCCAAATGCCACCGGTGCCATTATACGAACGTACGGTCGGCTTTACGCCAGTCTCGTGCCTTATGCCGTGCAATTCTGGCAATATTTCTTTCAGCGCCGCCTCGCGTTCTCGCAATTGAATAAGCAACTTTTCCGGATTTTCAGCGATATAGCATTTTCGGCGGTTCTTGGCGTATGAATACAAAAGGCGCTTTGCATGCAAATCGTGAATAATCAACTGGACGCTTGTTCGCGGCAATTTTGCCTTTTCTGCAATCTCTGAAATGGTCGCTTCACCTAATTCAAGCGAGGTAAGATATACCCTTACTTCATTTGGCGTATAACCCAATTGCTGTATGGTGTGTTGTAAATGCATAAATATGACAATAATTTTGTCGTCATATTTATGATAGTATCAATAATTTTTTTGTCAAGAAAAACGGCTTTGCATATAGGTTTTGTTTAGATAATTCAGATCATTATCGCGATGATTTTTTATTAAGTATTTAAAATAATCATAAAATTTGTCAAGAAATTTTTTAGTAGTATTCTGTTAGCCAGAATGAGAATTTTAATATGCCGTTATGGCAGAAGCTTTTTGACAATATAGAATTATCCAATCTGAACTACTGAACAGAAAGAAATGGTTGCTCGCTTGAATTTGGCTATAAGGTGAATCTCACCTGAAGGAATTTTTTTCTGGCACTAGCGTTACTTAATAATGCAACGCCGTATACTTTTGAAAGGAGCGGGACGTTATGGAAAAAAATAAAAAAGAAGCGAATGACATTAAGGAATGTTCAATCGTGGACGATACCGGGCATATTGACCGAAGGCATTTTTTAAGAAACGCGGCTATAGCGGCCGGAGTCGTTGTCGGAGGCGCCGCATTACCTGAACCGGTTATTGCCACTGTTGTAGAAAAAAATCTTACAGAAAATGGCAAGGAAACCGGAAAGAGATTGGGAATGGTTATTGATCTGCGGAAATGCATTGGATGTAAAGCATGCCACGTCGCGTGCAAGTCTGAAAATCATATTTCCCCGGGTGTATTTCGGTCTTGGGTGAAGGTTGTTGACTGTGGAAAATTCCCGGATGTGTCGCGACACTTCATGCCTAGATTGTGCATGCATTGCGATAAGGCGCCCTGTGAGAAAAATTGCCCCACAGGTGCGACTTACAAAGATAAATCTGGCGCCGTGCTCATCCAATACGATAAATGTATCGGATGCGGCATGTGCGTTAGCGCTTGTCCATATCGGGCGCGGTACATGGATCCCAAAAAAGAAACTGCTGATAAATGCACTTTTTGTATGCACAAAGTTCTTCGTGGCGAATTGCCGGCTTGTGTTGACGCGTGCCGTTACGGCGCGCGGATATTCGGGGATTTGAATGACCCGAATAGTGAAATCAGTAAAACGATAAGCCAAAACTCGGTACAACGTTTGGGTTCGGAACACGGCACTGAACCGAAGGTCTATTATATCGGTTTGGATGAGTATACCGTCCATGCGAAGACTGACCCGATAAACATGGAAAAATGAATAAGAAATTTTCATTAACCTTTGTTATAGAAAGGGACACGCCATGACGGAAGTAATCTCTGATTTTGCGAATGGCCCCGCGTGGAGCTGGCTTATCGCGTTGTATTTTTACTTCACCGGATTAAGCGCCGGGTCGTTCGTGTTATCGACTCTCGCGTATGTATTCGGTGTAGAAAAATATAAAAAAATCGCGATGCCGGCTCTTGTATTGGCATTTGTATTGCTCGTTATCGCGCCACTTTTTCTTATTGCGGATTTGGAACAACCGATGCGTTTTTGGTATTTATTTTTTACTTTTAACGCAACATCGGCAATAAGCTGGGGCACGATTCTTCTGATTCTGTATCCGATCAATTGTCTTGTGTACGGATATTTTATGTGGAATAAGAATTGGTCGCTTACGAAATTGTTTGGTGCTATCGGCATTCCTCTCGCTATCTCGGTACACGGTTACACCGGCTTTATTTTAGGCCTTGTTGAATCACGCGTACTCTGGCACACGGCGCTTATGCCGACGCTATTTTTAGTTTCGGCGACCGTGTCAGGATTGGCGCTTGTTATTATCCTTTTATCTTTCGCGAATGTTTTATTACCGGAAGAAAAACGATTTGGCAAGGAATTAATCTTTGACCTTGGCGGCATGCTTGTGTGGATGATCGCGCTTGATATGTTTTTAATCGGCACCGATCTCCTGACATTGGCGTATGGTTCAAAAGAGGCGTTTGCGGCTTTTGTTTTCTTAACACAGGGAAGTTTTGCCCCGATCTTTTTGGGAGTTGAAATTTTTCTGGGAGCGCTTGTTCCTCTTGCGCTATTGCTTTCCAAAAAAACAGTAGCAAGCTATACGATTGCGTCTATTCTGGTCATGGTTGGTATTTTCGCGATGAGATATGCCGTTGTTATCGGCGGTCTCACGCTTCCGCTCGCATAAACATTGCCAACGAAAGAAAGGAGAATTGATTATGGATACATCCAGAAGAGATTTCTTAAAAAAATGCGGCATTGTTTTTGGCGGAGCGACTGTCTTTAGCGGTTCGGCGTATGCTGTCGCGCTCAAATTGGTGGAAGAGCATGTCTTTCATAACAAAAAAGACGCCTTGGCCGCGCTCAAAAAGTCGCCGTTTATTACGGTAGAAAAAGCGTTGATGACAGTGGAGCAAAAAACGGACACGAACGTATTGGGCAGACCCGCGGCGATTAATATCGCCGGCTTGTCAAACGAATATGAAACGTTTGTCCCAAGCGCTTGCTGGCAATGCGTATCTCGGTGCGGAGCAATATTCGTTGTTGACACAAAGACCGGCAAAGTAAAGAGGATTGAAGGGAATCCTAATTTGCCGAGAAACAACGGCGGACTCTGCGCAAAAGGCCGTTCCGGCTGGCAGCATCTCTATGATCCGGACCGTCTCTTGTATCCGATGAAAAGAAAAAACGGAAGCAAGCGCGGCGATGACCAATGGGAGCGTATCGG
This sequence comes from Parcubacteria group bacterium, assembly GCA_016181845.1. Taxonomy (GTDB): domain Bacteria; phylum Patescibacteriota; class Minisyncoccia; order Phycocordibacterales; family 21-14-all-47-15; genus JACROH01. The sequence goes on along the minus strand of JACOYO010000001.1, from coordinate 86,861 downwards.
TTGGGAAGAGGCGCTTAATCTTTTAGTAAACGGCGGAGAAATTGCTGGCCGTTCCGTGAAAGGTTTGAAGACGCTTCGGGACGAAGGTCGCCCTGAATATTTCATGTTCCAATACGGAAGAATGAAAGGTTCAACGAGCACTTTGATCAAAGACCTTTTTCTTTCCGCGTATGGCACGAAAACAATAGGGAACCATACGACGATTTGCGAAGGCGGAAAATTTGTAGCGCAAGAGCTGACGTGGGGAAAACATTACGATGTCAACGATGTCGTGCATACGAATTTTATTTTGAATTTCGGTTCAAATCCGCTTGAAGCGCATACCTCGCATATTCCGCTCGCCCAACGGCTTATGAAAGCGATCGGGAAAAATGTCCCTATGTATACGTTTGATGTTCGCTTAAGCAACACAGCGGCGAAATCAACGAAGTGGATTCCGATTAAACCCGGAACCGACCTCGCGGTTGTGCTTGCGATGGCGAATGTCGTCATTTCCGAAGAGCTTTATGACAAAGAATTTTTTGAGAAATGGACGAATACAACCATTGTTCAAATCAAAGACCATGTAGCCGGTTACACGCCGGAATGGGCAGAAAAGATAAGCGGTGTTCCGGCGCAAACGATTCGTGAAATTGCTGTCGGCTATGCAAAAGCAAAACCGGGAACAATCATTTCGTATCGCGGAGCGGTGGCTCATTACAACGGTGTCATGACGGAACGCGCCGTCATCATGCTTGAAGCGCTTTGCGGATACACGAATCGCAAAGGCGGACGAATGATGGCTATCGGCGCGAAGTGGAAAAATTCTTTCAAGAAACCAGAAGGGCATCCGAAAAAGCTAAAAGTTCTTGATGGCGAAGGATATGCGTTTCCAAACCATCATGCCGGACAAGATGTCTTGCGCTTAATCAAAGAAGGAAAATACGGACGCCCTGAAATATACATGGCGTATTGCTACAATGCGGCATATGCAAACGGCAATTGCCGGGAAAATATCGCCATCCTCAAAGATGAATCGATTATTCCGTTTAGCGTCGCCGTTGATGTCGGGTATGGCGAAGGAACAAAGTACGCGGACTTGGTTCTTCCGGATGCCAATTATTTAGAACGATGGGCATGGGAAGATATGGCCTCTATGGATCAGATTCCTGAATTCTATATTCGCCAGCCGGTGTATGAAACATTACCTGGCGAAGCCAGCGATTTTCAGAATGTTGTTTGTGAACTCGCCCGTCGTCTCGGAATGGGGAAAGATGGAGATGGCTCGTTTGTGGTAGAAAGCGCGGAAGAAGTTGTCCGCGATGCGTGCGAAAATACGCCTGGCGTGAAAGATGCCGGCGCAGAGCTTGGAATAAGTGGGTTTGAATATATGAAACGGTTTGGCGCATGGTATGACCGCGCTCAAAAACCGTCATATGACGGACACGCAAAAATTCTTAAACCAGAGGATATGGAAGGAACCATTGTTGATAAAAAAACCGGTGTAATCTGGAAAGGCAAATCGGAAGAAGATTATACGACGACAAAAGACGCGTATAAAAACTACGTTGGCCAGATAGTCGACGGTACTCCGTATAAAGGATTCACGCCGGATAAAATCAATAAAAGCGGTTTGTTGGAGATTTACTCAAAGTTTCTTGAAGAAAAAGGTTTCCCCGCTTTACCGGCGTGGATGCCAATTCCGGAATTTGAGAATCTCAAGGAAAGTCAGCTCGTGCTGACTACCTATAAAGTTGCCGAACAAACGCACTCTAGGACGCAAGGAAATTGGTTGTTGAGCGAGCTGTATCATCGCAATCCAGCGATGATACATCCGCTTACTGCACGGCAATTTAAGATTCACAACGGCGATAAAATCAGAGTAACTTCTGAAATTGGTTCTATTATTACCGAGGCCAGTTTGCGGGAAGGAATTATCCCGGGAGTTATCGCCATTTCCCATCATTGCGGGCATTGGGCTCATGGAAGAGCCGCGACTGCCGGCACTGTCAAATCTCCGTTTGGAAGGGAAGACGAAGACATTGCGAGAATTTGGTGGAAAGACAAAGGTGTGCACCCCAATTGGATTATTCCAAATAAAGGAGACCCGATTGGAGGACAGCAACGATGGATGGACACCATTGTCACCATTGAAAAAGTTTAGTTTGTTCTTTTTTAGATAGTTTAAACCCCCATGCGATTTTATTGCATGGGGGTTTTTATGTTTTAAAATTCAGAATTTTAATTGGAGAGCGACAACGACTTTTGCGTTGTCTGCAATACTGGTATTTGCCGATGCTGAAGAGATGGCGGTACCGATACCGATTTGCAGGTTATTGCTTATGTCATAACCTGTCATGAACAAGTTTTGAGTGTAATCAAAATCGCCGGTAATGTTTCTGTGTCGCGCCATAATCCACACCTTCTTCATTTCACTGACGCTATCACCACTGATAATTTTCCAGGGATATACGCGCCCAAGCAGTTCAAAACCGCTGTTTTCAATGTCTTGGTTTTTGAAATATTTTGTAAGGCCGGGATACTCTTTCGCAAGCCGCGAAGACGGTCCGTTTGTCGTCAAGACCATGCCGGATATGCTATAGACGCCTTTTTCTTTAAAACCGGCGCGCGCCAGCCACAGAGTTGAACTATTAGCATTTGCTTCCTCGGCGGTCATGTTATACATACCGCCTACATGCGCGAAGAAATACTTCAAAAAATTTTCCGATGATTTGAATGGCGTAAGTTCAACAATCCCCTCAATTGCGTTTCCGCTATTATACGAACCTTCGCCGGCGGTCGCGTATATTTTACCGATGGGGAATGTGTATTCTAATCCGGCACCGAGCGTTCTTGAGGACATTTTCAGGTGCGTATCAATAAGGGATTTTCCGATTTCTTCACCGAGCCATCGAATTTCCATTTCCTCCGGCCCGACAAGCGGTGTCGGAATATATCCGGCCTGCAATGTAATATCATCGGTCAATTTAATCCACGGATATACATATTTCAGGAAGAATTCCGGCTTTTTTGAATTCGCATCGTTGAAGGTCTCAAACGTAAACCGTAATCCGCCGTCATGTTCTTTAAAAAACGAGAGACCCTCTTTTTTTAAATCCAATCGTCCGCGGTCAAAATACATTTCTGCGTCGTGCGCGGCTCGTTTATTGGAAAGATTCGCGCCAAACAATACATGGCCACTCGCTTTCCATCCCTCAAACAAAGACGCCACCTTTTTTGCGCTTGGATCTTCTGCGGCGCTCGCCGTATTTATTCCAATTGCAACCATGGCAACAAGGAAGAATACAGATAGAACCGCAATTAAAATCTTTTTCATACGCTCCTCCCATTTAGAATTTTGATATGAATGTTGGTGCGTGTTGGCGCTGGGGAAAGCCAACATGTTTTACAGCATAAGAGGTGTATGCTCCCCGAGCCTCCTTTCCTGAACCATTACCGAAGTACATAAAAAATTTTCAATCAAACTATTTTCTGCTACAACTATATGCCCAAAACATTTTTTGATAATTTTTTTACCGTTTGAAATACATGATTAGTAAAATTCCCCCGCTTATCATTGAAATATATATATTATATTATTATATGAAGCCGTTTTTTCAAAGCCAAATTTTTGGACAACTTTGAAAAAGTGACGACAAAATTATTGTCATATTTTTGATACCAAACATGCGTTTGATTTAAAAGCAACCCTTTTCTTAAGCAAATGGAAATATTGAGCGAATATGGGTTTTCAGTTCCAACAAAAAAATTAACGGATTTCTTTTTCTGCGTATACGGAAATGCTTCTGCGTTTGGCGGCATGTCCTTTGATTTTGTGGCGGTGCGATTTGGTAATTTTTCGTATCGTGAAATAGTGAGAAAAGAGAGCAACGATTTCATTTTCGGTGAATACATGCTCGGCTTTGCCGATTTCAGGGTGAATGTATGAGCCCGGTTCTCCCGCTGGGTGCTCGCGCAAAAGACGCGCCGCGTGAATATCCTCATCAAGAAGAAATGTTTTGAAAAAAAGAAAGCCGCCCGGTTTCAAAATGCGCGCGATTTCGGAAAGGAGGATCGCTCGCTCGGAGTTGTTTAAAAAATGCGAGGTCATCATATCAAGGACGATGTCTTGTGAATTATCGGGCAGTGGAATTGGCTCCGCGATTGAGCGCACGAAAAATTCAAGCGGCAAATTTTTGTTTTTGCTCGCGATTTTTGCCTGTTCAATCGCCTCGCGGGAAATATCAAATCCAGTGCCTTTCATGCCGAACGTTTCTGCAAGGTATATAAGATTTCTCCCATTGCCGGTGCCTAAATCAGCAACGGATGCTTTTGTCGTCGAGTATTTATTTACTGGTAAAAACCTTTCGATATATCGCAAGGTTTTATTATCATTTTCGCGCGAAAGCCACCGCGTGAATTTTTGCAGGTCTTCGCTCGCGCTTGTCGAGAGAGCCAAATGCTCGCCGCTCTTATATTCTTTTTCCCAAAAAGAGCTGGCTTGGCGTTTTTGTTTTCTCCACCGCATTTTTTTCTTTTCCCTTCTCTTTTCTTGCATTGTGTTTGTATACTATCTTTTTTTTGTGTCGTTCTGCAACAAATGAAACTATGCCAGTATACTGGCATAGTTTGTCGCTGTGTGCTCTTGGAGGCTAAGCCTTCAAGTTGCGTATGCAACTTTTTGCAACCTCGCGCAGATGCAAGTCTTCTGCTACACTCTAAACAATTATGATACGAAGCAAAACATACATTTATGGACGGCACGCGCTTATGGAGGCGCTCACCCACGCGCCGAAAACGGTGGAGCAGGTTTTTTTGGCAACGCATATACACGATGACGCGCTGAAAGGATTGATACGGAAAGCCGGCGCGCTTATGTCGAGCTTTCCTGCCGATACGCCGCCGCGCGGCATTGATGCTGGCGCGGTGCATCAAGGGTTTATTGCGCTTGTTTCTACTGATGCTCTCGTGTTGCCATACGATGAATTTATACGGACACTATCTGTCAATCCCGACACAGCGCTCGTGCTTTTGGACGAACTGGAAGACCCACAGAATGTCGGCGCGATTATTCGTAGCGCCGCGGCATTTGGCATTTCGGGCGTGCTTTTGCCGGAACACAATCAGGCGCAGATTACCGGCTCTGTAGTTAAGGTGTCGGCGGGTATGGCATTTCGGATTCCTTTGGTGCAAATTGGCAACGTGAATATGACCGTGCGTGATTTGAAAGAAAAAGGTTTTTGGATTTACGGGCTTGATGAAGAAGCGCCACATCCGATTGCCAAAGAAGTTTTTGACGCGCCGGCGGTATTTATTTTGGGCAACGAATCAAAAGGTATCCGCGCAAAGACGCGCGAGCTCTGTGATGTGCTTCTCTCTATTGCCACGAACGAACAATGCGAATCGCTCAATGTCGGCGCGTCCGCCGCTGTGGCGCTCCACCAATGGAGCTTGGGACATCCGAAAGCGCTTCACTTGGAGGCTCAACCTCCAAGTAAAAAAATAACATAAAATCGGCATTGACCGTTTAGACGTCCGACTTCTGAAGTGGTAAAACATCGGCATTGGCCACAAATAAAGTAATTACCACAGCAGAAGTCGGACGTCTCACACACAAGAAGTTGGACTTCTTAATAATTTTTTTATGGCTTTTATTGATGAATTAACTATATACGCGAAAGCGGGCGACGGCGGTGGCGGCGTCGTGCGCTGGCGTCATGAGAAGGGGATTGAATTGGGAGGACCTGCCGGTGGCGACGGCGGTCGCGGCGGGCATGTCTATGCAAAAGCCGTACGCGATGTGCATCTGCTCGCGCGGTATCGTGCGATCAAAGAATTTGCCGCGGAGCGCGGTGAAAATGGCGGCAAAAAAAGTTTGCACGGCGCCAACGGAAAAGACCTTGATATTTTATTTCCAATCGGTTCAATTATCACCAACAAAAAAACAGGACAGCAAATTTCATTGTACGAAGAAGGAGAACGCGTGCTCTTGCTTTCGGGGGGGCAGGGCGGCCGCGGCAATGAATCGTTCAAAAGCTCGGTCAATCGTTCGCCGCAAAAAGCGACGCCGGGGAAACCGGGCGAAGATGCGGAGTTTTATATTGAAGTGGAGCTCATCGCCGACATCGGGCTCATCGGTTTTCCTAATGCGGGCAAGACGAGTATTTTGAACGCGCTTTCAAACGCGCGGGGGAAAGTGGGCGACTATCCGTTTACGACGCTTGAACCAAACTTGGGAGAATGTTTCGGATATATCATCGCCGATGTTCCGGGGCTTGTGGAGGGCGCGGCAGAAGGGAAAGGGCTCGGGCATAAATTTTTGCGGCACATTCGCCGCACCAAGATACTCGTGCACCTTGTTTCGCTTGAAAACGACGATTTGCTCGCGGCGTATAAGACGGTGCGGAAAGAATTGAAACAATTTGACCCCGTGTTGCTTGAGAAAAAAGAAATCGTGGTCATCACAAAAACCGACATCACTCACGACGTTGCGCGCCTTAAAAAAGATATTCAAAAATTGAAAAAACTAGCGCCGATAGTTACGACAGTATCATTGTACGACGACAAAGATGTGCAAGCGCTCCAAAAAATCATTTTGAAAGAAGCGGCGGAAAAGGATGTTTTGTAGTGTGTGGATATGTTCCTAAATCATTAATTATTCTGTACTATAGATATATGAAAAAATCACTCACAATATTATCAATACTATTTATTTCAATTGCTTTTATAGTGCCTGCCCCAGTATCTGCTGCCACAAGCGCAGGCGTAAAACCAGGGAGCTTCTTTTATCTCTTTGATACCACTTTCGAAAAAATCGGGCTTTTCTTCACATTCAATCCCGAACAGAAAGCGAAAAAAGCGTTGGAATATGCGAATGAACGATTGGCGGAAATAGAATCTGTCGCGGAAGACAAAAACCCAGACGCAGTAAAAATAGCTCTCGCTAGTTATGAAGAAAATGTCGCTCTAGCAATTGAAAAATCAAAAGATGTCAAAGACAAAATACAAGCGGAAAACCTGTTCACTTCCATTGAAGACACCACTGCAAAAAATCATGAAGCATTGTCTGCCGTCCTGATTAAAGTACCCGAAGAAGCCAAAGCGGCGATTGAAAAAGCCATTGAAGCAAGCAAAAAAGGGCAGGAAGAAGCGGCGAAACAAATGACCGAACTTAAAAAAGAAGTGTTGGGACTCAAACAACAACTTGAAGATTTGAAAGCGGAATTGAAAGACAAAGAAGCAACTCCGCAAGTGGGCGAGGATAAAAAAGATGAACAAATAAAAACCATCAATAAACTCAAAGATGAAATAGAAAATCTTAAACAAAAAGTAAGCGAGCCGAAAGAAAAAGAAGCGAAAATTGATGATAAAAAAGACAAAACAGAAGAGCCAAAAAACAGCACCGTAAATTTGCCCAACGGTGCTGTTGTGGAAATGGATTCAAATGGGAATATTGTTCGTACGATCAAGGAAGCATTGGAACAAACCCATATTTTACCATTATCGGCACAATCTCAAGTCCCCACAACTGTTATTCATATTCAAATATCAGCAGTTAATGTGGAAGTATCTCTGTCCTCGGCAAGAATCGAATGGCAAACAAACATTCCAACTGACTCAAAAATATTTATTTCCGGTGGAAGTTTATCTTCGAAAGTTTACAATTCTGAATCTGGCCTGTCTACTCGCCACATAGTTAATCTCACGAATTTAGTTAGCGGAACTACCTATTCATATGAAATTGAATCTATTGCAGGTGTCCAAGTTGTAAAAAAGGAAGGTTCTTTTTTAACTAAACCAGATGAATATGATATTTTAATACAACCAGATAAAACATCAGTACAAGCAAATGAGTGGAATAGCGCTTCTTTGAAAGTAAGTATTCTTAAAAATGGGCAGCTACAAACAAATAAGAATATTTCAATGTTTACTCCTGATTCTACTCAAAACCAGACTCGTTCTGATGGAGGCTCTTTTACTTATTATCCAAAAACGGTTGGCACACACAACATAGTTTTTTCTTGGAATGGCATAAGTAAAAGCGTTGATATAAAAGCAGTGGAATATATAAAGATTGATCCAAAAATTGAGAGAAGAACTATTTATCAACAAGATTCAAATAATATTGATTACACTATAGAAATACCAGAATATCCAATTGGCTATCAAGGAGCTACTATTGCCGCCTTTGGTCTTTCAAATGCAGATGAGCCTTTTAGAATTGGCGAGATAAAATTTGAATCTGATATTGATGTTAATAAATTACGCATTTGGGCTGGCAGTTTAGACTTTAATATTTTTGGATCTGGAGCGCCTCTAAATCAGAATACCACTCTATATCAAATCAAAATATATGACACAACTGGCATGCCAACTGGCACTCATACTTTCACTATAAAAGAAATGAGAGCGATCGGTCAGACTTCTGGTCTCTATCGCGCTGTCTCCAGTCTTCCAATCACGTTTACTTTTAAGATTAAATAAACTGAAATCCAATGAAAACTAAAGATGGCATCTTTATGGAAATACTAGAATGGGCTTATGAAAAACAAGAGGGCGGGTTTCTCGAAGAAGATTTGATAAAAAAATTTATTTTAACACCAAAAGAAAAGAATTGGTACATAAGGATACTTAAACCTGATCAATCTAGTGACAGAGTGATTGAACATGTTGAATATTTAGATGCGCAAGATAAACATCGTTATGCGATAACAGCCAAGGGTGTATCCACTATTATTGAATATCGCATGTTAAAAGAAGCAGAGAGAAGTGGTACAAGAGCAACGCGCATTGCAATCTCTGCTATTGTTATTGGAGTTGCTGTTGGCGTCGTTCAAATTATTATTGGTTTACTATAGTAAAAATAGATTTTCGGTTGTATTTATCATAAAAATCAAAAACGCGATTAAAGCTATGCTATAATCGCGTTTTTGAACTTGTCTGGTTCATCTTGCGATGAACCGAGCCCGAAGGCCATTTGTATTTACAAGTGTATACTAATCACTTGCCATGTCAAGGTGATAAACCGAAAGTCTTTTTGGAGATTAAAGCAACCATGTTGTGCTACAATATTTTTTATGAAACAGACGCAAGCGCTTGAGGTGCTTAAAGCGGGGAAAAATGTTTACCTTACCGGTGCCGCCGGCAGCGGGAAGACGCACGTCCTGAACAAATATATTTCATATATCAAAGAGCGCGGCATACCGATAGCGGTAACGGCATCCACCGGCATTGCCGCGACTCATTTGGGCGGGGTGACGCTCCATTCGTGGTCGGGCGTTGGCGTCCGAGATACGCTCTCGCAATATGAGTTGGAAGCGCTCGCGCAAAAAGAATATTTGTGGAAGCGGTTTGAAAAGACAAAAATATTGGTTATTGATGAAGTGTCCATGCTTTCTCCGCGCTTGTTTGATACGGTGGAGCGCGTGTGCCGAGAGATGAAGCGAAGTGACAAACCATTTGGTGGGATGCAGATTGTGCTTGCTGGCGATTTTTTTCAGCTGCCGCCAATTACGCGCGGCAATATGGCGGTGGAGTTTATTCATGTATCAGACGCGTGGAAAGCGTCGGACATCCGCGTCTGTTATCTTGATGAACAATTTCGGCACGGAGACGCGGTGCTGGAAAATCTTTTGAATGAAATACGTGGTGGCGCCGTGTCTTCGCACACCAAAAAAATTCTCATGGCTTCAGGATATAAAGAGAGGAAGAGCGGTGCGCTTCCGACGCGGCTTTATACGCACAACGCCGATGTTGATGCCGAAAACGAAATTGAATTGGGTAAACTTTCGGGCGAGGAGAAAACGTACGAGATGCGCTCGAAAGGAAAGCTGCATTTGGTAGAAACATTGAAAAAAAATATTTTGGCTCCGGAAACGCTGAAATTAAAAAAAGACGCGGTCGTTATGTTTGTAAAAAATAATATAGAAGGAGGATACAATAACGGCACGCTTGGTACGGTGACAGATTTTGACGACGAGCAGCCAGTCGTGCGGACGTTTGACGGGAGGGACATTGCTGTTTCTTCAGCGGAATGGGAAATCAAAGAAGACGAAAAAACGCTCGCGTCCGTGAGCCAATTACCGCTTCGGCTCGCATGGGCGATAACGATTCATAAGAGTCAGGGGATGAGCATGGACGCGGCGGAGATTGATCTCTCGCAAGCGTTTGTGCCAGGGCAGGGATATGTGGCGCTCTCGCGGCTCCGCTCGCTTTCGGGGCTTTTTCTTCGCGGCATGAACGACATGGCGCTTGCCGTGTATCCCGATGTCGCGGTACTTGATAAAAGATTGCTCGCTGATTCTTCCAAATGGGAGCGCTCACTCCGGCAATTTTCAGAAAAAGAGCTTGAAGCGATGCATGAAAAATTTATTATCGCCTGCGGAGGGACGCTCAATAAAAAAGAAATCGCGAAAAACAGAGAGAAACACAAAAAAGAAAAAGAATCGCCGAAACAGCGCGTCTCAACTTACGAAAAGACACGTGAGTATGTGGCGCGAGGACTTTCTTTGCAAGCAATCGCGAAGGAGCGCGGCATGACGCCGGGGACAATTATTTCACATTTGGAAAAAATAAAAGCACTTTTTCCAGATTGCGATTTAATCAGATTCAGGCCGGATGCGCGCGATTTCAAAAAAATAAAAGAGGCATTTGCCGCGACAAAAGACATGAAATTAACTCCCGCGCACCGCAAACTCAAGGGCGAGTACTCATTTGATGATTTACGTCTCGCGCGTCTGTTTTTATAAAGTCACTTTGCTTTCGCGTAGCAAATTTTTTACCCATAAAACCTTTCGATATATCGAAAGGTTTTTACAAGAATTCCTCCTTTGCAAAATTTATCATTCGGCTTTCGCATACCAAACTTTTTTTGACAAAAACGGTTACGCGTGCTACTTTTAGTAAAGCTTTTTTGCGGCGATTCTTTGAAAAATTGAAAAAACTAAGAGCCTGTTCATAATCTAATGCCTAGGCGGAATGTTCAAAATTCGTTGCGAAAATTGCGGATTTTGAGGAAGCATATCAAGATACGCTGACGAAAAATATGCAATTTGCAGCAGAATTTTGAATATTTCGGCAGGCAAGCGATTGTCTAGTCTTATACTGACTGCGTTTAGATTATGAACAGGCTCTAAATGGAGGCGCGCAATGTCGAGGGATGATAAGTTCCAAAAATTGTTTGAAAAGCAAATTGAGTTTGCCGTTGATGCGGCAACACATTTGCATACAGTTTTCAGTGACGAAAAGAAAGCGCAAGCGGCAGAAGACCGCGTGCTTGTCCGTGAACATGATGGCGATGAATGTATGAGGCAGGGGTATGAGCTCTTGTCCAAAACATTTATCACCCAATTGGACAAAAGCGACATTGAAGCCATGTTCAAAAATCTGGATGATATTTTGGACAGCATGGAAGGCGTGGTGCGCCGGATACGGAGTCACTCCGTAAAACAATTCACTCCCCACAGCGTACAGATTGTGTGGATTATCATAAAAATGACATCCGAACTTCAGGCGATGGTGGCGCAAATCCCGAAGCTTTCTTCCCAGAGGGCAAGCGAGATTGTCGGCATTCTCAAAGCACTTGAAAGAGAAGCGGATGACTTGCGATGGGGATGTATCAAAACATTGGCAGACAATGTCAGTAGCGCGGTCAAGTCGCAGGATGCTCTCGTGTTGGGTATCGCTCAAAATGAGCGATATGTCTGGGAGCAGCTCATTTCCAAACTGGAACAAACGACGAATCACTGCTTTCACCTCGCGGTCACTATCGTCGGCGTGGTGCGCAAAGAAGGACGGTGAGCGAGCATGGAACTCTTAACTGTTGTTATCGTGCTTGCGCTGTGCGCAGAGCTCGTGAACGGATGGACTGACGCGCCAAATGCTATCGCAACATCGGTGAGCACGCGTGTCATTTCTCTGCCGATGGGCATTGCTATGGCGGTATTTTTTAATATCATCGGTGTCTTGGCTGGGGATAAAGTTTCAAAAACAGTCGGAAAAGAAATCGTAGATCCGGCGCTTATTGATTTGACCACGCTCGGAGTCGCGATATTCTCGGTCGTGTGCTGGGGAGTTCTTGCGGGGGCTGTAAAAGGTTTCCCCATAAGCAAATCTCACGCGCTTATCGCGAGCGTCGGCGGTGCCGCTGTGGCAAAAGCAGGAATGGGAGTGTTGATTTGGACTGGCTGGATTAAAGTTCTGCTTGGGTTGTTTCTCTGCTCAATCGGCGGATTTTTTCTTTCGCTTTTGTTTTGCAAAACAATTATAGCGACTGCAGGAAACAGACCGGTAACACCCATGCGGCGATTTTTTGACCGCGCGCAAGTTTTATCGGCCGGATTCATGGCATTCAACCATGGCATGAATGACGGACAAAAGTTTGTCGGTATCATAGCGCTTGCCATGGTTCTTGGGCACGCAAGTTCTGAATTTCATATAGAATGGTGGGTGCCGTATGTTTGCGCAGGAATCATGGGGCTTGGGACGGCTCTAGGCGGGAGGAAGATTATTCACAAAACCTGCTCAAAAATGGGGCGGATTGAATCATGGCAGGGGTGCGCCACGGAGACTTCCGGGTCGCTCGTCATTCTTCTCGCCTCATCGTTTGGGATCCCGCTTTCCACGACACACTCTACACTTTCGTCTCTCATGGGCGCGATGTATAGCCGCGGTATAGGGCGAGTCCATTGGGGGACCGCGCTACATATCATTGCCGCGTGGATATTCACTTTCATCGTGTGTGCGCTCTTTGCTTTCATGCTGATGCGCGCGGAGATGTTTCTTTCGTAGTTTGCTGGCAATATAAAAAAGTTTTATTTCCAAGCTCTGCTATTGTATTTCAATGGCAGGGCTTTTCTTTTATATATAACGGCCGAGCGATTTGACAAAATAATAGAAAAATGCTATACAGCATACATAATCATTGATGAATATCGGGCTTGTTGGAAACTGTTCATAATCTAAACGCAGTTAGTATTAGATTATGAACAGGCTCTTAGTTTCGCTGTTCATTGGCGAAATTAAAAATAACATCGATATTTCATGTATCATAACTCATTTAAACGTGGGGGACGTCGTTCTTCGCGCACATCATCTCATTCCTCGCATTCTTCTCACGGAAGTCACGGAAGTCCTCATGGCGGCAAATCATCTTCGCGCCAGGATTCTCATTTTCATGGGAAGCCGCAATCATCTTCGCACGGACACGGCGGACACGGCCGCTATGCGCCACGTCCACACCGAGGAGGCGCTCATTTTGGCAGACCGCAATCAAGAGGGAAATATATTCATCCCGATACGTTTATCAATAAAACGCCGGTGCATGTTGCCATGGGCGAATACAAACCGAAACATCTGTTTGCCGATTTTGGGCTGAACAAAACCCTTGAAGGAAATCTCACTCGCATCGGCTTCACGACGCCGACGCGTATTCAAGACGAAGCAATCCATTATATTCTTAAACAAAAAGATGTCATCGGGCTCGCCAATACCGGCAGTGGAAAGACGGCGGCTTTCGCGTTGCCCATTATTCAAAAATTGCACGCGCGGAAGAGCGGGGAGACGGCGCTCATCATGGCACCAACCCGTGAACTTGCCGGACAAATCAACGACGAGCTCACAAAATTTGCGCACGGTCTCCATGTCTACTCGGCGCTCTGTGTCGGCGGGATGCCTATCGGCAAGCAAATGAGAGAATTGACTCGGCATCCGCATGTCATCATCGGCACACCGGGCCGGCTCAAAGATTTAGTAAACCGAAAAGCGCTTTCGCTTGATTCCGTGTCTATTCTCGTGCTTGACGAATTTGACCGCATGCTTGATATGGGTTTCATCAAAGATATTGAATTTTTAATCGGCAAGATTCCAAAAAATCGCCAGTCGCTTTGCTTTAGCGCGACCATTACTCCGGACATTAAAAAAATACTTGAAAAAATATTGAATGAACCGGTTACGGTATCGGTGACGTCAAACGTGCGAAGCGAGCACATAGCGCAGGACGTCATTCGCGCGCACTCAAAAGAAGAGAAATTTGCCAAGTTAAAAGAAATGCTAGCGCATAGTGCCTTTGAAAAGGTGCTCATTTTTGGAGAAATGAAACGGAGTGTGCAAAAATTGGCTGACACACTCTCAAAAGAAGGTTTCAAAGCGGAGGCGATTCACGGCAATAAATCTCAGCCGCAGCGCGATCGCGCGCTCAGAGCATTTCGAGATGGCAAGGTGAATATCTTGGTCGCAACGGATGTGGCGGCTCGCGGGCTTGATATTCCAAACGTAAGCCATGTCATCAATTTTGACCAGCCGAACACGCGCGAAGATTATATCCACCGCATCGGCCGCACCGGACGCGCCGGCAAAGGCGGACAAGCGTATACGTTTATTTCTTAAGAACGGTTGTATTTCTCTGCTTCATCGTTGGTTTTTGAAAGACACGCATTCCGCCCAGGGCGGATGCTATGCTTGCCTGTGGGCTCCGCAATGTCTCTCAAAAACTATGATTCAGGGCGAGTTTCGTAATTCAAACACATTAACCGCTCGCTCTTATCGGTCTATTACGATACTATAGAGATAATGATTACCGTATTCGGCAATGTGATACTTTCGTTTGATACACAAGCGTTCAATTTTTTTTCAACAATACGCGAATCGCCGTGGCTTCAGGTTTTTTCAACGGTAACGTGGTTGGGCGAGTGGTATGTTGCAGGCGGTTTTTTGGTAGCCGTTTCCATTGCGTTGTGGTTTTTTCACAAACGTGTCTTTATTTTTCCTTTCTTGACAAGCGTTGCCGGCGCTGAAGTTTTCACCTATCTGTTAAAAAATATCATTGCGCGGCCGCGGCCTGAAATGGCGGAGGTCATTGAAAATTCCTTTTCGTTTCCGAGCGGACACGCGACCATTGCCGTTGCCTTATACGGATTTCTTGCTTATATACTGTTTCGAATGTGCCGGACGCGAAAAGAAAAAATCGTTGTGTCTGTTGCGGCGGTCTTTATTGTTTTGTTGATAGGATTTAGCCGCCTTTACTTGGGCGTGCATTATGTAAGCGATGTTATTGCCGGCTATCTTGTCGGCGCTTTGTGGCTTTCAATCGGTATGTGTTTAACAGAGCATTTTTTAGAAAGGAAAAAGCAAGCCTAATAAAAAAATAGAGAAAACCCGAGTTGTCGCTCCATTTTGTGGGCAGTAACTCGGGTTTTTAAAATATGGGCCCATTCTTAATCAGTAAAGAGAAATGGGAGTCGTTTCTTGAAAACTTCGGCGCATTCGTCGTTGGCAAATGGTTTCCCGAAATCTTTACAGTACTCCCAAGTGCCGGCAAAAAAGATGCCGCCTTTTCTCCGCATATTTTCCAATGTCGTGCGCACTTGCGCCGCTATTCGCGGTTGTAGCGCCGCGACATACGCGTGCCCGTTTCCGTCTTCGGCTATCCACTCAAGGTGTATTGACGGCTCCGGGAAAGTTCTTTCTTTGGGGCGGTATCCTTCCGATATTGGATAGTTATCAAGCATGGTGTGGATGGTGAAGTAGAACATCTCTTTTATCGGGTCATAATAGACCGGAATGAGCAATTCGCCATTTGGCGCGATGTCCCATCTCCCGCCGTCTTGGACCCATTGTATCCATTTTTGCACAGCAAGCTCGTCATCCTCGGCATTTATTTTTGGCGCGGCAACGGTGAACATCACCAGCGCCGCTGCAAGCAAAAAACATCGGCATAGTGTTTTCATCGTTGCCTCCATTGAAAAGATTGGCAAGTATCTTTCTGTATGCTAACACGCGAGAAATGATAGCCAAGTGTACACGAGTGGATAAATGTTGCTCTATGAAAAAGACATAAAATTGTGTTTCTGTCGCCTACAAACGTATACTGGTCATTACGACAAAGATGTTATACAATTATAAAAGGATAAAAGCGCATTTACTTCATTTATGGATAAACTAAATCCAATCAACTATTTTGCCGAAACCGACTATCGCAATAAGCATGTGAAATTCGGCATTAAAGCAAGCGACCGCTCGCGGCATTTGTATGTTATCGGGAAAACAGGCATGGGCAAAAGTACCATGCTTGAAAACATGGCGATTCAAGATATTCAAAACGGCGAAGGACTTGCTTTTATTGACCCGCACGGAGGCACTGCCGAAAAACTTTTGGAATATATTCCGGAGGAGCGGATACAAGACGTTGTCTATTTTGCGCCGTTTGATTTGGATTATCCGATTGCGTTTAACGTCATGGAAGACGTCGGCAAAGACAAACGGCATTTGGTTGTCAACGGTCTCATGTCGGTGTTTAAGAAAATCTGGGTGGATGCGTGGTCTGCGCGCATGGAATATATATTGAACAACACCCTGCTCGCGCTTCTTGAATATCCGGACGCGACGCTTTTGTCGGTGAACCGAATGTTTGCCGATAAGGCGTATAGAAAGAAGGTTGTTGAAAAAGTAACCGACCCGTCAGTAAAGGCGTTTTGGGTGGATGAGTTTGCAAAGTATTCCGATAAATTTGCTACCGAAGCGACCGCCGCGATTCAAAACAAAGTCGGACAGTTTATTTCCAATCCGCTGATTCGCAATATCATCGGCCAGCCGCATTCAAGTTTTGATATGCGCAAAGTTCTGGATGACAAGAAAATTTTAATCGTCAACCTGTCAAAAGGAAGGATGGGGGAGCAGAACGCGAGTCTAATCGGCAGTATGCTCATTACGAAGATATATCTCTCGGCGATGTCGCGTGCAGATTTGCTTGAGCATGAGCTCGCCCGCCTGCCGAATTTTTATTTTTATGTAGATGAATTCCAATCATTTGCAAATGAGTCATTTGCCGATATTTTGTCGGAAGCGCGCAAATACAAATTGAACCTAACCATCGCGCATCAGTACGTGGAACAGATGCCCGAGGAGGTGCGCGCGGCGGTATTCGGCAACGTCGGCACCATGGCGGTATTTCGCGTCGGTTCTTTTGACGCGGAAATTTTTGAAAAAGAATTCGGTGAAGTGTTTACGAGCGAAGATATCGTGTCACTTGGTTTCGCGCAGATTTATCTTCGGCTCATGATTGACGGCGTCGGTTCGCATCCTTTTTCTGCAAAAACACTGCCTCCAATTGAAAGGCCGCCTGTATCATATAAAACACGCATCATTGACTATACGCGCACTCAATATGCCAGGCCGCGCGAGATGGTGGAAGCAGAAATTGAAAAATGGCATTTGGCAGAGGAATCGGCTCCAAGCAAGAAGTTGGCGCCAAAAAGCGAAGAAAGTGCCTATCGCCCTTTCATTATCTCTACAATGGCGCGACAGCCGGAACAAAGCGCCGCCTCATTAAAACAAGCATTGCCACAAGTCGTAGCGCGTGAAAAAGCGCATACAGAGCGCCATGAAATTTCAGCGCGCAAGCCAGAGCCGGCGCTTGTTTTTGAAAGACGAAAAATTGAAATTCCAAAACAAACGACAGTGTCCCCGCGTCCTATTTCACCACCCATATTTCGCGCGGCAACAGCGATGAAACACCCACCGATGAAATTCTCTCCGGTTGAACGTCATCAACCTATTTCAAAAAATCCTCTTCCTTCGGTTGTAATAAAAAAACAATTTGAACAACAACCCCCAGCTTCATTGGTAGAAAAAAAAGTGGCGCCAATTCGTCCTGTGCATCTTTCATCATTAAAAAATGGTTTTGGGCACAAGACGCCGTCTGACAAAAGCGCCTCGCCGGAAAATCTGAAAGGTCTGCGCGAAGCGCTTGCGTCCGCGCTTCATAAAGATGTTGATGCGCTAAAGAAAGAAGGAAAAAAAGTCTCTGAACCAGACGCAGAAAAAAAAGCGGATGATTCGGTTACAAAAACAACCGCCTCGTTAGAAACAAAAAAATCATCCCTCGTTCATGCGGTAAAAAAGGAAGTGCCTGAAGACGTGCTCAAAAAGATTCTTTACACCGATGAGGCGTGATTGAGCGTCGTCTATATCGCAGGTTGATTATTACCCGTTTTGTATGGAATAAGCAAGAAGAAAAAGCCCGATAATAATAAAAAACATTGAAATAAATTTTACTGCCGTACTTTTTTCGTGGAAGTATTTTTTTCCTGAAATAATCGCCCAAAAGATTTCAAATGAGCGTGACGCCGCGGTAATAATGGACGCTGGCGCAAAGCCGTATGCGAAACTGCTAATAATGCTGGCAATACCGCTTGAGATTGATTGCCCGAAAAAAATCCGTTTTTTGAAAAAAGAAAACGGATTTTCTTTTGCTGAAAAATAAGCCATGCCAAAAAAATAGAACATGAGAATGAGCGTCATTAACCCTTGTTCCGCCTCAATTGAATTGAAATAAGTGATGTCGTATTTATACAAAGAAAGTGTGGCTACGGCGTTGATTGCAGTAAAAAGTACGAGCCATGCGCCCCTTTTTTGTATGCCGTGATTTATGAAAAGAATAAGAAATCCTAAGGCGATGACAATGATGCCTATGATATTGCCTGTGGTTATGGAATAGCCGAGTATGATATCTACCACGAGCAAAAGCGGAATGGTTATTGTCCTGATAAAACTAAAAGTGCTGCGGTCGGCCGTGGTAATAGCGAGGATTGCAACATGCGCTTGCAGTACCTCAAGAAAAGCGCGAACACTAAATGTTGGCAGAGATTCAAGCGAAAAGGCGAATGTTTTGCGGATAAACAGAGCGATGCCAAAAAAAATAAGCGCCGCCCAAAACATGTTTAGGAAACCCATTGTGTAAACACTTTCTTTGCGTTCTGATACCTCGTATTTCCCGATGGCGGTCGCTATCTCATTAAAAAAAGTCGCAATACCCGCAATAATAATGCCAAACATATTTTTTAAATTAATTTCTTTTGTTTGAGTTTTATAATGCTTAATATTTAGTATAACGTATTTTGTTTGCGCGCGCGATTTTCTGTTGTTACAATTCTATACAATGTATAAAATTGTATTTCTTTTTGTCTTAATTTTTTTGCCGTTTTGTACGCATGCCTCCGTGCGGATTGTAGAAATCATGTATGACTTGCCAGGTGCTGATGCCGGACGCGAATGGATTAAAATATACAATGATGGAACAGAGTCGGTGGATTTAACCGGCTGGAAATTTAATGACGGTTCCAATCATGTGTTGAATGCTCCGCCAAAAAACGGAGGAACTGGCTCAATGATTTTTTCTCCACATGGGTATGCAATTCTTGCTTCTGATGCGGTGCAATTTGTCGCCGAATACACGGTTTCTATTTCCGTGATTGATACTGTTATGAACATAGGACAGCAGAATGACAATGTGTATACTGTCGCGCTTGTTTTGCCGGATGGTTCAACAGGAGACACGGCTTCCTACACCACTGCGCTTGGCGCAAACGGCGACGGCAAATCTCTCCAATTGATAAACGGCGTATGGCAAGCGGCGTCAACGACGCTTGATACGATGGCACAGACTACAAATGATGCAACGACAGCAGGTGAGTCGCCAAAGGAATCGTCAGCGGCTGTTTCAGAAAGTGCTTCCATCTGGAGCATTGACACCAATAGCATTTCCGCTTTTGCGGGGAATGACAGAGAAGTGATTGTCGGCGCGGACACTCTTTTTTCGGGCAAGGCGATTGGCACGGCTGGAAAACCGCTTGAGGACGCGCGGTTTGTGTGGAGTTTTGGAGACGGTGCGTCTATTGAAGGGGCATCAGTGCTCCATGCGTTTTTGTATCCTGGCAAATATCGTATCGTGCTTGACGTGTCTTCCGGAAAATATGCCGCGAGTGATTTTTTAACAGTCAACGCGTTGCCTGCTGACATTATTATTTCTCGTGTCGCATCGGGTGCTGATTCTTTTATTGAACTCTACAATAAGACTCTTCGCGATCTTGACCTTTCATGGTGGCGTCTAAAATCCGGGAACTTATATTTTACTTTTCCAAAAAATACATTTCTTTTGTCGGGCGCGAAGATAATTTTTCCGTTTAGAATTACGAAACTTCCTATTGTGAACAGAGAAGAGGTTTCGTTGTTGTATCCAAACGGAGAAGTCGTCGTGGTGTATACTGAAGTGGAAGAAGCGGCTCCTATTGCGCGGAGCAGAGTCTCTTCATCTCAATCGCAGATAAGCGCGTCATTGCTGCAAAAAACAGAATTAACGGCTTCAAATAAGGATTTTTTGCCGGTACCGCAGGAAACCAAAACAACAAAAAAGGAGGCGGTGCTTGCGCTTGCGGCAACATTACCCGCAGTCAAGGAGTTACCAAAAGCGTCAAGTTATTCGCCATGGTTATGGGGTTTGGGCGTACTCGGCATCACGCTGACTGCCGTCGGTGGCATCGTTTTCAGTAGGAAAAAAGATGGCGAAGAATTAACCGCCGATGACATCAAAATTGTAGAATAAAAATGGAAAAAAATAAAAAAAGAATTTTAATATTTTCTCTCATGTACGAGCCGTTTGTGGGCGGAGCGGAAGTCGCGGTGCGAAATATTACGGACCGGCTTCCGGATTTTCTGTTTGATATGATCACGCTCCGGTTGAGTTCTGATTTGCCGCGGTATGAAAGAATTGGAAACGTGAATGTCCACCGAATCGGATTTACGGAATTAAAAAAAGGTTCCGTAAAAGATATGGTAATTCGGTTTCCTCTGTCTATCAATAAATATTTATTTCCTTTTTTGGCGGCGCTATACGCAAAAAAACTGCATCGGGAGAATCCGTATGATGCCGTGTGGTCTATCATGGCAAATTACGCCGGATTTGCCGCTCTTTTTTTCAAAAAGAAGTTTCCTCATGTGCCATTTGTGCTGGCTTTGCAGGAGGGTGACCCGATAGCACATATTTTGCGGCGCGTGCGTTTTGCGCGTGGGTGGTTTCAAGAAATTTTTGACCGAGCCGACATCATTCAGGGTATCTCCACATTTTTGATTGAAGTATTCGCAAAAAAGACAATGAAGTATAGAAGCCACACTGAAGTTATCCCAAACGGCGTTGATGTGGCGCTATTTTCTCAAAATGTTTCAAAAGAAGAGAGACAGAACGCGCGCGCCACCCTCGGATTTTCTAGTTATGATATATTGCTTATCACCACGTCGCGCCTGGTACACAAGAACGCTGTTGATGATGTCATTCGCTCACTCGCGTTTTTGCCTTCACATGTGAAATTTCTTGTTGTGGGGGCAGGGCCGGATGAAGCGTTCCTTCGTGCGCTTGCTCAAAGAGAGCACGTGTCGGAGCGAATCGTTTTTATAAAATCGGTGGATAGCGCCGAAGTGCCTCGTTATTTAAGTATCGCTGATATTTTTGTACGCCCGTCACGTTCAGAAGGCATGGGGAACTCATTTATTGAAGCGATGGCGGCTGGGTTGCCGGTGATTGGTACTCCAGTTGGCGGCATTACCGACTTTTTGAAAGACGAAGGGACGGGGCTTTTTTGCGAGGTGGATAACCCAGAAAGCGTTGCCGTGCAAGTGAAGCGGCTTATGGAAGATAAAGCATTGAAAGAAAAAATTAGTGCGAATGCTCGGGCTATGGTTCTAGAAAAATATGATTGGAACATAATAGCTAAACAAATGAAAGAAAAAGTTTTTGAGCGAATGTTTGCTTTACTATGAATTACGAAACTCTTCCTCATCATGAGTTTTTGATAGACGCGCATAATCCTTACAGGATTAGTACACCTTTTGGATTTTTTACTTCGCAAAACTTGCAAAAATTCTCAAAAGGTTTTCTGAAGCTTCAAATATTCGCTTCAGAACCTGCTTGCGAGCAGGATTTGCTATGCTCGCCTGTGGGCTCCGCAATGTCTCTCAAAAACTATGATAGAGAGCGAGTTTCTTCCAAACTGTTGGACATCGGATGTCCAACAGTTTGGAAGTTGAAGATGGTTAAGTAAAACATACGATATTGTTGGACATCCGATGTCCAACATATAAACTTATGCAAAAAATACTTATTGCTACACCGCTCTATCCGCCCGAAATCGGCGGACCGGCCACATACACCGCTCTTTTGGAACGCGAGCTCTCGCTCCGTGGGTTTCAGGTTGCCGTGGTGAAATTGAGCGATGTAAAAAAATGGCCTTTTGGCGTAAAACATCTTTTTTATTTTTTCAAACTGCTTCGCGCTGGAGCCGAGGCGGGTATTATTTTCGCGCAAGACCCGCTCGGTGTCGGCTTGCCCGCATTGTGCGCCGCCAAAATACTTGGTAAAAAATTTGTGGTAAAAATTGTAGGAGACCGCGCGTGGGAAGAATATGTGAATCAGGAATCAGGAATCAGAAATCAGGAATATGATTTGTTGGATGAATTTCAGGGAAAAAAATATTCTCTTGGGATTGAAATGCGTAGGTCTATACAAAAATATGTGGCGCGCTATGCGGACAAGATAGTTGTGCCGAGCGAATATTTGAAAAAAATTATTGTGTACGGATGGGGGGTTGCTCCAGAAAAAGTAGAAGTTATCTATAACGCGTTTGAATTACCGAAACAAAATATCACTCACGATGAAGCTCGCGCGAGACTTCTTTTGTCCGCCCCGGCTCGCGTTGAAGGGCGGGACTGGCCAGGAGAGATACTAGTGTCTATCGGGCGGCTTGTTTCGTGGAAAGGATTTGAAACATTAATAGAAATGTTTTCTGAAATAGTAAAAAAATATCCGCAGGCAAAACTCTACATTATCGGAGATGGGCCGGAAAGAAAGAATCTCAAATCTCAAATCTCAAATCTCAAATTGGAGAATAGCGTATTCTTAATCGGGCAATTGTCGCACGACGACACTATGCTTTATTTAATGGTGGCGGATGTATTCGTGCTAAATACCGGATACGAAGGGTTGTCGCACACTATTCTTGAGGCGATGGCTTTGGGAGTGCCCGTGGTTACGACCCGTGTAGGCGGAAATTCTGAATTGATTGAAGACAGCGTTTCAGGGCGGTTGGTGACGCATCAAGATAAAAAAGCTCTTGCAGAAGCAATCATTGAAATACTGGCGGATGTGACAGTGGCGCGCCAGCGTTTTGAAAAATCGGCGCGTGAAAAAGCGGCGGGATTTTCAAAAGAAAAAATGCTTGAGAATTTAACTCAATTTTTTAAACAACTATGAGAGTACTAATGCTATCAACTGATTCAAAAATTTTTGAAAAAGACTCGGCGGTGCGCGCGAGGATGATTGAGTATGGAAGATTGTGTGAAGAATTGCATATTATAATTTTCCGCGCAAGAATCAAGAATCAAGAATCAAGAATCAAGATTTCAGACAATGTTTTCATTTATTCCACAAATTCTTTGAGCCGCTGGCTGTATATTTTTGACGCATACAAAATCGCGAAGCGCATCAATCATGATTCATTATTCATGACTCATGATTTCCTGGTTACTTGCCAAAACCCGTTTGAAACCGGTTTTGCCGGATGGCGCGTCTCGCGCGCTCTTGGCGCGCGGCTTGAGCTGCAGGTACATACCGATTTCATGAGCCACTATTTTGCCGCGGAAAATATCAAAAATAAAATTCGGGTGATGGTTGCGAAATTTTTATTGCCCAAAGCCGATTGTGTCCGCGTGGTGTCGGAGCGAATTAAAAAATCTATCAGTGGATTCACCAATGCGCCGATTGCCGTACTGCCGATTTTCACCGATGTTCAAAAATTCAAAAATGCGGACGGCAGCCGTGTCCGCGCAGAGTTTCCACAGTTTGAAAAAATCGTTCTTGTTGTCTCGCGACTTGAGCCGGAAAAAAATGTTGCCCGTGCGATTGAGGTGTTTGAAAAAATTATTAAAACATATCCCAAAGCTGGGCTTCTTGTTGTTGGTGACGGAAGCGAGAGAAAAAATCTCAAGTCCCAAATCTCAAATCTCAAATTGGAAGACAGCGCTATATTTGTCGGCTCTCAAAAAGAAATTGCATCTTATTATGCCGCCGCCGACGTGTATCTTCACACATCATTTTATGAAGGATACGGGCTCTCGCTTGTGGAGGCGTATAGGGCAGGGTTGCCCATAGTAACCACTGATGTGGGGATTGCGGGAGATGTCGTTTCAGGAGATGGTGTTTTTATATGCTCTGTCGGCAATTCCATCTGCCTCGCGGACTCGTTGTCAGCGGCTCTTTCAAGCGGCGGGCGATTCACACGCGCATCAAATGAAATTTCAAAAGAAGAGTATCTTCGGGTATATAAAAAACAGTGGGAGTCATGCGCTATTTATTTGTAATTTTTTATGCGACTGCTTATCATAACTCAAAAAGTGGACGAACAGGACGACAACCTCGGTTTTTTTGTCCGGTGGATTGAAGAATTTGCCAAGCATGCTGAAAAAGTTACGGTTATTTGTTTGCAAAAAGGCAAATACCATTTGCCGCAGAATGTTTCCGTATTATCGCTCGGCAAAGAAGAATTTGCTGGTGCCACTGTAATAAAAACCTTTCGATATATCGCAAGGTTTTATAGATATATCTGGAATGAGAAAAAAAATTACGATACGGTCTTCGTGCACATGAATCCGATATATATTTTGCTCGGAGGTGTGTTTTGGAAACTTTTGTCTAAAAAAATTGCGCTATGGTATACGCACAAACAGGTTGATATGAAATTGCGCGTCGCGGAAAAATTATCCGATATTATCTTTACCGCCTCAAAAGAAAGTTTTCGTTTGAAAAGCGACAAGGTGCATGTAGTAGGACATGGGATTGATACGGAGCGTTTTCATCCGGTGGACAAGTGGCCGCACGAAAAATTGAATATTCTTTCTGTCAGTAGAATTACGCCGGCAAAAAATATTCACATGATGCTTGAAGCGGCAGAACTTTTGAAAAAAGAAGGCGTTTCTTTTGAAATGAAAATTGTCGGGGCGCCGATTACAAATGCGGATTATGACTATTTCATTCGATTAAAAAAAGAGATACAAGCGAAGGGGATAGATGACAGCGTGTTTTTTGTTGGCGCGGTTTCGTATTCCGATATCCACTCCTTTTATCAAAAAAGCGATCTCTTTATCAATTTGAGCGAAACCGGAAGTCTTGATAAGGCGGTCCTTGAAGCGATGGCGTCAGGGGTTAACGTGCTCACTTCAAACGAAGCTTTTTTTGCAATGTTGCCAGAAAAACATCTTTTGCGGAATACCAACGCAGATTATATTGTCCAAAAAATATTAGAAATCAAGACGGCCTCAAAATATGAACTCCGCGAGCTTCAGTCTCTGGTGATACAAAACCACAGCGGCGTCTCTGTCATAAAAAAAATGACCGACCTTCTCAATAGAGAAAAATGACGCTATGATAAGCAAATATTAAAAAGACATGAAACATGACACTAAGAAATTATCCATCGTTATTCCCGTTTATAACGAGCAAGAAATTTTAAAAACCGAAATTGAAAAGATTATCGTGGCGGTGGAGACTTTTTTGTACCGTGCTGACTACGAAATTATTTTAGTGGAAAACGGCAGCACTGACAATACGGTATTGATTGCAAAAGAACTTGCCTCTCTATATTCGCAAATACGCCTCATATCTCTGCCGGTTGCCGGATACGGGAACGCCCTTAAACAAGGTGTTTTGAAAAGCAGTGGCGCATATATTGCCGTGTTCAATATTGATTTTTGGGACATGGATGCAGTAAAAAAAGCGCTTGTTTCTTTTGAAAAGGAGCAGAGCGATATTGTCGTTTGCTCTAAATCTATGCCGGGAGCCCATGACCTAAGGCCGCTTTCAAGAAGGATGCTCAACCGAATATTTAATTTCGCGTTGCGGGCGCTTTTTCGGTATCCGGGGACTGATACCCACGGCATCAAGATTTTTAACCGAGAGAAAGCGGCCCCCGTGTTCAGCCAATGCAAGACTCATCGCGATTTGCTTGATACTGAATTTTTGATTCGCGCGAATCGTGCCGGCCTAAAAATAAAAGAAATTCCGGTTACTTGTGAAGAGAAAAGAAAAAGTGTCTACGGTATCTTCGGGCACATCCCGAGGATTATAAAAGACTTCGTCGTGATTTTTTTTGATATTTACTTTTAATATTTTCGATATATCAAAATATTTCCGATTGTTTTCTCCGGCAAATAATGTTGTTTTAACACCTCGGCGTATTGGGGTTCAAAGACATGATTATTTTCAAAAACAATAACTGGCGGCAAGGCCTCCGCCACAAGCGATAAAGGATGTTCCCCCACATTGTCAAGCCCATATGTAGAAATAGTCTGCATTCTTTGGGTTGAGGGAATAAGGCTTGCTATTGTTGGCAGGTTGACGATACCGATTATTTGCCCCTCAAAATTGTTTTCCAGATATTGAAATGTTTTTTGTGAACTGTCCGAATAAAAAAGTTTTGCCCCCGAAAAAAGATACGCGGCTTGGAACAATACGAGTATCGCTATGCACGCGCGTATGGCAATACTGCCGTATGGCGGAGGAGCGAAGCGTCTCGCGAGCGTCTCTAGAGCGGGGACAAGGAGTATGAAGATTAAGAATTGCAGGGCGATAAGATACCGAAGATAGCCCAGGCTTTTTAAATAGTAAAAAAATTCCAATATTCCGTATGAGGCGGTGAGTATGATAATCTGTTTGTTCTGTTCATAAAAATCTCTTTTTATGTATAGGGCGCTTATGATTATGATTGCAAACAGCAAGAAATAAAGTAAGGTTGGCGATTCAAAAAATGCCGCCAAATTATTTTTTATGTTTATTAAAGAAGTGACCTGCGCCTGCTCGTATGGGTTGCTCGCATGATCGCTCAAACTTTTCCATGTTGATGGGGAGAATGCAGTGTCGGGATATATGCCTGCCCAAATGAGAAGCGGCAATACCGCGCCAGCACCCGATCGAATAATGCGCGCAAAGAAATCTTTTTTTTCAAATAATAACAAGATGACAAAAGCTGGGATAAAGAAAACATACACGGACGGCTTGCTTATCACAGCCAAGCCAAGAAAAAAGCCCGCACCAAATAGATTGTTTTTTTCTGTATACCAAATAAGAGAAAGCAGCAAAAACGTAAAACCGGGGATTTCTCCCATAACACTGCGGCCATTTCCAAAAAAAGGAGCGAAAGTGGCGACTAGAAATAATGTGGCGAGAGCGACACTCACGCCCCATTTTTTTCTCGCGAAATAAAATAAGCAGAAAAGCATGATGTTCATCCAGAGGAGCATGTACACTCTCGCCTGCGACAGTCCAAAGCCAAACAGTTTAAAAAATGCCGCAAGAGGAATCGTGGTTGTGTATCCAGTTGAGCCGATAAGCGCGCCTTGTCCGGAGAATTGCATCGGCCGAACCATCAAATCAAGTTTCCCAAATTCGGAAAAATTTCGCGCCAATTCTATATTTATTCCCTCGTCATACCAAAGCGCCGGTTTTGTCGTAAGTGTCGAGAGGGAAAAAATATTTATAAATACAAAAATGAACAATACGGAAATCCAGAGGCCCGCTTTGCCTGACGTAAGTTGAAGCAGGTATTGTCCGGTTGCTTTTTCAAATATGGTATTGAATCGTTCAATCATTTTGCTTTTTCCACAACGATAACAAAGTTTGGAGAGAGGAGGCCTATCAAGTGTTTAATTTTGAATTTTAATATTAGATAAGGGAAATAACCGTAAATACTGGCCTTTGGGAAAAGACTTTGTATATCATCTATATGAAAGAAATATTTATGTCCCTCATTTTGCCAATCTTTATGGGAGAACCCGAACAGTTTCAAAAAATAATGAAGCCAAAAAAATGAGTTTGGCGTAGTAAGAATATATTTTCCCCCGGGTTTTATCACGCGCTCGATTTCTTTTATTATCGCTTGAGGATTTTCCAGGTGTTCAATGACTTCCGAACACCAAACCAAATCAAAAGAAGCGTCTTGAAACGGCAGTTTCTTATTGAGGTCTGTAAAAATAGTATCTTTGTATGGGGTTTCCCAGTCTATATTCGGGTATGGTCTGTTCATGTCGACCGAAGTTGTTCGATATCCGATACTTTTTAATTTTTCAGACCAATATCCGTCACCGCATCCGACATCAAGTGCCGTATGATCTGCTGTATTTTTGGGGACGCTGTCAAAAGCGATGAGCTTTGCTTTTGTGGTGTGGCGGAATTGTCCCTGACCTAAATCAATGGGGAGTTTCGCGAATGTTTTGATAAATGACATACATATATCATATTGTTCCGTCGGAATAAATCAAGAAATTGACCTCCTTACGTCTTGCGTGTTACTATTCGTGGCGAATCGGTTCTTTTAGAAATTAACAAAACCCTCATAAGGATAAGCAAATGAAAATTTTAGTTACCGGCGGTGGCGGGTTCCAGGGTAGTCATTTGGTGGAATTGTTGCTTGCAAAAGGACATCACGTTTCTGTTCTGAATACCTATTCGGAACAGGCAAAAAATAATCTTGCTCGTGTGTTGTCTAGCATAAATCTGATATGGGGAAGCGTCACGGATAAAGAGTTGATAGAAAAAAGCATTCGCGGGCATGAAGTGGTTTTTCATCTGGCGGCGCGCGTTAACGTGGACGAGTCTAGGAAAGATCCGTTTTCGTTTTACCACGCGAATGTGTTAGGCACGATGTATATTTTGGAGGCAGTGCGGAAAGAACAGGCTCGGCTCATTTATGCCTCTACTTGTGAAGTGTATGGAGACGGGCATGTATTGTCTGAAAGAGAAGGTTTGCGAGAGAATGCAGAACTTCGCCCGAATAGCCCCTATGCCGCGTCAAAAGCGGCGGCCGATAGGATGTGTCATGCATACTTCAAAACATACGGTGTAAACGTGACAATTGTCAGACCGTTTAATGTGTATGGCGAACGCCAAAAAAGCGGTACGTTTGGGGCGCTGATACCCATTCTTGTGTCTCGGGCGCTCATCGGGCAAGACCTGACTGTTTTTGGAGACGGGACGGCAACGCGCGATTATTCGCATGTCAGCGATATTGTTGATGGATATAATTTGATTTTAGAAAACGATACTGAAGCGCTACGGGGAGAGGCAATCAACCTTGCAAGTGGCTGTGAAACTAGAGTTTGTGACATTGCCGCATATATTGCGCATGTGTTGAAAGTAGATATTGTGCGCGGTGAGCCGCGTCCGGGCGAAGTGTCGCGTTTCCCTGCGGACATATCTCTGGCAAAAAGTTTCGGATTTTCTCCGCGTATGAATCTTTTTGATGGGATTGCTCGGTATATTGATTGGGCAAGAGAACATAATAAAGGATGAGGTTTATTTTTAAAGCGTTCTGCAACAAAGCAGAACGCTTTTTTCTTGCTGTTTTTTTGAGATATCGGTAAGATTGGCGTATGTCCTTGCAGAATATGTTCTCTCGTTTGTATCAAGACGATATGGAGAAAAAAATAATCGGCCTTCTCGTTCTCGGTATTTTTCTGGTTGCCTATGCGTACTCTCTTTATTTTTACATTGCACCTGCGGTTGACGCGCGAGCATATGACAACATTGCATGGAATCTTGTGCAGGGGAACGGATATAAAGAGCAGGCGGATCTTTCATACGATGAAGATTTGGCCATTTTGCGCGTCGGACCCGGTTATGAATTTTTTTTGGCTGGCGTTTATTATTTGTTCGGGCATCACTATCAAGTCGTGTGGATTATTAATGCGCTTTTGTCGGCATTTTCTGCGTTTTTTATTTTTCTTATCAGCAAACAAATATTCAAAGAACATTGGAGCTTGCCAATCGGGCTCGTTGCCGCTGGGCTTATCGGCTTTTCTCCCGATTTAATTACGATAAACGGCATGCTCATGACAGAGACACTCGGGATATTTTTTATTATTTTAAGCGTATATATTTTCTTTCGATATATCGAAAGAAATGCCAATGCATCAATATGGTTGTTGATGTTGTTGGCCGTGGTATTTGGTTTTGCGGTCTTGGTGCGCACTCCGGCGCTTTTTTTAATCTTTCCGCTGGCGGGCTATTTTATCTGGCAAAAATTTTGGAAAGAACTAGGCGTGTTTCTTATCGTACTTACGCTTGTCTTTACTCCGTGGACGGTCCGCAATTATCGCATGTATCACACCTTTATCCCGACCAACCTTGCGTTTGGGTATGATTTGCTTGCCGGAAATCATCCTGGTGCCTCTGGCGAACTTGAGCCGTACGAGGGTAATGAAATATTTATGAAAGAGGGAAGGATAGAAGGGAATAAGCTCGCGCTCAAAGAATCGCTTGGCTTTATTTTCTCTCGTCCGATAGAATTTTTGGAAATTACTTTTAAGCGAATTTCCATTTATTTTAGTTTCGCTCGCCCGACCGGATTTTGGTTTCATCTGGAAGGAATGAGCAAGGCCTTAACACTTACATTGTCTGCGGTTTACTCCGCCATTCTTTTTATTTTCGGTTTTTGGGGCATCTATCGTATGAAAGAGCTTTCCGCGGATGAAAAAGAACGCGCAAAAATGTTACTCTGGATGCTTGTGATGATGCCCATCGCTATTATTGGTATCATTGTGGAAACGAGGTATCGATTTCTTGTGTATCCGTTTTTTGCGATATTTGCCAGTTATGGGTTGTTTGATTTATGGCGCGGTCGCAGGGAATTGAAAGTCTTGGCTCTTGTTACACTGCTTCTTTTCAGCAATACCTTATTTGACGCGCTAAGAAATCTTGATAGGATTCGGGAACGAATAGGACATTTGTTTAGTTAATATTTTATTACTATAAATTACGAAATAGTATTTCTCGCACAGCACGCATTCCGCCCAGGGCGGATGCTTCCGCCCAGGGCGGATGCTCTGCTCCCACGACGATAACTGTCGGGGTCCGCAAGGCTCTGCTAAAAATACTATTTCATAATTCGTCATTACTTATTTATGAAACTATCTATTATCATTCCGGCCTACAACGAAAAGCTGACAATCAAAGAGCTTATTTCGCAGGTGCAAGCGGTATCTTTGCCGCAGGTAGAAAAAGAGATTTTGGTTATTGATGACGGCTCAACTGACGGCACGCGCGATATTCTGAAAAACATAAAAGGGATACGCTATATTTTTCATGAGAAAAATCAAGGCAAGGGAGGGGCAATAAAAACCGGTTTTCAGAATGCGACCGGCGATATACTGCTTATCCAAGACGCCGATTTGGAATACGACCCGTCTGAATACGACAGATTGCTCGCGCCTATGTTGTCGGGGCATGCCGACGTGGTATATGGTTCGCGTTTTATCGGAAGCGAACCGCATCGGGTGCTTTATATCTGGCATTACATGGCGAATAAGTTTTTGACCGCGCTCTCAAATATTTTCACAGGGCTCAATCTTTCCGACATGGAAACGTGCTACAAAGCATTTCGCCGCGAAGTGGCAGACAGTTTTAAAAATAAATTAGTGTCAAAAAAATTTGGTATTGAGCCGGAATTGACGGCGTATGTTGCGAAAGGGAAATGGCGAGTGTATGAAATCGGCATTTCTTACTACGGACGCACCTACGAAGAAGGTAAAAAAATAAACTGGAAAGACGGGCTGGCCGCCATGTGGCACATCGTGCGGTTTAATGTGTTTAAATAATTGCACCGCCTGTTGCACAATTGAAGTAAATAGACTATCTTTGATGGCAAAGAGATCTTTTATAATCAAATGAGTGAGAGAAAAAGCAGATTACGCGAAGTATAATTTTTGAAAGGAGAGATCTTGAAAACTATCTTGATAACCGGCGGTGCCGGGTTCATCGGTGTCAATGCCGCAAAATATTTTTTGGAAAAAGGATGGCGCGTGATAATAGTTGATGACTTGTCGCGCAAAGGATCAGATGTCAATTTGATGTGGTTACTGAGCGAGTGTCCTCCAAAGGATTATCCGTTGCGTTGCGTGATGTTAGACATAGTTGATAAAGGCGGATATTTTCTGAATAAATTGATGCAAGATACACAACCTGATGTGATATTGCATGCGGCTGCGCAAGTGGCGGTGACAAGCTCTGTTTCCAGCCCGATGCACGACTTTAAAGTCAATGCGCTCGGTACTCTCAATGTGCTTGAAGCGGCTAGATTATCTTGTAAAAACCCAATCTTTATTTTCACGTCAACGAACAAAGTGTATGGCGGCATGGAGCAAGAAATCATAGATGAATACGACAACAGATACGCTTTTTATGATGGAGAATTGAAGCTGGGGATCCCTGAAACATATCCGCTTGATTTTCATTCACCATATGGTTGTTCAAAAGGCGCCGCAGACCAGTATGTGCGGGATTATCATCGCATATACGGCTTACGTACCGTTGTGTTTCGTCAATCGTGTATATACGGTGAACGGCAGTTTGGAATTGTCGACCAAGGATGGGTTGCGTATCTGACTGCCCGTGCCATGCTTGATATGCCGATTACCATCTATGGCAATGGCAAACAAGTACGTGATATTCTTTTTATGAGTGATTTGTGCCGTGCTTTTTACCAGGCGATTGAGCACATTGGAAAAACTGCCGGGCAGATTTATAATATTGGCGGCGGTCCAGGAAATATCACTTCAGTCGTTGATTTTATCCGCTTGCTTGGTAAAAAATTGGGCAAAACAATCGACTACTCGTTTTCTGATTGGCGGCCAGGAGATCAGAAAATTTATATTTCTTGCATCGGCAAAGCGCGGAATGATCTAGGTTGGTTTCCGGAAACAGACATGGGAGATGGTATCGACAAAATGATACACTGGACGAAAGATAATCTTGACTTGCTTCGAAATAATATGTGATTTTTTATCTTGTTGTTTAACACCCCGCTTGTTTTGAGCGGGGTGTTTTATTTCTGCTGAGCTGATAGCGAAATGAGAATCGTGATTCTTGTTTCGTCAGAGCCTGCCTGTCGGTATACAGGCGAAGACAAAAAGTGCCCTTATTTCCAAAGAAGTACTAAATAGTATAGTATTGCCTTATGAGCAAACGGATTTTAGTGATTACTCCGCGATTTCCATTGCCAGCACTTGGCGCCTGTGAGAAAGACCGTTTCGAAGGCATCAAGCAATTAAAGCGGCTCGGCTTTGACATGCACATTGTTGGCAAAGTATTTGATTTTCAGAGTACGAAGAACATCGAAGATTTTTCGCGTCAATATGATATTCCGATTACGCTTCTTCCGTATGAGTCTCAAAAGGCGAAGAACGGAGCCCAGCGTGCTTTCTTCTATCTTAAAAGATTCATTAATCCGCTCTATTGGGATGGAGCCGCGTATGAATATGCTCACAAAGAAACTATTGAAACGGTAAAAAAAATTACCGATGAATGGCAACCTGATGTTGTATGGTTTGATTACACGTATCTGTGGCCGCTGTATTTTATTTTTCAAAAAAGACATATTCCGATTATTACCCGCTCGATCAATGTCGAGCCGACGCACTTTTTGGAAGAAGACGGCCGCACGTTTGGCAATTATTTAAAATTTTTGCCGAAATTGATAAGCGAACTGATTACGATAAAAAAGAGTGATTTTCTTTTTGCCATTACGCCGGATGAGGAAAAAGTCTATAAAAAATACGGAGCAAAAAAAGTGGAAATACTGCCGCTTCGCGGGCTTCCTATGTGTTTGCGCGAACGGCATATGTTTTCACAAAAAGAACCACTCAATGTTTTTTTTATGGGTTCAACATACAATGTGCACCACAACAAAGAAGCGCTCCGCTCTATTTTAAGAGATATTGCTCCGCGCGTCATGCGCACGTATCCCAGATCTTTCAAGTTTCATATTTTAGGAACCAAAGTACCGCAAGAATTTAACGGATATTTTAATGAATACGTCATATATGCAGGGCGCAAACTCGGTAAAGAATTAGATGATTTCTTGGACACAATGGATATTGCTCTTATCCCCTCGCTTATGGGCGCCGGCATGCAGCAAAAAATTTTTGAGCCGCTTGCGCGCGGTATTCCCGCGGTTATTTCTCCAAGAGGAATGGCCGGGTATCAGTTTAAAGAAAATATTCACGTGCTTTTTGCGCGAACGCCCAAAGAGTTTGCAGATGCGCTAGTACGGCTCCGAGACACGGAGCTTCGACGGGAATTATCTAAAAATTCGCGGTTGCTTTCGTCAACACTATTTTCGCAAGAAAAAATAGATAACATTATTCTCAATGTGCTCAATCAATGGATTTAATTTTGAAGACGAACGTTTGATTCAAAATATGAATCAAATCACCAAGCATCGCGGGCCTGACGGAACCCGCATATTTTTAGATGGAGGCATTTCTTTTGGGCACAATCGGTTGAGCATTATTGACGTGCGTGAAGAAGCCGGACAGCCGATGAAAAATAATACTGGGAACCTCGTGATCGTCTTTAACGGAGAAATATATAATTTCAAAGAACTCAAGCAGGAGCTCGCTACCGCGTATCAGTTTAAGACAGCGAGTGATACGGAAGTCATTTTGGCCGCCTATGAAAAATGGGGGCATGACTGCGTTAAAAAATTTAACGGAATTTTCGCGTTTGCGATTTGGGACAGGCGCAAGAAAGAGCTTTTTCTTGCGCGCGACCACGTGGGCATAAAACCGCTCTATTATTTTTGGGATGGCAAGAAATTTATATTTTCTTCCGAAATAAAAGCGATTCTTGAGCACGGGGTTCCGAGAAAACTTAACCGAGAGGCATTCAATCATTATTTTCGGGCATTGTACGTGCCGGAGCCTTTCACAATGTTTGAAGGAATATACAAAGTGCCGCCGGCTACCAGTTTGGTGTTAAGAAACGGAATGTTGCAAACCAAAACCTTTTGGCGGGCGCCGCACGGAAAGTATTTCTCCGGAGAAAGGGGAGAATTGGCGCACACTCTTCGCCAAAAAATTATTTCTTCAGTTACGCGCCAATTGGTATCAGACAAGCCGCTTGGCGTATATTTATCGGGCGGCATAGACTCAAGTATTGTGCTCTCGGCGCTTGCCGGTCAAAGAAAAAATATCGATACCTTTTCTGTCGGGTTCCGATTAGGTGAAAAAGAACAGCAGGAAAAGTTTAATGCTGATTTTCATTTGGCGCGTCGTACGGCAAAGCATTTCGGAACAAACCATCACGAAGTGCTCCTTGGCGTGCCTGATGTGCTGGATACGCTCGAGCGGGCCGTCTGGCACATGGATGAGCCGATCTCAAATCCGACCGCTTTGGCGATGATGAAATTGGCGGGCTTTGCGAAACAAAAAGCCGATGTTGTGCTTGGCGGAGACGGCGGCGATGAGCTTTTCGGCGGCTATGAGCGGTATCGATTGAGTTTGGCTGCGCGTTATTGGCAAACGGTGCCGAAATGGCTACGAGATCCGCTAGCTCGGGTGAGTAGCAATATCAAAAAATTAAATACTCCGAGCGGGGTTAACCGCTTCTCACTTTTTATGTTTCAAAAAGAATCGCTTTTGAGCTCGGTGATTCAAAAGTCGTTTTTATCGCAGGGAATGACAGAAGCTTTTTTTAATAAAAAATATTTTAAAGGAAATGAGGATAGATTATTCGAAGAGCTTTTTATGGACACCGACCGAAGGAGCTGGCTCGTTGATTTTTCCCTCATGCTTAGCGATAAGATGAGCATGTCAGCTGGGCTTGAAGCGCGAGTGCCGTTGCTTGATAGAGAGGTGGTGGAGTTTGCCGCGACAATTCCGCTCAAAGAAAAAATCAGCCTCTTTGATACGAAGATTATACTAAAAAAAGCGTTTGAAAGTGATTTGCCGAGCTTTCTTTTTAAAGAGCCAAAGCGTGGCTGGTTTTCTCCGGCGGCTAAGTGGCTCCGTCATCCTGATATTTATAGAATGGCAGAGCATATATTGTCGGAAGGGTATTATAAGCCAACAGCGCAACTTTTTTTGTTTGAAGAAATCAAAAAAATTTTGGAAGAACACCGAGATTCAAAAGTGTACAATCTGAACATTCTCTGGGCGGTCATGACTTTCCAAATATGGGCAAGGGCATATAAAATAGAAATATGAGCGGATGGAATTATATAAAAGAAATATGGCGAGGGAAAGATCTATACCGCATATTCATGAACAATGAATGCGCGCATTATACGCTTTCAGGAAAGGTGGTTGATTTGGGGAGTGGCGTTAACCAAGCGAGCTACTATCGTTTTTTTCAAAAAGGAAAGACCATGGAAATTGCTGCGCTTGATGTCGGTTTTGGAAGTCAGCCGTCTGAAAAAAATGTTTCAATTGATTTCGAGAAAGACGCGCTGCCGTATCAAGATAATAGCATCGACACGGTTCTTGTGTTCAATATTTTTGAACATGTCTATCGGTACTCTTTTTTGCTCAAAGAGATACATAGGATTTTAAAACCCGGTGGACGCATGATTGGCGCTGTTCCTTTTTTGGTCGGGTATCATCCGGACCCGCATGATTTTTGGCGGTATACAAGTGAAACTCTTGCGGCGGCGTATGAAACCGCCTTACTTCGCGATGTAAAAGTGACGGTGCTTGGCCGTGGACCTTTTTCGGCAGCATATTCGCAGGTTGAGTTTGTTCTGCCAAGAGTGCTCAGGTTTTTGATTCTGCCCGGTTCCTTTTTTGCTGATTGGATAGTTTTTTTAATAAAGCCGAAACTGCCGCGTGAAAAATTCGCACTCGGATTGTTTTTTAGCGCATCAAAATAAATGAAACTCTTATATATTGCAAATATTCGCTTGCCGACGGAGAAAGCACACGGGGTTCAGATTATGAATACCGCACGCGCCTTTAAACAGGGGAAAGATATTGAAATTACGCTTGTTGTGCCGTGGAGGCTTAACCCGATAAAACAGGACCCTTTTCTGTATTATGGCGTTGATGCAGTATTCAATATCAAACGTTTGCCAGTTTTGGATTTGATTCCGATTCCTTTTTTTAAACCCCTTTGGTTTTGGATTGAAAGCGTTACGTTTTCCGTGTCGGCAATTGCGCGAGCGGTTTTTGAAAAAGACGCAGTATTTTATACCCGTGATTTTTTGGTTGCGTTTCTGTTCGCTTTATTCCATAAGCCTATATTTTATGAGCTTCATACACTTCCTCAAAAGTCATCGTTTCTTCACAATTTTGTTTTGCGCAAAAGTATGGGATTGGTCGTCATCAGCAACGGCATAAAAAAAGACCTCATGCGCTTTGGAGTCTCTGAAGATAAAATACTTTGTGCGCCGGATGCCGTTGATTTGAGGCGTTTTGATATTGTTATATCAAAAGAAGCCGCGAGAAAAACGCTTAATCTTCCGCTTGATAAAAAAATCATTCTTTACGCTGGACATCTTTACAAGTGGAAGGGTGTTAACACTTTGATTGAGGCGGCAAAAAAATTGGATGCAGATATGCTCGTATATCTCGTCGGCGGCACTGCAGAAGAAGTTTCAAAATACAAAATACAAAATATAAAATATAAAAACATTATTTTTGTCGGGCATCGCCAGCATCAGGAAATTCCGTTGTGGCTTAGAGCAGCGGATGTGCTAGTCTTGCCAACAAGCGGAAAAGAGAAAATAGGAAGGGAGTACACTTCACCAATGAAACTTTTTGAGTATATGGCTTCTGGCACGCCGATTATTGCTTCTGATACGCCTGCTGTACGCGAGATACTGCATGAAACAACGGCCATATTTTTTGATGCGGATAACCCGAACGATTTGGCAAAAAAGACTGTTTTCGGATTGTCTGATTGCGCGGCTCTAAAAACATTCTCAAAAAAAGCGCGAGAGACCGTGGTGGAATATTCTTGGAGCAACAGGGCCGCGAATATTATTCATTTTATGAAAAACATCCTACATAATAATGGGACTGTTTTACGCCAGACGTCAGGCAACACGTATAAAGAACTTGGAGAAATTTTAGTGTTCACCAAAACCGATTTTTGGCGGACGCTTATTATTGGGGAAGCCATCGCTCTGCTTTCTATTCCTGTGTTTCAAAATATAAAAGTGTTTGACATATTAGCGCGCTACAATCATGGGCTCTCCTTTTTTGTAATTGGACTCTGGCTTTTTTTGCTTCCGTTTATGACCGTTGCCGGTTTATACGGCGCATATCTATTGGGCATGCGGTGGCGTTCCTCAATTTTCCAAATTGGGAAATATGGATTGATAGGGCTTTTAAATACGTTTCTTTTTGCCGGTATTACCAATCTTTTTATTTGGTTTACCGACATAGCGCGCGGCTGGCAGGTGATTTTTTTTACGATCATTTCTTCAATAATTACCATCACGCACAGTTTTTTTTGGAATAAATTCTGGACATTTCGTGCGCACAATACCGACAACGGAAGAGCAGAGTACATTAAATTTTTTACCATAACGAGCGCCACATCTCTCTTGAATATATTTTTGCTTCATATTATCGTTAATGTTATCGGCGCGCCTAATGGCATAGACCCTAAGATATGGGTAAATATAGCTCTTGCCATAGAAATCCCAATCGCATTTTTCGGTAATTTTTTTGGGTATAAGATTTTTGTTTTTACACACCATGGGCGGGATGCGATATAAAGGTGGATGGGGTGTACAATTTTGAATAGCAAAATATTATGAATTATTTCAAACACAAAAAGATTCTTGTCTGCGGCGGCTCCGGTTTCATGGGCTCTAATTTTATCCACCGCTTTTTAAGCGTTGTTAAAAATGCGTCTGTGATTAACCTTGACGCGCTCACCTATGCCGGCAATCAAGATAATCTTCTCGGCGTGCCGCAAGCGAGGTATTCTTTTGTGAAAGGCGATATTTGCGATACGGCGCTCGTGGAAAAACTCATGAGCTCGGTTGATTTTGTGGTTAATTTTGCCGCAGAAACGCATGTGGACCGGTCTATTCACGGAGGAGCCGACGCTTTTATTCAATCAAACATCATCGGCGTGCACTCGCTTATGAAAGCGCTTCAAAAATCTCCGCGTGTGAAAAAAATGGTACATGTCTCAACCGATGAAGTGTGGGGGGATTTGCCGCTTGCTTCTAAAAAAAAGTTCAATGAAGATTCTCCCCTGAAACCGAATTCGCCATACGCCGCGTCAAAAGCGGCTGCCGAATTGCTTATTCGTGCGTATGTACATACCTATGGAGTACCGGTAGTTATCTCTCGTTCAGTCAATAATTTTGGACCGCGACAATTTCCGGAAAAATTGATACCATTTTTTACAGTGCGCGCTTTGCACGATGAATCACTACCGTTGTATGGAGACGGTCGAAATATGCGCGATTGGCTGTATGTTGATGACCATACCGATGCATTGCTTCTTCTTTTGCAAAAATCAAAAAGCGGGGACACCTTTGGAATTTCAGAAGGAAAAGAATATTCCAATAAAATTATTGCTCAAAAAATACTCTCGGCGTTAAGGAAACCGCAAACTCTGATCACATTTGTAAAAGACAGACCGGCGCATGATCGGAAATATGCTGTTGACTCATCAAGATTACGCCGGCTTGGTTGGAAGCCAAAATATTCTCTGGAAAATAAATTGCCAGACGTATTGCAATGGTATAAAGAAAATAATGATTGGGTTGAAAATATCTTAAAACGAAAAAAAGAGATAAACTCGCATCTTAAATTATCATGAAAGGAGTTATTTTAGCCGGAGGGAGCGGTACACGATTGGCGCCCTTTACTCACATTACAAATAAGCATCTTTTGCCGATATATGATAAGCCGGTTATTTTTTACGCGATTGAAAAACTGGTATCGGCTGGAATTGACCACATCATGATTGTTACTCCGCCGGAGTATCAGCATCATTTTGTTCAATTAGTGGGTTCCGGTCAAAATTTTATTTCCCCCAAAACGGGCAAACGTATTCAGATAGTATACGGGATTCAGGATAAGCCATCTGGTATTGCCGACGGACTGCATATTGCCAAAGAGTATGTCGGCAACGATAATTGTGTTTTATATTTAGGTGATAATATTTTTGAAGATGATATAAGCGAATATGTTGAAAATTTTAAGAAAGGGGCGCTTGTTTTTTTGAAAGAAGTAAATGACCCGGAACGGTTTGGTGTCGCGACTATTGATGGAAGCAACAATATTATTGAGATTGAAGAAAAGCCAAAAAATCCGAAATCAAACAAGGCGGTTACTGGTGTTTATCTTTATGACAATACGGTTTTTGAAAAAATGCTAGGACAACAGAAATCAGGACGGGGAGAATATGAAATCACTCATATCAATAATAAATACATTGAGGATGGCGCGTTGCAAGCAATAATACTTGAAAAAAACTGGTTTGATATTGGGACCACGGACAGTCTGCTTGAAGCGGGGAAATTTATGCAATATAAAAAACAGATTAGCGCGCGTGTGCCATCATTATCAATTGTATTTCCATGCTTTAATGATAAGGGGACAATTGCCACAATGATAGTAGAAGCAAAAAAAGTCGCACGTTCTCTTACTAATGATTTTGAGATTATTGTCGTTGATGATTATTCTACCGACGGAAGCCAGGAATTGCTTTTGGAATTAAAAAATTCAATTCCTGAATTAAAACTCATTTTTCACCATAAAAAGCAAGGGTATGGCGCTACACTCCGAAGCGGTTTCGCGGCAACCCAAAAAGATATTGTTTGTTATACTGAAGCAGACGCATCGTATGATATACGAGAATTGCCAAAATTATTAGAACAATTAGATAGTCGTATTGATATTGTTAGTGGGTACAAGATAGGAAATGTGGAACCATTCCATAGAATTATTATTGACATTATCTATCGGCATTTAATGAAGTTGATTTTTTGGCTATCCGTCAAGGACCCAGATTGTGATTTTAGATTGATGAGACGCGCTGTCTTGGATAATCTAAATTTGGAAAGTGAGTCGGGAGTTATTTCAGTTGAATTATTGAAGAAAGCCCAAAACAAAGGATTCAAATTTGCGGAAGTTGGCGTATCTCATTATTTTAGAATGTACGGGAAATCACAAGCGTTAAATATTCCGAGAATTATGGTTATCGTGGCACGCCTCGCAAAGTTATGGATTGCAATCGTATGGTTTGGCGGGAAATCATAGCATCAATCGCTGTATGACAAAAAAATTAACATCATTGTCAATCTTTTTTCCGTTCTATAATGATGAGGGGACGGTAGAACGACAACTTACGTATGCGTATGCGGTCGGAGAAACATTAACAGACAATCTTGAGGTAATCGCGCTTCACGGCGGCAATTCTAAAGACTGGACGTTTCAAAAAATTTTGGAAATGAAAAAGAAATATCCGGAACTCAAAATTGTTGACAAAAAAGATAACACTGAAGGATACGCGGTCATCAAATATGGATTTGCCGCGTGCACAAAGGACTGGATTTTTTATACTGATGGGGATGCCCAGTATCATCTGGAAGAAAACCTGGTGCTCTTGGCTGAGAAACAGACACAAACGGGAGTTGATGTGGTGAATGGCTACAAAAAAAAGAGAGGGGATAATTTTTTAAGAGTTTTTCTGGGGAATGGGTATGCTTTTCTTGTCCATCGTCTCTTTCAAATTCCCATTCGTGATGTTGACTGTGATTTTCGTCTCATACGGAGGAGTGTTTTAAATAGGGTTTCTCTGGAGGCGAAAGATTCCTCCATTCTTGCAGAGTTGGTGAAAAAATTAGAATTGGTCGGAGCAAGATTTGTGGAAATTCCAGTGAACCACTACAAACGCGAATATGGCACATCAAACTATACCGCCATCGGTCTTTTGAAAGAAAAGTTTATTGGTGATTTGAAACTCTTTTTAAAGATGAAGAGGCTTGTAGGGAATAAAAATAAGAAATGCCGCGGCATTTCTTGAATTTCCGTCGCTCGGTCATCACGAAAATAAATTTTCGCGTGGCCTCGCTAGGAAATATAAACAATAGATGTATACGGTAAAAACTATGGATACGGTTAAACAAGCAATACACGCGCTATCGCAAAATCCGCGCATTTTTATCTTTTTGAGGCGGATTTTAGAGAATAATTTTAAGGGTGAGCGATCAGTGCTTAAAAAATATTTTGTATGCGCGCCGGATGAGCGCGTGCTTGATATCGGATGTGGCACTGGAGAATTTTCCGTCTTTTTTAATCCGGAAATGTATACTGGCGTTGATATTGAAAAAAAATATATTGATTACGCGAAGAAAAATTACAAAGGAACTTTTCTTGCGGGCGACGCGACAACATTGCCGTTTAAAGACGGGAGTTTCCAAAAAATTGTTATTGTTGGCGTCCTGCATCATTTGGACGACGAGACAAGCGGCCGTGTTTTAAAAGAAATGTCACGGGTGCTTGCGCCAAATGGGGAATTACTTATCATGGAGGACGTCAATCGGTCAGATAATAATGTTATTACACGTCTATTACATCGTCTTGATAATGGGGAATTCATACGCGATAAAGAAGGATACGAAAAGCTGTTGTCCGAGAGGTTCCTCGTAAAAAGGACTTTTAATATGCAAAGCGGACTCTCTCCATACCAAGTTTTTATTCTTGGTAAATAGCATATAGTATACCTATGAATACGAATGGTGATAAAAATTATTTTGACGCAGACATGGTTTATCTCAGGGCCTTTTCCAATGCTCCGAATGGCCAGTTATTTATTGGCGAAGAATTTAAACAAATACCCTTTGCCATCAAAAGATTTTATTTTATTAACCAATTAGAAAACCCTAAAGCGATTCGTGGGAAGCATGCGCATAAAAAATTAGAGCAAATTATTTTTTGCGTGAATGGCTCTTTTGAGATGATGTTGGATGACGGTGAAAATAAGCAGAAAATTCCCATGGATAATCCTTCGGTAGGGCTGCTGCTGAGGCCAAAAGTGTGGCACACCATGACTAAATTTTCTCCGGATTGCGTGATCCTGGTGATTGCCAACGACCATCATGACGAGAGCGATTACCTACGTGATTATGATGAATTTTTAAAATATATAAAAAAGTAACATGATCCCATTTGTTGATTTTACGCGTGAATATAAATCCTTGAAAAAGGAAATTGATGAGGCAATTCATCGTGTCTTACGGCGCGGGTGGTTTGTCCTGGGGCCTGAATTAGAGAATTTTGAAAAACGTTTTGCCGAATACTGCGATGCCCCATATTGCGTGGGGGTAAATTCCGGGACCGACGCGCTCTACCTAAGTCTTCTATGCGCGGGTATCGGGCAAGGAGATGAGGTGATTGTGCCGGTAAACACGGCATTGCCGACTGCCATGGCGGTATCCATGAGCGGCGCGCGCCCCGTTTTTGTTGATTGCGATGAGTCATTTTTAATTGATAGTAAACAGATTGTTCGGCGTATAAATAAAAAAACCAAAGCGATTATCGCGGTACATTTGTACGGTCAAGCATGCGATATGGACGCCCTAAAGAAAATTTCACGGCGTTTTCGCCTGACGCTTATAGAGGATTGCGCCCAAGCGACCGGTGCAATGTGGAAAGGTAAAAAGGTGGGAAGTTTTGGAGATTTTGGATGTTTTTCTTTTTATCCGACCAAGAATATCGGCGCGTATGGGGACGGCGGCGCCATTATCACAAAAAGCAAAAAAAATTACACAAAACTTCTAGCGGAGCGTTTTTACGGGCAGAAAGACAGGCAGGTGTGTTCAATACCGGGGATGAATAGCCGTCTTGATGAAATACAAGCGGCTGTACTCAGTGTAAAATTAAAGTATGTAGATACATGGAATCGAACAAGACAGCAGCTTGCTCTCCAGTATCGGAACTTAATTGTGAATCCAAAGATTGTATTACCGACCCCGCAGGGGGATAGCCAGTGCGTGTATCATTTATTTGTGGTGCGCGCCCCAAAAAGGGATGCTATAATGAAGCTCTTGAAAGAGCATGGTATTCAAACACTCATCCATTATAGAACCCCGCTCCATCGCCACCCATTTTACGCAAAACAGGAAAAAAATAGCTTTCCTGTGGCGGAACGCTACGCCCGAGAGATATTCTCACTGCCGATGTACCCGTATCTAAAAAAACAAGAAATAAAAAAGATAGCGACAATTTTGAATAACATTACATGAGCATCAAAGATTATTTCAAAGAACATCATATAGCTATTTTGGTGGCGTTGTTTGTGGGGTTTGTTTACGTAGCACCAAATATCTTTTTCATACTATCTTTGGGAGATGAGTATCGCGGAATACCGATGATGCATACGGCGAATGATGATTTTTATATAGCAAGA
This sequence comes from Parcubacteria group bacterium, assembly GCA_016181845.1. GTDB lineage: Bacteria > Patescibacteriota > Minisyncoccia > Phycocordibacterales > 21-14-all-47-15 > JACROH01. The sequence goes on along the minus strand of JACOYO010000001.1, from coordinate 42,859 downwards.
ATACAAGAAATTCTCGATGGGCATCCGCTCGTTGGGTCACAGGCTTTCTATGAATACAAAAACCAAACTCCTCTTGCCCCGCCGGTTGGAGAAATGCTGTATGCGGTCCCAGCGATGTTATTTGAAGTAAAACCAGCCGCCGTTATTGTTGCGAGCCAATTTTTTTTACCGCTCATTTTGTTTCTTTTGGTTTATGCGCTTCTACTCAAACTTTTTGAAGACGATGATTCCTTTTTTGCAAAAATCAATGCGATTGCCGGCGCGTTGCTCGTTACTCTCGGTTATGACCTGATTGATTACAGAAGTCTTCTTGCTTTTCTTAGCGGTTCCGCAAGCCCAGCCGGTTTCTTGATTTGGGCTCGGCCCATTAACCCTGTTTTAGGAGCGCTTCTGCTCATGGCTTTTCTCGGTTCTCTGTGGCGTATGATAGCGAATATAAGAAACGAAAGACCGCACAAAAGAGCGCTTTTAAGCGCGGCTATTTTTCTTGCACTGATGGTGGGGAGTTATTTTTTCAGCTGGGGGATAGCAGTATCCATTCTTGTTATGCTTGCCCTGATGTATGTTCTTAAAAAAGAATATACGATTGTCAAAAGCATGGGAGTTCTTGCGGGGTATGCTTTTTTGATGACCCTTCCGTATTGGTACCTTGTTTGGCAAGCAAGCAAAAGTCCATGGTACGCAGAAGCTCTTTTACGGAATGGTATTTTTTATACACATTACCCGCTTATGAACAAATTGCTCTTTCTGGTTTTGATTGTGTATGCGGTTTTTGTAGGATGGCAATTTATACGAGATAGAAAAAACACAAAGTTAGTAGAACAAAAAACAACAGGGTTTATAGAGGATTGGCATTTGTTTACCCTTGCTTTTATTTTGGGATCGCTCTGGGCATATAGCCAGCAGATTATCACCGGACAAACGGTCTGGCCCTATCATTTTGTGCAGTATTCTATCCCGCTCGCCATGATCGTGTTAATGGTGCTTTGGTATCGCATAGTAAGGCATCAGTTGCGGGCTATATGGGCAATCGGTGTTTTTTTTGCGGTGGCTGTTCCTCTAGTGTATGGCGTATATATTCAAGCAGGTACGTTCAATCGATTTTATCAATACGACGCGAATCTCCAGCTATTTTGGCCGACGCTCAAGTGGCTTGATGAACAAGAAAAAAATTGCGTTGTTTTGGCCAACGAGAATGAGAAAGAACCATATGTAATAATTGGTTTGATACCGGCGTTTACCCATTGCGACGTTTATGCTTCCCCATGGTCATTTTCACTCATGCCGATTGAGCGGTCATATTATAATTACGCAGTTCAGCTTCGCATGCGGGGTATTACCGATGACCACATTGAAGAATATGTAAAAGAGCATATAGTGGAGGCGAGGGATTTTATTTTTTCAGATTGGAAAGATTTATATGGTGTTTCAGATTTTCCCGATTTCGTAAGCCGGTCATTGGACGAACGCATAGGCAATTTTGCCGACATATATCGGCGATTGGCGGCTATCAATCTTGAAGACATGCTCCGTACCTATCGTCTTGACTACATCGTGTCTCAAGGGACATTACCCCAAAAGATATTGAATGAACTTCATGGGCCGAACATAGTTTTTCAGGATAATAATTTATTTGTCTATCGATTTGATAAGTAATGGCATGCATTGTTTTATTTGCGACAACACAACCTTCTTTAATTTCCTTGATTTGGGGCACCAGCCGCCAAGCGATGCTTTTTTGAAATCAGAAGACCTTTGCAAACCGGAAGCGACATATCCGCTTGAACTTTGTTTTTGCGAGACATGCGGTTTGGTTCAGCTAAACCATATTGTTCCGCCGGAAAAATTGTTTGTGGATTATGTATACAATACTGCGACCAACAACAGTCTCAAGGTTAATTTTTACAATCTCGTTGAGACCTTGATAGAGCGTTTCCAATTAAAAAATACCGATTTTGCAATTGATATCGGTTCAAACGACGGGACACTTTTATCGAATTATGTGCCGTACGGTGTGAAAATTTTAGGAATTGACCCGTCAAGCTCGGCTCAATTGGCTTTGAAAAATAACATACCGACTCTCGTTGATTTTTTTTCCAAGACAGTGGCTATGCAAGTGGAGAAAAAATACGGCAATGCGAAAATAATAACTGCAACGAATGTTTTTGCTCATGTTAATAAACTGAATGATTTTTTGGCCGGCGTTGCGGAACTGCTTACTCAGGATGGAGTGTTTGTATCGGAATCGGGGTATTTGCTCGATATGATTACCAAACTGCAATATGACGCCGTGTATCATGAGCACTTGCGGTATTATTCATTGAAACCGCTCAAGATGTTGTTTGCGGCTCACGGGCTGGAAATGTTTGATGCGGAAAAAATTTCTACCCATGGCGGCTCAATCCGCATCTATGCAGCAAAAAAGGGGGCTCATAAAGTGCTTGATACTGTTGAACATCTTATCAACAAAGAAGAAGCGGCGGGGTTGTATAAAAAAGAAACATATGCCGATTTTGCCGAAAAGGCAAATCAAAATAAAATTTCCATTCAAAAATTCATTTCCGAACAGCGGGGTATGGGGAAGCGGGTTGTCGGTATCGGCGCGCCGGCAAAAGGCAATACGCTTCTCAATTTTTGCGCATCAAATCCTGGCCTCGTTGATTATTTGGTTGAAAAAAGCCCATTAAAAATCGGTCTTTTTGCGCCCGGCACACGCATCCCCGTCGTGCCGGAAAGCCGTTTATTTGTTGACCAACCGGAATACGCGCTCCTCCTTTCCTGGAACATTGCAGATGAATTGATTCCGAAAATAAGGGGTGCCGGATATAAGGGGAAATTTATCATACCAACGCCTGCAGTAATCATTGTATAAGAAACATGGGTAAAGAAATGAACATTCCGGCGCTTGGCATGGGTACGTGGGGCATGGGCGGAAAATATGAAAGAGACGAAAGCAATATCGAACAATCAATTTCTATTTTGAAACAAGGACTTGCTCTCGGCATAAGGCTTATTGATACGGCAGAATTGTATGGGGAAGGGTTGACCGAGGAGATAGTAGGGCAAGCCATAAAAGGACACAACAGAGAAGATATTTTTCTCATTACAAAAGTCTGGAAGACCAATCTGCGCCATGATGCTGTTTTGGCAGCGGCAGAGAAAAGTCTGAAACGGTTACAGACCGATTATATTGATCTATATTTAATTCATTGGCCGAACGAAGCGGCGCCTTTGCTGGAGACTATGCGGGCGCTTGAGGAATTGGTATCAAATAAAAAAGTGCGCCATATCGGCGTCAGCAACTTTTCCGTGCCGATTATGGAGGAGGCGCAATCGTATTTGAGCAAGACGACTCTTGCGGCAAATCAAATCGAATACAGCTTGCTCGAACGTTCGGCGGAGAAAGAAATTATTCCGTTTTGCAAAGAGAATAATATAAAAGTAATTGCGCACCGCCCGCTTGCAAAAGGAAAGCTGGCGCTCGAGCAAAAAGAAATACTCAATACCTTGAGTAAAAAATATCAAAAAACGCCAATTCAAATAGCGCTCAATTGGTTAATCAGCCAAGATATCGTTGTGATACCAAAAACCGCTAACGCGGGACACTTGAAGGAAATTTGCGGAGCGGTCGGATGGAGATTGGAAGAAACAGATACCGGGTTACTCAAAAGTGACTTTGTTTAATGCGGAGATGTTATCATATGAAAATGAATTACCATCATTTTGTAACTGGCGCGTTTAATCGTCATGCTGCGTCTTTAAGTGCTGAGGAGTATGCAAAAGTGCTTGATAGTGTGGTGGTTGCCACTGCCGATATTGCGGTTATCAACAATCGCGGAGAAATATTGCTTGGAAAAAGAACAAGAGCCCCATGGCCCGATTGGTGGATTATCGGCGGGCGGATGATGCCGGGAGAAAGTTTTGAAGAAGCGGCTTCTAGAAAATTAAAAGAAGAACTTAGTTTGGATATTGAAGTGTCGCGCCTGTCTTATATCGGAACGTACTCTTTGGTCTGGGGAGAAAGGGCGCAAGAGCCGATTGAGAATGGTTCACACACGGTTTCTATAACAATGACTGCAACGATTACCGATAAGGAAATGGCAGCGCTTAAGCCAAATGACGAATACGCTGCATTGCAATGGGTATCTCCAGAGCACGTCAGTCATTCCGATTTTCATTCCGCTATACGGCAAGGCGCAAAGGATATTATTGCCTTCATTAAAAACAAGTGATATTATTAGCCAATCTTTAGTTTCATTCTGCAAATGGCAAAAAAAGCATTAATCACAGGCATAACAGGACAAGACGGCTCATATTTGACCGAGCTTCTTTTGGAGAAGGGATACCAGGTGTATGGCATTCAGCGGCGTTCAAGCATGCCGAATACTATTCGCTTGGACCATTTGTCCGACCCGAATCTTTTTATGGCATACGGAGATTTATCTGACAGTTCTAACTTGGTCCGTATTATTCACAAAATAGAGCCGGATGAAATCTATAACCTTGCGGCGCAAAGCCATGTGCGAATCAGTTTTGATAAACCGGAGTATACGGCGAATGTGAATGCGCTCGGGCCACTTCGCATTTTGGAAACCATTCGTAATTTTGATTTACCGGCAAAATACTATCAGGCGAGCTCTTCTGAAATGTTTGGCAAGGTGCTCGCTACTCCGCAAAATGAAAATACCAAGTTCAATCCTCAATCGCCGTATGGGCTTTCAAAAGTATTTGCGTTTCATATTACAAAAATTTTTCGTGATGGATACGGCATCTTTGCTTCAAATGGGATTCTCTTTAACCACGAGTCACCGCGGCGTGGATTTAATTTCGTGACAAGAAAAATCACTCTTGGCTTGTCGCGCGTGAGGCTTGGTCTTGAGCCGGTGCTTATGCTTGGAAATCTTGATGCAAAACGCGACTGGGGATACTCGAAAGATTATATGGAGGCTGTATGGAAGATTTTACAGCACAAAAAGCCTGATGATTTCGTGATTGCGACCGGCGAGACTCACACGGTGCGGGAATTTGTCGAAGAGGCGGCGAATCATTTAGGTATGGATATTGTATGGCGTGGCAGGGGCTTGAAAGAAACGGGAGTTGACCGAAAAACAGGCAAGACTATTATCAAGATTGACCCGAAACATTTCAGACCAAACGAGGTTGATTTACTGTTGGGAGACCCAAGAAAAGCGCGGAAAGTCTTGAGTTGGAAACCAAAAATTACTTTTAAAAAATTGGCACAAATGATGGCGGAAGCGGATTTAAAACATGCCGAGCGAGAATCCGAACTGCACACCTCGATTGCTCCAGGGAGACGTATTAGCATAGATTAGCCGCATGAAAGTATTTAGAAACAAAAAGGAAATCATAGGGATTCATATTCAAAAATTTAATCAGGACGTAACCCCAATCACCAGAGATTCTGAAGCCCTACAGGTTTTAACCCTCAAGCATAAAAAGGGAGTTTCAATAAAACCGCATACCCACATTCCAAAAAAGAGAACGACCGCCAGTCTCCAAGAGTGTTTGGTTGTCAGGAAAGGTAAAGTCAAAATCGATTTATACACTCCGAATAAAAAATGGCTGGCGTCAGTACCCATAAAAGCCGGAGAGGCGTTTCTTTTTGTTTCCGGCGGACACGCGATAACGATGCTTGAAGACTCGGAAATTTTTGAGATTAAAAACGGACCGTTTATGAATGACAAAGTAAATTTGTGAGAATTATTTTAATTACCTCAAAACTGAATTTTGAAACCGCGGGCGGCTCGGTGCTGGATTTGCACTGGAAAGCAAAAAGTCTGCTTGACCATGGGCACGAGGTCACCGTCGTGACCGCTTTTTCTCGTGCCAATAATATTACGATTGACTTACCGTATCCGGTTAAAAAGGAAAACATTGCGCCCAAAGGGAATTTACTCAGTATGCAGAAGGGCATCTATGGCTTGCTTAAAAAATACGAAAAAGACGCGGACGCTTTTTATATAGACGGGCACATGTTTTTGTACGGAGGCGGGCTGTATCGGATGCTCGGCGGCAAAAAGCCGGTAGTGGCGTTTTTTAACATCAGGCTTAATTGCTGGGCGGACATGACGGGGAATCCGGAGCGGGTGTCTTTCCTGAAATCGGTGAAAAAGAAAATGAGAGTTTTTTTGGAGCATCTATTTGGTATCCCAATAGCCAATTATCTTGATGCGTTCATTTTTAATACGCCGATGGTGCAAAAAATGTATACAGATTTCGGCATAGACGGCAAAAAATGCTCGGTCATAGAAGATTTTGTCGATATGGAGGGAATTATTGAACGAAACCATATTACCGATGCGGTATTAGAAAAACGTCAGCATTCCAGTGATATGGTAAACATATTTTGCACCGGCAGGATGTTTAAAGAAAAAGGATTTGATTTGGTTATCAAGGCTTTTGCGGATTTGCCGGATAAAGAAAAATATCGTGTTGTCATGAGCGGCGGGGGGCCGGACAAAGAACGCCTTGAGGCAATGGTGCGCGAGACAGGTTTGGGAAAATATTTTTCATTTCCCGGTTGGGTGGCAAGAGACAAAATGTTTGACTTTTTCCTCGCGTCACAGATTTTTATTTTCCCCAAATGGTGGATTGAATACGGCTCGGCGCTTCTGACCGAAGCGATGGCGTTTGGCATGCCCTGCATTATTCCAGGAGGAGGGGCGCTTGAATGGTTGACTGAAGGTTCCGCGCTGACTTTTAAGCCCGATGACGCAAAAGATTTGTCGGAAAAGCTCCATCGGCTCGGAGAGGATGAGCGTTTGAGGACCAAATTATCCAAAGATATTTTAACTCGTGCGAAGCGTTTGGATTATCGCGTTTTGGGGCGGAAATTAAATAAAGTTATTGTTGGCGTAATTTGATATGGCTTACATTAGTTATGATGATTTGCCTATCATACGGCAACAATCACAAAATAAAAAAATAGTTTTATGCACCGGTACTTTTGATTTGACACATGCCGGGCATGCTCTATTTTTTGAAGATTGTAAACAGTACGGAGATATATTGGTTGTCGCGGTTGGAAGTGACGCTATAATTAAAAAATATAAAGGTGCAAACCGACCGATTTTAAATGAACATATAAGACTAAAGAGTGTAGATTCGTTGAAATCAGTTGATTATTGTTTTTTGGATACATTAACACCCGAGCATGTTTGGTTGGACGAAAAAATATTAGACCTTCTTCGTCCCGATATTTACATAATAAATAAGGATGCCCCGTATAAAGAAATGCGGGAAGAAGCAACAAGCAAGCGCGGAATAAGGATGGTTGTTTTAGATAGACAATGTCCCACTGAGTTTGAAAATATTTCCACTATGGGCATTATCAAAAAAATTAAAAAGCTTCTTTAAAGGGTTGTATAAAAAAACCGCGATACCTCGCGGTTTTTTACAAAGAGGTTAATTAGAGGTGATTTTTTCACGTATCGCGTTATCTATCAGTTCAGGCAAATCAAGTGGCGCTATAGTTTTGCCTGTAGTGGCACTCATTAGTTTGGCTAATTTTGATTCTACCAGATGCCCTATCCGCCGTTGCGCCTGATAGGTGGTCTCGCCTTTCTCGAAGAGATTATTTTCTTTCCCGTACAGATTTATTTTTGTATATCGTTGGTTTTGTTCAGCGCTTGCTATGCGTTTATCCAAATCATTGATATTTTCGCCGTTGGACATTTCTGCTGGTTTTACCCATACACTGCCGGACGTATAATCATCAACATAATGCATAATCATGCAGGCGATGTCTTCTCCAGATGGCCTTGCTTGTGCCATTATTTTTTGCATATCAAGCAATGAACTGTGCCCGACCGATCCGGCGATACGTACAATACTCTTGTCAAACCCCGCCTCTTTCAAAAGGCGCTCCGATTCTGCCTCAGCCTTTTCAAAACCATGCCAACTATATTCTTCCGATGCGGCTATCTCCTTTTCTCTTTTTTTGAAAAAATCATGTAAGGCCGCAGCGGTTTTTAGGTGGCTTTTCATTTGTTCGTCCAGACGCAACCATGCGGCTAATATTTCCACACGCGCGGTTTCCACCAAGCAGTGTTCCGAAACATTACCCCAGTCTCGTTTGCCATTTACTCGCTCCCAAAGTCCGGCGTTGCGATGTAGTTTAAAAGCATCGCGCATCTGTATCGAAAGATTCGTAAAATAGCGCTTCTTTTGATTGTCAAATAACTCCTCTTGAGATGAAAGAGATGTCTGTTTCATGGGACCCTCCTGATTATATTTTGGGGAATACATATCTAGTCTATTATGTACATTTATATTTTTGTTTTGTCAACCCCCGCAAGTAATTGGTTATTATTTTTTTTACAATACAAATTTACAAAGGTCGCCCCAGGCAATAGATATTTTTCGGGCTCGGGTTCGGTGGCTGTTATGTGGATGAGTGCGTCTTGATGAATGGCGTAGATATAAAATCCCAAGTCCGATAGGTAGATTATAAATGCTCTCGGGGTGATGGCGGTTTGCTTGAGACATCTCGGGTTAAATTCAATGATGAGAGATAAGTTGCGATTTGCGCTCAGTGTTTTTTGCATTCCTTTTAATGCGTTTAATTCTCCACCCTCTATATCCATTTTTATCACGTCCACTTTTTGGACTTGTCTCTCGTCCAAAATTCTGTCCAAATCGGAAGATGCAACGGTGATGGTTTCTTTGTGTTGCGCCGTGTCTTTTATGGTGCTATGGCATCCGGTTTTTTCACTGCGATAAAAATTGATACTTCCGGTTTTATCTGAAACCGCCAATTGGAGAAGCGTTACATTTTTCAAATGTCCGGTGTTTTTTTTCAAAAGAGAAAAATTTTCCGGGTCGGCTTCCAGAGCGTATACAAAACCGTTGCGTTCGGCTAACCGAGAGAATAGGCGGGTGAAGTATCCGATGTGCGCGCCGATATCAACCACTATCATTCCCGGTTTTATTAGTCTTTTAAAAAAAGAATACGTTTCCGGCTCGTATTTTCCAAAAAGCATGTTTAATTTCCACCTTCGTATGTAATTTGACGGGAAAGCAAAGCGTGCAAGAAAAGCGTACGTATTTGTAAGCGCATCAAGCACTATGTAGATAAAAGCATCCAACCACGGCAGGCGGATATGTCTTCTGTATATTTTTCGTATGGTATTAACGATTTCCACTTTTTTGTATTAACTTTTAATTACAAAACTCTTTCCTCATCATAAGTTTTTGATAGACGCGCATAATTCTGCTTGCGAGCAGAATTTGCTATGCTCGCGTTGCGACACTCCGCAATGTCTCTCAAAAACTATGATTTCGGCGAGTTTTGTAATTCAATTTATTAAACCCAAACCAATCTTTTTTGCCAATAAATCCGCAAGCGGTTCAAGTAGCTCGCGCTTTTTTGCCTCATCCTGCTCCTGTTCCCAGATGCGAACCATGTCTATGGATATGGAGTCTTCAAAGATAGCCGCCAAGAAAAGCAAGAGAGCGTCTTCATCGTGTTGGTGATGTTCAAGCTGTTCTTTTACCAAAGAAGGCAGCTCTTCAATATTGCGGCATCTTTTCACCATCGGGAGAAAATTATAAAACCAATCGCCAAACGCGATAGCCGGTTTTTTTAACATCACTCCTTCCCATGCGGCGCTGCTCGTGATGGTGATTATCAATTTTGCTTTCGCGACGATATCAAGACCGCTGATATTCGGCTTGATTAGTTTGACGTTCGGATTTTTTTTCAATTCTTTGTAAAACCACCTTGGGCGATATGCGGTCATAAGCGGATGCTCTTTCACATACAATTTAAAATGCATAGGAAGGGAACGCGCCGCCTGACGCACGAGGTTTATTTGGTCCGTATAAAAAGGGGCCAAAAGCAGTGTGGCGATTTCCGGTTCATAATGCAGCGGGAAAAAAGCAAAATCTTCTTTCGGGTCAAACGGGTCGTATAAATCTTCGTTACCGATAAGATTTCTCACTTTTCTTTTTACTCTGTCCACGATGTAATACCATGGGTTCATGCTCGATGAGTAATCATTGTATTTACGGTCTTCAAGGTAGTGAGCGATAAGTTTTACGTACCAGGAGATGGATTGCCAGAGCTGTTTTGGATTAAGAAGAAACTGCAGCTGCCCCCCCCTGCCCATCTTTGTCGTCGCGGTAACGGCGTTGTAAAAATAACTTTGCGGCTTGTTTCGAAATTCTGTCAAAAATTTTTTTGCCTGCTCAAATGCCGCCGGTGAAATTTTATTTTTATGATTGGTGCACAAATCTTCCACTCCGGTGAACCTGTCGTATTCGCCGCTCAACACGTATCGTTGCTCGGTGGTTGTCGGCAAAATATTAAGTACGGTTATACCCATCTTTCTTGCAATACGATACAAAAGAAGACTCCCTATGCCGCCGATTGCAGAAAAAAACATAACATCGGGCTTCTCTTTCTCCAAAAAAGAAATAATTACACGCGCTTTAACCTGTAGAATCCGCATCAGCTCTTCGTGGGAATACAAGGGGGTGTTATACGGATATTCCCGCATCGGCTGGGAAAACATCATCATCCGGTCGAGAACGACGTATGTCCATAGGTTTGGGAGGCCGTACTTTTTTTCCAAAGAGGCGATATACGCCAAATCAAGTTTTTCTTTCTCAAACTCTTTATGCACTTCTTCGTCGAGCAATAGGGAATTGAAATGAACCTCTTTTTGAGATTTTAGGAAATCATAGCTCCAGCGCAAATAGACATAACTGCTGAAATCTTTGACGTTGTATTTTTTTTTCAGCCAATAGGCGAGATGCTGGTTTATATAGGCGAAGCGCCGTGATGATAGGAAGCAGATTTTCATAGGTATTTATTCAAACAAGTATTAGATAATGATACAACAAAGAGCGATTATGTAAACATTAATTGGCGGGCTCTTCAAGATAAGAATTGTCTAAGAGGCGGCTTTTGCCGCTATTGACTTAATATATCTTGCGTGATAAAAAGAATCAGAATTCGCCCGAGGTATTGATGTTGCCTCATCGCCGGAAGAATTTGGCAAAAAATTCTATGAAGTTTGTCTTGCAGAAAGAATATCCTCTGGTGATATGCAGGGCAATTCGGTAAAAAGAATACTAAACATAATCTTTTAAACTTTTGATGAAGAACCCATCCACGTTTGCGCGGATGGGTTCTTTTTTATGCTTTCTTTTGTATCAGGACACTTTTCAGAACGCTCTGTTGTTCTACCGTATGTGTTGTAAAGAAGCGATTTTCTAATATAATCAATAGTACCTCGGGTTTTTAATTGCAATGGCTCTATTTAACAAAGACAAACGATTATTTCGTTTTATACAATTATTCAATTCGGCATTTCGGCAATATCGATTGCAGATTTTTGTAATCGCGATTTTGAGTTTTTTGAGCGGAATATTGGAGGGATTCGGTATTAATGCAATTATCCCGATGTTTTCTCTTATTACGGGGCATCCTTTGACAGACACAATATCACAAACGATCGTAAAGTTTTTTTTATTTTTTCATCTTACCTATACGGTGAAATATTTACTTGGCTTTACGGTTATTCTTTTTATCATAAAAGCGATTATTTTATTTTATGCAAATTATACTACGACTAGAATAACGGCTGATTATGCGAAAAATATCAGAAGCGAACTTTTAAAGGTGGTGCTTCAGAGTGATTGGTCATCGCTTTCAAAACAGAAAGTGGGCTATTTGGAACAAGTTTTGACGACGAATGTAAACAACAGCGCCGCTTTGTTGTCGTATGTTGGCGGGTTTATTTTGGTTGCGAGTAATTTTGTTGTTTATAGTATTATTGCAATTAATATTTCATTTCCGATAGCTATGCTTACGCTAGGTCTTGGCATCGGCGTGTTTTTCTTATTTAAGCCACTTTTTTATAAAAATAGAATTGCTTCGGCGGAGACAGTAGAAAAATACAAAAAGCTCGCGCATTATGTGAATGAAAATATTATCGGTATTAAGGCAATTAAGTCAATGTTTGTCGAAAATAATGTGCTAGAACGCGGACGTGCTTACTTTGAACGAATGAAAGAGCTTGATATTAAAGTTGAGTCTCTTAAGATTTTAACAAATGTAAGCTTACAGCCAATCGGGATGATTTTTATTGTGGGGATATTCGCATTTTTCTATGAAACTACTGATACCATTAACTTTGCTTCTTTTGCGGTTATTATATACGCAATCAACAAAATTTTTGGCAATATACAAATTGCTCAAGCGCAGATGCATACAATGAGTTCTCAAGTCCCGCATATGATGAGCGTTTTGTCTTTTAAAGAAAATGCAATCAAGCATAAAGAGGAAGATGGTGGAACACGGCATTTCGTGTTTAATGATGCATTAGAATTACAAAAGGTAAGTTTTTTTTACAATGAAAACGAACAAACTCTTTCTTCAGTTAGTTTTTCTGTAAAGAAGGGCGAGATGATAGGTCTTATTGGCCCATCTGGCGCTGGAAAGACAACGCTTGTTGACATTCTTTTGCGACTTCTCAGCCAGAAAGAAGGTGCGGTGTTGCTTGACGGAGAAAGTATAGATAAAATTTATCTTGAAGAATGGCGAAAGAATATCGGATATGTTTCGCAAGATATCTTTTTGATGAATGATACTATTGCGAATAATATAAAGTTTTATGATGAGTCAATGAAAGAGGAAGATATTGTGCTGGCGGCTATTACGGCGAACATTCACGAATTCATACAAACACTGCCGGATGGGTATGATACCGTTGTTGGCGAGCGCGGAACGCGTTTGTCTGGAGGGCAGCGTCAGAGAATTGTCTTAGCGCGTGCGTTAGCACGCCACCCTAGAATACTCATTCTCGATGAAGCAACATCTGCTCTTGATAATGAATCGGAAGCGCTTATTCAAAAAGCAATAGAAAAATTAAAAGGGAAGACAACAGTGATTGTAATCGCGCATCGATTGTCTACGGTGATGATTTCTGATAAACTCGTCGTGTTGGAAAACGGCAGGGTTATTGAAGAAGGTTCACCAAAAGAACTACTCAAGAAAAAAGATTCATATTTCTTCAAGACCTATAACGTAAGAGCGTAACCTATTTTTTTATGAAGATACTTTTAGGATGGAGTTCTACTCTTGACGACTATAAAACAAAAAAATTAATCAGCGCCATGGAAGAGAAATCGCACCAGGTGGTGTATTGGGTCGGGACTGAAAAGAACCCAGATATACAAATGCCAGGAATGATAGTACAAACCTACGAATCGGCGCGATTGTGCCAACCGGCCCCGGGGCTTTCCATGTCTGATTTTCCACCCGTTGGCGAGGACATCATAGGCAAGCTCCACAAGGAGGAATCTTTGATTTTGGGCATGATGAACAAGCAGCTCGACTGGATGTGTGTGGATGAACGGAAGCATCTCTATTACAACATGCTTTCGTACTGGCATGGGGTTATACAAAAGTATAAACCGGACCTCGTCCTTTTAACCTCTCTGCCGCATACCGCTTTTACCCATGTTATATACGCGTTGGCAAAATTGTTCGGCATCAAAGTTATTATGTTTGACGGTGTGGTCGTTGGCGAGCCTCTCGGAGACCGGATGCTTATGTATGTTGATTCATGGAAGAAGAGCGCGGCGCTTGAGAAGGCGTGGAGAAAAAACAAAGAACAGCATTTTTCTTTGGAACATTTGAGTCAAGACCTACAAGATTATTATCGTTTGCATACGAAGGAATCTTTTGATCCCACGCCGGTATATATCAAAGACGATAAAAAATTATATTCTTTTTCAAATGTGGTGCTTTTGAAAATAAAAATTATTTTGAGAAGCATCAAAGACGGAACGCTGTTTGAAAAAATACTCTCATCCATTACAAAAATCTCTAAAGAGAATATCAAACAAGAGTATCAGCACGTGCAAAAAGAAGCGGACTTGAAACAAAAGTTCGTTTATCTCCCGCTTCATTATCAGCCGGAGTGTACGACAAATCCTCTTGGTGATATATTTGCGGACCAAATTTTGATGATTGAAATTTTATCTGCGTCTTTGCCTCCAGATTGGCTTTTATACGTCAAAGAGCATCCGACCCAATGGTTTTCGCGCGGCTTGAATTTTTTTAGCTCACGCTACCGCGGGTATTATAAGAGGATAGCGCGATTGACCAACGTGCGTTTAATACCGATTAAAACCAATAACTATGACCTCATTCGCCACGCTCAAGCGGTTGTTACGGTTACCGGCACCGCTGGGTTTGAGGCGCTTATACGCGGGAAGCCGACAATCGTCTTTGGCTATCCCTGGTATATGGACTGCCCGGGTGTGTTTAAAGTAAATGGGGTTTCATCATGCAAAAATGTCCTTGAAGAGATTAAGAAGGGAATTCAAATAAAAGAACAAGACATAATCAATTTTCTAAAAAGTCTTGATGAAGCGTCTTTTCATGGGAATGAAACTATCGAAGATATACAGTGCCGCAGGCTGAATATCAAAGAAAGAAAAAGCATGGACAATAGTATAAAGGCAATTCTCTCGGAGCTTGAAAAATACGCATAAGTGTTATACGCTGTCATGAGTTATAAAATTACAGCATGCCTATTCCATCCACAGCATTCTTAAAAAATAAGACGATTTTGGTTACCGGCGGCACCGGTTCTTTTGGGCGTGGTTTTGTGAAGCACTTATTGCAAAATGCGAAACCAAGGAAAGTCATAGTATTCAGTCGTGACGAGTTGAAACAGTCGCAAATGCTGGCGGCGATGCATGAAGATTTTGACCATGACCGGCTCTCTTTTTTTCTTGGCGATATACGCGATTTATCGCGTCTACAGAAAGCGTTTCGAACTGTTGATATCGTGATACACGCCGCGGCGTTAAAGCAAGTCCCCACATTGGAATACAATCCGTTTGAGGCGATACAAACCAATATCTTAGGGAGCCAAAATGTTGTTGATGCCGCCATTGACCAAGGAGTCGAGAAAGTCGTCTTGATATCTACCGACAAAGCGGCCCAGCCGGTCAATCTTTACGGCGCCACAAAACTTTGCGCGGAAAAATTATTTGTAAATGGCAATTTTTTTGCCGACAGAACCGTTGACCAGCCGACCACACTATCTGTCGTCAGATACGGCAATGTCATCGGTAGCAGGGGGAGTGTCGTTGAGGACATACTCAATAAAGAGAAAAATAAAATAAAAAAAGTTCAAATAACCCATCCGGACATGACACGTTTTTGGATAAGTTTGGAAAATAGTTTCGGGCTGGTTTTATTTGCTCTATCTCACATGAAAGGTGGAGAGATTTTTGTACCAAAAATACACAGCATGAAGGTTTCCGATTTATTTGATGCGCTAACTCCCGGTATAGAGAAGGAAATTGTCGGTATCAGACCTGGGGAAAAATTACATGAGATATTGCTAACGGAAGACGAATCGCGTCACGCGGTTGAGCTTGATAACCACTATGTGATATTAAGCGAGTTTCCGGATTTTCAAAAAGGAGTCTACAAAAAATATCAGAATATGGGCAAAAAAACCAAACACGGTTTTTCTTTTGCCAGTCATACTAATGACCAATGGCTTACCAAGAAAGGGCTGTTAAAAATTATCGAAGAATCAAAATCTTTATGATTCCTTATGGGCGTCAATCCATAGACAAAGATGACATCAAAGCAGTCGCGGACGTCTTACGCTCCGATTGGCTTACGCAGGGACCGGCAGTAAAGTCGTTTGAACAAGCGCTTGCGGATTATTGCGGCGCTAAATATGCGGTCGTCACTTCCAACGGAACGACCGGATTGCATCTTGCGTATCTTGCCGCGGGTTTAAAAAAGGGAGACGAAGTTATTACTACACCAAATACGTTTGTCGCGACAAGCAACATGCTCCTTTCGGTCGGCGCGCGACCGGTTTTTTGCGATATACGACTGGATACTTTTAATATTGATGAAACAAAAATCGAATCGTTGATACGACCAAAAACAAAAGCAATTGTGCCGGTCCATTTCGCGGGTCATGCATGTGAAATGGATTCTATTTTAAAAATCGCGCGAAAACACAAATTGGTTGTTATTGAAGACGCGTGCCACGCTATCGGTGCGAAATACAAAAACAAAAAAATCGGCTCCATAAGCGACATGACCGTTTTTAGTTTTCACCCGGTCAAACCGATAACAACCGGCGAAGGTGGGGCAGTCTTAACCAATAATAAAAAATATTATGAACAGCTCCTGCATTTTAGAAGCCACGGTATTCGCAAGGATGAGCATGGGTTCAATGTGATGCACGGCTTGGGGCACAATTATAGGATGACCGACATACAGGCGGCTTTGGGGGAAAGTCAGCTGAAAAAACTTGACCGTTTTATTGAAAAAAGACACGAGGTGGTTTCTTGGTATGAAAAAATGTTGGGTGAGGTGAATGATATTATTCTTCCAAAAGAATTGCCAAAGAACTACCACGGATGGCACATTTACGTGATACGAGTAAAAGACCAAGAGACGAAATTGCCGCTCTATAAGCACCTTTTGAAAAACGGCGTCGGAGTTAATTTTCATTATCCTGCGGTATATTCGCATCCGTATTATCGCGCGCATGGGTATAAAAATATTCAATTAGATAACACGGACGTTTACCACGATTCCTGCATCACCTTTCCGTGCCATACCAGGCTTACTAAATTCGAAGTTGGATATATAGGAAGACTGATTAAACAATATTTCCATAAATAACATGCTCTATGTCGGTGCAAATTATATTTAAAGACCAGAATGAGAAAATGTTTTGGGAATATTGGAAGTATTGTTTACAACATAAACAAGTTGGACCACGATACTTAAAAGAAAACATTGAGTTTAGTCTCATTGTATCTAGAAATAATTCATTATTATATCGTGATAAAAGTTTTATATATCTGGTAAATAATGAACCAAAAGCATGCATTTTTTTTCCTCTTGAAAAAATAGAAAATAGCATCATAGCAAGCTCAAATAAAGACTATGTCTTTTCTCCGATTTTTTGCGATCAATCAACAGAGAAAGAAATTTTTTCAATAATAGATAAAATAGCCAAAGAAGAAAATGTTGAGAAAATTATGTTCTCAATAGATCCACTTGATAGTGAAGTATATACATATAATTACCTTACTAAATATAACTATTTAGATACTTCACTTATAAATCACATAATCAATTTAGAATCATCAAATAGTTCTGAAGATTTATTAAAAAATTGTCATAGGAGAATCAGGCGTGAAATTAAAAAAATATTGGATGATAAAGACTTCAGCACATTTATCGTTGATAAAGATAATCCATCATACGATTTGCATGAAGAGTATCGAGCGTTGCACCATAAGTGCTCTGGCAGAGTAACGAGACCTAAAGAAACCTTTGACCTCCAGTTTGAAAAACTCAAAAATGGAAATGCGGTTCTCATAGGGCTTTCCCATAAAGAGAAAAATATAGCTTATTATTATTTTGATTATTCTTTTGATAAAGCACTCGGTTTTTCCAGTGCGGATGACCCGGATTATGATACGTTGCCTCTTTATCACACACTTTTATTTAAGCAAATGGAATACCTAAAAAAAGCTTGCGTGCGGCGCATCAACGTTGGGCAACCGTCAAGCCCCTCAATGCAAATGAATTATTACCCGGATAAAAAAGAATTAAATATCGCATTCTTTAAAACAGGCTTCCCAGGAGAGTTTGTTCAAAGTTTCCATGGTATCAAATATTTTTCTCGCGATATGTTTGAAAGAGACATAAATACTTTTGTTACGCGTTATCATATTGCAACGTGATTTGCCATGGTAATGTAATAATAACATGATGAAATTAGCGTTAGGAACAGTTCAGCTGGGGCTCCCGTATGGAATCAACAATAAAACAGGAAAGCCTTCGCGAGACAGTGCGTTTGCCATTTTGGATAAAGCGATTGAAAGCGGAATCACCGTGTTTGATACGGCATCGCTCTATGGCGATGCCGAAGAAGTACTTGGTGAATTTATCGCATCGCGGCAGATGGAGAAACGTGTCTCGGTAGTATCCAAAATGAGACCGCTCACCGCGGAAGATTTTGTTCAAGGGGTCGCTTCAGTAATGCAAGAGGAAGCTGAAAAATCAGCGAGACGGCTTCACGTACCGATTCTTGACGGGTATTTACTGCACGATGCTTCGGGAATGTACAATCCGGAAATCATAATGGGTTTAAAAATACTGAAAGATACCGGCATAGTAAAACATATCGGCGTGTCAATATATGAAGAAAAAGACGCGCTGTATGCCGCGTCGCTCGGTTCTATTGATTACATACAAATACCGTATAATATTTTTGACCAGCGACTGGATAAAACGGATTTTTTTACATTAACAAAAAAAAACCATATCAAAGTGTTTGCGCGGAGTGCGTTTTTACAGGGGCTGCTACTTATGGACATCGATGCGATTCCGAAACATTTGGCAGGGGCCGCAAGTTATATTCAAAAGCTTGATGTAATTTTAAAAGAATACGGTTTTATGCGACAACAAGCGGCGTTGCTGTTTTCTTATTTCAATGGCAATATTGATTATGTCGTTATCGGTGTCGATACCGTAAAACAGCTTGAAGAGCACATTCATACCGTCACGAAATTAAAAGATTATGAGGAGTGCTTAAGAAAAATCAAAGATGTTTTTCTCGCGATGGATATAAATAAAAATATTATTTCCCCACACGTATGGCAAAATCTAAAAAAATAAAAGCATCAAAAAAAGGGGTTTCCTTGTGGAACCGCGCCAAAAAAATTATTCCCGGAGGCAATCAGCTACTCTCAAAACGCTCTGAGATGTTTTTGCCTGACCAGTGGCCTTCGTATTACAAAAAAGCAAAAGGAGTGGAGGTGTGGGACTTGGACGGAAATAAATATATAGATATGTCTCTTATGGGCGTGGGGAGCTGTATTTTGGGATATGCAGACCCAGATGTGAATAAGGCGGTTATTAAAGCGATACAGGACGGCTCCATGTCTACGCTCAATTGTCCGGAAGAAGTGGAATTGGCGGAGCTTCTCTGCTCGCTTCATCCGTGGGCAAGCATGGTTCGCTACGCGCGGACCGGCGGGGAAGCGATGGCGATTGCAGTACGCGTCGCCCGCGCTCACAGCAGAAAAGACAAAGTTGCCTTTTGCGGTTATCATGGCTGGTCCGATTGGTATTTGTCTGCCAATATCGCGAATGATAAAAATCTAGATGGTCATTTGTTGCCGGGCTTGGCGCCCGCAGGTGTTCCGCGCGGCCTCAAAGGGACCATGTTTCCGTTTCATTACAATCACGTTGAAGAATTGGAAAAAATTGTGGCGAAACACAAAGACATCGGCGTCATCGCGATGGAGCCTTTGAAATATGCTCCACAGGAAAAAGATTTTTTGAAAAAAGTGCGCATGATTGCCGATAAAATCGGGGCTGTTTTAGTTTTTGACGAAATTAGCATCGGTTGGAGGAAAAACGTCGGCGGAGCGCATCTTTCCTATGGAGTCAATCCTGATATTGCGGTGTTTGCCAAGGCGATGAGTAACGGTTTCCCGATGGCGGCCATCATCGGAAGAAAAGAAGTCATGCAAACGGCGCAAAAAACATTCGTCTCGAGCACCTATTGGTCGGAACGCGTGGGGCCCGTTGCGGCAATCGCGGCAATAAAAAAAATGAAGCGATGTAATGTTCCCGTATATTTAAAAAAGATAACCGCGGTGCTTGCACAAGGATTAAAAGAGCGGGCAGAAGCGCATAGCATTGCGCTTACTATTCTAGGTCCGAGCCCGCTCATTGCGCTTGCGTTTAATCACGGAGTGGACAGTCAGACTATCAAGACGCTCTTCACACAAGAAATGCTTGCGCGCGGGTTTCTTGCTTCAACGAGCATTATGCTTTCGTATGCCCATACTGCTGTTCATATTAAAAAATATCTGAAAGCGGTTGACGAAGTATTTGCTCTGATAAAAAAGGCGATTGATGAAAAAAAATTGAGCGCGATGCTCAAAGGACCGGTTTCGCATAGCGGTTTTCAGCGGCTTAATTAATATATTTACTATGTATTGCGAAACTCTTTCTTCATCATCAATTTTTGATAGACACGCATTCCGCCCATGGCGGATGCTATGCTCGCGTTGCGACGCTCCGCAATGTTCTGCTCACAACAGAGTTTCATAGTTTATATCCCAACATGAAAAAAGAAAACGCTATTCTCTGCATTATACAAGCACGCATGGGCTCAACACGGCTTCCCGGAAAAGTGCTGAAAGAAGTAAATGGAATGTCTCTTTTGGAGTATCAGGTGAGGAGAATCCGGCAGGCAAAAAATAAAATTCAGATTGTTCTCGCCACATCGCTCGGCAAAGAAAATGACGCGATAGAGCATGAATGCAAAAAGATTGGCGTTTCTTGTTTCCGCGGTTCGGAAAACGACGTGTTAGACCGATTTTATCAATGCGCGCTTAGATATCCGGAATATGACGCTATTATGAGATTGACCGCCGATTGCCCGCTCGTAGACCCGGGACTCATTGACCGCTTCATTGATTATTTTAATAAAGGAGATTATGACTATGTCGGACCGTCGGTAGAATTCGGCAACGAAACATTTCCGGAAGGAGTGGCTGAAATAGAAATTTTTACTAAAGACGCACTCAATCGGTCTGCGGAAGAAGCAGGACTTGCTTCAGAGAGAGAACATCTGACGTTATATATGCGGAATAGCCCCTCTTTTAAGAAAGGAGTTGTTTCTCTTGAAAATAATGTGAATGCAAAATATCGGCTAACGGTGGATAATCCGGAAGATTTTGAAGTGGTGTCGTTTGTCATCATACACAGCGATATCACTGACGGGTATGAAAAACACATCGCACTTCTGAAGACCCATCCGGAAATTTCGCAGAAAAATATTGACGTTCCGAGAAATGAAGGACTCGGAAAATCGCTTAAAAACGATAGGGTGGTACGAAAGAATCCAAAGGAATAAATTTTTTACACAGTTGCTTGACAAAAACCAAAAAAAAGTTAAGGTTAAGCAAATTTTGATATGTGAGTTCGTTGAAAAAGAGATAAAAGAGTCTAAGAGCCTGTTCATAATCTAAACGCAGTCAGTATAAGACTAGACAATCGCTTGCCTGTCGAAATATTCAAAATTCTGCTGCAAATTGCATATTTTTCGTCAGCGTATCTTGATATGCTTCCTCAAAATCTGCAATTTTCGCAACGAATTTTGAATATTTCGCCTAGGCATTAGATTATGAACAGGCTCTAAACAAAAACCTTTTACGTAAGGAGCGCCAAGCGATGAGAGTGACCAAAAAAGACAGAACCAAAAATTATAAAAGAGAAACCACTGCCAGTGAAAAACAAATTACCGACAGGCGGCATCTTTATAAGTTGTTTGAAGAGCGCCCCATGGACACAGACCAGCTTTTGGTCAACCTCGGTCTCTACATGCGCAGTTCGGCCCTGACAAAGATTTTGTTTCTCAATGAAGCGTATCGAATGATTAAAAATCAGCCTGGGATTATCGTTGAGCTCGGTTCATGGTGGGGGCAGAATTTGATTGTCTTTGAAAATCTTCGTGCGATTTATGAGCCGTGGGAACAGCGTCGAATCGTTGGCTTTGATACCTTTGAAGGATATAAATCAATTTCCGTCAAAGACATACGAAGCGAGACTATCAAAGAAGGGGGATATGCGGTCATTGAAGGGTATAAAAAATATCTTGAAGACCTCATCGATTATCATGAAAAAAATAGCGTCTCCCCGACGGTCAATCGAGTTCAATTGGTGAAGGGGAATGCCGCTGAAACGGTGCCAAAGTTTTTTACAGAAAATAACGGCATGGTGGTGGCTCTGGTCTATTCCGACCTAGCTCTTTATGAACCGTCAAAAGCCGCCTTTGAAGCAATCCGTCCGCACCTTTTGCCGGGGAGCGTCGTCATGCTTGACGAATGTAACCATAAAGATTTCCCCGGGGAGACGATGGCCTTTAAAGAAGTTTTTGCTGGCGCCTCTTTCTCGGTGAAAAAATCGGATTTCATGCCGGGGAGAACCTACTTTACAATGAAGTGATTGTTTTGCTTTAACAGCCCACACTATTTAGTTAGTTGGGCTGTTTTTTTTATTGTCTTTTATTATTGAAGCTAGACAAAATAAAAGCACCTCGTCTTCGCTCCTCACTAGACAAAATAAATAAAAATGGTAATGTCAAAAACAAGAAAATAGTGTTTTTTGAAAATTATATAGAGAATAAATGTTGACTACGATAGGTTGTTAAGAGTAATATCTTAACAACCATGTTGCAAAAACATCATATCGTATTTCGCGCCGATGCCTCAAACGCTGTCGGCCTCGGGCATATCATGAGATGCTGGGCTTTCGCCGAAGGATTGCCGGTACCAATCATCCCGCATCTGGTCATTAGAGAGAGTGCTGATGTAAAACAAATGACAGATTTTCTTGTTTCTAAAAGATGGGACATCAATGTCTTGTCTCCGAAAATGACTTGGGAGAATGATGCCAAGCATACCGCGAGGTTTGCATACGCCCTACATGCGCCGGTTATTGTTACTGACTTATGCACTCAAGACGCGTTTCAGAAGCCGCTTGGCCTCTCGCGTTATCATATCGCATTGAAAAAACACGGGGACGCTTTTGTGTTAAGTATAGAGGATGCGCGGACAAACGTATTTTCAAGCGATGCGGCTTTTATTTATAATTCTATTGCTAAAAAAGATGCCAAGCGTGAAGCCTTGAACGGGTGCGCCATACTTGAAGACATGAAATATTTCATCTGTCATCCGCGCATTGCCGAAGCGGGAAACAAAAAGAAAACCATAAGAAAAAAAGCATCACGTGTCGCGGTGAGTATCAGCGGAAGCGACCCGCTCGGGATTACTTCAAAAGTAGCGAGAGCGCTCACGATGTTTCCTGACGATACTGTTTCGGCAAAAATAGTTGCGGGCTCCGCCATGAAAGAAACAGACCGTAATCTTATCAAGCGGGCTGTCAAAAGCAAAAAAAACATAGATGTTGTCGGATTTACGGATGAATTTTACCGTCTTCTTTCGTGGGCCGATGTTGCTATTTTGGGAGACGGACTTACTAAATTCGAGGCGGCTATTATCGGCACGCCGACACTTATGATAACGCAATTTTGTGACGGTACAGAACCGGTCATCAAAGATTTTTTGTCTCTCGGAAGCGTGCGTTACATAGGGCAAGGAACTAAACTCTCGTCCAAAGAAATTTTTTTGGAAATAGAAAACATACTGAATGACTATGATGCGCGGCTCTCTATGTCGCAAGCAGGAAAAAAATCACTGGACGGACGCGGGGCAGAGCGTATTTACCATGAAGTGTTAAAAAATGTTCTCACGTAAAATTTCTTTTTTGAAGAAAGGATGTTTCTCATGCGTTGGATAAAAAAAGGATTGATATTTAAGACGGCGGACTATCGGCATTTAGAGTGGATGGAGGGCAGGGCATGGGTGCCGACAGTGGAATATTTGGGCGAAGATTTGTTCAAAGTGTATTTTGGAGGGCTCAATGCAAAAAAGCGCTCTCAAACGGGATTTTTTGTCTTCAATATAAAAAATCCTGCGCATACACTCGAAGTGTCTGAAAAACCAATCATAGAATTGGGACCGCTTGGCGCGTTTGATGAAAGATTGGCCATCGCTTGCTCGTTTGCGGAGTATCAGGGAAGCAAATTTATCTATTATGTCGGATGGCAGGGCACGGCAGACATACGTTATTTGCCATCCATCGGACTTGCTACATCAACTGACGGCGGAGAAACATTCACAAAATATTCTCGCGCTCCTGTCTTTGAGAGGACCGATGATGAACCGTTCGGCAGAGCGTCTCCGTTCGTTATGTATGACAAAGGCATCTTTCGGATGTGGTATGCCAGTTATCGATACTGGGAGATGCGCGGAAATGAATCATGGCCGCATTATGAAATACGTTCGGCACAATCTCAAGACGGCATACATTGGAAAAGTGACAATGTTACCTGCTTGGGTTCCGACAAAGAAGAAGCAGTGGCGCGGCCGTACGTGCTTAAAGAACATGTGGTCTATAAGATGTGGTATTCCTATCGCCAGAATTACGGAAGTTATCGCATCGGATATGCCGAATCTTTGGACGGTATCCGGTGGGAGCGCATGGACGAACGGGTGGGGATTGATGTTTCAGAATCCGGTTTTGATTCGGAAATGATTGACTATCCCTGTGTCTTTGACCACGAGGGAGAGCGGTACATGCTCTACAACGGCAACGGATTTGGGAGAGACGGTATTGGGCTGGCCCAGCTTGAGGAATGATTTTTAAAAGGCAGGACGTCTTTGACGGACTGCCTTTTTTGTATGTAGTTGACATAAAAATAGAAAAAAACAATAATGGGGTATGAAAATTGGCAATAAAAATGTTGGAGATGGGAATCGCGTCTTTATTATCGCCGAAGCGAGTTCCAATCACGGCAAGGATATCAAGCGGGCGAAAAAGATGATTGATGTGGCGGCGGAAGCCCGAGCTGATGCGGTGAAATTTCAGCTGTTCACCGCGGAAAAAATTTCTGCCGATACCGATGACCCGCGCACTATCGTTCGCACCCCGACATTCGTCAAAAAGCCGACCAAGCTAATTGACCTCTATCGGGAAAATGAATTCCCACGAGAATGGTTGAAAGAGCTTGCGCTATACGCGCGCGCGAAAAAAATTTTATTTATGGCGACACCCTTTGACAACGAAGCGGTGGATTTGCTTGAAGCGGTTGGCGCGCCCGCGCACAAAGTCGCAAGTTATGAGCTCTTGGATGTTCCGCTGTTGCGAAAGATTGCAAGTACAGGGAAGCCGGTCATCGTATCAACTGGAGCGGCAACTCTAAGCGAGGTGGAATATGCGGTTGATGTGCTCACGAAAGCGGGCGCAAAAGACATTATCATCCTGCACTGCTCAAGCGTATACCCGACGCCGCCGGAACACACCAATCTCAAGGCGATGCAAACCATGCAAAGCGTTTTTCCGGAACACGTTATCGGATATTCAGACCATACGCTGGGGATTGCGATTTCCATTACTGCCGTGGCTCTTGGAGCAAAAGTCATTGAAAAGCATTTTATGCTTGACGACGGCGTTCACACCGTCGATGATAAGTTTTCGCTGAATCCCTCCGAATTGAAACAGATGGTTTCTTCCATCAGGATGGCGGAGCAGTCTTTAGGCTCATCGCGCAAAGCGCCCTCCGTACTTGAAAAAAACGAAAAACTGAAAGCTCGCCGGTCGTTGTGGGTGATCCGTGATATAAAAAAAGGTGAAAAACTTACCGAAAAAAATATCGCCAGCCTACGGCCCGCGCTCGGATTGTCCCCGATGTTTTATGATTTGGTGATGGTGGCAAAAGCATCTCGCCACTTAAAAAAAAGGAAACCGCTCGAATGGGGCGACATTCTTCAAAAGTAGTCTATATAACGAGGTTAAACCAATCTCCCGCATTTTTGCAATGCGGGAGATTTTATTTCGGCTAGCGAGGAGCGAAATGAAAATCGCAATTCTCATTTCGTCTGAGCGAAGACGAAATATAGGTTATATATTAAGATGCTTGCATCTGGATTGCATGAGCGAAGCAATTTCTTGAAATACCTCGCAGCGCTGCTGCGAAGAACCTTTATATTTAGATATGAGGGCGATATTTCAGCACATACAGCGCCATCCGTGTCAAATAGACAACTTGACGTCGCCATTGTAGTATTTTAAAAAATTGACCTTTGAAAAATCGATAAAATGAAAAAGGAGAAAATCAAATGGGGACAGGTTCCGTTCAGAAATATAGAGATCTGGTTATTTTTGGTTCATCGGAAATGGCGCTTTTGGCGTGGTATTATTTTACTCATGACACGGACTACCGTGTCGTGGCGTTTACCGTAGATGATTCTTACTCGGAATCTTTTGCCGACCGCAGGCATGAAAAGCATGGTTTGCCGCTGGTGCCGTTTAGTCAGATTGTTACCGAGTATCCGCCGTCTCTATATGATATGCATGTCGCGGTCGGGTACAAAGGGTTTCAAGACGGCAAACTGCAGACACTTCGAGAGGCAAAATATCATCAAGCAAAAAATGCCGGTTACAACCTCGCATCGTATGTTTCTTCAAAAGCGGTTACTTGGCCCGATTTAACAGTTGGCGAAAATTGCTTTATTTTAGAATTGAACAATATTCAACCGACTGTGAAAATCGGCAACAACGTCATGCTTTGGTCAGGGAATCACATCGGGCATGAGACAGTGATAGAAGACCATGTGTATGTGGCTTCGCATGTCTGTGTTTCAGGCTATTGCAACATAGGGGAAAGGACTTGGATTGGCGTAGGAGCCACTGTGCGTGATTTTTGCACCATTGGGAGCGATTGTTTTGTTACAATGGATGCATCTATCGCGACTAAAAAGATTGAAAACGGCTCTGTAGTCATTGGTGCAAAAAGTACCATACTTCCAGTCGAATCGCCCGTTGCGCTAAAATTGAAAACCAGATACTTCAATGCGTAATAATGCAAAGAAGTAATGGGAGAAAGGACTCTTCTATATGAAAGTAGCTATCATGCAACCGACCTATTTGCCGTGGATTGGATATTTCGGACTCATGCAGTCCGTCGATATTTTTGTGTTTCTTGATTCGGTTCAATTTTCAAAGCAATCATGGCAGCAGCGCAATCGTATCAAGACGTCCAATGGGACGATGTGGCTCACGGTGCCGGTGCTTTCAAAAGGGAAGAGCGGTCAGCTCATTTCTGAGGTCGCCGTTGATTTGCGCGGGTTTCAGAGGAAGCATCGGTGCAGTATTGAACAAAGTTACAAACAAGCTCGGTATTTCAATATGTATGCCCCGGCGTTGTTTGGCATTCTCGAACAAACACACACGCATCTCTCGCGGCTGAACATGGAATTAATTCTCTGCTTGAAGAATGCTTTGGGAATACAAACTAAGACGATGTTGGCAAGCGAAATATTGAGCGAAATATTGGCGGAAACAGCAAGCAATAAAGTAGATTATTTAGTCGGCATTTGCAACGCATTGCAAGCGACTGAATACTATTCGCCAGTTGGGTCAAAAGAGTATTTGAGCGGTTCGCTTCATAAATTTTCAGAAGTCGGAATTTCCGTTCACTATAACGAGTTTCTTCATCCGATATATAGCCAAAAATTCGGAGAATTTGTCTCGCATCTCGCGGCCATTGACCTGCTTTTCAATGAGGGGCCAAAGAGCCTCGGTATTATTAAGCGAGGATACGAAACTCCTCCTTTCACAAAAACTATATAACCTGCCAACAAATTTTGTTGGCAGGTTTTACTTTTTTTGCAGGAAGGCGCAGGCAAGCGCCATTGAGGTTGGGATAATTATCTTGGCGTTAGTCTTAAGAAAAGCATCCAGTGTATCCAGCGGCACGAATATCGGTGATTGATATTCTTTTGAATTTTTAAATTTTTCGGCGATTAACTCTCTCTTACAGGTAATGGAAAGAGTACAGCATACATCATATACCTTATGATTTGCGTCGAACACCACTGCAAACCCGTCTATGTTTTCTACATATTCTGCGGGGAGTCCGGTTTCTTCAGAAAATTCAGACAGCACTTTTGTTTTATAATCTATCATTTTGTCTTTACGAGCGCATGCTCTGTCGATGCTTCCTGACGGAATAAGCTCAAGAGATTCTTGGTATTCGTTGACACTCGGTGTGCGTTTGGCAAAAATCACATAATCAGTATTGCCGTCTTTTACAATAGTAATGCCGCTTACCCCGATTGGACGAATGCCAAAATCCAAATCAAGCCGTTTTCGCTGCGCGAGAAAATTTTTATATCCGACAAAATTTCCGCGGACTTCTATACGTCCTCGGGTCTCCTTTATATCCAAGCAACTGAAGATGTCTTCGTTAAAGAGTCCTTCTTCACGCGAAGCTTTTTCCCATATCTCCTCTATTAGGTTTTTATTTTTTGCCAAGACGCGCTCTGTCTTTTTGTCTTTGGGCGACTCAAACAAGTGCACGTCGCCAATGGCAATAATTTTGCAATTTTCTTTATATGTTTTGAAGTTCTGCATACTCAATGCTTTACTATTGTTTCAATTTCTTTAAGATTGTCGATAATACCATCGGCGCCGGCGGCGAGCAGCCACTTTTTGGGATAACTATGGGTAAATCCTAACGTAAAAATACCCGCCCCTTTTGCCGACAGGATGCCGTTCGGTGAATCCTCTACCGCCGCGGCTGTTTCGCGTGCGGCGTTTGTTTTTTTGAGAGCGAGAAGGTAAATGTCCGGATTTGGTTTTGATTGGGCAACTTCATCTCCAAAGATACAATGCTTAAAATAACGCTCCCAATGCCGCTCCTTCATAAATGGTGTTGCCATGCTCCGAAATGCTGAAGTGACCAGCGCCAACGCGTATCCGTTGTCTTGTAATGCCTTGAGCGTTTCTTCTGCTCCGTCTACCGGTTCAAGGGAAGGTCCATAATCGCGCGCGATTGCTTCTTTATACAGAGTCATGAGCGACTGCTCGCTGTCTTTCAGATGGTATCGTTTCTTCAATAAAGAGATAATTTCCGGAAGTGCCGGACCGTTCAACTCCAAAAATTCTTCTTTTGTCCCAATTTTGCCGAATGTTTCAAGAAAATTAAGATAGATTCGGTACATGGCGGGGACGCTGTCCACCAGCGTGCCATCAAGGTCAAAAAATATCCACTGAAACTTCTTCTCCATATTATTTTAAGGGTACAGAAAAATGTAACGAAATGGAAGTTTGCCAAACTATTTTTCAAATGGTATTTAAGTAAGCAAAAGTGTAAATAATAAGAAACCTTATATAAGTATAAGAAATACAAAAATATTTCTTGAATTTTCGTCGTTCGTTCGTCATGAAAGCAAAACTTTCCTGCGGGCTGGCTAGGAAATATAAAAAAGGCGCCTGCTTAGCGAGACGCCTTATATGTGTAGATAATCTTGGTCCTGCCGTCAGAAACAACAATAGTGTTTTTGATTTTAAACCCAGCTTTTGTGAATGCTTTTTGTGAGGGAATGTTGTTGTGGTATATTTCGGCAATAACTTCCAATATGCCGTATTCTCCGACCAGCATACGGCACGCTTCTTTGATAGAATTGGTACCTAAACCGCGATTTGAACACCCTGCCAAAAGAGCAATGCTGATGACTGCATGGTTCTCTCCAATACGTTTAGCTAATACATATCCACAATCGCCGATTTTCTCACATACTATCCAAATCCAATTATGCGTATCATCATGCTGTGGCAATTCATCAAACGTAAGCATTCGGTTACGGTCTGAAATTGCCACTACGTGCGGTTGATTACGAACGGCTAATAAAAATTCCATATCTTTAATATCGCATTTTCTCAGCATGGCGTTTGCTCCTCAAGCTTTGTTAAGAACTCTTGTTTGTATTGTATACCAGGTTGATGTTGTTTTGTCACGAATCTCGTAATCGACGCTTGTTTCGGTCCTCTTTCTGTGCTACTTTTTGAAGAATCTATCGGTTATAGAAAAGCATAAAAAACAGCATATCATGCAGGAGGGGAGAACATTACTTGACCGTATGACGGCAAATAAAAAGATATTCCATACCGCTCTGTTGGGCGGCGGTCTTTTTGTTGTATTGGTGTTTGGTCTTTTCGTTTTTCATAACCCGTTGAGCGAAGAGGGGGTCGCCCTGCAACAGGTGCGGTCAGCCTTCTTGCAAAATAGCATGGTTGTTCATTTTTTACATACGTATCACTCATTCCGGAAATTGCCAGATATCTTGTTTGCTCCGTTTCATTTCGTTCCGTCAAAATTGCCTGGATACACCATCTATATTACCCCGGATAATGTCGCCCTTTTAAACAGTAATCTTCCGGACAATCCGATAAACGGTTATCTATATGATGAAAATAGAATATGGGTTGATGCTATTTTTATTGCTGATGATTACAAAGAGAATGTAAAAGTAAAATACAGGGGGACGAATGCTAATCATTGGAACAGTTTTCAGAAATCATGGCGTATCAAATTTCCATCAGAGCATTTGTTTAATGGGAAAAAGAGTTTTGACCTAATTATTCCATACGATAGAGAGTATTTTGCAGAGGCGCTTAATTTTTATCGTACTAAAAAATTAGGACTAACTGCTTTGGACGTGTCGTTTTCTAGAATGAATTTAAACGGGTTAGATATGGGGGTGTATCTTGAGGTGGAGCGTTGGAACGAAAAATTACTTTCACGGAGATCTGATCCAGACACGCTTGACGTGTTCAACGCCGACGACAGTGTGAATGCGAGCGGCCCTGACGCTTATGCCACTTCGATATTGGCCGATAGTAGAAATGGTAAATATTATTTTGCTCAAAACACCGGCGCTCCATCAGACAAAAACATGGTAAGTGTTTTTTATCGCATTCTTGAAAATGCCGATGACGCGACTTTCAAACGTCTTGCCCCGGTGATTATAGACCTCCACAAATTTTATGCTTTCAGCGTAGTGAGCGTGCTTTCTGGAACGAGGCATTATGATGGCGGTTTCGGCAATATCTATTTAATCTTTAACCCAGAGAAAGGAAAATTTGAAATCAGCCCCTGGGATTTGGGTGTGAAGCTTATTGATAGCGTCGCGGGTGACCACCGCATAGAGCTCACCGACCGTATCTTGAGCGTCCCGGAGTTTCGC
Source organism: Parcubacteria group bacterium (assembly GCA_016181845.1). GTDB lineage: Bacteria > Patescibacteriota > Minisyncoccia > Phycocordibacterales > 21-14-all-47-15 > JACROH01. Next base: position 12,157 of record JACOYO010000001.1, on the reverse strand, counting down.
AATGAGCGAAACAAATTACTCAAGTCATACATTGAAAATCCCGCCAATCTTCTAGACGATTTGAAATTCTATGATGATTTATACGCGCAAACCAAATATGATTTTTTTACAGATAACGCAAAACTGTACAACAATTTTCAGTTTTTAGAACAAGTTCGTTTGTTTAGACAAACATTTGCTGATAATTTCAGCGCCGCAAAAGTCGTGCTTGGTTACGGTGCTGAATATTACAAAGATGATTTTCCGGCGGCTGAAAAAAGAGCGCCACTTGTTCTTGACGGGGTTTTCAGCCGATTGCTTGAAGCCGCGTATTCTGTAGACGAGTTTGTCGCTTTGAATCCTTCGTTTGTGAAGCGTGATGCATCTACGGTTGCTTTGTCAGAGGGTGCTTACTATTTTGAGAAAGATGTTATTGTTCCAGCCGGCTTAACATTAGTGGTTGACCCTGGGGTAACGATATATCTTGGGGCAAAAGCCTCGTTCATATCATACAGTCCGGTTATTGCGCGTGGGAATGTTCAATTGCCAATCCGTGTTCTCCGCGCTTCTGATAAAGCGTGGGGGACATTTGGTGTCGTAAATACAGAAAGAGAAAAAAGTATCATTGATCATGTGGAGTTTAGCGGCGGTTCCGGTACTGCGATAAACGGCATCGTATTTACCGGCATGGTCGCCTTTCATAATGCGGATGTTGATATTTCTTATACAACATTTCAAAATTCAAGCGAGGCCGGTGTCGGCGGAGATGATGCACTCAATATAAAATACGGTAAGGCGTCGGTTACCGATTCTTTCTTTCGGCATACTTTTTCTGATGCTATTGATACCGATGCCGCCAACAAAGCAACAATCATACGTAACAATACTTTTTCTGATATCGGCTATGACAAAGACACCGGTGGCGACGCGATAGATATAAGCTGGAGCGATATTTTGATAGAAAATAATACCGTGCGCGGATGTACTGACAAAGGAGTTAGCGTCGGCGAAGGCTCAAGACCGCTGGTGGAGCGCAATCATATTGATGGATGCAATATTGGCGTTGCGGTCAAAGATACTTCGGTTGCCGCCGTTTCAAATAATGATTTTAGCAATACAAACATAGGTGTGGACACATATCGAAAAAAATCTGAATTTATTGATGGTGGGACGGTTCGCGTTTTTGGCAATACGTTTAAAAATGTCGGGAAAGAATACGCAAGAGATTCGTTTTCGAATATTTATCTGGTAGAACAAGAGAAATATCTTCAATAAAAATGCCATGTACAAAAATTTTAGATACGAATTTAAATATGTGCTTGATAGCGGGGTAGCGGCTGCTATAGAGGCGTATCTTGAAAAGATTGGACTTAAAAAAGATGATGCCGCGGAAAATGGTTTGTACGTAGTTACCAGTCTATATTTTGATACACCGACGCTTGAAGACTATTATGATAAATTAAGTGGAATCAAATATCGCAAAAAGTTACGCGGACGAGTGCATCACAATAATTTTGTCGCCGATAAGAAAGTTTGGCTTGAGATAAAGGAAAAACACGATATGAATATAAATAAAATGAGAGAGAGTATATCATATGACGATTGGATGCGTCTTGTGCAAACAGGCAGTACCTTTGATATTGGAAACAAGCACAGAGGAAACAAGACGATACAAAAATTTCTATATCTTTTTCATCGGAAAAATTATAGGCCCCATGCGATTGTAAGATATTCTAGAAAAGCTTTCATTGATAATTTTTTATCAGGAATTCGTGTTACACTTGACAGTAATTTGGAAACTTGCGCTTGGGAAGTTTTTATGGATAATGAAGCGATGGACGCCATGTATCCTGGCAAAGTTGTTTTGGAAGTAAAGTTTTCCAAAGCCATGCCGTGGTGGTTTGGAGATATGGTGAAACGATTTCAGCTTTCACGCCAAGCATTCTCAAAGTATACGCATGCAGTAGATGTGCTCAACAAGCATAATAGTATCGCGAGATAGCAAGTATTAACTGGATTAATATTCACAAAACATCATGGATAATTTCTACAACCTAACCTCAACTGAAATAAGCGCCGCGGTCATTCTATTCAATTTATTCCTTTCTTTTGTATTGCAACTCGCGATTGTTTATATATACAAGCGCACACACAAGGGTTTATCATACTCACCATCATTTATTTTTACACTAGTTCTTGTTGGTGTATTGGGCACTGTTGTGATGATGATTGTTCAGAATAATCTTATCGGAGCGTTCGCTCTTCTCGGCGCGTTTTCGCTCATTCGTTTCAGAACTATTCTGAAAGAAACGCGCGATATAGCTTTTGTGTTTTTTGCTCTTGTGATAGGCATTGCTGTAGGCACTGACCACTATTCAATAGCATTGATTTCAACATTTTTCATCTCGATTATTATTATTGCGCTATATCACTATAATATCGGAAACATGACAAGCAACATCGGGCTCGTTCTCTCTTTTAATGCAAGCAATGACTTGAATACTGATGAAATACGATCATTGCTTTCTTCAAACACAACCTCCCATATCTTTTTGCGGGCAAAAAATTACGGCAATGATATTAATAATTACACATTTTCCATTCGACTAAAGGACGCCATTGATTCAATAAAATTGATGAAAACTCTAAAGGACAATCGCTCTATATCAAATATCGAATTGATTACCGGGGAACAAAGTGTTGAATATTAAAGCGATTTTGTAATTATTTGACAAGAAAAACGCGTCAAGGACATGTCCTTGACGCGTTTTTATATGTTTCAAAAAATGTGGAAAGGTGGATTTATTGTTTCTGAAAATTTCTTCGAAAATTTAGTTTTTACATGTGAGGTGATGTAAATATATTTAGTTATCCACATATTTATTTTTCTCTTTTAAAATTTTCTATCGTATAATTAAGATTAGTATTTTTAAAGAAGACAAAAATACGAACCGCTTATAGCGGCGCGTTAATTGTGCAATTGAGGATTATTTATTAAAAGTGTCGAAAATTAGTTTAGTTATTTAATATAATTATTAATAGTTAAAAAAGGTTGCATCATTGTTTGATGCAACCAAACATAGTAATAGTATGAAAAAGTTTATTACAAACAAGAACGTATATTCGGTTGTTTTGTCAGTTGTGCTCTCGTTTGCATTTGTCGCGGCGTCAGTATTTGCGTCAAGTACGATTAGTACAAATATTAGCACAGACGGCACATTGTCTGTCTCTGGAATCACAACCGCAAATGGCGCCTTGCACGCTTCTACGACCATGGTCGTAACTGGGGCGTCAACGCTTTATGGAACAACGACTATCATGGCACAGCCATTAGTGCTTGGCATGATGGCCACCTCACCAAATGGTCAAACGGAAGGTACTATTTTTTATGATTCAACAAACAAAATCATAAAACTATATGATGGGACGAGCTGGTTTACTGTTGCTACCAGTACGGGTGGTGCGGTGTTAAGCGGCAGTCGTATTCAATTTAGCGACCTTACCACGAATTTTATAACTTTTGGAACGACAACCCCGCAAGGAGCTTCGGTGATGACACTTGAAGCAACGTCAACATTAGCTATTCCTCTGACTTTAGTTGGGTATGAGAGCCAGAGTGCAAATTTGTTTCAAGCAAAGACCACTTCTCTTGCTTCTGATAATGTCCTCTTCATTAATTCAGCCGGTGGCATTTTTGGTTCAAGCACGGCGCAATTTACTGGCGCGATCACTACTTATGGCTCTGATATTTTTGGAGATGCAATCGGTGACACGCTCACTGTTAATTCCGGGGTTATGGCAATGGGGAATACAGCCACGACCACCATTCAAGACAACAAAGTAAATTCATGGAGCATCGCAACATCTACCAGCATTACACCATCATTTACAATTAATACGAATACAGATGATGCAAACGCGCGAATCGGTATTAACACACTCTCGCCGAATACAACATTTGAAGTCGTCGGCACGGCAAGTTCAACCAGTTTGATTGTCGGCGGTGATAGTACAAATGGAACGCTTGCAGGGATGATATTTGGCACATGTAACATTGTCACCAAATCAATCGCCGCTACCAGCACCGCGGGCGTTGCATGTACTTCTGCTACCGGTATTACCACTAGCTACAAGGTGTTTGTTCAGGCAACAAGTTCACTCGCGGCGCATGTGAGTCCGGCGAATACTACCAGTGAGTTTGTTATTATTGGCGCATCATCTACGGCGATAGACACTATTGGTGTTCAGATATTTAATCAGATAGGAGAAGCCACTTCAACTTACGGCACGCTTAATTTCTGGGCAGTTAGATAATTTTAAAATTTGTCCGGTTGCTTTTGCTTAATCTCACAAGAGGCTTTGTAATCGTGCAAGTTAATTCTATTATGAAAAAATATTGGTCAATACTTATATCTTTGCTGATATTGCCTATGGTGTCATTTGCCGCCATCACTGATGTTTCTTTGTCAGGCAATACCATCACAGTTGGTGGGATAAATCTAACTGTCTCTGGGACGGCGCATTTGGATTCAATTACCGTAAGTGGGAGCAATTTGAGTGTGATTATGTCAAAAGGCGCCCAGTTGATAGTCACATCTGCAGATAAACGCACTTTTACTGTTTCTCCATCTCAATATGAAAGCAGTTTCGTTTGTAACACTAGCCAGTCTGAATTGACTGTCTCTAACAACATTTGGGATACGGCAGTTACAATCACCATTACTCCCGATACAACGACTTGTTCTGTTGGTGGCGGTGTTTCTGGTAGCAGTGGTTCATCAAGTAGTGGCGGTGGAGGGGGTGGCGGTGGAGTGCCAACACCAGTTTATACTGTAATACCTGGCACCAGCGTAACTACGCCCGCAAGCACAGTCGCGTCTCCATCAGCAGTTGCGGTAAGTGTGTCGCCGGTCTTTAGCGGCACATTCAAAAAAGGCGCGAGTAATTCTGATATCAAACGGCTTCAAATCCTCTTGAACAGCGACCCGGATACGCGCATTTCAAGCACGGGCGCGGGTTCCCCTGGTAATGAAACAGATTACTATGGCAATCTGACCATTCAAGCGGTGCAGAAATTCCAGAAGAAATACGATATTGTTTCAAGCGGCACTCCAGAAACAACCGGCTATGGTCTGCTTGGCCCCAAGACACGCGCAAAAATTGCTGAAGTCTTTGCCCAAGTAGCCACTACTCCGGCGGCGGTTGTCGCGCAACCATCAGCGCAAGCGGTTTCAGTATCCCCCGTCTTTTCAGGAGGAATGGCAAAAGGTCAGTCAAGCGCGGACATCAAACGCTTGCAAGTGCTTCTCAATAGTGACCCCGATACGCGTATCGCAAGCGCTGGCGCTGGTTCACCTGGCAGTGAAACAGAATTATTCGGCTCGCTTACCGAAAAAGCGATAGAAAAATTCCAGGAAAAGTATGGGATTGCTAAAAAAGGAGATGCAGGCTACGGTTATGTCGGTCCTAAGACACGCGCAAAAATAAATGAAGTATTTAGCGCGACTCCAGCCACTCCGGCCACACCGACTGTTTCTCCAGCGACGCCCGCAACTCCAGCTTCTACAGGCGCAACGGATGCTCAAGCAGAGGCTATTCAAACACAAATAAACGCCGCGCTTGAACAAATCAAACTTCTTCAAGAGCAACTGAAGACAGCGCAATAGAAAAGCAGAAAAGCAATAAAATCTTAAAAACAAAAACACTCCGCTTGTGACGGGGTGTTTTTGTAATTCGGAAAATTCGGCTATCGCATAGCCGAATTGTACATAGCCGAATTGTATGTTGACATGCTGGACGGTAATTGCTAACTTATATCTTATAAGCCCAAGACAATAGGCGGTGCCAAAAAAGCACAGAAGTCCTATCGAGGTCGAGAGTCTTAATAAAGCGAAAGCGTTATTTCGTCAAATCGAAGACGAAACAAAAGACGCAGTGCTTTTATTACAGCGGCTTAATAGGCCGTTTTTATTTTAACTTGTTAGGTTTTTAGCTTATTAGCTTTTTAGTTTTGTTTTTCTAACAACATCTAAAAAGCTAAAGCCTAACAAGCTAATAAACTAAACTATGGCAATCAACAAAGAAAAAAAGAAAAAAATAGTGAGCGAAGTGTCCGAGGTTGTGAAAGACGCCGATTCGGTGGTGTTTGTTAATTTTCACGGGTTGCCTGTTGCTGACACGACGATACTGCGAAAAACCTTGAAAGGGCAGGGTATCGGATATTTGGTATCAAAAAAGACACTTGCGAAACGAGCATTGAGCGAGGCAAAGATTGAAGGGGCCTTGCCGGTTATGGAAGGGGAGCTTGCGCTTGCGTATGGCAAAGACCTGATTGCTCCGGCGCGTGAAGTGTACGCTTTCCAAAAAAAATATCCCAACCTTATACAGATTATCGGTGGGATTTTTGAAAAGCGATATATGAACAAAGAAGAAATGACAGACATTGCCGCCATTCCGACGCTCCAAGTGCTGTACGGGCAAGTGGTCAATTTGATAAACTCGCCAATTCAGCAGTTTGTCATGGCACTTGGACAAATAGCAAAATCGAAAGAATAATCAGCGATTAATAACAACGAATTACAAAACTCTTCACTCGGCAGTTATTTTGATGAGCACGCATAAAATTCTCTGGAATTTTTGCTCTGCTCCCCCGACAGTATCGTCGGGGTCCGCAAGGCTCCTCAAAATAACCGCCTTCGCTTGAGTTTTGTAATTCTCAAATCATTTAAAATAAAAACATGTCAGAAGAAAATAAAACAGAAAACGAAGCGGTGGTGATTCCAGCGAAATTCAAAGATTTGGTTGAGAAAATCGAATCGATGAGCGTGCTTGAGCTCCACGAATTGGTAAAATTGCTTGAGAAAAAATTTGGTGTATCGGCAGCCGCGATGGCGGTTGCGGCACCGGGTGCTGGAGCTGGCCCTGCGGCGGAAGAAAAATCAATATTTAACGTTGAATTGACCGATGCCGGCGCGCAGAAAATCCAGGTGATTAAGGCTGTGAAAGAAGCCTTGGCGCTCGGATTGAAAGAGGCGAAAGACTTGGTAGACGGAGTACCGTCAATGCTGAAAGAGGGTATGAAGAAGGAAGATGCCGAAGCGCTCAAAAAAGCGATTGAAACGGCAGGCGGAAAGGTGACGCTGAAATAACTACCAAACGCAAATTGTAAAACTTAAAACGAAAAACGCAAAACAACCGTTTGTTTTGCGTTTTTCGCTTTTCATTTTTCGTTTCTTAAAATCTCGCCATATTTCAGCTATTTTTCAATATTGCATCAGCGTACGCCAGTGGTGTATGGTACACATCATGGATATTCTCTCCAAACTTTTCGGCAGTACCGGACGCATCAAAATTATGCGGCTGTTTCTCTTTAATCCGGATATGGCGTTTGAAAATAAAGATATTGCCGCCAGAAGCAAAGTGACTCCGGAACAGGTGCGTCGGGAATCCTCCCTTTTGCAGGCGGTCGGTTTTATCAAAAAAAAGGTGTTTATAAAATCGCGTCCCGCCGCTTCCGGCAAAAAAGTTTCAAGAAAAAAGGTTTCGGGATATGTGCTCAATGAAACATTCCGGCTTCTCGTTCCGCTTCAAAATCTTCTGATTCACGTTGACCCTCTCAAAAAAGAAGAAATAATGCATCGGTTTGCGCACTGCGGCAGGCTGAAACTGGTGGTTTTGTCCGGCGTGTTCATTCAAGAAATGGACAGCCGTGTTGATATGCTTATTGTAGGCGATGCATTGCGCAAGCGGGTCATTGAACACGTTATGCGCGTCATTGAGGCGGAAATCGGCAAAGAGCTATCGTACGCAGTCATAGATACAAAGGAATTTTTATATCGTTTCGGCATTTATGATAAGTTTGTGCGCGACATTTTTGACTATCCGCACGAAAAAATCGTTGATAAACTGGGCATTTTTTAAGTTTTTAACACAACGCGCTTTTTCCGGAAGGTCTTTCTGGCAATTAGGTTATCCACAGAAACCATCAAAAAATCTCTTTTTCGTAGTATAATGAGAGTAATCTATGTTACTAGTGGTCGAAGCTATAACATATAAAAGCGTCCGCACGGCGGGCATAATGGTTACCATATAAAATAGTTAATATTAATTTAATTTTTTAAAACGTATGATATTACAAACATGGAGTGACCTTTTAACTCAATCATTCCAAAATCTATGGCTGGGGGTTGTCGGATTTGTGCCAAATCTGGTTGTTGCGCTTATCATCTTTATCATCGGTTGGGTGGTTGCGGCAGTTTTGGGGCGGGTCGTTGCACAGATTATAAAAGCGATTAAAGTTGATACAGCGCTGGCAAGCGCCGGTTTTGAAGAATTGGTGAATCGTGCCGGGTTCAATCTGAATTCAGGATATTTTGTCGGCGAGCTGGTCAAATGGTTTGTCATTATCGTTTTCTTGTTGGCATCTTTTGACGTTCTTGGTCTCGCGCAAGTAACGATTTTCTTGAAAGACGTTGTACTGCTTTACTTGCCAAACGTGTTTGTCGCGGCATTGATATTACTCACGGCGGCGCTTATCGCTCAATTTATCGAGCGGGTGGTGACCGGCTCTGCAAAAGCGGCAGGCATTTCAACCGCGCATTTTCTTGGAGGGGTTAGCCGTTGGGCAATTTGGATTTTTGCCATTCTTGCGGCGATTAGCCAACTTGGAATTGCCGGTGTGTTTGCGCAAACGCTATTTACCGGTGTGGTAGTGGCACTCTCGCTTGCCGTTGGTTTATCGTTTGGCTTGGGAGGAAAAGACGCGGCGGCGAAATATATTGAACGGCTTCGCAGTGAAATTTCAGGCAAATAATACCTTCTCACCACGTTATCCACAAGAACAGTCAACCCCGACAGTATGTCGGGGTTGACTTCTTTTATGGGTTGTATATACTTCTTTCTACAGTATGAATATGACAATACAAACCAAATACAAGCGGAGGGGCTAAATCCTTTTACGGTTTTCTAATGTCCTCGCCGCCCACAAGCGGTTTTTTATTTGCCAAAGCTAGCACGGAGCGCTGTTTGAAAATTAAAAAAGTAAAGTAAACCCCGACCTAACGTCGGGGTAAAGAATAAAGGTAACCAAAGTTTTCACATTTTTGAATTAAAAATGTACATGGAGGTATAGCATCTGGAAACTGGACACTGGATACTAGATACTGGAACGTACGTTCCAGATTCTAGCTTCTGGTTTCCAGTTTCCAGAGTGGTTTCTATATTTCCTAATAGGAAGCGGTTAAGAGTATGTGGTGGATGCCTTGACTCCAAAAGGCGATGAAGGACGTAGCTTGGCTGCGATAAGCTTCGGTGAGGTGCCTAGCAACCTTTGACCCGAAGATTTCCGAATGGGGAAACCTGATTGAGCAAACCTCAATCGTCTCGACCTTGCGTCGGGATGCTTACCCGCTGAAGTGAAACATCTCAGTAAGCGGAGGAATAAAAAGCAAACTGCTTTGCTTTTTATCCGGTTTTTGTCAAAGACAAAAAATCGCCAATGCCAAGCGTAAGCGAGGCGGGCGATAGGGGAGAAAAAAATTCTCGCCCCAGATAAAAGGCAAGGCTTGCGATTCCCTTAGTAGCGGCGAGCGAAACGGGATAAGCCCAAACCTGCGCATCACATTGCATGTGATGTCAGCTTGTTAGGTTTTAGCTTTTTAGCTTGTTAGGAAAAACGTGTTTCTAAAAAGCTAAAAATCTAAGAAGCTAATAAGCTAGAGCATCGCGCGTAGCGTGATGCGCGGGGGTTGTAAGACTGTGACGTCGTTTTATTACGAAAAGAGTTACAAAAAAATATGTTAGCTGAATTTGCTGGAAAGCAAAGCAACAGAAGGTAATAGCCCTGTAAGCGAAAACATATTTTCTCTTTTGTCACTGTTCTTGAGTACTTCAGGACATGAAAAGCCTGTGGGAATCCGGCAGAACTAACTGCCAAGGCTAAATACTTTTGGAGATCGATAGTGAACTAGTACCGTGAGGGAAAGGTGAAAAGAACCCCGGAGAGGGGAGTGAAATAGACCTGAAACCACATATTTACAAGGAGTCAATCTGGATAGCTAGACGCTAGACGCTAGATTGCTGGAATGATTTTTCCAGTTTCCGGTTTCTAGTTTCCGGCTTCTAGCTATCCAGTATGGCGTGCCTATTGAAGAATGAGCCAACGAGTTTTAGCATATAGCTCGCCTAAGTCCTTATCGGATGGAGGCACAGCGAAAGCGAGTGTGAATAGCGCGCCTACTGTGCGCAGCACAGAATGTCTAATTCCTAATTACATCCAATGACCAATTTCAAAATTAATTTTTTGGATTTGGAATTTAAGATTTGGAATTTTTTTAGAAATTAGAAATTAGAATAATTAGAAATTCCGCGCTGCGCGCGGTAAAGTTGTATGCTAAAGACCCGAAGCCAGGTGAGCTTGCCATGGGCAGGGTGAAGTAATTGGAAACAGTTATGGAGGCCCGAACCGGTTGGTCGTGTAACGCCATCGGACGACCTGTGGTAAGGAGTGAAAAGCTAATCGAACCTGGTAATAGCTGGTTCTCTCCGAAATAGCTTTTGGGTTAGCGTCTATAAAAGCGCGTGGGGGTAGAGCACTGGAAGGACTGAATAGGGAGAAATCTCGTCAGTCCTACCAAACTCCGAATACCACGCGTGATGTTATAGGCAGTTAGACTATGGGGGCGAAGCTCCATTGGTCAAAAGGGAAACAGCCCAGATCTCTATCTAAGGTCCCTAAATCAACACTAAGTGCACTTAAGGAGGTGAAATTTCTCTGACAATGAGGAGGTTGGCTTAGAAGCAGCCATCCTTTAAAGAAAGCGTAACAGCTCACTCATCAAGAGATCTTGCGCCGAAGATAATCGGGGCTAAGTGTTGTACCGAAGGTGAGGATTCTAGAAACTGGACACTGGATACTAGATACTGGAACGTACGTTCCAGATTCTAGCTTCTGGTTTCCAGTTTCTAGAGTGGTAGGAGAGTATTCTTGTCTGCACTGAAGGCAAAGGGGTGACCCATGCTGGAGCGGCAAGAAGTAAGAATGTTGGCACAAGTAACCGCAATGCGGGTAAAATCCCCGCACGCCGAAAGATCAAGGTTTCCTTCGCAATGTCAATCAGCGAAGGGTTAGTCGGTCCTAAGCGAATGAGGAAACTCGGACGCGATGGACACACGGTTAATATTCCGTGACTTCTCTCTATTGCGATGAGATGACGGAGTTTAGTATGTCGGGCGCATTATTGGATTTGCGTTTTCGTCATGAGGTTGGCTTCCAGGAAAATCCGGAAGCCGCTGTCTTCGGACAGAAAACCAAGTGGCGCGAAGAATTCGGGTTTACCCGAAGAATCCGGCAAAGCAAGCTTCCAAGAAAACTCTCTAAGCATAAATAGAGGGAAACCGTACCGCAAACCAACACAGGTGATCAGGTCGAGAAGACCAAGGCGAACGAGTGAGTGTCTCCCAAGGAACTCGGCAAAAAAGCAGCCGTAACTTCGGGATAAGGCTTCCCCGACGCGCGCAAGCGCTGTCGGGGCGCAGCGAAAGTACCCCTGGCGACTGTTTATCAAAAACACAGCTCCCTGCTAACTCGCAAGAGGATGTATAGGGGGTGACGCCTGACCAATGCCAGAAGGTCAAATATCGACCGTGTCCCGACGCGCGCAAGCGCTGTCGGGATGCTGATTGATATAAGCCCTGGTGAATGTCGGCCGTAACTATAACGGTCCTAAGGTAGCGAAATTCCTTGTCGGGTAAGTTCCGACGTGCACGAATGGCGCAACGACTGGGGGACTGTCTCGGGAGACAGCTCGGTGAAAATACAATACCGGTGAAGATGCCGGTTACCTGCAGTTAGACGAAAAGACCCCGGAAGCTTTACTATAACTTGATATTGAGTATGTTTTTTTACTGCGTAGAATAGGTGGGAGACTTTGAAGCGGCGCTCTTGGGTGCCGTGGAGTCGTCAGTGCAATACCACTCTGTACAAGGGCATATTCTAACCTGTCCGCTCAAAGCGGATGGAGACAGTATCTGGTGGGTAGTTTAAGTGGGGCGCTTTCCTCCTAAAGAGTAACGGAGGAGCCTATTAAGGTCAGCTAGGCGCGAATGGAAACCGTGCCGATAGTGTAATGGCACAAGCTGGCTTGACTGCGAGGCGTACATGCCGAGCAGGTGCGAAAGC
>JACOYO010000009.1 GCA_016181845.1 Parcubacteria group bacterium | reverse complement strand
TGCAGATACGGGATCAGTTGATCCCCGGCAACTGACCCGGGGCCTTCATCGCAGTTGCGTGAGGGCCCCGGGATGAGCGGCTGAGTTCCAACTAACCGCCATGAAAACCAAAGAAATCACAACTGAATATTTTATTCCGCCCAATTCCGCGCAGTGGAGATACTTGTGCGGTGTTTTGCTTCCTGAAATTGCGAGAACTTTCGAGACCGATATCAAGACCGCTCACCAGCGAATGCGAGACAAGCTCATGGAGTGGGGCTACATAACCGAATCGAGACGGGAGCTCGATTATTTTCAAGTCATCGAAATTACCGAAAGGTTCAAAAATTATTTAGCGAAACGAGGAATATGTATCGAGTAAAAGAACCATTCATAACCAGACCCGGGCAATTCGAAAAAGACAAAGAATCGCTCGCGGTCGGAATCAAATCCGACGCTCTCAAAGGAGATGGCTCTTTTGAGTTGGAACTAAAATCCGAGCCGGGAAAGATTTATCACAAAACCAAAGAGATATTAAGAAAGTTTGCGGTGACCAAGAAGTCCTATTGGACTTCTCCGAAAGGGTCGATGGTTGCTATATTTCCGCTCGATATTTTTGAGGTTCGGGAAAGTCCGCAGAAATCATTGTTTTGATATGCAGAAAAAGAAACAAAAACAGTATCGAATAAAAATAAGAATCTGCCAAACACTGCATCGATGTAAGGCGTGCGGTAAGGATATTACCTTTGGCCAGAAATATTTTGATGGCGGCAAAAGCCACAGGAGATTTCACATTGAATGTTTATCCACTGAACATGACTGATTTAGAGAAAGCCAAAATTTTATACGAATGCAAAATGTGGCTTGCCGGCAACGGTCACTTTGATTTGACCGTTGAGGACGCGGCAGAGGTTTTGCGCCTTTTGAAAACGAAACGAAGCCCAGAAACCCTAAGGAATGCCCTCGCTGATTTCTACGAGAACCATCCCCCAAAGGCCGAAATAGATCGAGCGCATAAAGAAGATTACGAACAATACTGATATGAAACCAGGCTGGATCAGAATTTGGCGAAAGATAAAAACCAATCCCCTCTGGGAGGCCGACAAGCCATTTCCACGAGTATTGGCATGGGTCGATCTCCTTATCCGCGCGGCCTACGAGGATGATGAGGTGTGGTTTATGGGAAATACGATCCGGCTGGCCAGAGGAGAGCTGGTGACATCGCTCCGAATCCTCGCCAAAGAATGGGGCTGGTCAAAGAATAAGGTCAATAGATTTTTGAGCCAACTCGTTGAATTAAAAATGGTCGAAAAACGGGACAGCTCATTACTCAAGATTTTTATCGTAAATTACGGCAAATATCAGCCTCTCGAGGAGGCGGGCGGGACACGAAAAGGACAGCGAAGGGACACGAGTAATAATCCAGAAGAAAGAAAGAAATTAATTACATTACATCGCGACAAGCGCGCGGGTGAACCATTAAAAAATAATGAACCATCCGCAAACGCTAACGGTGAACCATCGAAATTCGATGAACCATCTCCGCGAAATCCAGATATCAAGCGATTTATTGATTTCTTCTGCGAAGCCTGCAAGCGAATCCGAAAAGAAAAACCGGTGATTACCAAAGGCAAAGACGGCCGACTAACGAAACTTGCCCTGAAAGCCGTATCTGAAAGCCAGCTCGAGCAGTTAGCCATCTGGCATTTGGAACGAAACCGGCACATGCAAGCCACCATTGGCGCCATGCTGGCCAAGAAATCGCTTGAGATACTGCGAGGCGATATGAATCGCAACGATTTCTGGAAAGAGATCAATTCCAGTTACGATAGGCATTGGCCGAGAATCGATTACGCCAAAGAGTTGTCAAAGAAATTCCAACCCTTCAGCTATGAGCAAATAAATCAAATTGCCGAGGAAGTCGCTCGGCAAGAACGAGCATTAAGATAATAAAATTATGTCAAGAAAAATTGGAGCATTGTGGGTCCGAGAGACCCAAGAAGGAAAAAAGTTTATGTCGGGGCTTATCGAAACCCTGAACGGCGATGTTCAAATCGCAGTGTTCAAAAACGATAAAAAGGAAAAAGAAAACCAGCCCGATTATAACATCGTGCTGTCAGAAAGGGCGAAACAGCAGGCCCAGGCAGATCAGAGCCCGGCACCAGAAGATATCCCATTCTAACCATGTGGACTAAATTTGAAGCCCTGCCGAACTATTTCGGAGGCAAAAGAAAACTCATAAAGGACATCTTCAAGCATGTCCAGAAAAAAGAAGGCGTATTTATCGATGCGT
>JACOYO010000007.1 GCA_016181845.1 Parcubacteria group bacterium | reverse complement strand
GTAATATTTAGAAAGGTTAGAAACTTTTTTAATCTCACCGTGTGGAACATGGTGTACTGTACCATCAAGGTCTCTCAATGAAGTCATCCGCAAGCTGACATCTTCAACCAATCCACAAGTACCGTCAAAACAAACGACATCTCCAACACGGTACTGATTTTCCAAAATGATAAAAAGGCCAGAAATCACATCGCGAATAAGATATTGTCCCCCAAAACCGAAGGCAAGACCAGCAATTCCAGCGGCAGTCAAAAGCGGTCCGATAGCAATGCCAAGCTCCGACAATATCATCAAGCCAGCAATCAGCAAAACAATTATGCTGATAGAGCCATTGATAATCCTCGCCAGAGTGTCTTCTCGTTTCTTTTCAGCCTCTTTTGTCAAAAAATGTTTGGAAACAATAATCTTTCTTATTAATTTTTCTATAAAAATTCTACTGAATGTTCGTAGCAAAAATGCCACGATAAGAATAACGAGTATTTTGACAGATGACGAAAAGAGTTGCTGAAAAAAAATTTTTGCAATTAAATCGTTAAATAATTCCATATACGGTCATGGTAATAAATTTGTCTGGTTTTGAAAAGGCTTCTCAACTTTTTCTTGGCGCATTCCAGTGCTTTTCTCAATTTCGGAGAAAACAACAATGTTAGAACCCGCGGAAATTATGATCAGGCAACAGTCTAGACGCCAAATGAGCATCCAAAATGAAATTCTGTGCGGGTACGGAGAATCGAACTCCGATCTGTTGCTTGGGAAGCAACCATTCTGCCACTAAACTATACCCGCGTATTTTTATTCCCGCCAGCAAAAATATCTATTATTCAATGCCAAAAATGCGCTTCCACCATGAGGTCGCTTGCGGGGTATCACTCCCATCCTCTTTTTGCGGCGAAACAATTGTTATGACTTTTTCTCCTTCTTTGGCAACATTAAATTTCGTCCGCACTTCTTCTTCTATGCCTCGGTCGGTTTGCAGACGCTCCAGCGCGTCTTCCAAAGAAGTGCGTTGCTTTTGTAGACGCGTGAGCTCACTCAATACTTCTTGGCGTTTCTCATCGGTTACTTTTGCTTTTTGGTATACATCCCATGTTGCATGCCCAAGAAAAAACACGATAATCCCAAGAACGACAATCGCTCCGGTTGAGTAAAACATTCTTTTTAACTGTCTTTTTTTTCTAAAATCGTTTATTGCCATGCGAGTATGACGAGTGGAAAATTATTGTAATAGTGTGCTATAGTATAGCACACTGATACACAAGCTCAAGCTCAAAAAAAATTTCTCAATATATGTTTCATAAAAAATACAAAAAAATAATGCACGCGGTATGGATTGTTGTCGGAGTTATCGTCATTTTCGGAATGATTTTCTTGTACATGCCTATCTTTTTTTAGCATTGCCAGCCGTTAACGTTTTAACATTTTCAAAAACACATCGTGCGGTATATTCACTTTTCCGCGCGATTTCATTTTTTTCTTCCCACGTTTTTGCTTTTCAAGCAATTTCATTTTGCGGGTAATATCGCCGCCATATAGATAGCCGGTCACATCTTTCCGCATGGCCGACAGAGTTTCAGAAGCAATGATTCTGCCCAAAGCGCGCGCCTGAATCTTCACCACGAAAAGCTGGCGCGGAAGAATAGCGTGCAGTTTTTCAACGCTTTTCCTTGCTTCCTCTTCCACTCGTCTGTGCGCAACCACTTGAGAAAAAGCAGACACTACCTCATCGGCAACCAATATATCAAGCCGCGCGACATCTGCTTTGCGTAATTCTTCAATAGTGTATGAAAGAGACGCAAATCCGGAAGAAGCACTTTTAATTTCGTCAAAAAAATTACGCATAAGCTCGCGGAGCGGCATCTTGATTTCAAAAGAAACCCGATCTCCCAAAAAACTTTCCGATGTTTCAAGCGTCGCTTCGTGGTCATGCAGTATCGGCATCATCGCGCTCACGTATTCAGACGGCGTGATGATTCGCGCGCGCACCCACGGTTCAAACGCTTCTTCATACGCGCCGTCATCTGGAAAAAGCGAAGGCGAATAGACCATTGATTCTTTTTCTTTTGCAAAAATTATTTTATACGTAATGGTCGGAGATGTTACGACGAGCTCCAATTGAAATTCTCGCCGCAAACGCTCTGTGATAATTTCCAAATGAAGCATCCCCAAAAGACCGAGGCGGAAACCGCGTCCAAGCGTGCCCGATGATTCTTCTTCAAACGAAAGCGAGGAATCAGAAAGTTTCAGCCGTTCAAGCGCTCCTTTGAGCGAAGTAAAATCATCTTGGCTTTCGGGATAGACCGAAGCCCACACGACCGGTACTGGCACGGTGTAGCCCGCAATGGGCGGAAGCGGATTCCTGGCGTAGGTAACCGTATCACCCACCGATGCGATATTGGGTTGTTTAATACCCGTGACAATATATCCGATATTTCCGGACGATAGCGCGCCAGCCGTTTCTTTTTCGGGAGTAAAAACACCAACTTCAATCGCTTGAAATGTTTTTTTTGCGGCGATAAACATAAGCGAATCCCCTTTCTTAAATTCTCCATCGGTTACCCGAACGTATAAAATCACTCCTCGGTGCGTGGAATATTCAAAATCAAAAATGAGCGCGCGCCCGCTTCCGCGAAGAGCCTCTTCCTGAAAAGAGGAGCGCGGCGGCGGTACGCGCGAAACCATCTCAGACAAAAGCTCTGACACACCTTGCCCAGTTTTCCCCGACACTTCAAGAATTGTGTTCGGATCTATCTCAAGAAGCGCCGCGACATTTTGTTTCACTTCTTCCGTGCGGGCATTTGGCATGTCTATCTTCGTGACTGCCGGAATAATGGAGAGCCCCGCCGCGCGCGCCATTTCAAGCACGGTGATAGTTTGCGCCTGGATTCCCTGCGTCGCGTCAACCAAAAGTAGCGCCCCTTCCACAGCGCGGAGCGCGCGCGACACTTCATACGAAAAATCAATATGCCCTGGGGTATCAATAAGATTCAGTGTATATTCCGGTCCAGAACCAAGAGAAGCGCGCCAGCGCATTTTAACAGGCTGCATTTTAATCGTAATTCCACGCTCGCGCTCCAATTCCATGCTGTCCAAGACCTGCGCTTTCATTTTTCGCTTTTCAATCGTTTTTGTCACCTCAAGCATGCGGTCGGCAAGCGTTGATTTGCCGTGGTCAATATGCGCGATGATTGTAAAATTTCGGATAGTGTTTTGCATACCGTTCCAATACTAAAGCTCCGCCTGTTCCGGCGCAACCGCTTTCGCTTTCCAAAATTTGTGGTGGAAAGAATCCCAAATTTCTCTGATTTCTTTGTTTTCAAGAAGATACAAGAGACATATGCCGGCAATAAGACCGACGACACCGGCAAAAAACCCTTGTGAAAATATGCCCCAAAAAGTAGTGATATCAAAAATGTTATCAAGCACATCAAGCATCTGGTGCGCCACAAAGCCCATCACGATTGAACCGGCAAAACTATGATACATGGAGCTCGCGATAGACATTGAAAACGCGGGAAAATCTTTTTTGAACACTATCCAAAACAACAGCGCGTTTGCAAGCGAGCCGATAGAAAAGGCAAGCGGGAGCATAAGCACTGACGTGTGCGCTACATCTGAAACACGAAATAAATCTTCAACAAAAAAACGAAACGTATTATTTGCGGCAAAAAAATTAAGCAAGATAAATGCCAGAGCGATTGTAATAATCGCGGCAATGCTGTTGATAATGACCGGTTTTTTTGTATAGTTTGACGCGTAATATCCGCGAACAAAAAGAAACACGAGACTCTGCGCGACAATGGAAACGGCAAACAACGCGAGCGCCGCGGCAGTGAGCCGCGTCTCGGTCCAGCCGAACGCGCCTGTTCCAAGAATACTTCTCACGATTTGCGCGCGAAGCACGATAAAGAGCACGAGCATCGGGAATGACCAAAAAATAATATGCTTTGCCGCCACCATGATTTGTTTCGCGAACGCTTCTTTTTCTCCGTTGGAAAAAAGCGCCGCAAGCGTCGGAAATGCCGCCACGGAGTAACTCACCCCGATAATTGAAAGCGGCACTGATTGGAGGTTAAACGAAAATTTAAGGACTGAAATAGCCCCCTCTCCCAAAAGCGACGCGAGCGCCAAAAAAACAACCATGACGAGTTGTTGTGTTGAAAGCACAAACGTCCTTGGTAAAGATAATAGCGCGACTTCTTTCATTTCCAGCATATTGACGCTGAATGAGAACGATGGGAGCAGTCCTTTTTTTGCCACTGCTGGAATTTGCACCAGCAAGTGAAGAAGAGCCCCCAAAAGAACCCCGTATACCACGCCGGCAACGCCGTACTTCGGCGCCAAAAAAACAATCCCAGCGATAATCCCGACATTATACAGCACAGGACTTAAAGCATAGACAAAAAATTGGCGGTATGATTGCGTAATTGACCCAAACAAGTTTGAAAGACCGAGTAAAAACGGTGAGAGAAGCAGTACGCGCGAAAGGAAAATCAATGTTTCATGTTGAGATGAAAGAAATCCCGGGGCAATCACTTTCACTATCCATGGCATCAAAAGAAATGTTGCGACACTCACCGCGACGAGCGCGAGAAAAAACATGGTAAACACATCATTGATAAATTTCCGCGCGGAGTCCGTATTCTCCGTCTCAAGATGTTTGATAAAAAACGGCACCAAAACCGTCACCGACACAAGCGAAGCAACTGCAATATACAAAAAATCGGGAATACGAAAAGCGGTGTAGTAGATATCAAGGTCGGCTCCCGCGCCAAATAGCCCCGCGAGCAATCGGTCGCGAAACAGCGCAAGCACTTGCGACAAAAAGGCAAAAAGCCCAAGAAGATAAGCGGCCTCGTGAAGGCCGCTCCATTCTTTATGAAAAACGCTAAAAATTCTTTTGACCATTTGGATGTCTATTCAATAATGCAACGCGAGTAGAAACACACATTCTCCAAAACCTCTACTCTCTGATCGGCGGGGTTTTGCTTTTTTCCGGTGAAGACGCTTGCCCACTGCCAAAAGGAGATTTTCCAGCCTTAAGATTGGCAAGAATTTTTTTGACATCGCTGTTGTCTGGGTTAAGCCGTGCGATATCTTCAAACTGAATTATAGAGTTGGCAGTTTCTCCCATTTGTTGGTAGCTCAACCCAAGAAAATACTTGGCGTTTGCGTAATTTGACTGCAACAGCACAGCGCGTTCAAAAGCCGAAATGGCTCCGCCATAATCTTTGTTTGTGTACCGCAATAATCCAAGATGAAAAAAGAGACCGGTATCGTTAGGCGAGATTAACGACGCGATTTCCGCGGAAGCGATAGCATCGGCAATCTTCCCTTCGTCCGCCTCAATCCGAGACAATAAAAAGATGGCATCGGTATAGTTATTTTTCAACGTGAGAGCTCGCGAAATCTGAACCCGCGCCTCATCGTGATTTCCTTGCAATAGCGCGAGACGTGCAAGAGAAAGCGGGAGCACGGGATTTTTGGGATTATAGAGCAATGCTTCTTCATAGGCGCGTTTCGCATTCTCATACGCTCCGGAAATACCGAGCGGCACGACCGATTCGTACACGCGCGCAAGCGACATAAGATTGAGATAATCGGTGGCATCATAGCCGATTGCCTGCCGCGCATTCTCAATAGCCGCCCCGAGAACCGTCTGAAATTGAGACCGCGCTTCATCTATTGAAAGATTGACCTTCTCTTTTATTCCGCTAAGCGCGGCAATGTGAATATCGGCCAATGAGCGGTAATAAAGAGCATTCCCACCCAAACGCGCCGCGCGTTCCATTGCTATTGATGCGTTTGAAATATCCCCAGCCGCAAACAAGGCAGAGCTTTTTTCAAACGATATGGCCGCGTCCATTTTTTGCCATATCATATATATGCCGGCAATACATCCAATACCGAGCACCAGAATAATCAGCACGGAAACAAAACTCCGCTGGGGATTTTTTGAAAAAGAAAAACGAATTTGTTTATATCCGCCAAGCGAGACGAGTAGCCCAATCCATGCTCCCGTCATAAGAAAAGCGAGTCCGACCAGCGCGTTGCTTGGCACATACACCAGCATAAAAATCCAAAGATACACAGAAACGAGGAAAGAAGAAACGGCTAAATAATGCGAAAATCGGTCTGATGAAAAGGCAAACGATTTCCGAAAACCGACATAGAGCACTTGTGTCAAAAATATAATCCAAACCAAAAGACCGACAATGCCTGCCGTAATTGCAAACGTTGCAATGACACTGATGCCAAAAGCAAAATCAACATTCCAAAACGGAGACGTGTTCACCGCGTCAGGTTTGAGCAAAAGCCATTGATTGGTGAACCGGTTTGGTCCGACACCAAAAAAAGGATGCGCGGCGATAGTGTCTTTGAACAGAGTGTAGGTTGTCGCAAAAGTCGGACGCGCTTCAAAATGTTCAATCCGAAGCGTAGAAGATACCGCGTTCCCGATAACAGACGAGCCGAAAATGGCAAAGATAGCAAGCACCAAAAGCGCCAGTGATGCTATTGGCATGACACGCGTCCTATTCGTCGTATCAACAGATTCTGTATTTTTATTTAGTGAGAATGCGTATACTAATGATATGAGAGCAAAAAGACCAAGCACTATCCACACCAGCGTAAAATTAACTATGAGCACAAAAAAGAGAGAGACGGCGAGCAAAAAATATAGAAAACCCCGCACAAGTTTATGCGATGAAAATAAAGCGAGGGAAATAAGCGACCACAAGGCGGTCATTCCGAAAAACACGCCGAGCTCATTCCATCTGCCAAGAAGATTTGACGTTTGGGTTGAAAAAAAACCAAACGATAATATGTGTTGAGCACCAAAAAGACGCGCCATTTGAAATAAAGCGACTACCAAAGCAGACGCCGCGAGAGCCGTATAGAGCCAGAAAACGCGTTTTTTTGACTGGAAAAAGATGGATGAAAAAAACATTAGCAAAAAGAGAATCGTGATTGAAAAAAAAGTGCCGATTTCAGAACCGATTCCGATTAAAGAAACGCGCGGCGAAGGAGACAGCAAACTTGCAATCAAAAAAACAACCGGGAGCAATGCTCCTGTAATCAAAAGAGAAGTTTTTGGAATGACCATCTCGCCTTTTTTCAGACGAGCGATGAGCCACAATAATGCAACGACACATACAGCCGCTGAAAGGACCACATTTTTGCTCAAGAAAATAGAGAGATTGCCGATAGGTAGAAAAAAGGTCGGCAACAAAAAAACCAAACCAAGAAGTATCCAGAACGCAAGGGTGTCAAGTATATCTTCTTTGGGTGCGGTTTCAACACTGGACGTAAAAGTATTTTTTTGTTGAGAAACGCCAACGCCGCTATATGATTCGGATTTTGAAATTGGAATTTTAATATCCATAAAAATAAATGTTTTTCCGGGCTTTGCCAAGATGCAAGGTATCATTAGTATAAAGAAATTATTCTTTTTATTCAATATCCGTATAATGTGGACAAGATGCAAAAAATGACGCGAAAATCCGCGGCAGGTATACCCGGCCGCGGATTTTCATAATCCATGGTTTTATGTCTATAAGCCGAATTCTGTATCCAGCACCTATTTTGTACACAAACTCACAAATAAACAATGTTAATATGCATTTTTTTCTCTGCATATCACCGTTCGTGTACAAAATAGGTGCTGGACGATAGTTATTTATCTGGGACGTTTGTCGCCAAACGCCTCGAGCGGCACAAACTAGACGCCAGAAGCTGGAAACTAGAAACTAGAAACTGGAAACTGGAAATATTCCAGTATCCGGTTTCCAGCTTCTGACAATCCAGAGTACGGCCTTGCACGGAGGTAAGGATTTAGCCGTTTCACCCCCGATGTTGCCATCGGGACTCTCCGACGTTACTGTCGGAGCTTTGACCCTTTCAAATCAAAGCGTCTCTGCTCGCACCTCTGACTCTAGAAACTGGAGACTGGAAGCTGGAGACTGGAACATATGTTCCAGCATCTAGTATCCAGTATCCAGTTTCTAGAGTGCGACAGGCGTTACCTGCTACCCTGCTCGCGCGTCTTCCAACGCGCCCGTGTTCGGACTTTCCTCCCCCTTACCACTTTTATTGTCAAATCTTTTTGTGTTTATGTTTGTTTTGATGCAAATATTTAGAAATAACGTAACATTTAGCAACAAAAGTGGTAAGAGGGCAACTACCCGACACAAAACCCTGCTAGAATTATACTACGAAAAAATAAAAAGGCAAATCGCATCAAATGTCTTATGAGGGGTCTTGCAAAGGGCTACTTTTTGTACACTTTGTACAAATAGTAGCCCTTTGTTTATTCTGAAGCATGATATAGGTCAGATTGTATTCCAGTATACTGGAATAGTCTTGTTGGACATCGGATGTCCAACATATTTGGCGGACTAATACTGGTTGAAGTATTCTTTACGGAAACAGGTGTTACAATATATTCTTGATTTGAATCTACACAAATACATCTGCATCGTGTGCTATAATAATCAATATGCTTCAAACGCAAATAAAAGAAGAGATGAAACAGGCCATGCTTGCCAAAGACAGCGCGAAACGAGACACGCTTCGCGGCTTGCTTGCGGCATTTACCAATGAGCTTGTCGCGAAAGGCAAACCGCCTCAAGAAGCTATCTCCGATGCCGACGTGCTTGCGGTCATCAAACGACAAGCCAAACAGCGAAAAGATTCTATTGAGCAATTTAGAAATGGAAATCGCGAAGACCTGGCAAAAGCGGAAGAAATAGAATTGCATATCATTGAGACATACCTTCCACAAATGATGAGCCGAGATGAAATTAAAAAAATCGCCGAAGCAAAAAAAGTGTCGCTTGGCATTACCGACCCTTCAAAAAAAGGTATCCTCATGGGTGCCATTATGAAAGAAACGCAAGGCAAAGCGGACGGCAGTGCTGTAAAAGAAGTTGTTGATTCTCTCTTTTAATTCGTCTCTAAATATCATCGTGCAACTTTTTTGAACAAACGCGCATTTTAATTAATGGAATATACATCGTAACTTTTATTTCGTCTAGCGAGGAGCGAAATGAGAATCACAATTCTCATTTCGTCCGAGCGAAGACGAAACACAGGTTAATACCTCGTAGCTAGGCTAGCGATATTGTACGAGCAAAGCGAGTCCCCGAAATACCTCGGGGCTTTGCACCGAGGAACCTTTATTTTATTTGACAAAATAAATATATAAGTTATGATTATCCTAGATAATCACGCAATATAAAAAAGGAGGGCGCCGTGAAATCACGGAATCCAAAAATAAAAAAGGCAGTGGTGAAAAAACTTGCAGACGCCGCTTCTGTCATCATGAAAAAAAACGGATTGCCTGTACCGGAAGCGGTATCACAAGTGCTCAAAACAGTAACAGAATATCTCAATACTGCTTATTTTCTGGCAGTTTGCAGAGAATTAGGAAGACGCGGAGCGGCGGCACAAACAAGAGCGCGCGCTCATTCTCATCACAGCATCTACTGGTGCATTTCTGCCGCGGAAAAAAAGCTCGCGCAACAGATAAAAGAGGCGGAAGAGATGTCTAGTCTACGACACGACGAACTGCTTCCAGACCCGTGAGGATTGCCAATAAGTATTGGCAATCCTCTTTTTTACACCCCACGATACACAAACCGATACGGCTTCTTTGCCCACTCGCCCGCATACGCCACGCCTATACGTGGTGTTTTTTTTATTTCTTTTTTTGGAATAATCATGCCGCGGTCCTCAATCCAAAGCCCGCTTGTCCGCATTGCTTTTTTTTCATTCAACTGCCGATTAATACGCAGAATTTTTGAAAGTTTCCCGGGACCGTCGTACTCACCCGCGCTACGGATAAGCACGGCCGCAGGGTAGCCGTTTTTATCTGTAACGATATTCAACATCTGATGCACGCCGTATACCAAATACACATAAAAGCGTCCGGCTTTGCCAAACATCACCGCGTTGCGCGCTGTCTTGCCCCGATGCGCGTGGCTTGCTTTGTCGTCCGGTCCGTCATACGCTTCGGTTTCGGTAATCATGAGCGCTTTCTCTTTTTTGCCGACACGACGCACTAAAAATTTGCCCAAAAGTTCCCGCGCCACCACGCGCGTATCACGACAAAAAAATTTTTCATTGAGTACACGGCGCGATTGCATATTTAGCATAATATCGTATGATTGCTCAAAGATACAATACTGTGAATTACGAAACGCCAACGAGACGTCCGACCTCTGATGTGGTAACGAGACGTCCGATCTCTGATGTTGTAATTCCTTTATTTATGGCCACTGCCGATGTTTTACCATTGCAGAGGTCGGACGTCTTTGCGTTTCGTAATTCAAAGTACAATACATACTTTCGTTGACAAAAAACCCTATTATAAAGAGGTTAATCATGGAACTGAACGAACAACCGACATATTATAAAACTCCGACACTTGGAAGGTATGGTTCATTTTGCGCGTACCAAGCAATTGAGCGCATGCTTGAGACCGGTAAAATAATTTCTATCGTAAAAAGTGACGAGCGCTCTTCAGATCCACAAGATACACAACTGAAATATGGTGTGTACCTTGCTCTTTTGGAGTTTTTCCCTCCGCTTATCATGTACTGGCACAATGCCATATACCCCAAACAGACGGATATTTCGTTTGACCTATTCGCCATTGGTGCTTTGGCAGAACGATGCAGAGATATTATCGGCCTGGTAAACAAGCACGTGAGAGTATGCGGAAAACAGACAGAAACAAAAAAAGGGCAAGTGAACCAACACGTCAAAGCGCTTATCGCGTGGTGCGCAAAAGCCCATGCCATACTTGAGCATCTCCCTCCAGAAAAACGTTTTGGGAACGAAAACCTCACAGAACAACAAAAACAATTCCTGCCGGAATTGAAGCGGTTTTTTGAGATTTTTTTCAAGCAAGAAGAAGCGCTGGAGTCACCGCTTTCGCCAAATTATCGCAACAGGTTTCCTTTCCCTTTCCCTTTCCCAGACGCGCACGAATTTTGATATAACATACATGTAAACAAAAAGACTTGCTTTTTTTGATGTATGTGTTAAAATATTAATCAGGGAATTGGTTGGTTGTTAAATAAAATAAAAAAGGAGAAGGCGTATGAAACGAAAAGTGGCTCCCGTGGCAAAAGAAAAACCAGAAGTAAACATTTTGGACCAATTTTGTCCTTCATGCAGAAAGGCCACGCCGCGTATGCTGGCAAAAGACCCGCAAGTCGCTGGAGCGTGTAAAAAGTGCGCGGATACCGCCGAATCGTTTCGGCGGATAGAAACCAGTCGGCAAAGTCACGGCAAACCGGAAGAAGAGGGCGGTTCGTATCGCCCCGTCGCCTTCTCTGAACTGAAAGAATAAACATTCTGTGAAGGACCGTCCTTCACAGAATGTTTAGAGTGAGTAGCAAAAACCCACAAGCCGCGCGGCTTGTGGGTTTTTTATATCCTTGGATATTTATTAGAAATCTACCGCTTGCTCCATTGCGGGCTTGGGAAACCCTCGGTTTTCCAACGGGCTTCGCCCTGCCTTCCTCCACGGGGGAACGGGGTGTTCCCCCGACCCCCTTCCTCGCCGTGTCGCAATCTATCGCTTGCTCCACTGCGGACTCTTGCGCGCTTTTTTAAGTCCGAACTTGCGGCGTTCTTTTACACGCGGGTCGCGTTTGAGATAACCCGCCCGTTTGAGTTTCTTACGCAATTCTTCACTATGCACAACTAGCGCGCGCGCAATCCCGTGCCGTACCGCTTCTGCTTGTCCGGTCATCCCTCCGCCGGTCACGCGCGCGGCAACAGAAAACAATTCTTTTGCTTTGCTCAAAGCATCCTCTATCGTGTTTTGCAAATCTTTTGTTTTGAAATACGCATCTATAGATACGCCATTTACCATTATGGATTGTTTGACGGCAACCGTAAGGCGCACCCGCGCTGTTGCCATTTTTCGTCTGCCGACTGTTTCTATGTATGCGATTGTTTCTTTTTTTGCTTTTGTTGTCATAAATGTCAGTATGATTACTCGCTTACGCGTAAAAGTTTCATGCGTTCAGCGCGCAATTTATTTGAAGGAAGCATCCCGTAGACCGCCTTTTTAAATAATTCGGAATATCCTTTTTGTTCAACGATTTTCTCGGCGTGACGCATTTTCAAACCGCCAGGATTGCCAGTGTAGTGAATATACACCTTTTCTTTTAATTTCTTCTGCGCAAACCGCGCTTTTGAAGCATTGATAATATGTACCCGTTCTTTTGACACAGCATTTTTTTTGAATGCTGCGGTGTGTTTGCCAATTAAAATCGCCGCGGCAGTACTTGCCACGCGTCCGATTGATTTTTCTGTTGCGTCTAATGTGTGAGATGTTTCCATATAAAAATTATACAAATTCAATAACCGCCATCTTGCTTGCATCGCTCTTGCGCGGCGCCATTTTGATAATGCGCGTATAACCTCCGGCGCGATTTTTATATTTTGGAGCAATGGTATCAAAAAGCATTTTTGCGGAATTTATCTCCCCCACTCCGCCGAGCCGCGCGGCGACAATCCGCCGCGAAGCGACGGTTTCGTGTTTTGCTTTGGTTACAAGTTTTTCTATAAATGGACGCAATTCTTTCGCTTTTGCTTCAGTGGTAGTGATTTTCCCATTCGTAACAAGCGCGCGCGCAAGAGAACGGAGCAATGCTTCCCGCACCTTTTTTACTCGTCCAAATTTTCGTATCGTTTTGTGGTGTCTCATGATTTTTCAGGCTCGTTTATTTGAGCGTTATACCGTAAGCGCCGAGCACTTCTTTAATTTCTTCAATGCCTTTGGCGCCAAGTCCGTCTATTGTTTTCAAGTCGGCTTCTTTTTTGCGCACCAAGCCGCCTACCGTTCTGATATTTGCCGTATCAAGAGCATGCATCGTGCGTGTTCCGAACGGCAATTTTTCAATGCGTGTTTTCAAAAATTCGGTATCTGCCATTTTTGCCGGCTTTTTTGTCTCCTTTTGCTCATTGGTATCGGCTTTTTGCGCGGCATCTGCCGTTTGTTCTTCAGATACCGCAATTGGCGGTTCATCCTCCTGAAATCCGACAATGGCTTTGAGCTGGTTTATCATGATACCGATTGATTTTTCCAACGCTTCGTGCGGAGTAAGCGTACCATCCGTTTCAATGGAAATGCGCAGACGGTTGTAGTCTGTCCTGTCGCCGACGCGCATATTTTCCACTTCATAACTGACGCGGCGAATAGGCGTAAATGAAGCATCAACGGCAATCATGCCCACATCCACCTTGCCCTCTTGCAGAATTTCTTTCGGCACGTATCCCAATCCTTTTTCAATCCGAAGTTCAACATGTAACTCTGATTTTTTATCGGTTAACGTCGCGATAAGTAAATCTGGGTTCAACACCTCAAGCTGACCCGGAGTTTTAATATCTCCGGCAGTGATTGTCTGTGCTCCTTTTGCGGAAATAGTCGCTGTTTGCGGCTCAAGGGAATGCATTTTGAAGCGGACTTTTTTCAAATGAAGCAGGAGTAGGATAACATCTTCTTTCATTCCTTCCAGTGTTGAAAACTCGTGGCTCACACCATCAATTTTGACCGAGGTAATCGCGGCTCCAGGCAAAGATGAAAGAATAATCCGTCTAAGAGAATTCCCGAGCGTGTGCCCGTATCCGGGATAGAGGCCGTCTATTTCGTATACTCCAGCAAACGCTTCTTCGGAAATAATCTTCGGTTTTGATGGTAAAATAATGTTGTGCTCTGACATAATAGTGGTATTAGTGGTATTGAAAGTGTGGTTATATTTTTATAATTGTATGGTTTATCGACTATAAAATTCAATAACTGCCTTCAAATCATACGGCATCACGCGCGCATCAAGCAACGGATTCGCCCGCACCGTTCCTTCAAATTTTTTTGGGTCAAAAACAAGCCATGACGGCAACATTTGCTTTTCAATTCGATTTTTTGACTCATCTCCAAAAAATCCTTTTTGTCTGCTCCCTTCACGAACGCTGACAATGTCTCCGCTATGCAACCGACGGGAAGGAATGGTCGTCCGCCGCCCGTTGACCATAACATGTCCGTGTCCAACCATCTGACGCGCCATGGCTTGCGATGAAGCAAGCCCCAATCGGTATACCACGCGGTCAAGGCGCGACTCAAGAGAAGAAAATAATTCTTTTGCGGGGTCCGCTCCGCGCTTGCCTGACGCGCTTCTCACATAATTCACAAATTGCTGTTCGCGCAATCCGTAAGAATTTTTTATTTTTTGTTTTTCGCGCAGTTGTGAACCGTATTCAGAAACAGTTGAGCGATGTTTCCGCTGAGATTCCAAAGCGCCGGGAGGATGTGGGCGCCTTTCAAAAATACACTTGTGCGTAAAACACTTCTCGCCTTTCAGGAAAAGTTTTTCTCCGGCTCGCCGGCATTTTCTGCATACTGCTTGTGATGTTTGTTGTGCCATAATAATACTATTTTATGTTTACCAATATCTCTGCCATGCGTTTATACGCGGCGAGGTTTCTTGGGTTTTGGACCATTAAAAGGCACCGGTGTCGTATCTTTCAACGACACAATACCGATTCCTTTGGTGGCAAAAGCGCGCACCGCCGATTCTCTCCCAGAACCTACGCCTTTGACAATCACGTTCACTTCTTTCATTCCCATGAGCGCCGCTTTTTCACCAATAAGCTCGCCGATTTTCGCCGCGGCAAACGGTGTCCCCTTTTTGGCTCCCTTAAATCCCAGCGCGCCGCTTGTGGACCACGCAAGAGTGTTTCCATTTTCATCGGCAAGCAGGAGTTTTGTGTTGTTATAGGTTGCTTGCACGTGCAACACGCCGCTGATTATTTTCTTTTTTGGCACGCGTGAAAGCGAACGATTTTTTAGTTCGCTGTTCAACCCCTCTCCTCCTTTTTTTACAATACGTTTTTTACCCATAATTTTTCAGCTTATCATCTACTTAGCTTCCTAGCTTTTTAGATAATTGACTTTCCTAATAAGATAGGAAGCTAAAACCTAACAAGCTAATTATGTCTTTTCTGCCTTCTTGCGCCCCGAACCCATTGTCTTTCGGACATTTCCTCGTACCGTGCGCGAGTTTGTCTTGGTTCGCTGTCCGTGCGCCGGCAAGCGTTTTAAGTGCCGCGTTCCGCGATAACTTTTAATATCTTTTAAGCGCTTGATATTCCCCGCTATTTCACGTTTGAGGTCTCCTTCAAGCTTGAGCGCTTCTATCTCTTTGCGGATTTGATTTTCAATATCGGTAGACACGTCTTTCGGTCTTGCTCCGTATTCAACGCGAACCGAATTGAGAATTTTTTGCGCGCGAGAACGACCGATGCCGTACAAAGCGGTTAATCCTATTTCTAACCTTTTATTTTCTGGAATGGTGATGCCAAGTATTCTCATACGTTAGTTTTTTAGGTTGTTAGATTTTTAAATTTTTAGGAATTTTCCTAATAAGCTAAAAGCTAATCCCCTAACAAGCTGTTTTATCCCTGTTTTTGCTTATGCTTCGGGTTGGTACAAATAATCCGCACGCTTCCTCGGCGCCGGATAATCTTGCATTGCGCGCATATTTTTTTT
The DNA here is from genome assembly GCA_016181845.1 of Parcubacteria group bacterium. Taxonomy (GTDB): domain Bacteria; phylum Patescibacteriota; class Minisyncoccia; order Phycocordibacterales; family 21-14-all-47-15; genus JACROH01. The sequence continues at coordinate 31,989 of JACOYO010000007.1, read as the reverse complement.
ACCGATGCTCTGACTTTCATATATAAAAAAATCTTTAACGTTCTTTATTAACGACGTAGGGCGAGTGAAAAGAAAAAGCGCACTTTTTCTTTTCCGAGCCGAGGTTGAAAAGCGAATACTTGGAGCTTTTCAAAACCTTTTGAGAATTTTTACAAGCCGTGCGAAGTAAAAAGTCCAAAAGGTGTACTGCTCCTGTAAGGAGCTAATATAGGCCAATACCGCGTGGTCTCTGTAGCAGGGACCTATATTAAAGCCCTGTTGATTACTCTCGTCTGGTAATCCTCCCCTTTCCGCCATATTGGTCAACAAGCACCGTTACCGTGTCTCCAATCATAACCTTGATTCTATGCATACGCATTTTGCCCGACAAATATGCCAGCATTTCTTGTTTATTTGCAAGCACCACCTTAAACAATGCGTTTGGCAATGCTTCAATGACTGTGCCCTTTTCTTCGTTGTTTTTTTGTGTACTCAAGTTTGTATAAAAACTATGTGCAAAAACAAAAGACTGCGGACAACGCCGCTCCAAAGACTATAGCAAAAGACGCCTTTGACGTCAACACACTGCCTGAAATCGGCACGGCGCCTCATGATGTCCGCGAATGTCGTGTTAAAAACACACGGCATTTTTAAGAAGCGGGCTTTATCACCGTTATTTTTATTGTGTCGCCATTGACCGGGAAATTGGTTTTCCAAAATGGCTTAATGGAAACTTCCGCGCGCTCAATATTCAAGAATCCGCCCATGATTTTCTGAAATTCGCTTTTTGGCGTACCGGCGAGTTTGTCTTTTAAGCCATTCTCATCAACCACCCATACGACACTTGTGGGACCGGCGAGCATAAATGATATGGACTCCACATCGGTGAAAGGAGTGTTTTCTTTATTGAGCAGAGTAAAATGCAGAGTATCAAGATTCGAGATAGTTACGGCACTGCCATCAAAATTATCTATTGCTTTTTCGGCAATATGACGGCTCAAATCCTGTTTATTGAAAATGATACTATGCAAGACTGCACGCACCCGCATCGTAGCGGTATTGTTAGATGCCGCAACACTTGAGGCAACCACCTTATCGCTTTCGTTTATGAAATCAACAGACACACCATCTTCATACAGGATAAATCCTTCTGGCTTCTCTTGATTCACGCGTTGCATGAGTTTATCTTGAGCTATTTTTTTGAGTTCGGTTTCAGCCGCTTGACGGTCTGTTTCAGATACAATCTTTCGCACGCCTGAAAATCCGCCCGCCATAGGTGTCTTGGAGCGCGCGTAAAAACCGCTATACATAGGCGAGCCCTTTAATCCGGGGATGGTAAAATCAACCAGACCAACATTAAAAGCGGGCCCCTCTTCATTAGCATAGACCGTAGTCACGACAGAGCCAGGAGCGGCATTCGCACCGGCGCCGGTTTTTCCAGGGACAGTGATTGATTTTTGGATACGGAAAATTTTACCATCGGGAGTTTCAAAACGCGTATTTTTTATCAATTTTTGGCTTTGCGAACTGTAATTATTATAAATGATAATATCACCGTATGCTTTCTCGTGAATAGTTTCGGAGCCGGTTGCGGGCACTGTTTTCTCGGCAATTTCTTCTATGTTCATGATATCAAAAGGTAATGTAGTTTGATTATCAAGCGCGCGTTTGTGCGCAGAAAAGGTAGCGTTAAGAGAAACATCTTGATGCCGCGGAGTTACCGTGATTGTCGCGCCGGAAAAAATAACCGCGAAAGAGAAGAGAAGAAATACGACCAGTGCGGCAACAATAAGCCACAGGATATATTTTTTTACTGAACTTTCTTCAGCATACGGTCCTCCGGCCGCGTTGCTCATTTCGGCATTCGCGATAAAACCGCCTTTTCTTCTGGACGCAATGACATCTTGGAGAATATTTTTAGGCATAGGTGTTTATTAAATAGAATTAGAGGAATAATAATAATTATATTATATAGTTTCTGATGCAAGATTCAATAGTTTATCCGCAAAGAGCGCCTCAAGCGCAAGAAAGGGGTCAAATTGTTCAGCGTGCGCAAACGAGACATGCGCGCGCAGAAATGACGCATCAATAAAATGCGGTTTCAGTTTGCGCGCTCCGGCTCCGGCGCCAAAATCAAATGCATTGTCGGTAAACACTGGTTCTATAAATCGCCGCATTATCGGGTGCGCGGTTATCTCAATTTCATCGGCAAGCGCGTTGCGGCTGCCCAATTGCATTAGAGCTTCACGGAATAAAGCGAGCCACGCATTGCGTCCTTCTGCAATTAGATTAGTCAGCGGCGAAGACGCCCCTTCTTTGTGCAAGCCGCCCAAAGAAAGTGAGAGCATTGACATCACTTCCTCCGGGGGACGCCCGAGCGAGGAAACCATATCGCGCAAGAGCGTCATTCTCCCTTTTGGAAAAGAAACAGTCTCCACCAAGTAGCCGTCCCGTATCAGAGACACTTCGGTGATTTCTCCGCCAATATCGCACATAAGAAAATGGTCGCGTTCCGGATATATATCACGAAGCGCTGAAAATGAAATAAACGCAAGCGAGTGCTCATGGTCAATCGCACGATGAAACGCCCCAAGAAGAAGCTCGCGCACGGTATCTATGAAAACGCGCGGACTCATACTCACATACATTGCAATATCAATATCCTGCGCGCGTTTTGCGTATGGTTTTGCAGTAGCGTACCCATTGAGACGAATGCGCATAATTTTTTGTTCCAAAGGTGTCAGATAGTCAGACGCTTCTTTGCGCGCGTCGGGTGGCATGCGCGCAGTCCGAAAAGCCGCGGTTTCTGCATCGGCCAATGCCTCAATAATTTGAGGTGATATTATTGATGGCTTTGGCAGTACACTCCGCGCAATGCGTGTTTGCGCCGTATACCAAGGCGATGAAAAAGTGCATAAAAGCATTGACGGATGTTCCGGCGACGCAATTGACATCATTTGTATAATTTCTTTCAGCGCGTTGAATATCTGCTGTGGGAAATTTCCAATATCAACGGCGCTCTGAAAAGGAATTTCTTTTCTCCTGCTCCAGCGTATTGTCGGGGTGAGTCTCTTTTCTTTTATTTTTGTCAACGGAATACTTGCCAGGGCTCCGCCGACACTTGCGCTTCCGATATCAAAAAGAGCGATAGTGGCATCTTTTTTCTGTTTAGCAAAAGAAAAAAACGGCATATATAATATATAAAGAAGTATAGCACGCATGCGCCAATATATCCGCTATGCTGTGTGGATTGCAAGAACGAAAAACGTCTTTTTATGAAGTTACTGTGAATCACGAAACTCTTCTTTATCATGAGTTTTTGACAGACACGCATAAAATTCTCTTGAATTTTTGCTATGCTCCCCCGACGATACTGTCGGGGTCCGCAATGTCTCTCAAAAACTATGATTTCATTGAGTTTCGTAATTTATAGAAGTTATGATTCTAAAAGCGCTTTGATGCGCCGTATCCCCTGCGCCACCGCTTCTTCTTTGGTTATTTTGAAATGCCCGAGCTCTTCTGTATTTTTAACATGCGGGCCGCCGCAAAACTCAGCGCTAAAGATGCCCGTTTTGTCGTTCCCAATCGTGTAAACCTTCACTCGCTCGCCATACTTATCACCAAACGCGCCGATGGCGCCGCGAGCCCGCGCTTCTTCAATCGGCAATTCTTCGTATGATACCGGCAGGGCGCGTTTGATTTGTTCGTTTACGATATTCTCCGCTTTTTTCTTTTGTTCATCAGTCAATTTCTCTGAATGTGAGAAGTCAAAGCGCAGCCGCTCCGGCGTGATGTTGCTCCCCTTTTGAATGACGTGCTCTCCCAACACTTGCCGCAGCGCCTGATGCAAGAGATGTGTCGCGGTGTGATACTTGGTTTCCATTTCTCCATGCCCGGACAACCCTCCTTTGAATTTTTGTTCGGCGCCGGCACGCGAGAGGACTTGGTGTTTTTTTAGTTCTTCTTCAAATTCTTTTTTATTAACTGTAATATGTTGTTCAACAGCAAGCTCAAGAGTCAACTCCAAAGGAAACCCGTATGTTGAAAAAAGCGCGAATGCTTCTTTTCCTGAAATACCATGCCTGCTTATTTTTTCGAACTCTTTCATCCCACGTTCAAGCGTCTGGCGAAACTTTGCCGATTCGTCGGCAATAGTCTGCCCAATATGCTCTTTCTCCGAAGAGAGATTTTTATACACGCTTTCGTATTTTAGAACCACCACATCGGAAAGCGCCGCGAGTGTTCCTTCTTTCATCTTAAGCACGTCAACATACCGCACCGCGCGGCGAATGAGCCGCCGCAAAATGTATCCGCGGTCGGTGTTTGATGGAAGCACTCCATCGGCAATCATGAAAACCGCCGTTCGTATGTGGTCGGCAACGATGCGCTTCGCGCAGAGGTCTTGAGATGCCGCCCGCATATCAATCGCGTTCATAAGCGGCGTAAACAAATCCGTCTCAAAAATATTGTCTTTCCCCTGCATCACCATAGCAAGCCGCTCAAGCCCAGCGCCTGTATCAACGTTTTTATTCTTCAATTTGCCGATAATCCGCCCATCTTTCTTCTCATATTCCATAAAAACATCATTCCAGATTTCAACCGCTTTTTGCTCTTTGTCGGCCTGCTTAAACGCTTCTTTGGTCAAATCGCCAAGCCCTTTTTCGGTCACATCGTAAAACATTTCGGTATCCGGTCCGCAGGGGCCGTTGTCGCCCGGACTCCACCAGTTTGAATCTCCTTCCATGATATAAATCCGATGTTCGGGAATGCCCAAGGACATCCAGATTTTTTTTGATTCTTCATCTGCTTCTTTCACCGAATCATTTCCTCCGAAGACCGTAATGAAGAGCCGCGACGGGTCAAGTCCGAGCCCCTCTTCTTTTGAAGTTAAAAATTCGTAACTCCATTTAATCGTTTCTTCCTTGAAGTAACCCGCCTCGCCGACGCCGTCAGGCGCGGCTTTGTCGCCAAGCGACCAGTTGCCGAGCATTTCAAAAAAAGTGTCGTGCGTCGCGTCGCCAACTTCATCAATGTCTTGCGTGCGGACACACTTCTGCACATTCACCAATCGTTTTCCTGCCGGATGCGGCTCTCCCAAAAGATACGGCACAAGCGGCTGCATACCGGCAGTGGTAAAAAGCACCGATGGGTCGTTTTCGGGCACCAAAGAAGCCGAGGGAATTATTGCGTGTCCCCGCGCTTTAAAAAATTCCAAAAATCGCTTTCGTATTTCTTCCGATTGCATATTTAGAGCACGTTGAACGGGCTCTTAAAATACTATACCAAAAAAGAGAGAAAACAAAATTAAGGTTCTCTTTTCTCAAATTATTTAATGACACCGCCGCCAAGACAAATCTCTCCGTCGTAGAGAACAACCGATTGCCCGGATGCGGCTGTCGTTTGCGGTTTGGCAAAAATAATCGTCTCCACGTCTTTGATGCGACACGGCAGAAACTCACCGTGATATCGGATTTGCGCAGTGTATGGCTTGCCGCCGTCTGGCGCCGAGCCTGAAATCCAATTGACATTCTCCAAATATATTTCCCTCTGCACAAAGGTTCCTCCTTCGTAATAAAAGGCGGGGCCTTTGTTGTGGATAACGTGTGAAACCATAATCGTGTTGTTTTTCAAGTTTTTTTTGATTATATAGTACGGTTTTGCCTGGTCATCGTGCGCAGTAATGATAAATCCATGTCGTTCCCCCAATGTATAAAAGAAGGCTCCTCGGTGCGTGCCTATGACTTCGCCTTTTTCGTTCACAACAGCCCCGACACGCGACGTCATGTAGCGTGCCAAAAATTCTTTCATGTCGGTCTTGCCCAAAAAACAAATTCCCTGGCTGTCTTTTTTTTGCGCGGTTGAAAGCCCAAATTTTTTTGCGAGCTTTCGCACGACATCTTTTTTATATTTGCCGATTGGAAACAAAGCGTGCTTCAATTGTTCTTGCGAAAGCGTCCACAAAAAATACGCTTGGTCTTTGTTTGTATCTCGCGCTTTCAATAATTTTTGAGATTTGAGATTTGAGATTTGAGATCTTCTGGCATAGTGCCCCGTCGCGATAAACTCGGCGCCCATCGCTCTCGCTTTTTTCAAAAACGCGCCAAATTTAATTTCTTTGTTGCACATCACATCGGGATTCGGCGTCCGCCCCGATTTATACTCATTGATAAAATAATCAGCAACATTTTTTTTGTATTCTTTTTCAAAATCAAAAGTAAGAAATGGAATATCTAAATGCGCGGCGACACGCATCGCATCAAGCCGCTCTTCTTTCCATGTGCACTGCAAAAAATCCGGATGCCATGTTTTGATAAACACACCCGTCACGTCGTAGCCTTCTTTTTTTAAGAGCGCCGCCGCAACCGACGAATCAACTCCGCCAGAAAGCCCGACGAATACGCTCTTTTTTGTTTTTACTTGCCTACTTGACATAATAAGTATTATACTATACAATTAAATTAGAGAAAATATAAACGGTCTTAAAAATAACCTTGCTAGGAGAAAGAAGCTATGCTTCATGACAACTTTTTTTTGATTGGTGATACTTGTTTGATACACGTCAAAGAAAAAGAGGTTTGGCTTTACAACGTTAAAACCCAAGAACAGAATTTCACCTTGCCGGTTGGTAATTATACTGGCCATGTCATAAAAAATCCATATGTAAAAGATGGGGTTCCATGGGTGATAATTGACCAAGCTGGAGAAAAGAACATTGAGTTCCCCACCAATGGGGCAGAAGTTGGATTACCAGTGCCGGCTTGGAAAAACTGGCCGGAGCGTGTAGAGTTAACGCTATTTGTAGATGATGAGAAATAACATCCTCCGTTTCCGCACTCGCCGTGTTATCATGCGGCGAGTTTTTTTATTTACGCCACCAATTTATGCCCCCATCAATTTTTTATAGACTTCAAAAGTCGCGCGCGCGTCAGAGAGCGCGGTATGCGCTTTTGGATTCTCAACCCCGAAACGTTCGCACATATATTTAAGTGAATATTGCTGAACCGTCGGGTCATCGTAATATTTTGCAAAAAACATAGAAAGCAGGTCTATTCTGAAACGCCGCATTTTATTTTCAATTCCGGTCAGGAAAAACGCCTTATCAAGAAAACCGGCATCAAACCACACGTTCTGCGCAACCATGTTTGCATTTTCGGTTTTGTCGGACAACGCCTGCATTGCAGATTTCAAATCTGTGGCAAAGAGCCAATCGGCGTCATTGTAGCCATTCACATCAAGCGCTTCCGGGTCTGCATCTTTCAATCGCATGGGTTTCACCTTGATATCAAATTCCAAAATTTTTTCAAGCTCGGGGCCTTTTCCATCGCGCAAAATTTGCTTTGCCACCACGCATCCGATTTCAATAATCTCATGCTTCTCCGTAGAAAAGCCAGTTGTTTCCAAATCAATAAACGCTAAATTATGCTTTTTCATATAATCAACGTATCACATCTCGCGCTATGGTATCAATATCCCCCGCGCCCATAATGACGAGCGCGTCAAAATCGCCGATTTTTTCTTGTATCATTTTTTTTGTTTCTGCTAAATCGCGGGCATATACAATATCCTGCTTCGGATTTCTTTTTTGGAGAGCTCCCGCAAGCTCTTTTGAACTTATTTCTTTTTCGGTTTCATTCCTTCCGGCAACATCATAAATTTCAGAAAGAATAACGCCTTCCGCGCCGTCAAAAGCGGAAGTAAACTCATCAAAAAGTTTGAGCGTCCGGTCGCGCTGGTGCGGCTGAAACACCGCGAGTATTTTTTTACCTGGGAAGAATTCTTTTGCCGCGGCAATCGTCTCGCGCACCGCCGTCGGGTGATGCGCATAATCGGAAATAATCGGCTTGCCATCAATCTCGCCCACTTTTTCAAATCGCCGCCAACTGCCGAGAAAAGCTTCAAGCGTTTTTTTTGCTTCCGAAAACGACACGCCGTATGCAAGCGCGCACGAAAGCGCCGCGAGCGCGTTTGAGATATTGAAAGTCCCGGGAACATGGAGCGTCACACGTCCAAGCAATACGCCCTCTTTCCACACCTCAAAACTCTGCCCGCCATTTTCTATCGTCCTATTTCTCGCAATAATACCCGCGTCGCCATCAACGCTGAAAGAAATTTTTTTGCATGGCGACCGAAGGGCGATTTTTCGCGCCCGCTCATCGTCAGCGTTATAGATAAGCAACCCGTTTTTGGGCAATCTTGAGACAAAATCTCCAAATGCGTTTTCAATATCCGAAATATCACGATAGTAATCAAGGTGGTCGGCTTCAATATTATTTACAATCGCAACCGTTGGAGAAAGCGCGTCAAACGCGCGCTCATATTCACACGCTTCTGCAACCGCGATATCCCCCTGCCCGTTTCTAAAATTGCTCCCCCACGAAGGGACTTTCCCGCCGACAATTACCATAGGGTCTTTTTTTGCTTCTTCAAATATAAGCCCGATAAGTGCCGTCGTGGTCGTTTTCCCATGTGTCCCAGATACGGCAATCCGCACTGGATATTCTTTCATTGCTTCGCCTAATCCTTCCGCGTATGTCTTTTGCGCAATGCCGCGGCGCGACACTTCTCTTCGTTCAGGATTGTCTTCAGGCACCGCCGACGAATAAATAACCAAATCGCAATCAGCGGGAATATTTTTTGAATCATGCCCGATAAAAATACGCGCTCCCTCATCTTCAAGCGGTTTCCGCCACGCGCCATCTCTGCCATCCGAACCGCTCACCCGCGCTCCGCGCGACAAGAAAAACCGCGCAAGCGCTGACACGCCAATTCCTCCGATGCCAATACAATGGATTGTTTTTATCATAGTTGTTTCGCATTTTTAATTTTTAGTTTTTCGTTTCCTTATCTCAAATACCGCTCTTTATTCGCCACATGCTCTGGAAAAGTGCGCGCGTAGTGCATGTTGCCGTTTTTATCGGACAGATAATAGAGATATGGCGAAACAGTCGGTGTGATTGCAGCCAAAATCGCGTCAAGCCCGGGATTTGAAATAGGTCCTGGCGGAAGACCTTTTCTAGTATAGGTATTATACGGATGGTCAACTTTCAAATCCTCCGTAGTCAACTGAAAGGTATTCTTGCCGTTTATATACGGAAATACCGCGTCAACCTGAAGAGGCATGCCGAGCGCGAGGCGTTTCCATAAAATCCCAGCGACTATCCTGCGCGTCTCCATTTGTCGAGCTTCTTTTTCAATAAGCGACGCCATGATGATTATTTCTTTCTCTGACTTCCCAAATGCGGCAATCGTTTGTGCAAGCGGCGCGATTTTTTTATGAAAATTTTTCTGCATATCCGAGAGCGCCTGCGTCGGCAAAATATCAGGCCGCCAAAAATACGTATCGGGGAACAAATACCCTTCCTTTTCTTTAGCGAGCCGCAAAAATAATTCACTGTCAAAGTCGTGGAAAACCAACAAAATTTTTGAGGCAATATCTTTTGCTGTGAACCCCTCCGGAATAAGCACTTTTTGTGTTTTGATTTCATACGCTCCTGTGAGCACACGATTGATAACGCTAAATATGGACAACGGTTCATTGAAATAGTATTTGCCAGCAATGACACCGGTGGAACCGCCAAAAAAATGCGCGAGCAATTTGAAATAAAACTCTGAACGCACCAGGCCCGCCTTCTTAAATTGCGTCGCGGTTTCACTTATGGTATCCCCGCTATGGATCGCGATAATAAAATCAGACGGGAATGTTTTTGGAGGAGCAAACGAGACTGCGTAAAAAAGAAATACTGCGGCAATAAAAAAAAGCACTATCCACGCAATACGCGTTTGATAAAAATTCTTTTTCTCCTGTGCGATAATCAGCTCTGGCGGCATATTTATACAGGAAGATCGTGCGGCGGCTCCGCCCGGCGCGATTCAATGCGCTCAAAGGTCGGGGTTTCTGCCACTTTGCCAGGGAAGTGAAATATCGTGGCTAATTCTTCGCTATTTAAAATAATCGGCTTGCGGCTATAAGGCGGATAGTGGTAACTGCGCCGAATATACGCGTCAAACATCCGCGCTTTGATATTACCAATTCTAATTTTTTTGAAATCTTGCCACGGATAATCAACACTCGTGCTATTAGCGTGTTTGAAACCATTTAGATTTTCCGAGCTATACTGACGCATGGAACCAATCAGCCCAACAACATTAATCGCGTTGAAAACACCTTCTCTCGCCAAATAAATACCTCTGATGCCACAATCAAAACCGAGTTTGGTAATGCTTCTTTCAACCGCAGTCACCATTTCTTCCTCGCCTTTTGTCTGCACGGTAAAACTAAATTGTTTTTCGCTGTCGGTTCGTTGTTTTGATTTTTTTGATATATCTTTCAAGAGTTTATCGATCAAATCTTTTGTTTCTTCTTTCCATCCGCGTTTTGCAAGCCATGTGCCAGGCGTACGGAATCGTTCTTGAGTTCTCTGTATCATAATCTGAATCCATATTTGCTCGCCTTTTCCTATTGAGCCCAAATATTCCAACACGGCGGTAAGCGGGTCAATTTTAAATTCTTCTTTCGGGTCTTTATTCAAACCGTAATCAATGTATGTTTTGATTGGGTATGGGTCGGGTTTTGTTAAAATAAATTCAGCGCCCCACATCTGCCAATCAGAGTCCGGATGTCCATATGGAACCTTCATCGCGTAATCTTCAACTTCGCTCACCTCCACTGTGGGATACTGCGCGTAAATTTGCGCTTCAATAAGCTGTTTGTAAAATTTTTGAGTTCGTATAAAAAAATGCACTTTTCCTTCAATGGAAACCAGCTCCAAAGAAAACACCGGCGAGAGATTCCCATTCCAATAAACATCAATCGCGTTATTTATCATCCCGCGCTGATACAGCGCGTTTAACACAAGCTCCATCGCAAGCGGCGATTTTGAAATCTCCCGCGGTATCTTTATCTCAAGCATCGTCCATTGGAGATTGGCGATGTTTCTTGCGTGAATATACGACATCCACATTCGCCAAAAAGCAATCCCGAGCACAATCGTAAGCCAATACGGAGCTGTTTGGAAAGATGCGATAATAATCCGCGCAAAAGTTTCTTGAATAAATACATCCATTAACAAAAGTATAGCAGATTGGCGGCTAAAAATGTAGCAACCAAAAAACCCCGTTTATTCTTTAGCGAAAGAAAAAGCGGGGCTTTTTGTCAACAAATAGATTCATATTTAAGCTAATGTGTAATCCCCTTCATCGGTCTTTTTGAAATAGTTTCCATTTTGAAGGTTTACCAAAATCGTATTTGGTTTTACGTATCTCTCTTGCGTCACCTTGTCAATAATGTCTTCTTTGGAGAGCGCTCCGTGTTCTTTGAGAATATCGCTGATGACATCGCGCACAATGCCGCGCGCGTATCCCCATTCAGAGAGCGCGTATAGTCCGCGCCCGACGAGCACAAACCGTTCATCTTTAATCAATTCGTTGTGGCATGTTGCCGTATGAGCTTGTTTGCCAAAAAGTTTGGTGATTGCTTTTGCCACTTCGGTAAAGTGCATCGGCGAACCATGCCGGCGAATAACTAAAAACGCATAATCACGCATACCGCGCGCGTTAACATTTGGTGATGAAGCAACACCCCATTCTCCAAGCGGATTTGTATCAATCATTTTTGAAAGCTGGAGCCATCGGCGCGCAATGGTTTCATTGCGATATTCCTTTGGTACTGATTCTAAATGGCCGAAAAAACGCTCAAGCAATTCTTCTTCAGTGATTAAATCATCTTCCTTCAAATCAGCGACAAGCCGTTCAAGCGCGTCATGCACCGCTTCAGAAATTGACTTCTCAACCACCCACCGATGCACAAATTTTTCATCCTCTTTATTTTTTTCAAACGGCTCGCCAAGCACCAAGAGCAAGTGGAGATGATTTTGAGTCGCTTCATCTTTGGTAATGTGGTTGAAAAAATCGCTTTCCGGCGCGACTCCCCCGCTGTATGTCATGAGCGCCTCTTTCAAGTTGTCAAATACAGCTTGCTCGTTTTTATACACATCTGATTTTTGTATGTTTTTAAGTCCAAAGTCTTCAATTTGGCGTATACGCTCCCTGGTAACGCCATATTTTTGGCCAATAGATTCAAGGGTTTTCCGCGTACCGTCGGGCCCTAATCCAAATCGTTCAGAAACCACAACACGAATGCGCTCCGGCAAAACGGTTAAAAACTTCTTGGTTACCTGCTTTGGCTTAAAAATGATAATTGACATACGTATATTAATTATTATTAATACTATATAGATTTTGGTTTTATTTGTCAACACCCATAGCAATTTTATAAAAAAGAAACCCGTCTTCCTGAAAGGAGCGGGTTTTTATAACGGTACTGATGGTGAAACAGCGACGAATGATGAGGAAACAACTGTTTCTGAAACGCCTTCAACCGGCAAATCAATAACATAATCAAATGCCCTATCTCCGTTGTCTTTGTAGAGAAACGCGTGGTATGTGTTGCCTGGTTCCGTATTGCGCAGAAGAGCAACCGTGCCCGAATGAATACCTGCGTCAAACAACTGCGCGCCTAGAATGTTTGCCGGTTTGCCGTCCACGTCTTCGTGTATAGCCACCCAGGTCGGCGCTTCTACCTCTACCTCCGTAACCACAACCAAACTACCCGCTTCTTGGGAAACTACGACGACGCGATTGCGCTCTTTTGGGTTTGCGCCATTGGAGCCGTCTTCTTCTGCGGAAGCCGAAATTTCTTTTGATTCATCTAAATTTTTGTCCGCAGAGTCGGTATTATTTTTATCCCACAGCCAAAAACTTCCAAAGCCCACGGCAAAACCGAGTAAAAAAATAAAAACATGTTTGCCACAATCCGCTCGGTTCTGTTGTTCGTTGTTTTCCAGCATACTTGATGCCCGTATCCTAAATAACTCGCCCCAAAATGTCAACCGCGCAAAAGAGCGCTCTTGCGCGGTATTTCAGAAACAGCGCTTATATGACGATATTTACGATTTTATTTTTCACGTAAATGATTTTTTTGATTGACTGTCCGTCAATCCACTTTTTGATTTTTTCCAGCGCAAGCGCTTTCTCTTTTATTTCGTCTTCCGAAAGCTCGGTTTCAGTCGTGAATGTGTCGCGCACTTTGCCGTTCATCTGCACGGTGATAACAAACCCCTCTGAAATAATTTTTGATTCATCATGGCTCGGCCATGGCTCAAGGTGAATTGATGTTTTATGACCAAGCGTTTCGCGCCACAATTCTTCTGCGACATGCGGCGCGAACGGGCTCAAAAGAATCAAGAACTGCGAATAATGAATCGCGGATATTTTTTCTTTTCTCTCCATTTCATTTGCCAATATCATCAAAGCGCTGATTGCCGTATTAAATTTAAATTGTTCAATGTCTTCAGTAACTTTTTTGATTGTTTGATGCAGTTTTGATTCATCGCGAGCGTCGGTTTCGCTTCCTATATGCTTGCTCAATCTCCAGACTTTTTCCACAAACCTCCGAGGGCCGATGATGCTTTCCTCGCTCCACGCCGCCCCCTGCTCAAAGGGACCCATGAACATCTCATGCAGACGAAGCGTGTCGGCGCCGTAGGTGGCGACCACATCGTCTGGATTTATAACGTTGCCGAAACGCTTGCTCATTTTCCTGCCGTCAGCGCCGGCGATGAGCCCGGGACTTTTCAAGCGCCGAAACGGCTCGCTATGCGACACAAATCCTTGGTCGTATAAAAACTTATGCCAAAAGCGCGCGTAGATAAGATGGCGCGTGGCGTGTTCCGCCCCGCCGACATACATATCAACGGGTATCCAAAAATTTAATAATTTTTTAATATTTTTATCATCTAAATAATTTTGCGTTTTTCGTTTTAATTTTTTAGTTCCGAGCGTATAAGCGAGGTAATACCACGACGAGCCCGCCCACTGCGGCATCGTGTTCGTCTCGCGCTTCCCTTTCCCACCGCACTTTGGACACGCGATATTCACCCACTCCGAGATATTCGCGAGCGGAGATTCTCCAGTGCCTGTTGGTTCATAACTTTCCACTTCAGGTAACACAACCGGCAAATCTTTTTCCGACACCGGCACCACGCCGCACTTTTCGCAATGAATGAGCGGTATAGGCTCACCCCAATATCTCTGGCGCGAAAACACCCAGTCACGAAGTTTGTACGTCGTCTTCATTTTTCCTCCGACAAATTCCGTGATTTTTTGTTTTGCTTCTTCGTTTGAAAGGCCGTCAAATTTTCCGGATACTACAAGGTGCCCCGCTCCCGTATACGCCTCATCCAAAATCGGGCACGTTGGCGCTGGATAGTGCGGACAAATTACCATCCGAATTGGTAACTCATATTTTTTAGCAAATTGAAAATCACGCTCATCATGCGCGGGCACCGCCATAATGGCGCCCGTGCCGTAATCAGCGAGCACGTAATCGGCAATAAAAATAGGAATTTCTTCTTTGTTAGTCGGATTGATTGCTTTGACACCTTTCAACTCAACTCCCGTCTTTTCCTTCCCTTCCGCCGTCCGCTCAATTTCTGTTTTGTGACTTGATTCATCAATATAATGTTTAACATCGCCCCAGTTATCAATAACATCTTCCAAAGATTCTAAAATGGTATGTTCTGGAGATAAAACAGCATACGTTGCGCCAAACAAAGTGTCTGGTCTAGTCGTAAATACCGTAAATTTTAAATTTTGAGTTGTTGTTTTGCGTTTTGCGTTTTGCGTTTTTATCTTAAAATCTATTTCAGCCCCCTCGCTTTTACCAATCCAGTTTCTCTGCAATTCTTTGATATGCTCCGGCCATTCTTTCAGTTCATCTAAATCATTCAAAAGCCGCTCGGCATAATCGGTAATGCGAAGCACCCACTGCCTGATGCGTTTTTTCTCCACAGTACTTCCGCACCGCTCGCACGCCCCGTTATCCAAATCTTCATTCGCAAGCCCTGTTTTGCACGACGGACACCAGTTAATCGGCTCATTTGATTCATACGCAAGCCCGTGCTTAAACAACTGCAAAAAAATCCACTGCGTCCATTTATAATACGCGGGGTCGGTCGTGTTGATTTCCCTATCCCAATCATAATTAAAACCGATGATTGAAAGCTGTTCTTTGTAGCGCGCGATATTTTTTTCTACCGCCTGCCGCGGATGTACTTTGTTTTTGAGCGCGTAATTTTCAGCAGGCAATCCAAACGCATCCCACCCCATCGGATGAAGCACATTAAACCCGCGCATCGTTTTGTAACGCGAATAAATATCAGTGGCGATGTATCCTTTTGGATGCCCCACATGAAGTCCTTCGCCTGAAGGATACGGAAACATATCAAGCACATACTCTTTCGGTTTGTCCGAGCTTTCACTTGTTTTATAGAGCTCTTCTTCCGCCCACTTTTTCTGCCACTTTTTTTCTATTTCTTTGTGGTCGTATTCATTCATCTTATATATATAAAACCACAAAAATACACATTAAACAAATTAGAAAAATAATAAATCATTTATAAAAACCTTTCGATATATCGAAAGGTTTAATATTCATCTACAAATTTTTTAAACGATTGAGCGCGTCCTGTAAAAGCGAGTCTGACAAGTGCTTCCATGAAAGCATCAAACGAGCCGTCCTCGCTGTGCTTCCATACCCAATCAGTTGTGTGACGATATTTTTGAAATTCCTGCGCTCTGGCAAATCTCTCAACGGTAGAAGAGCTCACTCCTAAAGCCTTGCTAATCTCATACAACGATAGCCCTTTTCTCAAAAGAAATAACATACCGATACGTTTTGCAATCATAATTTTTTCAGTTTTAGTGAGTAATTCACGAAAAATGTTAACACGAGTTTTTGCCCCCGCATCATGAATAATAGAAAAAATATATTTATCAAGGTCTTTAAGAACTTTTTTATTTAATTTTTTATTTGAAAGATGCGGCATATAATAAACCTTACGATATATCGAAAGAATTTGGAAGTTGATAAAAATCAACATTCTTGCAAATATTCCGTTTTGTATCTAGCACATTGACCATCATTTTTTATGTACCTCTCAAAAACCTTGCGATATATCGCAAGGTTTTTTATTTTTGGTGGTAAAAATTATGCCAATTGCCTATTTCAACATTTGCATATAATCCGTGAGATTTATTAATTATTTTTCTCACAATAACAAAATCAGACACAAAAAAGCCCAGCGTATTTTTGCGCGGGGCTTTTTCTATTGCTGTTGAAAAATTATTCCCGTATCTTTTTAATCCCGACCCATATAAGCACCGCGAGCGCAACACCGAGGACAACGAGACGGAGCGTATCATCCATCCGCGACCAATAGCGCATTGATCCTATAACGAGAGAAACGACGCCTCCGAGAGAAAGCGAAAGCGACACAACTTCAAGTTTCAAGAAAAATCCGGCAATCAAAGCGAGCACGCCGGCAACCACCCACGCCACGAATACATTGCGTTCATATACATTTAATGCTGTATCGTATCCCTTGCGGCAAGTAAAATCGGGGTCGCAATATCCGGCACGCTGTTGTTCAATCACCGGCATCGCAACCGGCTCGCCGGAAAGCAATCGTTTTTGCACAAAAAGGTCATCAGTCCACTGCCCGTCTATGGCAAGACATGAGTCTTTCGTGTCAGGAATAATTTTCACTTGTTTTTCCTCGCAAAAATTAGTATAGAGCGGCTCATGATAAACAACCTTAATGAGGCTGTTTATAAATAGATTCAAAATAATCACCGTGCCTACAATAAGGAGCCACTTGAGCCAGCGCGATTGTTTCTTGTCTTGATGCGTCGTTTGAATACTATCCATAATCAATAATAATTAGCTGGTAATGGATGAAAAAACAAATATACACATATCCTACCAAAAATACGTCCTATCGTACATCCCATCCGCGCATGTCCACCGCTTGAGATACAACCGACATTTGTTCGTTCACTTCGTCATCGGAAAGCGTTTTCTCGTGTGATTGGAAAACAAGACGGAACGCAAAAGATTTTTTGCCGTCTTTCAAAAAGGTGTCAAAAAGATACAGCCGCGCCAAAAGCGGTCCTGTCGTTTCGCGAATAACACGCTCAGCTTCTTCAGACGAAACCTGCTCGGGCACAAAAAATGCGATATCGCGTATGACAAATGGATATTTTGAAAGCGGCTGATAAGAAACTTCTGGCGAACGGGAAAAAATTGTTTGCTCGTCAAAAAATTTCCGTACCGCGTCTTTGTCAATCTTCGCGACGATATCTTCAAACGGTAATTCTATAAACGCGCTCATCGTTTGCGGATCTTTTTTTATGCTATCTAATACTGACAAAGACGGCGCATCAAGGCCAAGCGTACTGAAAAGGGTGCGGAGAGTTTGCAAAAGCAATTCATCTGCTTCTATTCCCTTCTTTCCTTTTTTGACACGTTTGACGCCAATGCCAAGCACATCTCTTTCTCCTCCGTCTTGAGCAGAAAATACTCTGCCGATTTCAAAAATCTTCACAGTATCAATGCCGAGAAAATCCGCATAGTACGCATTGGTTTCAAATTTTTCAAAAAATTCGGTCGCGAGCGTCGGGCGCAAAAATGCTTTGTCCGCCGCAAGCGGGTTTTCAAGTTCAATTTGTTTTTGCCCGTCTTGTTTGTCTACAAAGGTGTAGGTATACACTTCCGAAAATCCTTCGTTCGCCAAGATTTCACGAATAACGTTCTGATAAAAAATGGGCGATTCAATTTCATTTTGTTGAGAACGATTCGGCAAATCTTCAGGGATATCTACATATCCATGTATTCTACCGATTTCTTCAATCAAGTCATACGCGATGCGGATATCAAGCCGCTCATGCGGTACGGTCACTACGAAACGCTTTTCTCCTTCATACATACGCCGCGCGCCGACAACATCAGCAAATGCTTTGCTTGCCTCCAATGCTTCAATCAACACCGCTCCTGCGCCATTGTGCCGTAAGGCGTGGATGATTTTTCCGCCGCCCAGATAGAGCCCGCAATGGTCAATGCCTTCTTTGACGAACGTTCCGGATAAAAATTCTATGCTTGCCGTGTGTTGCTTTCCATGATGTCCATTTGAAAAAACAATATCACCGGGCTTCATCTCTTCAAGCGGCACTTCTCTGCCAAATACGTATTGGTCGACTGACATTCGCGGAATGGCGACTCCGGCTTGTGCAAAAAGATACGCGGTAAAAGAGGAGCAATCAAACGCGCGCGGCGCGTCATAGACAACGCTCGCTCCGTGCCGGTATGGCACTCCTAAAAATGTTGGCGCCATTTCAAGCACTTTTTTAATCGGGTCAAGTATTTCATATGGAAAGCCGAGACGGTCAAAAATGTCTTTCACATCATTTTCACGAAGGATTAATCCTAATAAAGAATTTATTTCTTCAAGCGACACGCCGATTTTGTATGGAGCGCCCGGGCGTGGATAAACATCCACGATATCCCCAACCGCTGTTTCTTCTCCTCCGGCTATTTCAAGAATAACTTTGGTGGCAAGCTCCATCGCCTCAAGCGCAAGCTCCGGAGCAATCCCCTGCTCAAACCGCTTGGAAGAATCGGTGCGGATGCCTGTTTTCTGTACTGTTAGTCTGATATTTGACGGCTCAAAATTTGCCGATTCTAAAATGATATTTTTTGTTGACTCATTCACATCTGCTTTCATGCCGCCTTTAATACCAGCGATTGCAAGCGGACTTTCTTTGTCGGCAATAACAAGCGTTCCGCTATCAAGCATTACTTCTTTTTTATCAAGCGTAGTGATGCGCTCTCCCTCGCGTGCTTTGCGCACCAAAATGTCGGGTGAAACGAGCTTGTCCGCGTCAAAGGCATGCATCGGCTGTCCCAAGTGAAACATCACATAATTTGTCGCGTCCACCACATTGTTGATAGACTTTTGTCCGATGGATAGAAGATGATCACGTAGCCAATCCGGCGAAGGACCGACCTCTACATTTTCAATCACCCGCCCGATATATCGGCGGCACAATTTTTCGTCTTCAATGTTGATTATTAAATTGTTTTTTAAAATTTGAGATTTGGACGATACATTTGAAATTTGAGATTTGAGATTTAATTTCAAAAGAGCGCCGAGTTCTTTCGCCACACCGCGATGAGAAAGACAATCGTGCGCGCGATTGGGCAAAATATCAATTTCAAAAATAGTATCGCCGTCTTTCTTCTCAAACGATTCCACTTCAAAACTATGCGTCGTTAAAAGCTCCGCCACCTTTTCAGGCGCGGGCAATGGTTCTTCAAAAAAAGATTGTAGCCAATTGTATGAAATTACCATAATTGTTTTTGAATTATGAAACTCGAACGATGGCGATTGTTTTGAGGAGCCTCGCGGACCCCGACAGTATCGTCGGGGGAGCGGAGCAAAAATTCCAGAGAATTTTATGTGTGCTCATCAAAATAATTGCCGAGTGAAGAGTTTCATAATTCAAATCCATCTAAAACTGGTTTACCAAACGCAAATCCCCCTGATACAAAAGACGAATGTCGTCTATACCGTATTTCAACATCGCCACGCGGTCAATGCCGATGCCAAAAGCAAATCCCTGCCACTCCCGCTCGTCTATGCCTACCCCACGTAAAACGTTTGGATGCACCATGCCCGCGCCCATGATTTCAATCCATCCGCTTTGCTTGCAAAGTCCGCACCCTTTCCCCGCGCACTTAAAACACGACACATCAACCTCCACTCCGGGCTCAACAAACGGAAAATAACTCGGGCGCAGCCGCACTGCCGTATGCTTGCCGAAAAGCCCTTCAAAAAATTTTCCAAGCACTCCTTTCAAATGCGCAAGCGAAATGTTTTTGTCTATCAAAAGCCCTTCAAGTTGATAAAATTGCGCTTCATGAGTGCTGTCTGTCGCTTCATAGCGAAACACTTTTCCGGGCACAATAATCCGAATCGGCGGCTTGTGCGTTTCCATATACCGAATCTGCATCGGCGAGGTATGGGTGCGCAAAAGCTTGCCTGCGTTTCGCGGCTTAAGCCAAAACGTATCCCACATATCGCGAGCCGGATGGTCTTTTGGAATGTTCAGCGCGTCAAAATTGTAGTGTTCCGTCTCAATTTCCGGTCCCTCGGCAACAGCAAATCCAAGCTCGCGAAAAATACCCACCATGTGGCGGATAACATGCGTCAGCGGATGCAAACGCCCCTTCTCCTGCTTCGTATCCTGTTTCATTCCCATACAAAACAGTATAAATCAAAAAGACGTAAAATAAAAATTTGCTTGACTTTCAATCTCTGGGATATATAGTATAAACACAAACGGCTTCGGCCCTCCCTCGCAAGAGGGTAAAAAGAAAAATCATGCAAGCAATTGCATGATTTTTCTTTTTAGTTCAATAAAATTATCTTCTTTCACGTCACCAATCTTATACTGCAGTCTCTTTGAATCTATCAAACGAATTTGAGAAAGAATGGCGGTACTCATTTTTTCCTCACTTAAAAACTTAAACTGAAAATAATATTCCCCTTTCTTTTGATTTTTTGTAAGTGGTATCCCCCACAATACTTCATTATTAAATTTTTTAAGGATAATAACAGGACGCAGAAATTGATCCCCCCTGCCATCCTGCTCAAAACCGATATTTATTCCAACCGAAGCGAACCAAATTTCTCTTTCGTGGAAAAATGGACGTATTTTTTCTTGATGTAAATTACTTTTTTCTTTGTGCCAATTATCAAAATCCTTTTTCATGTATTTTTTCAAATTACTTTATTCAAATATGACTGTTAAAGTTTGACCTCAACTATTTCCGGTCCCTCGGCAACAGCAAATCCAAGCTCGCGAAAAATACCCACCATGTGGCGGATAACATGCGTCAGCGGATGCAAACGCCCTTTTTTCTCCACGCTGTCAGTCATGTCGTCAGTATAGCGAAAATTCCACCCAAAGGAAAATTAATGTGCTTTTTGTTTTTACAATCTTTGATGCGCTGGTACACATGGTTGACATCCGATACTCGCATAATATACCATATAAATACAAGTGGCTTCGGCCTTACCCTCGCAAGAGGGAGAACAGAAAAAGAAAAGCCGTCAGAACAAATTTCTGACGGCTTTTCTTAATTGCACGAATATTCCATTATCAAGGAATCCTACCTTTTCAACAAGACGGCGGGTGTCAATCACACGCACCTGTGAAAGCAGTGCTGACGCGTTCTTTTCTTGTATCGTCCCCACAGGAATACGGAGTGGATGTTTCCGCTCTGACGTCGTGAGAGGAATAACAACGCATGTTTCTGGTCCAAACGCACGAACTATTACAACTGGACGAAGAAATGCTTGGCCATTTCCATCCTGTTCAGAACCGATATTTACACCAAGACGACACCACCATATCTCACGGACAGTATAGAAGCGTGTTGGTTCAGCATTTGTTTTTTTCTTTGCTCCATTCCATTTGTCAAAATCTTTTTCCATACAAAATAGTATACGGGAAAAAGACGAGGAAAACAAAAACCCCATGCGGAGACCGACTCCACACTGGGTTTTTCTGATTTACTTTCCCAATTTGTTTACTTCTTCGCAGATATATTTTTTCATTTTTGCCACAGTTTCCTTTGCTTGTTCAATGAGCGCTTTTTGTTTGACACGACGGCTATCTTCGTTTAACCCGCCCGCATCCTCAAACTCTTTCAAAAAAGAAAAGAGCATGTCTGCGAATTTATTCACGTCTCTGCCGACAATCGTTTTGTACGCCTCGCGCGTTTTGTTTTTTAAAACATACCGCGACGCGAAGAACCCAGCCCCCGATGTAATAAGCAATACCAACATAATCAAAATTTCAAGCCAGCCAAAGTCAATAAATCCTCCGAACGACAACACGGTCTTCGGATGCACTTTGAGCGGCTTTACTCCATCCACAGGGAAACTCCTTGCCCCGCGCTCATCGCGCGCGACAATAGAGACGGTATACATTCCGGCTGGCAGAGGTTTGGTGATGGAAATTTTCCAATTCCCCCGTGCATCACTTGCGGCGCTATCAGCAATCACCTCCCGCTCTGACGCATCTAATACGCGCATATCAATAAAAGCATTTGGGATTGAGGTACCCGAGGCAAAGAATGGCTCGCCTACGGTTATTGAAGCCGATATAAAATCAACCACTGGTGTCTGGAGCGGCAGAATTTCAAACTTCATTTCGCTCTCGGCGCTATTCCCTGAAAAATCAAACACCCTGGCAAGAATAGTGTGAGGACCCGGCGGCTGTGGCGGCAATACCACCGATGTTGAAGTTGACCTTAAAAATTCTTTGCCATCAAGAAAAAGAACGGTGTGGGAAACTCCAGATAAAGCGTCGTGCGCCTCATACTGAATTTTTGGCGTCGGATTATCGCTCGTGAGCGAGTCGTTAATCTCAAACGGCAACGGCGGCGTAACATCAATGGCAATTTTGAAGTGAGCTGTCTCTCCCCATCCGACATTATTTCTAAACCGTACATGCACGTACGACACGCCTTCTTTCAATACTCCAAGATTTTTTCCGGTAAATAATTCCGCTTCAGGTTTTTGCGGAATCGTTCGCGGGCTACGGTCAACAGCTACCGCAACTGTAACCGCATCCGGCGGGACATCCCAAAAGACGACCGCTTCGCCTTGGTGATTATACCAACGGGTTGAATCACCATACAAAGGAACTCGAAGCAGCGGTTTCCCAGGTAATTTTTGCGCCACAATCGCCTCACGGACTACTTTTTGCGGCTCTGGTGCCGGAACTGAAACGACGGGAATGACCTGCCTGGCAGTAGACGGCACAGAAATCGTAGGAGTAACTGGAGGAATAACTTGCGTTCCCACTGAAACACTCGTCCCCTTGAGCGCGGACAAAACATTCGTGCCTTTGCCGTCAGAAGCCGTAACCGCCGCGTCTTGCAAGAGAATATCTACAAGACCCGCGTCCTTCGCCTTAAATTTCATTTTCAAAATTTGCAAAGAACCGCCAGATACGCCGCTGGTCGTACCACCGGTAAACATAAGCGTACCGTCTTCGTTTGAGATTTTCGGCTCCTCAACCCAAAAACCAAAAGCAGAGCCTGATTTATCAACACTCATCAATTCAAGCATCCCAATTGGGAATCGAACTGTTGCTTGACCTGCGTTGATATGCGTTTCTTCGGTGTCAATTTTTATATCAACATTGAATTCTTGCCCGACACCAAACGTTCTTGCTTGCGGCAAAAGAGAAATGACCGCCGCGTCTGCCGAAAAAGCATATGAGAAAAAAGCGAGAAACGAGAGAGGAATTATTAAAAATTTTTTTGCCATATAGTTACAGCGTTTTTAATGTTTTTAAAAAAATGCTTAAGTCTCTAATATCAATGTTCCCGTCATCGTTCATGTCAATTTTTCCTCTCAACATGCTGTCTTTTGAGCCCCACCGGAAAAGAAAAATACTCCAATCGGCAATGGTAATTTTATCGTCATTGTTTAAATCTGACTTCGGCGACAGAAGAATAGAAACACGGAACGCGCGCGACGGTGAAAATTCGCTTTCTTTGCCGTTTTCTTTTATTTGTCTTGCTCTCGCGTAATGATTTCCTGTTCTGAAAGACGCGGTGCTTGTTGCAAAAGACCAGAAACCATTTGCATCTGATGTTGCCTCTCCTTTTAGTATACCATCAATTTCAATTTCAATCTTTTTTTCCGGCGTAGCATATCCAAGAATCTTTAGGTCTTTCCCCAAGACAATGACCGTTTTTCCAAAATCAAGCGTGGGGGGCAAAAAAATATCTTTTGCTTCCAATATATTATTTGCCGCCAAATCCACGTTAAACGCGACCACTCCTGTCTTTCTGCCGTCTTTGTCTTTCGCAAGCAATGCAAAAAGATACTCTCCCTGAAGAAGCGCCGTGGATGTAATCATGAAACTCCCGTCAGCTTTTATTTCTGAAGTTTTAATCGGAGTATTCTTATAAATCAAATCAATCGCGCTTTTACGCAAAACTTCAATAGTTGCCCCAGGATATGCTTGACCTGAAAACACGACTCTTGTCGGGTCAACTCTGGAACCCCCGCTCGCGCTTACTGGAATTGAAATTGATGACCCGTCACTCGTGGTGCCGCTCGGCACATTTGAAATCGCGGAAGTGTTCGGAACCTCATCGGATGTTTTAAGGGCGAAATAATATGTAGTGTTTGCGGAAAGCCCGGTAACCGTCATTGATTGGCTTGCGCCGGCCACTAATGGCGCTGGCTCACCGGAAACTTGTGTTGCGGAAGAGAAATTGCCATCGGTAATAGCGGCAGTGGAATAACGCAAATCGTAAGAAGTCGCGGTGCCTATATTATTATCATCGCCTGGAGCAGTCCATGAAACCGCCAGAGATGATGCAGTCGGGCTTGAAGCCGCTAAATCACTGACCGCCGCAGGAGCAGTTGTGTCGGGAGTTGCCGTCGTCGCCAAACTCGGCACATTTGAAATCGCGGAAGTGTTCGGAACCTCATCGGATGTTTTGATAGCAAAAAAATATGTCGTAGAAGGCGATAGCCCGGTAACGCTCATGGATTCTGCACTGCCGGATGATGACGGCGCTGGCTCTCCGGAAACTTGCGTCGCGGAACTAAAATTATCGGAAGTAATCGCCGAAGTAGAATATCTCAAATCATAGCTCGTAGCCGTGCCGGTAGAGCCGTCATCTCCGGTGGCTGTCCAGGAAACCGTCATTGCGCTGTTTGAAGGACTAGAAAGAGCCAGGTCGGAAACGGCTGCAGGCGCGGTAGTGTCAGATGGTGAAATGTCAGCAATAGTATTTCCGATAAGGTCGTCAAGAGAAGCCAAATCCCAAGTCGCATAAATTCGTTCATCAGACATAGCATTCACTCGCGCTCCGTAAATATCACCGGCGGTAGTGTTTATCGGTCCTTGTTCTGACCCCCACGAAGCCATGCCATCTGCGGATTTTTTCCAATATACATTGCCGCTTACCGCCGTGCCCGGCGTAGTGCGCGCAGTGTACACCGCGTAAATCTCATTTGTATTTTCATCAAAGCTGATTTTTACACCGGTGATACCTTTGGTATCGTTCGTCAAAACATCGGTCTTAGACGTCCACGCGCCTGCTGAATATACAGCGGTGCGGATATCGTCATCAGTGCCGAACGTGGCAACATCAGTCGCGTATGCCAGATAAATATCTCCCGTTCCTTTTCTAATGGTCGCACCGAAATGCGCG
This sequence comes from Parcubacteria group bacterium, assembly GCA_016181845.1. GTDB lineage: Bacteria > Patescibacteriota > Minisyncoccia > Phycocordibacterales > 21-14-all-47-15 > JACROH01. The sequence continues at coordinate 6,866 of JACOYO010000007.1, read as the reverse complement.
TCGTATGTGCCATTTTCTATGGCATTTACATCAATAGTTGTCCAAGCCACATCCCAAGTATTTGATGAATCAGTATATACTTTTGACTGGACATCATCCGCAGATATATCAGAGCGAATAGCCAATATATTTCCTCCCGAGAGCGGCATGAGTATCAGCCAATCAATAGCGAGGTCAAAAGGATTCGTGCCGGCTTCAGCCCAATTAACCGCTTGCGTGCAATCTGCTGAAGTGAGGCACTTTATCACAAAAGAATCTCCGGCATCTTGCACCCCCATATAGAGGTCGCCGTCTGTCCCTTTGGTAATTGAAGGAATATTTGCCCCCACGACAAACCCGCCCCCTTGATTTGCTCCGCTCGCATTCACCGTGGCAGTAAGCGTATCGTTTGAAGTATCAAGTTTTGTGTACCATAAATCTCCCGTATCCAGAGTTGCGATATGAATGTTAGTGCCGGTGCTGTCATCTGGAGTCCACCGGTCGTACCAAACGGCAATTTTCAAGCAGTCGGTCTGGGCATCTACCGTAACTGCCGCTCCCCAAGTGCCGCCGCCGTCAGTGGTTTTGCTATACGCGCACGAACCTGCAGAGTCGCGAAAAAACGCATAACCAACTTGGTCCGAAATGAATACCGATGTCGGCGAACTGCCGTTGTGAGAAGTGAGCGTGGTATGAATAGACGCGTCAATCGTCGCTTCCGCGGCAAAAACGCTCATAGGCAGAATGACCAAAAGCAGTAATAAAATTATTGGTTTTGTATTCATCTACTTTGAATTATGTGGCTCCTTCTGAATCATGGTTTTTGAGAGACATTGCGGACCCCGACGATACTGTCGGGGGAGCATAGCAAATCCCGCTCGCAAGCGGGATTATGCGCGTCTATCAAAAACCATGATGAGGAAGAGTTTATAATTCACAAAATTCAAAGTTATTTACTGAACCTTTGAATGCCCTTCTTGCGCAAAAAAATTCTTGACCCGCTCCACAATCTCCGCGAGCGCATGGCTTGATTTGACCAAATAATCTTCCGCCCCGAGACGGAGACTCTTTTTGATAGTCTCATCATCCCCAAGAAAAGTGAGAATGATGACCGGAATGCCGCGCGTATCGGGCATTTTTTTCATTTCTTCAAGTATTTCCAATCCATGTTTTTTTGGAAGCACGAGGTCAAGCAAAACCAAATCCGGCTTTTCAGAGCGGACCAATTTTAAACCCGATTCGCCGTCAAATGCCGGCAAAACGTCAAAGCCAGCATCGGCAAGGTCGGTAGAGAGAGCCTTGGAGAGGATTTCATCATCCTCTATGATGATTATTTTTTGTTTGTTCATGGGGCTAATTGCTTTCGTTAAAATGTTCCTTGACACGGTTTACAATATCATCAACCTTGAAATCTGATTTTATAAAATATTCATGTACGCCCAAATCAAGCGCCTTTGCGACTGGCTTTGCATTTTCAAGAACGGTGAGAATGATGATGGGAATTTTTTTTGTTTCCGGATTATTTTTAATCTTCTCCGCTACCGCGAGACCGTCCATTTTCGGCATTAAAATATCAAGCAATACAAGCGACGGCTTTTTTGATAATACCATTGCAAGCCCGCTTTCCCCGTCAAAAGCTCTTTCAACCGTAAAACCTGCATCAGTTAATCCTGTATATATGGCATCTGAAAGCACTCTGTCGTCTTCAATGAGGGCTATCAAGTGGCGAGCGTAATTCATATTAGTTTTCTTTATTCTATAATTCTAATTCTACAATGATTTTTATAAAAAAGGAACCAAACAACACCCGCTCATGCCTACAATGGAAATTCTTGTGTGAGTTTCTTTTCTCCGGCATGAGACGCTATCGCCCAAGGGAGCTCTACAAAAAATATGGACCCTTTCCCCTCCTCCGATTCAGCTCGTACCGCGCCGCCAAGCAATTTTACCGCTTCAGAAACAATGTAGAGACCGAGTCCGGTGCCGTCCGGCTTCACGGCGGTCGCATTTGACGCGCGGAAAAACTTTTCAAAAACACGCCCGAGCTCTTTTTTTGGTATCCCGATACCGGTATCTTGCACCTTGATACATACTCTATCCGGCTTTGCTTCCAGAGAAACGACTACATTTCCTCCAGCGTTCGTGTATTCAACGCCGTTTGAAATGATATTTTGCACAATGTATCCCAGAAGATTTTTATCGGTGGTAATCAGACACTTTTCAGGTTTCTCTTTTGCAAAAAAACAGGTGAGCCCTTTTTTCGCGCAAAGTACTTGCATATGCTCAAGATGTTCTTTTATAAATGAGACCAATTCAATCGGCTCCGGAGAAACACCGATATTCCCGCCCTCTATGCGCGATACATCCAAAAGTAGCCGCACGAGAGTTGAAAGCCGCTTGGCGGAAAAAGATATGTCGCGGAGATACTTTTTCCCAGTCTCCGTCAATGTTTCTTTCTTTGAAAAGAGTTCGGCGGTCCACTCAATGCCGGTGAGCGGCGTGCGCAGCTGATGGCTGGCGAGTGAAATAAATTCAGACTTTATGCGGTCGGCTTCTTTTTCTTTGGTCACATCCCAATTTACGCCGATAAAGTTTGCGGGCTTGCCAAAACTATCTTTTTCCACGAGCCCAAACGCGCGCAGGTAGTGCAGTGAGCCGTCTTTCCATATCACCCGAAATGTCGTATCAAGATTTTTATTCTCTTCAACCCCCAGCGCTTCTTCTTTCTCAACTCTTTCAAAATCTGCCGGATGAATCGCCTTTTTTCTAAGAGCCGAGAGAGGCGCATCCTCGCCAATATCTTTTTTATCAATACCAAACAAAAGGTACATGTTGTCATCCCAGTACAACTTGTCTTTTTCAAAGTTCCACTCCCACACGCCGATATGCGCTGACTTTGTCGCCAAATTAAAACGTTTCAGAAGCGATTTCAATTCCACATCTTGTTCTTCCTTGAGAAAATGCTGACCGATCTGATGCCCGATGAGATAGTATGTCTTGAGCAAATATTCATCCTCGGGCGACATCTCTTCGGAAAAAAATTCAAAAATCGCGTATACGCGTTCGCCTTCATACACGGGGAAAGCAAATCCGGTGCGTAGCCCGGCCTCTTTGGCGCATTTTGCTCTCGGAAAATTTTTATCAGACACCACATCAAGTATCCACTCTGATGTGCAATTCGCGTATACTCTGCCGGGCAACCCGATTCCTTTTTTTAATACTTCATTTTTAGTGCATTTTTCAAAAGAGACATGCTTCTCCGGCGCGCGGCTCCACGTATGTATATTGCGCACATTGTTGCCGTCGGAGGACGGAATCCATATTGAGCAAAAATCCCAATGGAGCCCTTTCGCAATCATTTCAATCATTGTTTTAACCGACGCCAGACCAAATGTTCCCAGAGAAAGTTTTGATATCAAATCATATTGGAGGAGAATTCTTTCTTCCATTTCAACTTTCTTGGAAATATCTTTTTCCATGCCGATGTATCCGATAAGCTCTTTTGCGTCATTTACAATCTGCGTAATATACACGGTTGCGTAGTAGAGTTTCCCGCTTTTATGCCGATTGACAAGCTCTGTCTCAAAAAACCGCTCCGATTTTTTCCGAGACCAAAAATCTTTATAAAATTCGGGGCTCATCAATCCGCCCCAAAGCCGCGGGGTATGCCCCAAAAGTTCCTCCTGCGAATAGCCGGTCGCGAGCTCTGCCGCTTTGTTGGCAAACAATATGACGCCGTTCACATCGGTGATAATCGTATGGTTGTTTGCATTTTGAATCACCTGCGCGCATAATCCTCCGCTTTCAAGCTGTTCTTTTATTTGCCCGAGAGTCAGAGTATCTTTGTGAGTCGGATAATAATGCTCAAACGCCATATCAAGCATAGAGACGCCGTGTTTTTCCAAAATCTCATACACAAAATCCACCGTTGTCTGCAAACCGGAAATCCACCATTCCGTATGGTGGCCAAGCTTGCCATACGCTCCTTTCACGCAATCCCAAGAAAATGGCTCATATATCACCAGATAATCAAAAAAACTATTGCTGTTCTTAAACGCTTCAAGTTCTTTCAGGAAAGGTGCCGTTTCTTTTTTAGTATTGAGATACGCTAAAAAAATATTGACCTGCAAAGCATCCGCTTTAATCCTCTCAATAGTCGCCAAAAACGGGGTTATGCAGGAGCCCTCCGCCACCATGATAATATTTCTTTCTTTTGCTTTGTGATTGCGGAGAACAAAAGCACTGCCAAACGGCCCGTGTATGTTCACTTCATCGCCCGGGTCAAGCGCAAATAATGTTTGCTTGAAACCGCTCGTACTGATTCTCGTAACAATGGAGACAGTGTTTTCTTGATTTTTGATATTGCAGATTGAAAACGCTCTTCGATTGCCTCTCGCGTCTTTCACTTTTAATTCCGGAATCTCAACCCACACATACTGTCCAGCCAAAAAAGAAAACGGCCCGTTTATCTTAAAAGTGATTTTTTTAATTCCTTCTGCGATTACATCTATGGCAAAAACACTTGCCTTGAACACTTTCTGGGGAATGTGTTCCATATACTTTTATTATAACACAAAAATAACGCACAACGTATTGGTGCGTTTTGGCAAGTCTTTATATTTTGGAGTATCTTTCAACTTCACTCAAACTTACTTTATCAAAAATTCATAACCAATGCCAATAAAAACCGCCGCGCCGCGCAACGCGGAGCTGACGGAAATTTTTCAGGGCGGGCTATAAATCAGAATAGTAACAAGCTGGTAAAAATTCTACTTTATTTAAATGTTAATCAAAATAAATTACCACCAGTTTCTTTACATAAGATTTTTTGTTCTTTTTTATTCGCTCCATTAGGCATCTCGTTTATTATAAATTTCCGACTTCTTTCATCTGTTGTCGTGCCATTTACATTTGATATTGAAATAAAATATTCACCCGGCCAAGCTACCCCCACTTTCCATTGCAAACTTTGTGAATCAGCTTCTATATTGTTTTCCTTGTCCAATCCGCTTGTTATTGGGCCGGTCGGTTTACGCGTGCCGGCGTCAATGAGAACGGTTTCTAGAGACTTTATTGTTGTTGAGGCTAACCAGGAAATTTCGTAGGTACAACCAATATAAACATCCTCTCCTTTTGGTTTCGGTAAAAAAACAAGCTGAAACTTTGGATCTATATTGTCTTGCTCATTGTCTTGATCGGAGGAAGTGGTTGGTGTTGAGGTGGCAATCTCCGTCGTGGTGGTAGCAATGGATGATGGTTCATGAACACGTGGAGAAATTGCGACGTAAAAGGCGCTTAAGTTTTCAAAAGTATTATCAAAAACATGATCAAACTGTTGGAATGACCAAAAAGCAAACGACGTCGTGCCGCCAATCAATACGAAAACAACCAAAAGAATACGCTTCCAATCCTGCATACCTCATCAATTAAAACTTAAGCTTGAGAAGCTTTGTCTTCGTTATTTTTTTTCATCATCAGAAAAACTACCCCTAAGTATTTTCACAGCCTCCGCGACGCTACGAGCAAGGTCTGCAATCTTCTTTGAGCCAAAAAGCAAAACGAGAATTCCGGCCACAACAATTATTTCAGTAGTTCCTAGTCCAAACATAATATTTTATTTATTTATTCTTTAATAAGATGTCGACCTTTTAATTAATGATATGGTATTTAATTTGTTTTGTCCACTTTTTTATCTTTTCCATCATCATCTGAAAAACCTTTTCTTAGCTGTTTTCCAGCCTCACCAATACTGCGAGCAAGTTCCGGAATCTTTTTCGCACCAAAAAGAAAAACAAAGATAATGGCTAAAATGATTATTTCGTTAGTGCCTAGTCCAAACATGGTATTTATTCTTATTGAATAATAATCGTCACTTTGTATAATAGCATTGTTGAGCTCTATTCGTCTATAAAGCAATTGTGGATAAATGAGAATTGCTACTTATGAGATTCTAATGTCCAAACATGATATTTATCCTTATTTAATAATATAGTCGCTTCATACAACAACACAAGCGGTAATACCATTGCTATTAATGATAAAATGTCCGTTGGCGGAAGTAAAGCAGTCAAAAAAAACATTAATAAATAAGCTACACGCCGATAGTCCTTGAGGGTTTGAGGAGTAATTATACCCAACTTTATAAGTAGGGTCAAGAGGGCGGGAAATTCAAAGACCAATCCCAACAACGCGGAAGTGATAAATATTTGTGACAAAAATTGACCGATATTCCAAAAATTGGCAACCCCTAAACTGATGTTGATGGACGCCAATAATTCTAAAGCATAGTTAAGAACAAAAAACCCATAAGAAAATCCGACGATGAAAAGACCGATACTTAAAGGAATTGATCTTAATAATTTTATCCGCTCGGTTTTAGTTAAAGCGGGTATGATGAAGACATAAAAGCTATAAATTATATATGGAATACAAACTATAATCGCAGAGAAAAATCCGAAATTCATCGCCACATCGATAAATTGAAACGGTGAAGAGGCGGCGATGGTGACCTGATCGATGTGAATAAAGCTCAATATTTTTTTAAGAATCGTTCCGGCAAAGAAAAAACCGACCACGAAGAATATGGCGAATATGATTACTACGCGAAACAATCGGCGACGTAAATCTTCCAAATACGGAAGAAATTTTTCTATGTTTGTATTGAATTCTTCCAAAGTGGTTAGTTAGCTGTTATAACAACTTACTATTCTGTAGAGGTTGCGGTTGATGTAGTTGTGGTAGACGTTGTAGTGGTTGAAGTGGTTGCCTGTATAGTTTCCGGCGTTGAGGTGGCAGTCTCCGGCGTGGTGGTAACAGTGGTTGTTGTTGAAGTGGCAGTGGTTGGTGTTGATGTGTCAACCATCGGAGTGGTGGTGGTAGATGTGGTT
>JACOYO010000010.1 GCA_016181845.1 Parcubacteria group bacterium | reverse complement strand
ACGAGGCAGTTTCAAGTCACCACGCGCTCCGCGCGTGCGAAGTGGGTTCGCGCAAAGGCTAATACATCACCGCAATGAGCGAAGCGAATGGAGGAGAGGAGCGAAGCGCCTGCGCGCTTCGCGTGGGAGATTTGAAAAGGTTCTCCCATATCCGCCCGAGGCGGATGGGAAACCTGTACTGAAACTGTAAGTTTCAAATCTCCCCCTCTTCGCCAAAATTGAAACTTCCTTGTCGTTCTCCGCAAAGCCATGTATAAATATAGGTATATGAAAAACAATGAACAAGCTCCGGGAATCAACACCGAGGACGAAAAAAATCAAGCAGAACAGCGCGCGCAAAAAAAATTTGGAGAAAGTATTGCCAAAGAATTTGGTATTGATTACGCCGGAGAATTTTTTGAAATCCCGCATCATGACGATACGGGCAGAGAGATAAAACGCACGCGCGTGCATGCATGGAAAGAAATTCCATTTTGGAGCGAAGATGGTGGAGAAATCGTTGAGCGAGCCGATATTAAAGATGTGATAAAAGCTATTATGCAATATCCGGATATGGAATTGCGCGAAGCGATAACACGAATCCGAAAAGCAACATAATCCAGACAAACCGTTCACATGACCGAATATCTCCTCAACTTATTTGTTTCTATTATTAACGCCGGCGGATACGGAGGGGTTTTTTTTCTCATGATTTTGGAAAGTATGATATTCCCCGTCCCAAGCGAAGCTGTGATGCCTTTTGCCGGCTTTTTGTGGTTTTCTGGCACGATGTCCTTTTGGCCTATCGTTTTTGCAAGCACCTTGGGCAGTATCATTGGGTCTCTCGTATCATACGCAATCGGCTTCTACGGAGGCAGAGCGTTTATTCTTCATTACGGAAAATATTTTTTTCTTAATGAAAAACATCTGCTCATGACGGAAAATTTTTTTAGCAAGTTTGGAAATAAAGCCGTCTTTTTCAGCCGATTTATCCCCGTTGTGAGACACCTCATCTCTATTCCTGCCGGTATCGGTGAAATGCCATTGGCGCGGTTCACTCTCTACACGGCAATCGGCGCCGGCATGTGGAATTCTTTTTTGGCGTATGTCGGATACCTGCTTGGAAGCAATTGGACCGAAATAAAAAAATATAGCGAAGGTATTGATATCGTCATTTTTGCAGTAATCGTTGCGTATTGCGGATATTGGCTCTACCGACAATACCGTCGTGCTCGTTTTCTGCCTGAACAGTCAAATCATACCGACGAAAAACATTGAAAATCGGCTGGTGTGATAGTATCCTTTATGTGGGGGCGATTAGCTCAGTTGGTAGAGCGTTCGCTTGACGTGCGAAAGGCCACAGGTTCAAATCCTGTATCGCCCATATGGAGCGAAGCGAGATATTGGCGATAGCAAAGCGCCTGCGCGCTTTGCGTACAGAACTCGGCATGAATTTTTTTTATGAAACAAATTTTTTGGAAATTTTTTCCTTTTTGGATTTTTTTAATCTTTTTCAAATTCGGCGGCGGATTGCATTACGCGCTCATATCTCCTTTGGGAGAAAAATTTTTGCCACTTTGGCTCGTTGGGGCTCTTATGGGCGGCAGTTCTTTGGTGCAACTTTTGCTTGACGTCCCGGCCGGACACATGCTTGACCGCTACGGTTATTTGCGATTCCTCAAAATCACCACGTTTCTTTTTCTCATCGCCGCCCTGTTCATCAGTTACGGGCTCACCATCAACACATATCTCTGGAGTCTTTTCTTTAGCATATTCGGATGGCTCTTTTTCGGTTCCGGTGTCAATGCGTATATCCTCTCGCACGCACCGAGAGACTCCGCCGGAAAATTTATATCTCTGCGAGACGTTGCCGGTTCTATCGGAATGATGCTTGGAAGCGCGGCATTGCCGTTTGTACTTTTGCTTGCTCCGCACTACAACTACATGGGATATGTCATCGGAGTATTTATTTTCATTGCTTTCGTTGTTCTTTTTTTCAGCCCAAAAGACCGTGTTTCGGTACATACTGAAACAAAACTTCCGACCCAGCATCACTACATCCGCCGTCATTTTATTCACACGACTATCAAAGCCATGAAACACCTCAATCCTGCAAGCGGCACGCTCATCATGCTTGACCTCGCGGGGTCAATCTTTTACGGAGTCATTTGGTTTGTAGTTCCTTTGGTCATTGCGCATCAGGCAGATGCAAAGATTCTAGGACTGGGACTCGGCATATTTGATTTAGCTGTCGTTGCCTTGGGATTTTTGCTCGGCAGTTTGGCCGACAAAGCTGACAAACGCACGCTCGTATTTTTCGGACTGCTTATATTTTCAATTTCCGGCATGCTTCTCGGATTAAATTTCGGCTGGCTCTTCCTTCTCTTCGGATTCCTTGCGACGACCGGCGATGAGATGGCGGGTCTTTCACTTTGGTCATGGCTTCATTCGCTGGACCGAGAGCACGCGAATGACGGCGTCATAGCAAGCGTTATCGGTTTTTTCCAGGATTTGGGCTGGGCAATCGGTCCCGTGTTCGCTGGCATTATGTATGGATTGGTGGGCCCGTCAATAACCATCATATTAGGAGCTATCCCGATACTCGTTATCTGGCTTATATATCAAATCAAAATGAAAGAACATCATCCGGAGGGCGGGCTTTCTTTTGCTCTAATCCCGAGAAAACCGCACCGCGCGCGACATAAGACATAAATAAAAATGAAAATCCTTTCCATAGAAACCAGTTGCGATGAAACTGCTGTGGCGATTCTTGCCATTGCGACCTCCGGCAAGAGCGCCAAAGCGCGCATACTGGCAAACTTGGTGCATTCGCAAATAAGTATACACGCGCCATACGGTGGTGTTTTCCCAACGCTTGCAAAGCGAGAGCACGCAAAAAATTTGATACCAATTTTGATTCAGGCGTTACAAAAAGCAAAATTTTTAAAATTAAAACCTTACGATATATCGAAAGAAATTAAAAATCACACAGAGAAAATACTGACAAAAGAACCGGAATTGCTCGCGCAATTTTTATCAGAAATCCCATCAATAAAAAAACCGCCGATAGACGCCATCGCGGTAACCTACGGCCCCGGGCTTGAACCCGCGCTTTGGGTCGGCGTCAATTTTGCAAAAGCGCTCTCGTACATATGGGACATCCCTATCGTCGCCGTCAACCACATGGAGGGCCACGTCTTTTCCGCTTTATTAAAAGCCGAAAAGAAAATTTCTAATTCCAAATTTTTAATTTCTAAACAAATACAAAACACAACATACCAAATACCAAACATACAATTTCCCGCTCTAGCATTGCTCGTAAGTGGCGGGCACACTGAGCTTGTTTTGATGAAAGACAGGAATACATACAACATCATCGGGCAAACCCTTGATGACGCTGTCGGTGAAGCATTTGATAAGGTCGCGCGGATGCTCTCGCTTCCCTATCCGGGCGGACCTGCGGTAGCCGCTCTTGCGGAAACTGCCAAGAATCAGGAATCAGTAACAAGGAATTATAATATACGTTTGCCGAGACCAATGATAGATAGACCTAATTTTGATTTTTCGTTTTCCGGTCTTAAAACCGCCGTTTTATATCTACTAAAAGATTATGAAAAAGCGGGCGTAACACTCAACAAAAATCTGAAAGCAAATATATGCCGCGAGTTCCAGCAGGCGGCTATTGATGTCTTACTCAAAAAAACTATCGCGTCAGCAAAAAAATACAGCGTGAAGACTCTGTTAATCGGCGGCGGTGTATCAGCAAACAATGAATTACGAAAACAATTCCAACAAACAATAAAAAAAGAAATTCCCGATGCTTGCTTTTTAATCCCCGATGTTCATTTCACCGGCGACAACGCCGCGATGATTGCTCTTGCCGCGTACTTCAAAAAAAACGAACGCGGCAACAAAACAGCCGATTTTTCAAAACTTGCCGCGTCGGGCAATGTCCGGATTGACACGCAAAAAATGCCCGCAGTATTTCTACCGCGGGCATCATAAAAACGATACACATAGTCTATTTCATTAGACTGTCTATCATTTTGAATTCTTTTTGAGAACGTTGAGAACGATCCTGCCAGCTTGTTACGGCGATAGTCACCAGCCAAACAAGAATGGCGGCCATGCTTATCACAAGCCAAAAATTTTTTTTCTTTTTCTGCTCCATTTCTTTTTTTTGTTTTCGCAATCTTTCAAGCATTTCCCTTTTGGTCTCTTTTTTCATTGCACACTCCTTGAATTATTAGAGACAGTGAATATAAAAATAACGCATCTTTGTATTCTAGAATCACCATACACCGTTTTTTATGAAAGGCAAATCGTGTTATGATAAATCATCATGGATGAACGATTAACGAAACCCTACAATCCAAAAGAGCACGAAGACACTATTTATGAAACATGGCAAGAAAGCGATTTTTTTATGCCTGAAAAAACCGGCACCAAAGACGGCCCTCGTTTTTCTATCGTTTTGCCTCCGCCAAATGTGACCGGCACGCTCCACATAGGGCATGCGGCTATGCTTGCCGTAGAAGACTCAATCGTCCGCTACAAGCGCATGAGTGGATACAAAACACTCTGGGTCCCGGGCACCGACCATGCCGCCATCGCCACCCAATCGCGCGTGGAGGCAGATATCTATAAAAAAGAAAAAAAGACGCGGCACGACCTCGGACGCGAGCTTTTTTTGAAACGGGTAGAAACATTCGCAAAAGAAAGTCACGACACCATCGTCAATCAAATAAAAAAAATGGGGGCATCGGTGGACTGGTCGCGCGAAGCGTTTACGCTTGATGAAAAGCGCGGTCGCGCGGTCAACATCGCATTTAAAAAAATGTACGACGACGGCCTCATTTACCGCGGCGCGCGCATCGTCAATTGGGACCCGAAACTGCAGACTACGGTTTCCGACGATGAAATTGAATGGCGGGAGGAAACGTCTCCTTTTTATTATCTCAAATATGGGCCGTTCGTCATCGGCACCTCGCGCCCCGAAACAAAATTCGGGGACAAATATGTCGTCATGCACCCTGACGATACGCGCTATAGCCAATACAAAGACGGACAAAAAATAGAACTTGAATGGGTAAACGGCCCAATCACCGCAACCATCGTGAAAGACAAGGCGATTGATATGGCATTCGGCACAGGTGTCATGACCATCACTCCGTGGCACGATGCGGCTGATTTTGAAATCGCAGAACGGCATAAACTTGATAAAGAGCAGATTATTGATGAGCGCGGTCTCCTCTTGCCTGTTGCCGGCGAATTTGCAGGACAGCATATAAAGAAAGCACGGCCGCTTATCATTGAAAAACTAAAAGCAAAAGGATTGCTTGAAAAAGTAGACGAAAAATATATCCATAATATCGCGATAAACAGCCGCGGCGAAGGTGTCATTGAACCGCAAATCAAAAGGCAGTGGTTTGTCGCGGTTGATAAAGAATTTTCACTTCCTCATTCTTCTATTGAAGGCATCGCTTCCGGCAGTACAACAACGCTTAAGCGCCTAATGAGACATGTGGTTGAAAGCGGTCAGATACAAATTATTCCGGAACGATTTGAAAAAATATATTTCCACTGGATAGACAACCTACATGACTGGTGCATCTCGCGACAGATTTGGTACGGGCATCGGATTCCGGTTTGGTATCGGTCCAAGGCCGATCAGCCTGGGGCTGATCAAGAAATTTTTGTGGGAATTAAACAGCCAGACGATAACGGCTGGATGCAAGACTCCGACACGCTTGATACATGGTTTTCATCAGGCCTGTGGACATTCTCAACGCTTGGCTGGCCAGATGAAAAGAAGCCCGATTTCAAGATGTTTCACCCCACCGACCTATTGGAAACCGGCTATGACATTCTTTTCTTTTGGGTTGCGAGAATGATTCTCATGACCGGATACCTACTTGGCGATATTCCATTCAAAACAGTGTACTTGCACGGACTGGTTCGCGACGCAAAAGGACGCAAAATGAGCAAGTCGCTTGGCAATACGATTGACCCGCTTCACCTAATTGAAAAATACGGCGCCGATGCGACCAGAATGGCGCTTCTCGTCGGCGCGCCTCCAGGCAATGATATTAATCTTTCTGAAGATAAAATTCGCGGGTACAAGCATTTTGCAAACAAACTCTGGAACATCGCGCGGTTTGTGATTACAAATACCGATGATGTTGATATGAATGCAGAATACACAAGCGACGATAAAAAGATGCGTGACGGATTTGATGAAGAGATAAAAAATATAACCGAGAATATAGAAAAATATCGTATTGATTTTGCGGCAGACACCATATACCAATACACTTGGCATGCTTTCGCAGATACGATTATTGAAGAAGCTAAAATCACTATTAAAAATGGCTCCATCGAAGAACGGGCGTCCCGAAAAAAACTTCTGCTCTCAATCTTTACCGATATCTTGAAACTCCTCCACCCTTTTACACCATTTGTTACTGAGACAATCTGGTCAATGCTTCCCAAAAAAGATTCAGAACTTCTTATGGTGGCCCCATGGCCTGATGTAAAAGAAAATAAATCATGATGCCTTCCACCGACACTCTTTTTTACGCGCTCTTGGGCGGTATTCTCCCAGCGGTTTTATGGCTTTGGTTTTGGCTCAAAGAAGATTCAGCGCGGCCGGAGCCGCGAGGGCTTATTCTTTTTTCTTTTATCGCTGGTATGGCAAGCGTTTTGCCGGTCTTCCCATTGGAACAATTTGCCTACGCCAAACTTGGCGGCGGGATATTGCTTCTCTTGTCGTGGGCGTTTATAGAAGAAATAGTAAAATATGGCGTTACCGTATTTGCCGATTTGAAAACCCGATTTTTTGACGAGCCCGTTGATGCTCCGATATATTTTATTACTGTTGCTCTTGGCTTTTCGGCTTTGGAAAACGTGCTCTTTATGCTCTCACCGCTCAACAATGGCGAATTTATTGATGGCCTCATTACGGGTAACATGCGATTCCTCGGAGCCACTCTTCTCCATGTCGTTGCTTCAGGCATCATCGGTATGGCGATTGGTTTTACTTTTTATAAACGCCGAGCCGTGCAAGTTATTGCCACAATAATAGGCATCGCCTTTGCCGTCGCGGTACATACCGCCTTTAATTTTTTTATTCTCCAAAACGGTGAAAAAAATATGCTAACCGTTCTTTTGGTGCTGTGGATAGGGGTTATTTTACTGCTCTACGGCTTTGAAAAAGTTAAAAGGATAAAAAAGTAATGGGGAACCTTTATTCACAGAGTGTGTTGTTGCGAAGAATACCGCCATGGTATACTACCTAATGTATCGCGCGCAATGAAAAAATGACTTTCTTGGTCTTTCATTTCTTTGCCGTCTAAAAAAATAATTATGTTTGAAAATAAAAAATCATTTTTTGAAAAACTTACAGGAAGCCTCAACCCAAGCGCCATAGAATCAGAAGAGCGCGAAATAGAAATGAGCGCCAATAAAAAAGAACGCGTAAAAGAAGCAAACGATTGGATGGAAGAAGACAATGGTGAGGGTCAGCTTACCGTAGACGTGTATCAAACTCCGGAAGACATCATCATACAGACGATGGTCGCCGGCGTAAAACCGGAAGATTTGAACATCTCAATCAATCGCGACATGGTCACCATCAAAGGACGGCGCGAGGGTTCGCGCAGTGTCAAGGATGATAATTACTTCTTCAAAGAACTCTATTGGGGCTCTTTCTCGCGCACCATTCTTTTGCCGCAAGAAATTGACGTAGACGCGTCAGAAGCGCTTGAGAAACACGGACTCCTCACCATCCGCCTTCCCAAATTAAACAAAGAAAAAACCACCAAAATCAGAGTGAAGTCGTTGTAAATGTGAATAAAAACAACCCTTTCGTATTGTTGGGTTTGTTTATATTGGTTCGGACAGAGCCGCACCGCTGACAATTTTAAGTTTTTCTTTAGCTGATTCAGATTTACTAAAATTCTAACGAATTTCAGTTTCGGCGGCGCATTCTTTGTTCTTTCAAATTATTAAAAAGAAAATAGGGAGCGTGGTGCTTGCACCACGCTCCCTCTACGATACACAGTCTCATTGGAGTACGAAGCTCTCCTTGTGGAGACTTCCTTCTGGAACGGTAAACTCATATTTCTTCTTGTTTTGCAGGTCTATCGCGATCCATCTGAGTGATGGATCCACGAACTGGTAGGTGTAGGTCTTAAGCTCGCCGTCCTGTCGTTTTTCCTCAAACACAACTGCGTTGTCGTTGATCGCAACCTTCCCCTGCCGATATCCTTTTCCATCTTTCTGGTAGAAGAAATAGTACTGGGTGGCGCCGATACTGCCAGTGCCGAGAAATAAATCTCCGCTGACACCGTCGCTGTTGCGGAGACTGATCAACTGCGTTGTCTCCGTCGCCACCCAATGTTTTGGGACAGCCAGTCCTATGAGTGAGCCGAGGCCGCTTCCTAAAGTGAACAAAAAAGCCGAGATCAGTCCGAGGAATAACGTGTCAAAGAAGTAGCCGACCAATATTTCAGGAAAGTTGAAATATGTCCCATAGATACGCCCCCATCTGAAGATTACAAATAACAGCACGAACAAAAATGGCCAAATCATTGTTTTTTCCTTTCCGTGAGAGATTTGGGTTCCTAATTATCCATGATTAATGTAGCATATATAGGATTAAGAGTCAAGGTTTTGTGAGCGAATTCGCACTCTAATTGCATTTAAGTTTGCAGGCTATAGGATATTTTCCATTCCCAAATCAAATGATTAAAATTTTTCTTTTCTGCTTCTAATGAAATAGGAAATTTCTTTTTGCCCAGAAAAATCCATACGATTTGGTTGCCGAGCCTCGCCAAGGACGAGGCATTGACTTTTCCAACGTGGTGCCGAGGGCCAGAATCGAACTGGCGACCCTTTGCTCTTCAGGCAAATGCTCTAACCAACTGAGCTACCTCGGCATATATTTAAAATTTAAAAGGTTTTGAGAACATCTAAAACATTTGGGTAGCCTTCCCGATATTTTGCACATTCTCATAAATACTCATGATTTGGTCTATGTATGGGAAATTGCAGAGTCTTAACGGCTCTTTTCCTCCAAACATCCTAGATACTCTTCAAACACGGGGAATGTTTTTTTATATGATTCTTTTTACTCCAAAAAAGTTAGCGCGACCATTGCCAACACACCGATGGTTACTGCGAGTAATTGCATCAGCGAATGCGTTATTTCTTTTGTTTTATGAAGTTCCGGTATCAAATCGGCAACGGCGATATAGATGAAGCCGCCGGCGGCAAGCGGTAATAACCAAATTGACGACACTTCTGCCACATTACCTATAATAAAGAAAAAAACCGCCCCCAAAACAGCCGAGAGCGCCGATAAAAAATTAAGCCATAATGCGCGTTTTTTTGTATAACCGGAATGAAGCAGTACCGCAAAATCGCCGATTTCTTGCGGAATTTCGTGCAACAGAACCGCTATCGTCGTGGCAATACCTATCGGAACACTCACCATAAAACTGGCGCCAATGATAACACCATCTATAAAATTATGAACCCCGTCAGACAAAATCAATAATTTCCCGACCGGATGTATAGCCGACTCATCCGTATCTTCGCCATGATGATGCCAGTGCATAAATTTTTCAAGCACAAAAAAAACAAGAATGCCACCGATGATCAAGGTACTTGTTAGAAGAATATTCGTGGATTCTTGTAACGCCTCCGGTATAAGATGTATAAACGCGTCCCCCAAAAGCGCGCCGACCGCAATGCTCATGAATACAAAAATATACTTTCTTAAAACTTCTTCTTTTATAGACAGCGCGAAAATGCCAAGCAATGAAACCATGCTTACCAATATAACACTTGCAAAAGTATAAATATAAATGGTTATCATTTTGTTTTAGCCGTCTAGTTTTGTCTTGGTGCCGAGGGCCAGAATCGAACTGGCGACCCTTTGCTCTTCAGGCAAATGCTCTAACCAACTGAGCTACCTCGGCAAAATTAAATTCTTGTTTATTTTAAAACGCCTTCAGGGTGTCTAGGATATTAGGAGGAAAAGAGCCGCCAATCCCCTGCAACTTCCCATACATTTGTATAATCTGGTCTATATATGGTTGCACAAAATAATACGCGCCGAATGCCGAACCTATGATAATAATCCAGTACACCGCGTGCATAAATCTCCCCCACCGCATATTGCTCTGCAATCGTTTCAGTATTTTATTGTTCTCTTCCGACAGCAGAAGATTTTGTTTGAGCAATTTTTGCGCTTCCGGATCCATCTCCCAATAATACTAAAAAATCTATAAAAAACAAGGTAAATATGCTATAGTGCTAAGGTTATAATATCTTGCGCCCCTGTAGTTCAACGGATAGAACAGTCCCGTCCTAAGGGATAGATGCAGGTCCGATTCCTGCCGAGGGCATTTGTAAAAATTAAAAATCCCCGCAAAACGGGGATTTTTATATATTGGAAATTATATCCCAAGCGCCGATTTTATTTTTTCTTCGTTGAAACCGATGACCATTTCATCTCCGATGTAGATAACTGGCACCCCCATCTGGCCGCTCTTTTCTATCATCTCTTTGCGTTTGTCAGCGTCTTCGGCGACGTTGTATTCGGTATATGCAATATTATGCTCCTTGAAAAAATCTTTCGCCATTCGGCAATATCCGCAAGTTGGAGTCGTGTAAATTGATACGTTTTTCATATAATAGAATATCATTAACTGCTAATGTGATACGAGTATAGTATAGCACAAAAAGCAACGGCGCGCGTTATTGTGAGACTGTTGTAATTGGTGCACTTTAGGAAAACAGGTTAAACCTCTTTTCAAGCACTAAAGGAGCCATTTATGCTTAATATTGTAGCAAATTGGCACTGATTTACCCGTGCAGATGACACCAAGACACTGTTGTGGAGCACTTTTCGCAAAACTTCGGTAAAATCCTGTCCGATGTTTAAACCTCACGGAGAAGATGAGTTTCGGCATATCTCCTCAAAAATTATTTTCTAATCGGGTTTGTTTACTGAATGAATAACTCTTTGCGGGAACGGGATTTCTATGCCCTCTTTATCAAAAGCCATTTTTAGCCTCTTGCGGAGCTCTCCTGCAACATCCCACTGCTTAATGGGTTTAGTTTCGCCAAGTATTTTTATTATAATTGCCGAATCCGCAAAGTCATCAACACGCAGAAACTGCGGGGGTTTAATAATAAACTCTTTCCACTGCGGATCGTCCGCGAGGTTTTTCCCTACTTGGTTTACAACACTG
>JACOYO010000006.1 GCA_016181845.1 Parcubacteria group bacterium | reverse complement strand
AAATAGCAGGCAACCTTTTCAAGTCCGCGCTACGCTTTTCTTGCGAGAAAAGCTGCGCCTCAGCGCGCACGGCACTCACTTCGTTCGTTGGTGCGCGCTGAGGGACTTGAACCCCCGACCTTCCCGGTGTAAACGGGTTGCTCTACCAACTGAGCTAAGCGCGCGATATTTAATTTATCAAAACTTATTACAAGAAATGTACTACTTACCTTTGAGCCTACCAAAACAGCTACCCGCGCGATAGTAATTAGCTTATTAGGGAATTAACTTGTTAGCTTTTTAGGAATTTTAATAACAACCTAAAACCTAACAACTTAGCAAATATAGCAAAAAACAGATTAAACAGCAATTCAGCCAGATTTTTATTGACAATAAATAAGGTTTTGTTTAGTATGTGAGACAGCCCTTGCAGGGGTGCTTTTATTTGATTATGACACGCTCGCTCAAAAAAGGTCCGTATGTGGACGAAAAACTCCTGAAAAAAATTCAGGGAAAGAAACCGGAACAAGCCGGTGTTGTTAAGACGTGGGCGCGCGCAAGCCAAATCGCTCCTGAAATGGTCGGATTTACTTTTGGCATATACAATGGCAAAAGCCACATTGAAGTGTTGGTGTCCGAAGAAATGGTCGGACATCGGCTGGGAGAGTTTTCTCCTACAAAGAAGTTTCTCCGGCACGGCGGAAAAATGCAGAAAGAGATTGAGCAGAAAAAGAAAGAAGCCGAAATTGCCGCCGCTCAAGCCGCAAAAACAGCGACCGATACCACCAAGAAATAAAAGTTTCCCCAATTATTTTTTACCATGCGCGCATTTCTTAAAAATTATAGACAGTCGCCACGCAAAGTGCGTGTAGTCGCCAACGCAATACGCGGCAAACGAGTGCCCGATGCCCTCATTGCTCTTTCGGTGCTTCCAAAACGCGCGACTACTCCGCTCAAAAAATTACTTGAATCAGCGGTTGCAAACGCAAAAAATACGGAAGGAAAAAATGATATGCATGCGCTTTTCGTGAAAGATATTCAGGTCAACAAGGGAGTGACGCTAAAGCGGAGCATGCCGCGCGCCATGGGCCGTGCGACACCAATCAACAAACGCTCCAGCCACATTACGATTGTTTTGGGAGAGAAAGAGAACAACAAAAAAACAAAAAAATAATTTTATATTTTTATATCTTACCTTTTTATTATGTCACACGTCGTTCACCCATACGCACACCGCCTCGTTATTTTAAGAGATTGGAAATCTCGCTGGTTTGGCGTTGGCAAAGGGTATGCAAAAACTCTGAAAGAAGACGTGCTTGTCCGCGAATATCTTGAAAAAAAATTGCGCGGCAGTCTGGTGTCCGGTATTGAAATAGAAAGAAACCGCAACACGTTTCGGATTATCATCAAAACAGCGCGCGCGGGTGTTATCATAGGACGCGGCGGCGAGGGCTCGACAAAACTGAAAGAAGAAATTGTAACTTTTTTTAAAAAACACGCGCTTACGCTCCCTGAAGATATCAAGGTAGATATTGAAGAGGTGAAACAGCCGGAATCCGATGCCTCCCTTGTCGCGCAAATGGTCGCAGAAGGATTGGAAAAACGGCTGACATTTCGCCGCATTTTGAAACAGACGATTGAAAAAGTTATGGCAAACCGAAACGTGAAGGGCGCAAAAATCGCGCTTTCGGGACGGTTGGGCGGTGCCGACATGGGGCGCAGAGAAAGCATCAAGCGCGGAACAATCCCGCTTCAAACATTTCGCGCGGATATTGATTTTGCGCGCGAAAAAGCGCACATGTCATACGGCGATATCGGCATCAAAGTCTGGATTTACAAAGGAGAAGTTTTCCAGGCGGAAAAAGACGTGCCGGTAAGAGGACAAGAACATTCATAATCAAACATGTTATTTCCCAAAAAAGTAAAATTTAGAAAGTGGCAAACCGGACGCAAACACCCGCTGAAGATTGCCCGCCCGGAAACGAGAGGAACAAAAATCTCTTTTGGCTCTTTTGGGTTGAAAGCCACTTCCCCAGCGCGAGTCAGGTCAAATCAGATTGAGGCGGCAAGAAAGGTGATTTCACGGACGATGGGTAAGACGGGGAAAATGTGGATTCGTATTTTTCCGGACCGCCCATATACTGCAAAAGGCGCTGAAACCCCAATGGGAAAAGGCAAGGGAGATTTAGAGGGATATTCAATGGAAGTGAAACCGGGTCGGGTGATTTTTGAAGTTGATGGAATCAGCGGAGAAATTGCGCATGAAGCGCTTAGAAAAGCCGGCTCAAAACTTCCGCTCAAATCAAAAGTGGTAGCGCGATAACGATATGACAAAAACAAAACACAATTTCAAAAAAAATACTGATGCCGATTTGCAAAAAGAGCTTGTTCTCAATCGGGAAGCATTGCGGCGGTTTCGGTTTGGCGTTGCCGGAAGCAAGACAAAAAATATCAAAGAATCAGCCAATCGCCGAAAAGTGGTGGCGCGTATTTTAACCGAACTGAACGCCCGTAAAAAATAAAGCAAAGAATTTTTAATATGAAAAACAACACAGCATCAACAAAAAAAACAGGATTATCCGCAGGCAAAAGACTTCGCGGCGTCGTTGTGTCCGACAAAATGGACAAAACTGTCGTTGTTTTGGTGAACCGTTTTGTTAAACATCCGAAATATCAAAAATACATTAAACAGAGCAAAAAATACAAAGCGCACGACGAAGAAAACAAGCACAAGGTCGGCGATACGGTTGAAATAGAAGAGACACGCCCGCTTTCAAAAGATAAACATTTTAAGGTTTTAGAAAAATGAAGGGCGGAGTCGATTAACCTAAAAAGCTAAACATATGATTCAACCACGTTCAATCGTAAAAATTGCAGACAACACCGGCGGTAAAATCGGGCGTATTTTCAAAGTGCTCGGCGGTTCAAAAAAACGCTATGCCGAAATCGGTGAAATTGTCGTGCTTTCGGTGCAGGTTGCCGAGCCGCGGAAGCAAGTGAAGAAAAAAGATGTGCTGAAAGCAGTGGTGGTTCGTCAGAAAAAAGCATACCGCAGAAAAGACGGTTCGTATATTCGGTTTGACGAAAACGCGGTCGTAATTGTTGACCCAGACAAAAAAGAGCCGCGCGGCGCGCGCGTATTCGGACCGATTCCGCGTGAGCTTGCCGATGCCGGTTATCAGAAAGTGATATCTCTTGCGCCGGAAGTGGTGTAATTGAATTTTATTTTTATGCGTATCAAAAAAAATGACACCGTTGCCGTCATAACCGGCAAAGATAAAGGAAAGAAAGGAAAGATTTTGAAAGCAATCCCGAAAGAAAATCGGGTTGTTGTTGAGGGGGTGAATATAAAAAAGAGACACCAACGAGCGCGACGCGGAGGGCAAAAAGGGCAGATTGTGGAATATCCGGCGCCGATGCATGTGTCAAATGTGATGCTCGTTGACCAGAAAAGCGGCCTAAAAAGCTAAAACCTAATAACCCAACACCATGATTTCAACAAAACAAAACGAAAAAACAGCATTCAAAGCCCTTCAAGCGCGGTTTGGTTATACTAACGCGATGGAAGCTCCGCGCCTGGTGAAAATTGCAGTGAGCGCGGGTACCGGCTCGGCGAAAGACAAAAAACAGCGGAATGAAGTGGTTGCCAGCAGGTTGGCAAAAATTACCGGACAAAAACCGGCGCTCCGCGGAGCAAAAAAATCAATCGCCACTTTCAAATTGCGGGAGGGCGACCCTGTCGGATATATGGTGACCATGCGCGGGGCGCGGATGTACGCATTTCTTGATAAGCTTTTCAACATTGCCGTACCCCGAATGCGCGATTTTCGCGGATTTGTCAAAACCGGCATTGACGCTGTCGGCAATTTGACGCTTGGCATAAAAGAGCATGTGATTTTTCCGGAAACTTCCGATGAAGACTTGAAAGATGTTTTCGGGCTCGCGATTACGATTGTTACAACGGCAAAAAAGAAAGAGGAAGCGACAGCATTTCTTGAACACTTGGGAGTGCCGTTTAAGAAGTAATTTTTTGTTCTTGTCTTATAAAACGGGTCGGCGTATAATAAAATACATATGAATACCCCACAAAACAACATTCCATACCTGATTCCAGGGGCGATTATTATCGCCGGTCTTATCGTTGCGGGCGCGGTTTTTGTTTCACAAAAAGGCGACACAAAAAAAGACGGGTCAAAAAACACGCCTCCGCAATCTGCTTCCGCGGAAAATGTGAAACCGATTACTGCAAACGACCATCTATTGGGCAGTCCAAGCGCCGCGGTTACTATTATTGAATTTTCCGATTTGGAATGTCCGTTCTGCAAAGTATTTCATCAAACGATGAAGCAAATTGTTGATGTATACGGCAAGGACGGACAAGTTGCGTGGGTGTATCGGCATTTTCCGCTGGATTCTATCCATCCAAAATCACGAAAAGAATCAGAAGCATCAGAATGCGCGGCGGAGCAAGGCGGGAATGTCGCGTTTTGGAATTATGTTGATGGAGTGTTCGCTATTACGCCGTCAAACAATGGTCTTGACATGAATCAATTACCGGTAATTGCAAAAAATATCGGTCTTGACGTAGATGTGTTTCAATCTTGTTTGGATAGCGGTAAATATGCCAGTCATATTTCTGAAAATCTCTCCGATGCCATTGCGTCAGGAGGCACCGGCACGCCGTATTCAATCATCATCACCCCAAAAGGAGGAGTTTTTCCGTTTAGCGGCGCGTTGACGTTTGAGCAGGTAAAAGGGTTGCTTGAACAAGCATTCAAAAATTAATACGCAGTTTCTTTTTCACAGTTTTTCAAAAAACGACACCATCTCCACGGTGTCGTTTTCCGTTGCCAGCGTGATATACTGAAAGCAATGTCGGCAAAAGAAATAGGCATTGCGTTATTGGTTGTTGTCCTTTTTATCGGTGCATCAGCAGTTGTCCAGCAATATGCTGATTTTTTTGTGGATATTCCGTTTGTGCTCGGGCTAGAGGGAATGATTGTTTATGTTGCGGTCACCATAATTGCGGTTGTTATTGCGCCGGTAAGCACTCTGCCTCTTTTGCCGATTGCCGTTGGTTTGTGGGGGAGTTTTGCAGCGGCGCTGTTGAGCGTCTTCGGATGGACTATCGGAGCGGTTGCCGCGTTCTTTATCGCGAGACGTTTTGGAAAGCCGGTGATTCATCGGTTTGTTGATTTGCGTAATGTTGAACGGTTTGAAAAAATATTGCCCGAACAGCATGTATTTTGGAGTCTCGTGTTTTTGCGTATGGCGCTTCCGGTAGATGTGTTGAGTTATGCTGTAGGGCTTTTTACAAAAATCCCGTTCAGAATTTATCTTTCCTCAACAATTTTTGGGATTCTTCCGTTTGCGTTTATTTTTTCTTATGCGGCGACCTTGCCTCCGCATTATCAGCTCGTCGCGGGAATAGTCGGCTTCGGCGTACTGTTTACCGGTTACAAAAAAATGAAGAGTTCTGTCTATCGTTCGCAATAATAGCGCTCCGTTTCAATACAAATTAATTTTCTTACAGTTTAGTATATAATACACAAATGGATACTTACAAAAAACAAGAAGGAGAAGTGTGTCTGCCAAAAGCACGTGTTGATGAATTGTTGGACATTCATTCAGAAGACGCGGCAACGTGGCGAATTTTTAAGATTATGTCGGAATTTGTTTCCGGATTTGAATTTTTGCGCAAGTATGGAAAGACGGCGACTTTTTTCGGTTCGTCGCGTTGTTCATTGAGCGACGCGACATATCAAGAAGCGACGAAGCTTGCCGGTATGCTTGTCAAAGATGGGTTTGATGTTATCACTGGCGGCGGCCCGGGAGTTATGGAAGCGGCAAATAAGGGGGCACTTGATGCTGGAGGAAAATCGGCGGGGTTAAACATCGAATTGCCCGGAGGGCAAGTACTCAATACGTATGTGAACGACACGCTTTCATTTCACTATTTTTTTACGCGGAAAGTTATGCTCTCGTTTGCTTCGGAAGTATATATTTTTTTCCCGGGAGGGTTCGGCACGCTTGATGAATTTTTTGAAATAGTTACGCTCGTGCAGACGAAAAAAATCAAACCGATTCCGGTGATTGCCGTCGGGAAAGAATACTGGACGCCTTTGTTTGATTGGATTAAAAAAGACGTGTACGGGCGTGATAAAGCAGTTGATGAAAAAGATATGGAGATTTACCATTTAGTGGATTCCGCGGAAGAGGCTGAATCTCTAATTAAAAAATTAGTATAATCTATAATCAAAAAATATATGCCATCGCTATTTATTCCAATCGTGCTTGGGACTGCCAGGCGGGAACGTCAATCAGAAAAAGTCGCGAGCTACCTTTTTGGCGAACTGAAGCGCGTTGAAGGCATTGAGTCGGAGATGATTGACGTCAAGGAGATAATGAGCGGGGAGACGGTTCCACCGTGGGTTTCCAATCCAAACATCTCTTTTTGGAAAGAAAGCGCTGGACGAGCCGACGGATTTATTTTTGTTGTGCCGGAATATAACCACGGCTATCCGGGAGAACTAAAGATATTGCTTGATTCGCTGTATCAGGAATATGCCTACAAGCCGGTTGGCATTGCGTCAGTCTCTGCCGGATATTTTGGCGGCGCGCGGGCGGTTGAAAATCTTTTGCCTGTATTGGTGAATTTTTCCATGTATCCTCTGAAACAAGCGCTCTATTTTCCTAATATAGCTGAAATGTTTGATGAAAATGGCGGAATAAAAGACACGTCATACAAAAAACAAACGAAAGAATTTTTTGAAGAACTCAAAAAACGCGCCCTTGTTATGCGCGGGTTGCGAGTGTAATTGTTGTCAATGGTTCTTTTTGGAAAAGCGGCATGGGTTCGATTTTTCTTTTATTTGACGTCTCATTTGAAGCGTGATAGAAATAAGGACAGTTTTTGAACAATTCTTTGACACATATAAACACGAAGGAGTAGAAAATGGGGAAAAAATTATTCGGCAAATATGGCGGCATTAATCCTGCCGGACCAAGCATTGCGTTTGCTCCGCCATGCGGCGAAGGACAGCTGGAACGATTTTTTTCCGGAGATATTAAAGAGGGAGAGGTTCCATTTTTTTATCATGGCGTTGGACGGCATACACCGGAAAATTATGCGCTGGTTCAAAAAATACTTGATGGCGAATGCGGCGCGTGGAAAGATGAATACGACGGTATCACTTTTGCGTCAGGAATGTCAGCGATTTATATGGTCGTCTTGTCAATCTGTGCGTTTGGAAAAAAAGCACTCATTTACTCAAGCAAAGTGTACGGATGCACGTTCGTTTCTTGTTACGAACAATTTCCCGCGTTGGGCATACCGACTTATCGTGTTGATAATCCCGCGGATGAAGAAGCGTGGGAAACGGCCGCGAACCAGGCTATCGCCGATGGTTATGACATCGGCATGTTTTTGGCTGAAACGCCGAGCAACCCACTTGCCGATGTGTTTTTGATACGGATATTCGCGCAGCTTCCGAAAAAATTCGGAGGGGTTACGGTTATTGATAATACTGTCGCGACCCACGCGATTCAAAAACCGTTTTTGTGGGGGGTGGATGTCGTTGTTTCTTCTGTGTCAAAGGGACTGAATGACTATTCAACCGATTTGGGCGGAATACTTCTTGCGAGAAAAGGATTGTTTGAAGAAATGACGGCGGCAAAATTTTTCCACACCATGCGGCCGGTGATGAGTCCTCGAACTGCCGCCGGTCTTTTAAAAAGACTTCATTTTTTCGGTTCCAACATTTACCGTCATTCTGAAAATGCCCACATTCTTGCGGAATGGCTTGCGGAACAGCGCGAATTTGTTGAGATGGTTCATTATCCTACGCTTGCGCATAGCCGTGACAGTGAGATTATCCGCGACCAGATGAGCGGATACGGAGGCGCGCTTCTTTCCTTTGAAATAAGAGGAGATAGGGAGAAAGCAAAAGCGTTTGTTGACACGCTTGAGTATGCAGTGGTGATGGTTCACATTTGCGACTGCAGGTATACGCTCGTTAACTGTTCAGGCAGAACATCACATGCTGATATGCCGCCCGAGCTTCAGAAAGCGGCGGGGATAAGGGAGAATTTGATTCGTGTTTCTCCTAGTGCAGAAGATGAAGATACTTTTCGCAGCTACCTGATACCCGACTTCAAACAGGCGTTTGAAAAAGTGTTTCGTTAAATTAGTTTCAAAGGGCACGCTCTACCGAGCGGCCCTTTTTTGTTATGCTCTAGTTTCACGGTAAACTGGCGAAAGAAAAGATAAAGACAAAATAAAGGAAGCGAAAATTGTTACCACAATTAAATTTCCTGAACGCTTGAATGTTCAAACTTGAACGGCTCGAAAGCCGGAACGCCTGAAAGACGAAAGACGAATGTTTGAATGTTAAATACTCTTACTATTTTCGCGGTCGCGAAAATAGTAAGAGTATGATACACTAACTAATATTATGGGTACTTTGGAAAAAGCGGTAATAAAAAAAGAACGACGAGATAAAATAACAGAAGTAATTTTAAAGACAATTGCCGCCGCTGGTATTTTGAGCATCGCGCTCATTGCGCCAAACGCGCTTCAGATTTTTAAAATATTTAAAAATGGAAGACGCGGAGAAAATCAAAAATATTATTTTAAAACGGCAGCATCACGGCTGGCGAAACAAGGATTGCTTGAATTTAAAAAGACGGAACACGGAACTTTTGCCAGACTTACTCCGGCCGGAGAGAATAAATTACGACTTCTTAAGCTTGGCAATTTTGAAATTCAAAAACCAAAACGTTGGGATGGCAGATGGCGCGTTGTGATTTTTGATATAAAAGAGAGGAGAAGAAAAACTCGCGATAAACTTAGATTATCCCTCATTCGTCTAGGTTTTGTGAAGCTTCAAGACAGCGTCTGGGTTTTCCCGTATGATTGTGAAGATTTTGTATCACTTCTTAAAGCGGATTTTATGATTGGCAAAGATATTCTATATCTTATTGTTGAAAAACTTGAAAATGACAAAACTATTCGGAAACATTTCAATCTTTCCTAATAACCATTAAATAAATTCATAAACAAATTAAAAACACATTGTAAATTTTTTGTAAATTTCATTGAACTTAGAGTGAGTCTTATGAATTTCACACTCTTACTATTTTCGCGACCGCGAAAATAGTAAGAGTGTTAGTGTTTCATGTATATTATATATATTTATATATATATTTAGTATGTTAATAGCCATGCTAGTAGTATTAGGAGTAATAATTGATAATGGTGAAATAATAAGAAAAATAAAAATAAAAGAAGTGATCAGAACAAGCGAGAACGAAATTTCTTAATTTCTCAAATGTTGGGATATACTAATTTTTATGGAATCAGAATCAAAGAAGTTTTTAAAAGATAAACGTGTGCTCGTGATGGGTCTCGGGCGTCTTGGCGGAGGGGTGGCGACGGTAAATTGGCTCTTGAAACACGACGCCAAGGTGACGGTTACCGATTTGCGCGCAAAAGACGAGCTCAAAGATTCGCTTAAAAAAATATCAAAAAAAGTGCCGGGTATTTTTGGAGAGCACCGCAAAAAAGATATCGCCCAAAGCGATATGTTGGTTATCAATCCAGCTGTGCGGCTCAATAATCTTTTTGTTTTGTACGCACGAAAGCGGGGGATTCCAGTTGAAAATGAAATGACGCTCTTTTTCCGCGCGGCAGAAAATCCGCTTATCGGCATCACCGGTACCCGCGGGAAAACGACGACTGTTCACTGGGTATCTCATTTGTTGTCGCAAGCGCTCGCCAATGACATACGACCAATCGGCAATAATCCGAAACGGCCGTTTTTGAAAGCCCTTGATAGTCTAAAAAAAAATACGCCCGCGGTGCTTGAATTACCATCGTGGCAGTTGGAACTTTTACCGGAGGCGAAAAAAAGTCCGCACATTGCGCTCATAACTAATCTATTCCTCGACCATCTCAACACCTACGCATCCATGAAGGCGTACGCGGAAGCAAAGGCAAACATTTTCAAATGGCAGACAGCCGATGATTTTTTGATTTTGAATTATGAAAACAAATGGACAAAATTTTTTCTTTCCTGCCTCACCGGCAGGCAGGCAAAAAAATCGAAAGCGCGTGTCTTTTATTTTTCGTCAAAACCGCTTCCGCGAAACGCGAACGGTATTTTTGTGGAAAAAAAGAAGCTCATATTTCAAAAAGACGGAGGGCAACACTTGCTCGGCAATGTGGATGGATTTGAACGAAGTTTCGGCGCGCATAATTTGGAAAATTTGCTCGCATCGGCGCTCGCGGCCCGTCTTTATTGTCCGCGTTTCAAATTATCAAAACGAATGTTAAAAACGCTTCCACCCATTTCGTTTCGGCAAGAGGTGGTGTTGCGGTCGCGCCGATTGCTCGTGGTGAATGATTCCGCGGCGACCACCGAAGAGGCTACTATCGCCGCACTTCTGCGGTTCTCTTATATATCAAAAAAACAGCGCGTGCTGATCACCGGCGGTACCAATAAAAATTTGAGTTATTGTCAACTGGCGGAAGAAATTAAACGGCATATACTGCCAAAATACCTCATCCTGTTGGCTGGTTCTGCAACCGATGTCTTGATAAAAGAGTTACAAAAAAGAGGATATTGGAATGAACATATGCACGTTTACGAAACCTTACACGAATGCGTGAAGGCCGCGTCGCAAGCTTCAATTTCTGGAAACAAAACGGTTCTTTTTTCTCCCGGGGCGGCAAGTTTTGAGAAATTTAAAAACGAATTTGACCGCGGCAAAAAATTTAATCTTTTTGTAAGAAAATATTTTCATTAAATAAACATGAATTAAGAAAACGCAAAGCGTAAATCGAAAAACACAAAACAATATCGTAAAGTTTGAAATATTTTGAATTTTAAGTTGTTGCTTTGCACTTTTCATTTTTAGTTTTTCGTTTTTTGTCACAATCAGAGAATTTGGATTTATATGTTACTGTTTCGTAATGGACAAGATATAATTATATGTGCGGCATTTTTGGATACATAGGCGCCGATAATCGCGCGGCGCAAAAAACAGTCAAAGGACTCAAGGATTTGGAATATCGCGGCTACGACAGCTGGGGGATTGCCGTTCGCAATCCGCATACAAATGAACTCTACTCAAGAAAAGAGGTCGGGAAAATTTCAGGCATTGCTGAAAAAGATTTTGCGGATGTGTCGGGAGACACCGCCATCGGACATTCGCGCTGGGCGACTCACGGCGGAGTGACCAAAAAAAACGCGCATCCGCACTTTAATCATGACAAAACTATTGCCGTGGTGCACAACGGCATCATTGAAAATGCCGATGCCCTCCGCAGGCGTTTGTCGGAGCGAAAGCGGAATCTTTTTGTTTCTGAAACGGATACGGAGGTCATCCCGCACCTCATCGATTACCACATGCAGAGCGGGAAATCACTAGAAGACGCTTTTATTGCGACATGCGGAGAGCTGAAAGGACGTTTTGCGTTTGTGGTGATGCATATCGAGAGCGATTTTTTGCTTGCCGGACGCTCCGGTTCGCCACTAATCATCGGCAAAGGAGACGGGGAATACTTTATCGCCTCCGACATTCCCGCTTTCATTGAATATACGCAGGTGGTGAATTATCTTGACGATGGCGAGTACGTGAAACTCTCCCGTACCAAAGCGCAGTTTCACTCGTTTCTTGAACCGAAAAAAATACAAAAAAAAGACATCACGATTATTTTTGACAAAGAAGCGGCGTCAAAAGGCGAGTGGGACCATTTCATGCTGAAAGAAATCGTTGAGCAGAAAGATTCGCTCGCGCGGGCAATCAACCAAGACGACAACGCCATCAAAAAAATAGCACGAGAGATACAAAAGGCGCGCGGCGTATTTCTCTCCGGGTGCGGCACGGCGGGGAAGGTGTGCGCCGCGGCGGAATATTTTTTCTCCGTTGTTTCGGAACGTCATACCAACTTCGCGCCGTCATCTGAGTTTCCCATATATCACCATTTTTTAAGACCTGAAAGTCTCTTTATCGCGGTGTCGCAAAGCGGAGAAACCGCGGACGTGCTTGAGGCGATGAAGGTTGCCAAACGCAAAAAATCAAAAGTGCTTTCTTTAGTGAATGTTTCCGGTTCGTCGGTCGCGCGGGCTTCTGATTATTCACTCCTCATCAATGCGGGACCGGAAAAAGCGGTCGCTTCCACCAAAGCGGCGACTTCGCAATTAGCACTCCTTCTTTTGATTGCGTATGCGACAGCTGGGAAATTACAAGAAGGAAAAGAGCTCCTCATCGGACTGGTGGGGAAAATCAATAACCAGCTCAATCCGAAGTATCTGGAATACATCAAAAAAGTCGCCGAGATTATTTTCAATGAAAATGATGTGTATATCATTGGTAAGTCGGCAAACTATCCGATGGCGCTTGAAGCGGCGATCAAAATACAAGAAGTTTCTTATATCCACGCCGAAGGATTTGCAGGAGGCGAGCTGAAGCACGGTCCGATCGCGCTTGTCAAAAAAAATACGCCGTGTATCGCGCTCATGGCAAACGATGAAACCAAAGATGATATGCTCTCAAATGTCGCCGAACTCAAAGCGCGCGGCGCATACATCATCGGCATCGCGCCTGAAGACAATCGGCTTTTTGACAAATGGATTTCGGTACCCGATGTCGGAGTAGCATCGCCTATCGCCAACCTCATTCCGATTCAGATTCTCGCGTACTACCTCGCGGTGTTTCGCGGAAACAATCCAGATATGCCGCGCAATTTGGCAAAATCTGTAACCGTGAAGTAAGATGAGCGTTGAATGTAATGTTATTCACTTAGTGGTTCAACCACTAAGTGAAGTACTTGGAAACCCGACGTCCAAGTTGGTAGAATTGGTAAACGTGTCGGAGTGGCGGAATCGGCAGACGCGCTAGCTTCAGGAGCTAGTGACCGCAAGGTCGTGGGGGTTCAAATCCCCCCTCCGACATATTTGATAATGATAAGGGCTCTTTTTAATTGGCAGGATATTGTAATGCGTGCGCATTGGCTCGTGCATCTTGACAAAAGTACAATAAAATGTATGGTTATATCAAATAGTTATACGTTCATTTGATATTTGATAACCCAAATTTGGGAACTTAGTTCCCAAGCGTTCAAATTTTCAAGGAGTGTCGTCATGGCAATACGAATAGAAGTTGTTTATGGTGATTATTGCAAAGCGCGTTGGTTTCTAAATGCAGTATCATTAACAGTGATAACCTTGATTATTGTTTTTGCCGCCGGGTGCGCTACGGTTCCAAGGATAGACGCTGACGCGCTTGAGAAAAGCTCTCTTGGTTGGTTGTGGGAGGAAGCGGACCGCTTAGCGTTCGGCGGCTTTTACAAGCAAGAGCGAATGATATTGGAAGAAATTATCTCCCGTAATCCGAATGACCACAAAGCATTTTTTCACATGGAAAAATCTCGGTTCTTAGAAGCTGAAAAAAATAAGGAACCGGCGCAATATCAGAAAGTGAAAAAAGCGTTTGATATTTTTTTTGACCACTTTGTTGTTGGAGATGACCCCTGGGCATACCCGCATACCGAAGAGGCGGTTTGGGTTCTCGCTCTGTCATATTACCGGCAAATCAATCCGCCGGATAAAAGTCAAAAAGAAACGAAAGGGTTTATCAGAACGGTTGAAGATAGGTTGTTTCTACACTATCCCGATACTCGCTATCGCGTGGAAGCCGCTCTTATGATTGAAAAGGCTCGACGAAATTTGGCGTGGCATTCATTGTTTATCGGAGATTTTTATATGCGTACTTGGGCGCTCACGAGTGCCGAGCTTCATTTCAAAAATCTACTGGATGATTATCCGGGTATGTTGGATGAAAAAGTGATGGAACGTCTGCGGGAGATTAGGCGCTTAAAAACGCACCCAACGAAGTGGGAGCATTTCAAACGCTGGGCTTTTTTTGAGAAGATGGACGCTGAGATTGATTCTGCTCAAATCGCGCAAGCAGAGCGAGAAAAAAGAATAATACTCACCCAAGAACAAGAAAAGGAATTAAATAAGTGAGAAAAAACGTTGAGGCATAAAAGGGCGACAAATGTTGCCCTTTTTGATTGTCGTTTGTATTACCGAATATGCTTGACTTTTTTCTTTTCTGGGCGTATATTGAAAATATCAAAAAGCCCGAGAGGGCTTTTAAAAATGGCAAATTTTGCAAAATTCAAAAGAATCATATAATACAAAGCATTATGGAAATTCTCAATTATTTCAAAGACACCAAAGGCGAAATGAAGCATGTGAGCTGGCCGTCGCAAAAACAGACGATTGCGTTTACACTGATAGTGATCGCGCTCTCGCTTCTCACAGCGGCTTTTCTCGGTTTTTTTGATTTTATTTTCGCAAAAATTCTCGCGTTCATCATCTAACTATTTTTCATGACAAAACAAGAATCACAACACGAACGGCATTGGTATGCCATTCACACATATTCAGGATATGAAAATGCAGTCGCGCGCAATTTGAAAGCGCGTATTGAATCACTCGGCATGGAAGACAAAATCTTCAATGTGCTCGTGCCGACGGAGAAGAAAATTAAAATCAAAGGCGGCAAGCGCACGGAAACGGAAGAGAAGGTGTATCCGGGGTATGTGCTCGTGGATATGGTAGTAACCGACGATTCGTGGTATGTGGTGCGAAATACGCCGCGAGTAACCGGATTTGTCGGCGCGGGCGTGCACCCGGTGCCTCTTGATGAAAAAGAAATCGGCGAACTTTTTTCTCGTCTGGAAGGCGATAAAACGGCGACGCATAAAATTGACCTCATGGAAGGCGACTTGGTCACCATTGTGGACGGGCCCTTCAAAGAACTTGAAGGAAAAGTGAGCGAGGTTGACGAGGTGCGCGGAAAAGTTAAAGTGTTGGTATCTATGTTTGGACGCAGTACGCCGGTTGAGCTCGATTTTCTTCAGGTAAAAAAGATGTAATAATTATTTATTTTTATGGCAAAAATAACAAAAAAACTTAAATTGCAGATTCCGGGCGGAGCGGCGACACCCGCACCTCCGGTAGGGCCGGCGCTTGGACAAGCGGGTATTAATATCGGCGAATTCGTCAAACGATTTAATGACGCGACGGCACAGATGAAAGGCGATATCGTTCCGGTTGAAATCAGCGTGTTTGAAGACCGCAGTTTTAATTTTGTGTTAAAAACACCGCCGGCGGCAAGTCTTATTTTGAAAGCGGCAGGAAAAGAGAAAGGTTCCGGAAAAAACGCAGTGATAAAAGCGGGAAGCGTGACCAAAGCGCAAATCCGAGAAATCGCCGAAAAGAAAATGCAAGATCTTAACGCGCACGACATTGATGCCGCTTCAAAAATTATTGAGGGCACGGCTCGAAGCATGGGCATCGATGTGAAATAAGAAACATCGATGGACCTTTTGAGAATTTTTACGAGCCGCGCGAAGTAAAAAGTCCAAAAGGTGTACTGCTCCTGTAAGGAGTTGATGTGAGGTAACGAAACATCAATCGACCTTTTGAGATAGATTGCGAGTTTACGAAGCAATATGTCCAAAAGGTTGAATTGCGAACACTTGAAGCAATTCAAAGACGGAGCGAGCCAGAGCGAGTGAGTCGTGGTCGCGA
This sequence comes from Parcubacteria group bacterium, assembly GCA_016181845.1. GTDB lineage: Bacteria > Patescibacteriota > Minisyncoccia > Phycocordibacterales > 21-14-all-47-15 > JACROH01. The sequence continues at coordinate 36,863 of JACOYO010000006.1, read as the reverse complement.
AATTTTTCAACAGAAAAATATTCGTGACTACTGCTCCTGTAAGGAGTTGAAGTGAGGTAACTTTGAATTGCGAAACGCCGACAAGACGTCCGACCTCTGATGTGGTAATTACTTTATTTATAGCCAATGCCGATGTTTTACCAATTCAGAGGTCGGACGTCTAAACAAGGAATGCCGATTTTATATCAATGCAGAAGTCTGGCCTCTTGATGTTTTGTAATTCAAAGGAAATAAAAACTTCATTATATAATTAAAACAAACTGCCCGCATACGCGGGCAGTTTGTTTTAATGTCGAAATATGTTATTACAAAGAACAGAACTGTGTTTTTTAACAGAAGCGATTCTTAAAAAAAGGAATAAACCATGCGAAAAGAGGGAACGTTGCCGTCGCACACGATTATTAAAATGCTTGAAAAGGGTGTTATTGTTGACGGAAAAACAGAGAATATAAATCCAGCGTCTATTGATATCTCGGTTTGTGGCGACGAAGTGTATCGTCTTGGTTCCAATTTTTTACTGCGAGACAATGAGTGCGTGCGCGATGTATTGCCGCATGTCGGCGCGTCCAAACACAATCTCTCCAATCCGCTAGAGAAAGGCATCGTATATCTGGCGCGTGTACGAGAATCATTTCACTTGTCAAAATTGCCAGGAGTGTATGGTTTCTCTAATCCAAAATCAAGTTCCGGACGCACAGATATACACGTGCGGCTTATGGCCGACAGGGTGCCGCGGTATGACAAAATCCCACGTGGGTATGACGGGAATCTGTGGATGACCATTTTGCCGAATTCTTTTCCGGTGAAAATTCGCGATGGGGAACGGTTGGCGCAGGTCAGATTTTTTGACGCCGATACCCGTCTCGGGAAAACCGAACTGGAGCTCGGCCTCATGTCTGGGCTCGTCTTTGACATGGACGGGAAGCCATTTTCGTATACGGATTTGAAAATCAACGATAACGATGAATCAGTGATTTTGACGGCTGATTTATCATCAAAACCTGTCGTTGGTTATGAATGCCGCGGCACGAATACGATTTTTGATTTTTCCGTTTTGGAGCAGGATATGCGGACGTTTTTCCATCCGATTCTCAACAATGAAACAAGCTCCAAAGAAGGGCGCATCATTCTTCGGCGAAATTGTTTTTATATTTTATCCACGAATGAATACGTACGAGTGCCCCCCGACCTCTCTTGTGTCATGATGCCGATGGATGAACGAAGCGGAGAATTTCGCGCGCACTATGCCGGATTTATTGACCCGGGGTGGGGGTATGGCATTGACGGGGTGAAAAATGGCAGACCGCTGACACTTGAAGTCCGCCCGTTTGAAGATTTGTGCATCAGGCATGGTCAGCCGATTGCAAAAATTTATTTTGAACGCATGTCCGAAGAGCCCTCGGAGCATTACGACACGCTTGATACCTCGCACTATCGGGTGCAATCCGGTCCCGTGCTGTCAAAACAGTTTCAGTGATATACACCCCGCAACGTTCAAGGGAGAACATTGCGGGGTATTTTTTTGCACCAAACGTCCAAACGAAAGAACCTTTACTTTTCTCTGTAAAAAAGGTAGTAAAGAGAGAGTTTTTTGTTATTTATACAATTTACAAACAAAAGGAGAGTGTCTTATGGCAAAAGCGTTTGATGAAATTACGATTCATGTGCTTGCAAAAACGATTGTTGACCGCGAGGCGGTGCGCGCGTGGCTTGATGAAATGGGAGCTCTTGAGTTTGAAATTCCGTCCGAAGAGGCGGTTTCTGACCCGGCGTTTCTCGTGGCTCTTTCGGCCAAGCAGTGTTATATGGCATTTCAGCCCGGACTTAACCCGAATGTCAACAAAGTCCGCAGTGACATGGTTGACTATTTGGATAATGTTTTAAAACAGGGGCACGGTTCGGTGCTAGAACACGCAGTATTTACATTCGGTATCAATGGATGTTCTCGCGTATTTACCGGAGAAATGAATCGTCATCGTGCCGGTGTCGGTATTTCGGAGCGAAGCATGCGGTATGTCCGGTATACCGATATTCGGTTCTGGATGCCGGAATGTTTCCGTGAAAAATCGGACGATACTGAAGACGTGGTTTGCAAGAAAAAGCAAAGCCGAGATTTGCTCACGGCGCAATTTGTGAGCCAGGAGCGGATGATGGCTTCGTTTTCCGACATTTGGAAAGAAGAGCTGGCTCCGACTAGCACGTTTCATGCAAAAAAAGTGCTTACCTCCGCATTTCGGCGCGGTATCGGCATGGGCGTTGCAACGGGCGGCGTGTGGACACTCAATCTTCGGGCGCTTCGGCATGTCATCGCTTTGCGTACTGACGCAAGCGCCGAGGAAGAGATTGTTCACGTATTCAAAAAAATAGGGAAGATTATGATAGCGCAAGTCCCGGAGCTCTTCGGAGATTTTAAGGAAGTGAATGGCGCGTTTGTTCCAGAATACTGGAAAGTATAAGAAAGGAGGGGCCATGCAAAATAACCCAAAAAAGAAAAATAAGGGACTGTTCATAGTCCTCTATGGGACGAACCGAGTCGGAAAGACGACGCAAGCTATCAATCTTTTGGAAAGGATAAACAAGGCAGGGCGGTTGATTGCTCAGTATCTGAAATTTCCCAACTATACACTGCTTCCTACCGGACCGCGTATCAATGATTATTTAAGAAAAGGCAACCCCGAACGGCTTACTCCGGAAAAATTTCAAGAATTGTGCACGCAAAATCGCCGCGATGCGGAACCGCGGATAAAAGAAATGCTTGAAAACGGAAGCATGGTTATCGCCGAAGATTGGACGTACGGCGGCATCGTGTGGGGAATAGCGACCGGAGTGCCTGAAAAACGGGCGCGAGAAATGAATAAAGATTTTCTCAAAGAGGATATCCCCATTTTGCTTGATGGGAAACCATTTGTGGAAGGAAAAGAAAACGGGCATGCTCACGAGGAAAAGAACAAACTTCTTTACGATGTCCGCAGGCAATACTTAACAATAGCGAGTGAAGAAGGATGGTCTCTCGTGTTGGCAAATCGACCAGTGGAAGATGTCCATCGTGACATTTGGGATATTGTGAAGCCTGAATTGCCATGATGGTAGAACCATACGCATACCCCCGCACGCATTGCGTCGCGGGGGTATTTTAATTTTCAATAATTCTCGTGTTATGATGCTTGATATGTTACGAGAAGAACTCAAAAAAATGGTTGCCCAAGCACTTGCCGATATCGGGGTAGCAAATCCGTCTCCTTTTTTGGAACGTCCGGCAGACAAGACGCAGGGGGATTATGCCACCAATGCGGCTCTCGTGTATGCAAAAGATTTCGGCAAAAATCCGCGGGAGTTGGCAGGGGTGCTTGCGGAGCGTCTTGCTTCAGCAAAAGACACGCGCATCGCGCGCGTGGAAGGGGCGGGGCCGGGGTTTGTGAATTTTTTTCTTACCGACAAAGCGATTTTTGAAACCGCGGAGAAAATCGGACTGGAGATTTCGCGCGGCTTTTTATTGAAAAAAGGGGAAGCGGTCAACCTTGAATTTATTTCGGTCAATCCGACGGGCAAGCTCCACATCGGGCACGGACGCGGAGCATTTTATGGCGATGTGCTTGCGCGTGTTTTGGCGTATGTCGGCGCAAAGGTAACCCGTGAATTTTATATCAATGATTCGCGCGAGAGCAAGCAGATTATTGAGCTTGGCAAGACGGCATTGGGGCAAGGAGAACAATATCTGACCGAACATCTCAAATCTCAAATCTCAAATCTCAAATCGGAAATTAAAAAATTTAAAAATGACCCGAGCGCCGCGGGATTTTCGCTTGCAAAAGAAGTGCAAAAAGAAAATACCCATTTTATAGAGAGCGCATTGGGAATCCCGTTTGATGTGTGGTATTCGGAAGACGAAAAATTGCGCGGTTCAGGAATTGTGCAGACGCTCTTTGGTGTTTTCAAAGAAAAAAACTTTGTATATGAAAAAGAGGGCGCGTGGTGGATTAAGACAAGCGAATACGGCGACGACGAAGACCGTGTGGTGAAGCGTTCCGATGGCACCTGGAGTTACTTTATGAACGATATTGTTTACCACGCGGATAAAATCGGGCGCGGGTACGACGGGCTGATTGACATTTGGGGGGCGGACCATCACGGACATGTGAAACGAATGCTTGCGGTGAAAAAAATGCTCGGCTGGAATATTCTCTTTCAAATTTTTATTACCCAGCTCGTGTCGCTAAAAGAGGAAGGCGTCTCAAAAAAAATGAGCAAGCGTGCGGGGACGGTGGTGCTTCTTGAAGATATGGTTCGTGAGGTGGGCATTGACGCGCTCCGATGGTTTTATCTTGAAAAAGCGCTTGGTACGCACATGGAGTTTGACTTGGAGCTTGCAAAAAAACAATCAGCCGAGAATCCGGTCTACTATGTGCAATATGCGCACGCGCGAATTTGCTCCATTGAAGAAAACACGCGAGGAAAAGTCCCCGATGGAAGCGTTCTTTCAGATATCGCGGCGCCATCGGCGCGCGTGCTTGCTTCAAAAATAGGCGAATTCCCCGAAGTGGTTGAAGAAATTGCGAATGATTATCAAGTGCACAAATTGACGACCTACGCGTATGAATTAGCAACTGCGTTTTCTCAATTTTACCGCGATGTCCGCATACTGCAGGATGACGATTCATATAATGACGGCGCGTTAAAACTTGCCTTGCTCACCCGCGCCACAATCAAGCAATCGCTCTCTCTCCTGGGCATCTCCGCGCCGACGAAGATGTAATTTATTATGGCAAGCAAGAGAAAAAATAAACAATTTAACATTTATTGTAGACGGTGATTTCGATTCCCTTTTTTCTGCTAAAACTACAGGAATGATTCAATCATAATTCGGCTATACGATAGCCGAATGTTTTCGGTCGTTTTTATTTTTCATACAAAAATATCTTATGCGGTTTATGATGGAGTTACGGTGATTTTTGAAAGTCGTTGCCAATGAATAATTGTGGAATTTAAGAGAGGCGTGTTACCATATAATTATGAGTAAAAATATCCACCAAAAAAGAGAGGATACCCTAGTAAAAACTATAGAAAAGAAATATGGTGTTAATTTGGGCTATAGGTCTGATGCGCAACTGCATACGGTTTTAAAGAAAGAGGGTCTCCCGTCTCTTTCAAAACTCCTTAAGATGACACAAAAAAAGTCTGCTTGAAATCATGAACGATCTAGATTTCATTACAGATAAAGAGCTCCGCAAAACACTAGAGGATTCAATAGAGTATATTTACGCGCTTTTTAAGCGGTCAAAAGACGATGAGCAGAAAGAGCTATATAGAGAAGAAACGCACAGAGTAATTATTTTATATGTTGTGTCGGCCATAGAAGCTGTTCTTCTTTATTTTTATAAGGTGCGGGGAGAAAAAATCGAGTATCTTGAATATAAGTTTGTACAGACTTTACCGCCAGAGTACGGACATCGTGAAAAAACAAATTTGCCAGTTATCGTAGCCGTTCAAGAAAAACTAGAAAAGCAAGAATATCAAATAGGATTACACGATCTCGTGATATTTTTTAAAGCGAAGAAGCTTATAAAAGAAAAGACAGCGACCGATATTTTGGAATTAAATGATGTTCGAAACACATTTCATTTTAGTAAACCTCGTGCCAAAAATTGTAATTTGAAGCGAGTTGAAGCCGCACTTCAGCTCTTGGTGTATACACTTGAGCATGCTCCGAGAGCAATGCAAAAGAAATAAGTAAACCCCGACACAGGTTGGGGTTTAAAATTTTTGGAGCTTGAGTGTAAGCGCGCACACTACGATTGTTTTTATTCAAGCCGGAGTTTCTTTGATGACCCGCCATCCCGCCTCGTCATTAAAAGGTGGCGGCAGGCGGTGATTTTTCGAAAAATAAAGAATACAACCGATTTTTCAACTGTTCTCGTCCGTGATACGATGAAAGCACTTTGGGCATGAAAAAAGAACCGGAACAAAAAAAAGAAATATCCAAAGTTGCTGAAAGGGAAATGGAAATCCTTCGTTTTTGGCGCGAGCGCAATATTTTTCAAAAATCACTTGAAAAAAACAAAGAAGGCGAACCGTTTGTCTTTTACGACGGGCCGCCGTTTGCAACGGGCCTTCCGCATTACGGGCACTTGCTTGCCGGCACCATCAAAGATGTCATCCCGCGTTATCAGACGATGAAAGGGAAATATGTGCGGCGGCAGTGGGGTTGGGATTGTCACGGTCTTCCGATTGAAAACTTAATAGAAGAAGAGCTCGGTCTGAAAAATAAAAAAGATATTGAGGCGCTTGGCGTTGAAAAATTTAACGAAGCCGCGAAAGCGAGTGTGCTTCGGTATGACACGGACTGGAAAGAAGTGGTGCCGCGCATGGGGAGATGGGTAGACATGGAAAAAAGCTACCGCACGATGGACTGGCAGTACACGGAATCAATCTGGTGGGCGTTCAAGACGCTTTATGACAAAGGGCTCATTTATGAAGGGTTCAAGTCTATGCACATTTGTCCGCGGTGCGAGACGACGCTTGCGATTTCCGAGGTGACGCAGGGATATAAAGACATCACTGATATTTCGGTGTATGTAAAATTTGAACTTGTCGATGAACCCGGGACGTTCATGCTTGCGTGGACGACGACGCCGTGGACATTGCCGGGGAACGTGGCGCTCGCGGTGAATCCTGATATTGAGTATGTAAAAATCGGAATCATGAATCATGAATTAGGAATCATGAATTCGTATATTATTGCGAAAGAGCGGCTCACGGTAATAAAAGAAGAGTATGAAATTCTTGAAGAAATAAAAGGAAGCGAGCTTATAGGTAAAAAATACAAGCCGATTTTTGACTATTATTCAAAAGACGAAAAACTTTCCAATCGTGAAAACGGCTGGAAAGTGTACGCGGCGGATTTTGTGAACACGGAAAGCGGGACTGGCATCGTGCACATCGCACCGTCATTCGGTGAAGACGATATGGAGCTCGGTAAAAAATATGATTTGCCGTTTATTCAGCATGTCGGCATGGACGGGCGGTTCAAGACAGAGGTTGCCGATTTTGCCGGAGCGTTAGTAAAGCCGAAAGAGAATCCAGAAGAAGCAGATGTCATGATTATCAAAAATCTCGCGCACCGCGGACTTCTCTTTGCGAAAGAAAAAATAACACACCCCTATCCGCATTGTTGGCGATGCGATACGCCGCTTCTAAATTATGCGGCGTCATCATGGTTTGTTGGGGTGACAAAATTTAAAGACCTCCTGATTGAGGCGAATAAAAAAATCCGTTTTGTGCCGGAGCATATCCGTGACGGACGTTTTGGCAAGTGGCTCGAAGGGGCGCGCGATTGGGCGATCTCGCGCTCGCGATATTGGGGCGCGCCGATTCCGGTTTGGAAATGCGAAAAGTGCGCGACTATTCACATTGTCGGCTCGCTAGCGGATATTACTAAAGCAAAAAAACCGCGCAATGAATATATTTTGATACGGCATGGAGAAGCGGAACACAATAAAGAAAATGTGTTGAGCGGCAATCCGGATACTCCGCATCACCTGACCGAAAAAGGTAAAGAGGAAGTGAAAACCGCCGCGAAGAAACTGAAAGAGAAAAAAATTGATTTTATTTTCACGTCGCCATTTGTGCGCGCCAAGGAAAGCGCCGATATTCTTGCCGAGGCGTTGGATATTTCGGGCGCTGATATTATCGTGGATAATCGTTTAAGAGAATTAGTCACGGGCGATTTGGATGGCAAACCGGTGTCCGTGTATCACGATTATTTTTCATCGCCGGAAGAAAAATTTTATAAACCGACACCGCGCGGAGAAACATTGCTTGATATGAAAAATCGTCTTATGGATTTCCTTTCTGAAACGGACGCCATGTATCAAGGAAAAACCATACTGATAGTGACGCACGAGTATCCGTCGTGGATGCTTGCGGCGGGAGCGCTTGGAGCTGATGTGAAAGAAGCGGTCGCCATGAAAGAAAAAGCGGGGGAGGATTTTATTAAAACCGGCGGCTCAATGGCATTATCGTTTGTGCCGTTTCCTCATAATCACAATTATGAGCTTGACCTGCATCGACCTTATATTGATGAAATGATTTTTGATTGTTCCGACACCCAAAGGGGTCGGAACTCCGACCGTGAGCGTCGGAGTGAGTGTGGAGGAATGATGCGCCGCGTCCACGAAGTCTTTGACTGCTGGTTTGAATCGGGCTCTATGCCATACGCGCAGTTTCATTACATGGGGACTGACGCAACCAAAGAAGGCAAGCTCTTTCGCGCCAATTTTCCCGCCGATTTTATCGCCGAAGGATTGGACCAGACGCGCGGGTGGTTTTACAACATGCTCGTGCTTTCAATCGGGCTGTTTGGAGAATCGGCGTATAGAAATGTGATTGTGAACGGCTTGATTCTTGCGGAAAACGGGCAAAAAATGTCAAAGCGTCTTAAAAATTATCCCGATCCGGCGCATATCATCAATACCTATGGCGCTGACGCGCTCCGCTACTATCTGCTTGCTTCGCCGGTGGTGCGCGGAGAAACACTCTTTTTTTCAGAAAAAGGCGTGGATGAAGTATATAAAAAAGTTATTCTGCGTTTGGAAAATGTACTCTCTTTTTTTGAACTGTATAAAAATTCAAAAACGCAAAACGCAAAACGCAAAACAAAAAATGTTTTGGACGAATGGATTTTTGCGCGCGCAAACGTGCTTGGGAAACAAATTGAAGAAGCGCTCGATGCCTACGAGCTTGACCGCGCGGTGAAGCCCGTCGGCGATTTTGTGGATGATTTGTCCACGTGGTATATTCGTCGCTCACGCGATCGATTTAAGGAAGAGGGGGAAGATAAGGAGCACGCGCGAAATACCACACGCGAAGTCTTGCTCTCTTTCTCAAAAATTATCGCGCCGATACTGCCGTTTATTGCCGAAGATATGTATCAAAGGTTGGGCGGAGTAAAAGCAAGCGTCCATTTTGAAGAATGGCCGAAACTGGAGACTGAAAACTGGAAAGCGGAGACTGGAATTATAGAAAAAATGAAAGAAGCACGACGCATTGTTTCGCTCGCGCTTGACCTGCGAATGAAAGCAAAAATTAAAGTGCGCCAGCCGCTTATGACATTAAGAATCAGGAATCAGGAATCAGGAATCAGGAACAACGAGGAATTATTGCAACTGATTAAAGATGAAGTAAATGTGAAAGAAATAACATTTAGCGACTCAATGGAAAACGATGTGGAATTAGATACGCTGATAACACCCGAACTCAAACAAGAAGGACAGGCGCGTGAATTTGTCCGCGCCCTGCAGGATATAAGGAAAGAAAAAGAATTTTCCACGAGCGATGAAATTATTATCACCATAGAAGCAAATAATTTTGGAAAAGAAATAATCAATACGTATCTTTCCTATATTAAAAAAGCGCTTCGTGCCAGAGAAATATTTTTTGCCGCCGTATCAGATGGCGCGGACATCACCGTTGACGATGCGGTGTTTAGAGTGCGTATACAAACGCAAAACGAAAAGTGAAAAATGCAACACAACAACTTAATATTCAAAATATTTTAAACTTTACAATGTTGTTTTGCGTTTTGCTTTTTTAATTTTATATTTTTTCTATGGCGTACCATATATACACGACCGACGGGATTGTGCTTGGGAGCGTATCAATTGGCGAGTCCAACCGATACCTATATGTACTCACCAAAAATCTCGGGCTTCTTGGTGTGCGCGCGCAAGGAATACGCGAGCTTCGTTCAAAATTGAGTTTTGCGCTTGCGGATTTTTCACACGCGCAGATTGCTCTGGTGCGCGGCAAGGATGTGTGGCGGGTGACCAGCGCCGTTCCGTTTTCATCGTACCAAGCGCTTTTTTTTGACGGAGAAAAACTTCGCGTATTTGCACGCATCGCGTCGCTCTTGAGAAGGCTCGTGGTCGGCGAAACAGAACATGTGGCACTTTTTGATTTTATTTTTCGCACGGCCGTTTTTTTGGCCGCTGAAAAACTTACCGCGAAAGAACTTGCGTGCGTTGAGGCGCTTGCGGCGCTTTCCATTCTGGATGCGCTCGGATATGGAGAAAAAACTTTTTCATTAGAGCGGTTTGCCGGGTTGCCGCGGCTTGATAAGGAGCTCTTGAAAACATTTGAACCGTATCATAGAAAAGCAGTCATGAGCATATCGCGCTCTCTTCGTGAAAGCCACTTATGATTGCATATTTCTCGCGTGCTGGCGCAAATGCTATACTGAAAGCATATTTTGTATGAACACACACAACTCGTTTCGTTCACCATTGCAGGAAGAAAACAAACCAAGCCGGCTTGAAGCGCTCAAAAAAAGACTGTATCGCGCTCCGCAACAGCCGGTGTCGCCGACCGCAAGGCAGGATGGCGCGCCTTTGCACCAATTGCATGAAAAAAAATATGACGTCAGTCAAGGTTGGAAGGAAAGTGATATTTCCGCTCAAGAATTACCAAATACCCCTATGAAATTTAGATGGATAAAATGGTTTTTTGTCGGCTCAATCATTTTCTTTTTCGTTGGGCTTTTTGTTGCCGCATTCGTGTTTTTCCGTGGCTCAAACGTCGTGTCTCCCGAAAATATAGTCATTGATGTTGCCGGTCCCGTATCAGTCGGCGGCGGAGAACTGCTTTCCCTTCAGATTTCCGTGCGCAACAACAACACCGTTCCACTTGAGCTTTCTGATTTGCTTATTGAATATCCGAGCGGCACTCGCGCGGCAGACAATCTGGAAAAAGAATTGCCGCGAATCAGAAAATCTCTTGGCAATATCAATGCCGGACAAACCGTGAATGAGGTTGTGCGGGCGGTTTTATTCGGTCAGGAGCAAAGTGTTGAACAAATTAAAATTTCTTTGGAATATCGGGTGGAAGGGTCCAATGCAATTTTTGTCAAAGAAAAAACGTATGATATCGGTTTGAGCTCCGCTCCGGTGAGTGTCTCAATCTCGGCGCTTAAAGAAGTAAGCGTCAATCAGGAAATGAGCATGGAAGTAAAAATTGTTTCTCATGCCGATACGGCGCTTCAAAATCTTGCGGTGCAGATTGCCTATCCGTCTGGGTTTGTGTTTCACGACGCGAGCCCGCCCCCGTCGTCAGGAGAAAAGCTCTGGTTTTTGGGTGACATACCGACAAAAGGTTCACGCACTATTGTATTGAAAGGCGTATTGCGCGGTCAAGACGGCGAGAAAAAAGTTTTTCGCGTTACCACGGGGACAATGAACGCTTCAGGTGAGCCGTCACTTAGTGTTGCATACGGAACGCTCTTTCAGGAGGTGACCTTGCGCCGTCCGTTTATAAGCGCTGAAATGGCGGTGAACGGCAGTGCCGGCGAAGAATATATCGCGCAAGCCGGAGAGGATATCCGCGTTGATGTCGCGTGGGTGAATAATCTGCCTGTGCGAGTGACAGATGGCAGTATAGAAATCACTCTTTCCGGCGATATTGTTGACGAATCATCTATCAGAATTGAAAAAGGCGTATATGATTCTTCTCGCAACACCATACTGTGGGATAAGCGCTCCTACCCGTCTTTTGGAGTTATTGAATCAGGCGGCGCGGGACGATTGTCATTTAGTTTCAAACCAAAGACAGTGTTTGGCACGGACAAGGAAATACACAATCCTGAAGTATCTCTGGCTCTCACCATCGGAGGCAATCGCATTGAGGAATCAGAAGTGCCGACGAAAATTACAACTTCGTCAATGCGCGTCATAAAATTTTCTTCTGGAGTCCAGCTGATGTCACGGGCGACTCATTTTACAGGACCTTTTGCCAACACCGGACCGATACCGCCGGTTGCAGAAAAAGAAACGACATACACCATCATTTGGACCGCTCTAAACTCGTCAAACAATCTCTCTGCCACGGAAGTACGCGCGACGCTTCCGTCATATGTTCGTTGGAAAGGAGTCGTGACTTCCGGCGAGACGGTATCTTTTAATCCGTCATCGGGCGAAATCGCGTGGTCTCTTGGAAGCGTGCAGTCAGGCGCCGGTATATCGCTGAAAGCGCGCGAAGTTTCGTTTCAAGTCGGGTTTTTCCCGAGCGTAACGCATGTGGGTGAAATACCTGATATTCTCTCTCCATCCGTGTTGTCGGCTGAAGACGACTTTACTTTTGGGGACGTACACGCGAACGCTCGCGCCGTTTCCACACGGCTTTCCACTGACCCGGGTTTTAAGCCGGGTGATGAAATAGTGGTTGCGAAATAATTTTTGAAAGGTAGGATAGAGCATATTGTACCTCAATGATTAGTATGAAAAAAGAAGAATCAACAATAATGGAAAAAATCGTATCGCTCGCCAAACGGCGCGGTTTTATTTATCAGGGCTCCGAAATCTACGGAGGGCTTGCCGGCACCTGGGATTACGGTCCTCTCGGAGTGGCGCTGAAAAAAAATATAGAAAACCTTTGGTGGCACATGTTTGTGGAAAGTCGGGACGATATGTACGGTGTTGATTCGGCGATTTTGATGAATCCAAAAGTATGGGAAGCAAGCGGTCATGTCTCCGGTTTTTCCGACCCGCTCGTGGAATGTGAAAAGTGCAAACGCCGCTTTCGCGCGGACCATCTTGAAGACAAAAACAAATGTCCTGATTGCGGAGGAAAGCTAGGGGAGGAGCGGCAGTTTAATATGATGTTTAAGGCAAATATCGGAGCGGCGGAAGACGGTTCCTCAATCGTGTATCTGCGTCCAGAGACCGCGCAGGGAATGTTTGTGAACTTTAAAAATATAATTGACTCATTTCATCCGAAACTGCCTTTCGGTATCGCGCAAATAGGAAAATCGTTTCGCAACGAAATTGCTCCGCGTGATTTTATTTTCAGAGTGCGTGAGCTTGAAATTATGGAGTTTGAATATTTTGTTGAAGAAAAACAATGGAACGAACTGTTTGAATACTGGAGAGGTAAAATACAGGAATGGTTTCTCGCTCTAGGTTTTGAAAAATCCGATATCAAAGAGGTGGAACTTCCTGACGGCGAGCGAGCGCATTATTCTAAACGCACATTGGATTTTTATTTCAAATATCCGCACAAGTTTGATGAAATCGGCGGGCTTGCGTATCGTACCGATTTTGACCTGAAGAAACACATAGAAACGAGCGGCGTTGATTTGCGATATCTCAACCAAACTACGAATGAGAAATTTATACCGCACGTGCTTGAACCGACGTTTGGATTAGGACGCCATATCCTCGCTGTTTTGGTGAAAGCGTACACGGAAGACGAGCTGGGTGGAGAGAAGCGTGTTGTGTTGAAATTCCCGCCCCACTTGGCTCCGGTGAAAGCCGCCGTCTTTCCGCTTTTGAAAAACAAGCCGGAGCTCTTAGCAAAAGCGCGCGAAATATACGCGATGCTCAAAAAAGAATTTGGCGCCGTGATGTTTGACGATAACGGCAATATTGGCAAACGCTACCGCAGGCAGGACGAAATCGGCACGCCTTTTTGCGTGACGATTGATTTTGACACGCTCGTTGACGACACGGTAACTGTGCGCGACCGCGATACCGGCAAGCAAGAACGCGTGCCGGTTTCGGAGTTGACTTCGCGCCTCAATTCACGGATACTCTAAAGCAGACAAAAACTGGTTTCTTGAAAGGAGCAAAACAATGTTTGACCATCACCTGACGCCTGAAGAAGCAAAGAGGTTAATGGGAAAAGACCCCGAAGAAGGCACCAACCAAGAAGATGTCCCGGGAGATGTGTTGGAAAAGTTTCCTGACTTTACCAAACAGCATAATTGCTGTCCTCGTTGCGGCAACAACAGCGCGAGAGAACAAATACAGGACAATGGACCGCTTCGGTTTCGATGTAAATCGTGCGGGGGTACAGAGCTGTTTTCAAGTTGGAAATAATTCGTATCACGTATCAAAAGCCCCGTTTCCAGAAGGGGCTTTTTTCTTGCGTGATTACCAAAGACATGCTAGAGTGTTTCGTATTATGACAGAGCGGAAAACAATATCTCTGATACCTGCAGGTACCGAAAAGCGCGCGGCGCTTGATTTTAAGTCGGGCGATACGGTGAAAGTATTTCAGAAAATACAAGAGAAAGGCAAGACGCGACTGCAGGCGTTTGAAGGGCTCGTGCTCGCGCGCAAACACGGCAAAGAACAAGGCGCGACGTTTACCGTGCGCAAAGTGGCAAGCGGTGTTGGTGTGGAGCGTATTTTCCCTCTCTATTCTACGGCGGTTGACCGCATTGAAGTGATAAAACGCGCAAAAACGCGGCGAGCGAAGCTCTACTATATTCGTGAAAAGGTCGCAAAAGAAGCCCGCAAAAAATTGAAACATGTTTTGTTTGAAAAAAGAGAAGATGCGGGAGAAGCGCTTGGTGCTGATAAAGAACTTTCTGAAACAGAAAAAGAAACCGTCATCACAGAAACTACAGATAAAATTAAAGAATAAAAAAACTAAAAACCTTGCGATATATCGCAAGGTTTTTAGTTTTCTTGATACCGCATACAAAATACCATATACTAAATACAATTTTGCGCGGGTGGCGAAATTGGTAGACGCACTACCTTGAGGTGGTAGCGCCCGCAAGGGCTTGGAGGTTCAAATCCTCTCCCGCGCATATTGGGGCGAAGCGTAATATGCGCGGGAGGCATAGCTTCGCTTTCGCGAAGCGTTATGCGGATTTGAAAACCTTTTGAGATAGATTGCGAGCTTGCGAAGCAATGTATCCAAAAGGTGTACTGAATCTGTAAGATTCAAATCCTCTCCCGCGCATATTGGAGCGAAGCGTAATATGCGCGGGAGGCATAGCTTCGCTTTCGCGAAGCGTTATGCGGATTTGAAAACCTTTTGAGATAGATTGCGAGCTTGCGAAGCAATATATCCAAAAGGTGTACTGAATCTGTAAGATTCAAATCCTCTCCCGCGCACCAAAATGGAACTTATAATCTATCTAGAGAAAGTCCTCTGTGCGCGCGCATTACACGGTGCCCCTTGACTTTTTTGTATTATGTGATAACATTAAAACAAATAAAATCTCTTTGACATCAATAATAAAATATAAATTTTTACTCGAATGGAGGTGGTCAACATGCGTTATACGCAGCAAGACTTGAAGCGTTTGTTTGAGGGAAACACAAGATCGTTAGTTGATGACCTTTCTTCAAATGCGGTTCTGTGCAGTTTTCGGTTTCTCGACGTTACGGGGAAATTTCTTATTTCAGCGGCTCGATTTTCGGCCGATCCTTCACCGGATGTGCCGGAAATGGAAGAAACTATTCCGGTAAGCCATACGGTTGGAGGCGACGCGGTGCTAACCGGTAAGATTCAAGAAGTGCGAGACTTGGCGAAAGATGATCGGTTCAGCAATCAAAAGATTCTTGATGCGGGATTCACGTCAATGATGGCGGTGCCAAGCGTTTTTAATGGGGAGGCAAAAGGTGTTGCTCAAATTTATTCAAAAATAAAAGGTTACACCTTTTCAAAAAAAGAAAAGCAAATGGCCATCACCATTGCAAACAATATGGCTGCCGTTATTGTGATGAAAGAGTACGCTGAAGAAGTGGAGCGGCTTCAGAGAAAAGCAATTGAAGCGGAGAGGTACCGCTTGATAAGCGAACACGCCGGCATCGTAACTCATGCCGTAAGGAATAAAACATCTGGTATCGGCGGTCACGCGATTCGAGCCCAAAAACTTCTTGGGAATGTGGATACCTCAACATTTGATTCCATAATGAAAGAACAGTTTAAAAAGATAGAAGTTTGTGTAGAACGTATTATTAAAGGGTATGAAGAAATGGAAAAAGAGCTCGAAGATATTCTCAATGTTGGGCAACGTCCACCGAAACTGGAAGCGGTAAATATCTCCTCTCTTTTGTCTGTGGCCATCAATGAGTTTCCGAAGAAAAAAGGCGGAAAGAACGTTAGATGTACGCGTATGTTCCAAACAGACCCCAATTTGCTGGTCATGATAGACGAAAAGCAAATTGGGAATGTGATGAATGAACTTTTACAAAACGCCACAGATGCAACCCAAAACAACGGTGAGATTATTGTCCGTACAAGAATATACGATAGAAAGGGGTATTACAGCTTTTGTGTGGAGGTTGAGAACGGTGGCGAAATACCACCGGAAAATTTGAAACAGGTTTTTGACCCATTTTTTACCACAAAGATACGCGGCTCGGGCCTAGGGCTTCCTGGGCTAAAAATGATTGTAGAAAAACATGGGGGCACTGCTGTAGTGAAATCAGGCAAGGGAAAGACTATCGTTCGAGTCTACCTGCCTATGCCCAGACAATGTTAACATCCGCCGCTTTTAGTAACATAAAAGCGGCGGATTTTTGTTTTTGTCGTTTACTCGACAAAGCAACAAAAATCGTGGTATAAAAGAAAAGCCGCCGCAGTCTACGCGGCGGCAAAAATTATGGTGCCTATAGTGTAATGGTTAGCACTAGAGTTTGTGGAACTCTCAGTTCCGGTTCAAATCCGGATAGGCACCCTCTTGAAAAAGAATTCATCTTTGCAAAAGCACATCCAGTATTTTCTAGCGAGTTATAGTAAACATGATATACTAAAGTCATGCGCATAAGTCAGAAATCTCTTTTGCATTACAGATTTGAGTTGATAAATACGCTCACTCACGGCATCGGCGCGATGCTTGCCGTTGCGGCGCTGGCGCTTTTGGTTGTGTATGCTTCTCTGTATGGCACGGTGTGGCATGTCGTTTCTTTTTCTGTATTTGGCACTGGGCTCACTCTTTTATACATCGCGAGTACGCTCTATCACGCAGTGCCGTTTGAGAATCGCGCGAAATCAATATTCAAAAAACTTGACCACGCGATGATTTACGTGCTCATCGCGGCGACGTATACGCCGGTTTGTTTAGTTGCCATTCGCGGCGGATGGGGATGGAGTTTGTTTGGAGTGATTTGGGGGCTGGCGCTTGCGGGAGTATTGGTCAAAACACTTAATGTTTCAATGCCCGGGTGGCTTTCGGGCGTGATATATCTTGCTATGGGGTGGCTTGATATTATCGCGTATGTGCCGATGAATACCGCGCTTTCTTCAACGGCGTTTCAGTGGCTTTTTGCCGGCGGTGTCTTGTATAGCATCGGCGCTCTGTTTTTTGCTTTGGACAAAATTGTGCCGCGCCGAGCATGGTTTGGCATGCACGAAATATTCCACGTCTTTGTGCTTCTCGGGAGCGCGAGTCATTTTTGGTTTTTGTTTCATTATTTATTATACGTTTAATAATTTATAAAACACATGAAAAAATATATTTTTGCAATTTTGATTATTGGCGCGCTCGGATATTTTTTGTATCTTGGCGTAAAAACAAACACACCGACAGGAGCTGATATGAGCGTCGCGTACGCCGACCAAGGGAGGACGCACATTCAAGTCGGCACGGCGCATTCGGCGTATAATTCCAATCCGCCGTCATCGGGTTGGCACTACGCAAACCCGGCAGACCCGGGCTTTTATGCCGAAGCGGTTGCCGATGAATATTTTATCCATAATTTGGAACACGGTGATGTGTGGATTGCGTATCGTCCGGGCATTGCAGATGATGCAGTGGCAAAATTACGCGCTTTTGCAGGCGCGCGAACAGTGATTGCGCCGCGCGAGGCAAATGAAACTGACATCGCGCTTGTCGCGTGGAGACACGTTGATGCTTTTAACATTGAAAACGGTTTGCTTGATGAAACGCGCATACGCGATTTCATCACGCGCTATCAAAACAAAGGTCCGGAGAAAGTGCCAGCGTCTACTATGCGCGTGCGGCGATAAAAAAATGATTTGCCCGCGCGCTTCTTTTTTTGAAGCGCGCGGGCTTGTGATATACTATGCCAATGAATTACGGAGAAGAGTCTTTGCGTATACACAAAGAGAAGAAAGGCAAGCTCGCGATGGTTTCAAAAGTGCCGCTCGCGACTCGTGATGATTTATCTGTCGCGTATACACCAGGCGTTGCCGCGGTGTCTTCTGAAATCGCAAAAGACAAAAGTCTTGCGTATGAATACACCGGGAAAGGAAATACGGTTGCGATTGTGACTGACGGAAGCGCTGTGCTCGGGCTTGGCAATATCGGACCGGAAGCGGCACTGCCTGTGATGGAAGGAAAGGCCGTTATTTTCAAAGAGTTTGCCGATATCGACGCCTTTCCGCTATGTCTTGCCACGCAGGATACTGAAGAAATTATTAACATAGTAAAAAATATCGCGCCCGGAATCGGCGCGGTCAATCTTGAAGATATTTCCGCGCCGCGGTGTTTTGAAATAGAAGAGCGTCTGCAAAATGTTGGCATTCCCGTTTTTCACGACGACCAGCATGGGACCGCGGTGGTAGTGCTCGCGGGCATCATGAATGCCGCCAAAGTGGTGGGGAAAAATCTGCACGAACTTTCTGTAGTGATTAGCGGAGCGGGAGCGGCGGGGATTGCCGTGACAAAACTTTTGTCGTGCATCGGCGCCGATGAAAAAACTTGCACGCCAGTCCGCGATATCATCGTCTGCGATAGAAAAGGAATTGTAGAAAAAACGCGCACTGATTTGAATGACATAAAAAAAGACATCGCGTCGCGCACAAATATTTCAGGCAAGAAAGGAACTATTTCAGACGCGCTTGTGGGAGCGGATGTGCTTATCGGCGTGTCGGCTCCCGGGGTAATCACAGAAGCCATGATACGAAGTATGGCTCCGAAAGCGATTGTCTTTACGCTCGCCAATCCAGTGCCGGAAATCCTGCCACACTTGGCGAAAGAAGCGGGGGCGGCAGTCATCGCGACTGGGCGAAGCGATTTTCCAAATCAAGTAAATAACGCGCTCGCGTACCCCGGGATTTTCAAAGGAGCGTTTTTGGCGCGCGCGGCTCGTATAACGCCAGCAATGAAACAAGCCGCGGCGCGCGCTCTTGCTTCGTTTGTGCCGGAGCCGTCTTTGGAAAATATTTTGCCAGCGCTTACCGACAAACGCGTACCCGCGCATATCGCCGAAGCGGTGCGCAAGGCGGCGCTCTTATAACTGATGGCTCTTCAAATTCGGCTATGCGATAGCCGAATGTCAGTTATCGTTTGGTAACGTCCATTTTGCGCGTAGAGCTTTTTGTGTGTATACTTTGCGCAGATTCATTGATTTTTTCCACATTCAAAAGGAGGAGAAATGAGCCCATTGCATTTAGAAGTATTGAACTGGTGGTTTTTTCTGGCGGCGGCGGTGTTTGTTTGTTTTTTTGTTATCACCGTTTCATACGGGGTTGAGCTTCGCCGCGAGGACAAAGACAAAGAACGCCATGTATTTCTCAAGAAAGAGCATCGTTGGCACGCAAACGGTATGCTCTGGAGTCTGGTGTTTGCCGTTCTTCCCATTGAAATTATTGTGAAACTTGGCGGATTTGCAGATCGCTCGCCCGCGCTTTTTTGGACGCATATTTCTTTCGTTATTCCTTTTGCCTGCGCCCTATTGCTCGCGCGGTTTAAGATAACGGGGACAAAAAATCTTTCATTGCATGTGGCAATCGTCCGAGCGTCCATTGCATTGTTTGTTTGTGTCGCGGTAACGGGAAGCATGCTCTTTTTTAACATCCATCTTTTTTGATCTCCAACTTGGAAGCTTCGCTCCAAAGTTGTGGTAAACAAAAAACCGTTCTGTTGTGTTGATACACAGAACGGTTTTTTTATCACTTACTTTTTATATGAGAGATGTTTGCTTGCTTTTAGGCATCGGGTGCAGATTTTGATGCGCCCACCCGAGGAAAGGGTCGCCCACTGAAGGTTTGGTTTTCGGCGGCGTTTGCCGGTCGGATTGAATTGGGTAGCGCGAACACGATTTGAGTAGCCGCCGCCCATTTGAGAACTTTTTTCACATATAACGCATGCTTTTGCCATAATATTCAGCTGATTAGGTTTTAGGTTGTTAGCTTGTTAGGAAAGTGTAAAAATTTAAATCTAACTAGCTAAGAAGCTAACATACTTACTAAAAAGCTTTTTTATGGTAGCATAAAAAATACATTATGCAAGGTTTTGATTTCATTTTCGCAATTGCCATTCTTATCATATCCGTCATCGCGCACGAGGTATCTCACGGGTATGCGGCGGACAGCTTGGGCGACCCGACGGCTCGTCTTGCTGGGCGGCTCTCTCTTAATCCGATAAAACACCTTGACTTGGTCGGTTCGTTTATTGTTCCTGTCATGACTTTTTTTCTCGGCGGCTTTATTTTTGGCTGGGCAAAGCCGGTGCCGTATAATCCATACAATGTACGGTGGGGGAAGTGGGGAGGAGCGCTCGTCGCGTTGGCGGGACCGTCAATGAATCTTCTTGTCGCTCTTATTTTTGGTCTCACGCTTCGGTTCGGATTTGCGGCAAACGTTTTTTCTCCGATGGCTGTACCAATTATCTCGCTTATCGTCTTTATCAATATCTTACTTGCGGTTTTCAACTTGATACCAATACCGCCACTAGATGGTTCAAAAGTGCTTTTCGCGCTTCTTCCATATTATCTCCATAAAGTGCAAGTGTTTTTTGAAACGTATTGGGTTTTTATAATTCTCTCATTCATCCTTTTCTTTTGGCAATCGGTCGTGCCGGTCGTCTTTTGGCTATTTAGATTGATTGCAGGTGTCGGTTTTTAACACTCCGTCACGTTGCTTACTCTGTTGATGTCTGACCACAACCTGTTGAAACTTGACCCCAACAAGACATCAACAGACTTTCATACTCTTACTATTTTCGCGACCGCGAAAATAGTAAGAGTAAGTTAGCGAGGTTAGAGAGGTTAGCGAAGTCAGCGCGGCTTGCCTTTTTTGGTGTTATATATTATCTTTACAGATACTTGATTGAAGAAAAAAACAAAGAAAACGTATCGATATGTCAACGATAAATCAATTAGTAAAAAATAAACGGAGAAAAGTAAATCGGAAATCAAAAGCGGTTGCTTTGGCGCGCGGTTTTAATACGCTTAAAAATCGTCCGATTTTTTATCCATCGCCGTTCAAACGCGGCGTGTGCACCAAAGTGACGACCACGACTCCCAAAAAACCAAACTCGGCTATCCGAAAGGTTGCTCGTGTGCGCTTGACGAATGGCATGGAAATCACAGCCTATATCCCGGGCATCGGTCACGCGTTGCAGGAGCACTCGGTGGTGGTGGTGCGTGGCGGCCGGGTAAAAGACATCGGCGTGCGCTACACAATCGTGCGTGGCAAGCTTGACGCGACCGGCGTTGATAAACGAATGAAAGGACGAAGCCAATACGGCGCGAAGCGCCCGAAAGTAAAATAATTTTTCAGCTTGTTAGGGGCGTTATGGGAATTCCTAAAAAGCTAACAAGCAAAAACCTAATAAGCTAATATATTATGCGAAGACCAGTTAAAAATCGAAATATTCCGGGACCAGACCGCGTTTATGATTCTCCAAAAGTGGGGAAGTTTATCAATTACCTTATGACCCGCGGCAAAAAAAATGCGGCGCGAAATGTCGTGTACGGCGCGTTTGATTTGATTAAAGAAAAAACAAATGACGCCAGCCCGGTTGAAGTATTTGAGGAAGCGCTCAAAAATGTCGGCCCGCTTATGGAAGTCCGGTCTCGCCGTGTCGGCGGTGCCAACTATCAAGTGCCGCGCGAAGTGCGAGCCGAGCGGCGGCTTTCGCTTGCGATGCGCTGGATTGTTGAATCGGCTAGAAATAAAAAAGGAGTGCCGATGCACCGTCGTCTTGCCGATGAATTGATCGCCGCAAGCAAAAACGAAGGCGAGTCGGTTAAGAAAAGAGAGAACACGCACAAAATGGCTGAAGCAAACAAAGCATTTGCCCATTTTGCGTGGTAGTTTGTTAGGAATCAAGAATCACGAATTAGGAATTATGAATTGGAAATGTAAAAAATCGCTTTGCGATTTTTTATTCATAAATCATGATTCTTGATTCATAATTCATAAAACAATGAGAGATTATCCACTGGAAAAAGTACGAAATATCGGCATCATCGCGCACATTGACGCGGGGAAGACAACCACTACCGAGCGGGTGCTTTTTTATACCGGAGTATCGCACAAAATCGGCGAAGTGCACGAGGGCGCGGCGGTTATGGACTGGATGGAGCAGGAGCAAGAGCGTGGCATCACGATTACATCAGCGGCCACGACCGCTTTTTGGACGCCGACCTACGCGGGCAAAGACGCGTCTTTCAAACATCGCATCAACATTATTGACACACCCGGACACGTTGATTTCACTGTAGAAGTTGAACGCTCTCTCAAAGTGCTTGACGGAGGCGTTGTTGTTTTTGACGGAGTTGCCGGCGTTGAGCCGCAATCTGAAACCGTGTGGCGCCAAGCAGACAAATATCATGTGCCTCGTATCTGTTTTATAAATAAACTGGACCGTACCGGCGCCTCTTTTGAACGTTCCTATCATACGATTCTTGACCGTCTCACCAAACACGCGGTGCGGATGCAGATTCCTATCGGCGAAGAAGAAAAACATCGCGGAGTGATTGATTTGCTCACGATGAAAGGATACCTATTTGAAGGAAACATGGGGAACGAAATAAAAGAGATTCTTATTCCCGATGAATTGAAATCTGACGCGGAGAAATATCGCCGTGAGCTGATTGAAAAAATTGTTGAAAACAATGAGACGCAAATGAACGCGTATCTGGAGGGAAAAGAAATTCCACTCGCTGAATTGAAACAAACCCTGCGCAAGGCGACACTTACCGGCGCGCTCGTGCCGGTGTTTGCGGGCTCCGCTCTGAAAAATATCGGCGTCCAGCTCGTGCTTGATGGAGTGATTGATTACTTGCCGTCGCCTTTGGACATCCCGCCTTTCAAAGGAATAAATCCGGAAACAGACAAAGAGGAAGTGCGCCACTCAAGCGATGAGGAGCCGTTTTCTGCGCTCGCGTTCAAATTGTGGTCCGACCCGTTTGTGGGACAGCTCACCTATTTCCGCGTC
Source organism: Parcubacteria group bacterium (assembly GCA_016181845.1). Taxonomy (GTDB): domain Bacteria; phylum Patescibacteriota; class Minisyncoccia; order Phycocordibacterales; family 21-14-all-47-15; genus JACROH01. The sequence goes on along the minus strand of JACOYO010000006.1, from coordinate 13,948 downwards.
TATTCAGGCACGCTTGAATCTGGTTCGTATGTCTACAATTCAAGCAAAGACAAAAAAGAGCGCATCGGGCGTATTTTGCGGATGCATGCCAACCATCGCGAAGAAGTGAAGCAGGTGTACGCGGGAGAAATTGCCGCCGCGGTGGGGCTGAAAGACACGACCACGGGCGATACGCTCTGCGATGAAGCGCATCCGATTATTCTTGAGAAAATTGTTTTCCCCGAGCCGGTGGTATCAATGCGTATTGAACCGAAAACAAAAGCCGACCAGGAAAAAATGGGCATGGCGCTGAAACGTCTCTCCGATGAGGACCCGACTTTCAGGATTACCTCTGACCCGGAAACATTGGAAACCGTTATCTGGGGCATGGGAGAGCTTCACCTGGATGTCATTGTTGACCGCATGAAGCGGGAGTTTAAGGTGGAGGCAAATGTCGGCAAGCCGCAAGTGGCGTACAAGGAAACCATCACGATACCGGCTGAAGCGGAAGGGAAATACATCAAGCAATCGGGCGGCCGCGGGCAGTACGGACATGTGAGATTGAGAATCAAGCCGCTTGAAAAAATTGACCCTGAAGCGAAGGTGCCGAAAAATATTAGACGATATCCCGGGTTTGAATTTATTGACTCTATCAAAGGCGGGGTTATTCCGCAGGAGTTTATTACTCCATCTGAAAAAGGAATCAAAGAAGGAATGGAACGCGGTGTCGTTGCCGGCTATAAGATGACGGATATTTCCGCAGAGCTCTATGACGGTTCGTTCCACGACGTTGACTCTTCAGAAATCGCGTTCAAAATCGCGGCGTCAATGGCGTTTCAAGACGCGGCAAAACGAGCAAAGCCGGTGCTTTTGGAACCAATCATGCGCGTGGAAGTTTCCACGCCCGAAAAATTCATGGGCGACATTACCGGCAACTTGAGTTCGCGCCGCGCGCAGATTGAAGGCATGGAAGACCGCGCGATGTTTAAGGTCATTAAAGCAAAAGTGCCGCTCTCAGAAATGTTTGGCTACATCACGACGCTCCGCTCGCTCACCGAAGGTCGCGCTAATTATGTAATGGAGTTTGATAGTTATGCGATTGTGCCGCAAAATGTCGCGCAGACAATTATTGAAGCGCGAAAATAAAGAAAAAAATAAAGAAAATAAAAATATCAAAACAACCACAAAAATTACTTGGACGTCGGACGTCCAAGTAATTTTTGGCTTAGGAATGCGCGTCATGTTATGCCATTGACATTTCATCCCATTTTCTATAGTTCTTGAATAAGAGACGTTGTGAGTGTTTTTTGTCTTTAACCATAAGGAGGGCAACGTGAGAAGATTCTTTCTTTTAGCAGTAGCAGTAATGGTATCTTTTGCCGCAGCTGGTTGTAGCACGGTACCGATAGCAAAAGATGGCGCGATTGTCGGTATTAACGCCATGGCAGATACACAGTTGTTTGTGAGAATGGCGGAAAAGGCACTGCCGGTTGTGGTCAGCGTCCAAGTCAGGTACGGTGGACAGCCACAAGAAGAAACTATTGAAGTGCCGACTGACCCGGGGGGAAAAGATATTCCTTCCACACCGCCTTTTGGCGGTCCCGGGCAATCGCCCTTTAATGTGCCAGAAGACCCACTGCAACCACCACGCGGTGGTGTTGGCGGAGGTTCAGGATTTATTATTAGCGCGGATGGATACGTCGTTACCAATAATCATGTGGTAAATGACGCATCCGAAATCAAAGTATTTGTCGGTGAAAAATCCTATGAAGCGAAAGTGATTGGTACTGACCCCCCAACGGACATCGCGGTGATTAAAATTGAAGGAACTTCTTTTCCGACCGTGCCAATGGGCGACTCTGGCGCGCTTAAGGTTGGTGAATGGGTGATGGCGGTAGGCAGTCCTTTTGGGCTCAATCATTCCGTGACGGTAGGCATCGTGAGCGCCAAAGGACGTCGTGGTGTGACAGGGGAAGCGTACGACGACTTTATCCAAACCGACGCCTCCATAAATCCCGGCAATAGCGGCGGGCCGCTCATCAACACCAAAGGTGAGGTGATTGGCATGAACACCGCGATTATAGGCGGCGGGGAACGTGGCGGAAATGTCGGAATCGGGTTTTCCGTTCCGATCAATATGATAAAAGAAGCCCTCCCGCAACTGAAAGAAACAGGGAGTATCACTCGCGGATGGCTCGGAATCATGTTTCAACCGGTTACGCCGGAACTCATGAAACTGTTCAAATTGGAAACTAATTCTGGCGCGGTCGTGAAAGAGGCAATCAAAGACGGTCCGGCCGAAAAAGCCGGCATCAAACGCGAAGATGTAGTTCTTTCTTTCAATGGAGTGCCCATTGCTTCATCGGAAGATTTCCCAAAATTGGTCGCATCGGTGCGCCCTGGGACATCGGTTCCTGTTGAGATATGGAGAAATGGTAAAAAAGAAACCATGTCTGTCACGATTGAAAAAAGAGACCCCTCTATTTCCTCTCGGACGCCTAATCCGCGCAGGAGATGAGCAGGAGAATCTCTGTGAAGGGCCGTCCTTCACAGACTTCGCAGAAAATTTTTTGAAACTAACCCCGCTGTACAATTGCTTGACAGCGGGGTTTCTATTGCGTTATGATATACGCACTATCGCAGAAGTGCGTTTTTTTGTTTTTTCACGACGCCTGCATCGTGTATGCAGGCGGGTTGAAAGAAAAACACAAAAAATAAAGCACTGCATGCGACATAGGTTGTTTATTTCGGCTAACGAGGAGCGAAATGAGAGTCGCAATTCTCATTTCGTCCGTTGCGGCGCGAATACATGGAGCGGCGCAAGACCTTTTGAGATAGATTTGAGCCGAAAGCGAAAATATATCCAAAAGGTGTACTGCTCCTGTAAGGAGCGAAGACGAAACATATATTATTAATAATTTAGCATGTAACTAACGGCAAAACATTACCCATCTGTTCTCGCAGAGTAATGTTTCGTCGCTAAAAACTTTATGGCAGAAGCATTTGACCGGTCAAAGCCACACGTAAACGTAGGCACTATCGGCCACGTTGACCACGGCAAGACCACTCTTACCGCCGCAATTCTCAATGTATTGAACTTGGCGGGCAAGCAAGTAAAACTAAAAGGAGTTGACCAGATTGACTCGGCTCCGGAAGAAAAAGCTCGAGGTATTACCATCGCGCTTTCACACAACGAGTATTCAACTGATGCTCGGCACTACGCGCACATAGACGCGCCTGGACACGCCGACTATATTAAAAACATGATTACCGGCGCCGCGCAAATGGACGGCGCGATTTTGGTCGTTGCCGCGACAGACGGCGTGATGCCGCAGACTCGCGAGCACATTTTGCTTGCGCGCCAAGTCGGCGTGCCAAAAATCATTGTCTTCTTAAACAAAGTAGACATGGTTGACGACCCTGACTTGATTGACCTCGTAGAGGCGGAAGTTCGAGAATTGCTCAACAAGTATCAGTACGAAGGAGACACCGCGCCGGTTATCCGCGGCTCGGCGCTCAAAGCGCTTGAAGCGAAATCGGTTGATGATGAATGGGCAAAAAAGATTCTTGATTTGGCAAAAGCGCTCGATGAATATATTCCTGTACCGGTGCGCGAAGTTGATAAGCCGTTTCTTATGCCGGTGGAAGACATCTTCTCCATTGAAGGACGCGGCACGGTAGCCACCGGACGTATTGAACGCGGAAAAATCAAAGTAGGAGAAGAAATTGAAATCATCGGACTCAAAGATACGGCAAAAACGACAGTTACCGGTATTGAAATGTTCAACAAGTCGCTTGATGAAGGAATGGCTGGCGACAACGCCGGAATCCTCCTCCGAGGAACCAAGAAAGAAGACATCACCCGCGGGCAAGTGCTTGCGAAAATCGGCTCGGTAACTCCGCACACCGACTTTGAAGCGGAAGTCTACATCTTGAAGAAAGAAGAAGGCGGACGACACACACCGTTCTTCAAGGGCTATAAACCACAATTCTACATCCGAACGACGGATGTGACTGGTGAGGTTACGTTGCCTGAAGGGCGGGAAATGGTTATGCCAGGGGACACAGTTACATTTACCGTAAAACTCATTTCACCTGTCGCTCTTGAAGCAAAACAGCGGTTTGCTATCCGTGAAGGTGGCAAGACTGTCGGCGCCGGAGTTGTAACGAAAATTGTAAAATAATATCGCCGTATCATTTCGGTTACCGATATGCCCACTGAAACAAAAATAAAAAAAATCGCGAAGACTCCGAAAGCCGCAACGCTGAAGGCGAAACCTCGTCAGAAAAAAGAAGAAGCCATCGCAAAATTGCGCATTCGCGTTCAGGCCTATGAACACAAAGTGCTTGATAATTCGGTGAAGCAGATTATTGATACCGCGCTTCGGTACGGCGCAACCATAGTTGGGCCGGTGCCTCTACCGACCGAGATTAAGAAATACACCGTCAATCGCGCCGCATTCGTATATAAAAATGCGCGAGAACAATTTGAAATGCGAGTGCACAAGCGTTTGATTGACATCTTAAATCCGGCGGCAAACGTGATAGAGGCGTTGACAAACTTAAACTTGCCGTCGGGGGTAAATATTGACGTGAAGATGCTTTAAGTGGATCGCGAATCATAAGACGTCCGACCTCTGCAGTGGTAAAACATCGGCATTGGCTATAATAAATAAAGTAATTACCACATCAGAGGTCGGACGTCTTGCCGTTACAAAAAATTGTTTTGCAGTTTTTTGTTCCTGATTCTTGCTTCCTAATTCATGATTCTAAACAAAATGAAATACATTCTTGGAAAAAAACAATACATGACGCAAGTGTTTGATGAAAACGGCACGGTGCATCCCGCGACGGTTATTTCCGCAGGCCCGATTGTGGTCACGCAAATCCGCAGCAAAGAAAAAGACGGCTATGAAGCGGTGCAAGTCGGATATGGGACAACAAGCGGCAAACGTCTTACAAAAGCGCAAAAAGGGCATTTTGGAGACAAAGGTTTTTTTCAGCACGCGAAAGAATTTCGTCCAAAGACATCTGGCGGTTTGGATGGTGTCGCAGTCGGAAACAGCATTGATGTTTCTGTTTTCTCCAAAGGAGACATGGTAAGCGTTGCTGGGGTTTCAAAAGGAAAAGGATTTCAAGGGGTGGTAAAGCGGCATGGATTTAAGGGCGGGCCGCGTTCGCACGGGCAAAAACATTCAGAACGCGAGCCGGGTTCTATCGGAGGCGGAGGACGCGCCGGGGGCAGGGTTATCAGAGGAATGCGGATGGCGGGACGTATGGGCGGCGACCGAATTCAGATAAAAAATCTGACGGTACTCGCCACCGACACGGAAGCACAAACGCTTATCGTTTCTGGCGCGGTTCCAGGCCGCCGAGGCACGCTTTTGGAAATCAGAGGATAGCATAATAAAATAATTTTGAATTTCCAATTTTGAATTTTGAATCAAATCCTAATGTTAAATTAAGACATTCAAAATTTATTCAAAATTAAAAATTCAAAATTTTTTCATATTTTAAGTTTCATGAACGCAACAATCTACAATCAAACAGGCAAAGAAGTCGGCACGGTGAGTTTACCGGAAGCGGTGTTTGGCGTGAAATGGAATGCCGATTTGGTGCATCAGGCAGTGGTTGCCATGGAGGCAAACGCGCGCACTCCGGTAGCGCACGCGAAAGACCGCGGCGATGTTCGCGGAGGAGGCAAAAAACCGTGGAAGCAGAAAGGCACCGGCCGCGCGCGGCATGGTTCAACACGTTCGCCGATTTGGGTGGGAGGTGGAGTGGCGCACGGGCCGACAAATGAAAAGATTTTTGCAAAAAAATTAAACAAAAAAATGCGCACCAAAGCGCTCTACTCCGCGCTCTCTCAAAAATTGCGTGATAAAGAAATTTTGTTTGTTGATGCTATTTCATTTTCAGCTCCCAAAACAAAAGCGGCGCAGTCTATGCTTAAAACATTGAGCGTCGTGGCAGAAATGCCAGGGCTGGTTAAAAAAACAAAGAATGCCGCGCTTTTGGCAATGAACGGCGAATCTCGCGATACCCAAAAAAGTTTTCAGAATCTTCCCAATGTCGGCATGAGTGCATTGCAAGATATCAACCCGATGGAAGTATTGCGTTATAAGTATCTCATAATTACCAATCCGGAATCTTCAATCGCTTTTTTAGCAAAGAAATCTCTCTAATTTTATACCATGAAAGAACACGCTATAATCAAACGTCCGCGCGTTACCGAAAAAGCCACATCGCTTTCTGAAAAAGGCGTGTATGTATTTGAGGTTGCACAGAAGGCAAACAAGCGAGAAGTTATTAAGGCAGTGCATTTGCTGTATAACGTTACGCCGCGCAAAGTGCGCATGATTATGGTACCGTCAAAAAAAGTATTTATGCGAGGTCATGTCGGATTTACCGCCAAAATAAAGAAAGCGATGGTATTTCTTAAAAAGGGTGAGACGATTGAAACGCTTTAATTTTTTTGCTATATATATTGATGAATAGAATATGAAAAAATATCACCCGACAACTCCATCACGCCGCCAAATGAGCACGATTTCATATCGTGATGTCTTGACTGCGTCCGAACCGTATAAACCGCTTACGAAAGGCAGGGCAAATAGAGCCGGAAGAAACAGCGCGGGACGGATTACCGTGCGCCATCAAGGAGGCGGACACAAACGCTTGCACCGTTTGATTGATTTTAGATACGACAAAAAAAATATTCCTGCAAAAATTGAAACGGTTGAATACGACCCATATCGCTCGGGCTTTATTTCGCTTGTCTGTTATGCCGACGGAGAACGCCGCTATGTGTTGGTGCCAAAATCGCTCAAAGTCGGAGATACGTTTTTGATTTCTGAAAATGCCGAATTAAAAGCGGGAAATCGTTTACCACTCAAACTTATTCCGGTCGGCACATTTATTTTTAATATTGAACTTCAGCCGAATAACGGCGCGAAACTCGTGCGCGGGGCGGGCAACTACGCCGAGCTTGTCGCAAACGATGCCGGTTACGCGCACATCAAGATGCCTTCAGGGGAAATACGAAAAATACCTGATGCTTCATGGGCGTCAATTGGTGAAGTATCAAATGCCGAGCACAAACTGGTTAATTTCGGTAAAGCGGGGCGTTCGCGATGGAAGGGTATTCGTCCGACAGTGCGCGGTTCTGCCATGAACCCGGTAGACCATCCGTTTGGAGGAGGAGAAGGCAGACAAGGAGCCGGCATGCGCCGTCCGAAGAACCTCTGGGGCAGAGGAATCCGCGGAGTCAAAACTCGCCGTCCAAAAAAGTATTCCAATTTTCTCATTGTCTCTCGCCGTACCAAGAAAAAACGAACCTAGATAGCTTGTTAGGAAAATTGGCTTGTTAGCTTGTTAGAAATTTCCTAATAAGCTAAAACCTAACAAGCTAATAAGCTAAGTATGGGAATATCGGTTATCTACGAAGATAAAGATATCATCGCAATAAATAAGCCGGCGGGATTGGTAGTCCACCCCGACGGGCGGAGCACTGACCGGACGCTTGTGGATTGGATTTTAGAAAAATATCCGGAAATAAAAAATGTCGGCGAACCGCTCGTGCTCACAAGCGGGGAAACAATTTTTCGCCCTGGCATTGTGCATCGTTTGGATAAAGACACGTCTGGTGTTTTGGTAATAGCAAAAACAAATGAAGCGTTTCTCTTTTTGAAAAAACAATTTCAGTCGCGGGAGATTAAAAAAACGTACCGCGCGATTGTATACGGAAGTATGAAAAAAGACGAAGGTGTGATTGAAAAGTCGATAGGGAAGAGCCGGAGCGATTTTCGCAAATGGTCGGCTGAATACGGCGCGCGCGGAGTGCTTCGTGAGGCGACAACAGAATACAAAGTGCTCGCGCGCGGGCACTTGGGGGCTAAACCCCCAAGTGATTTTCCGGTTACCTATCTTGAAGTGTGTCCAAAAACCGGACGGACGCACCAAATCAGGGTGCATCTGAAATCCATCGGCTATCCCGTGCTTTGTGATTCGCTTTACGCGACCGGAAAGCCGTGTCTGCCGCGTGAAAAGGGGGGTATCGGGCGCCTAGCGCTCCATGCGTATTCTCTTGAACTCGCAATACCTTCAGGCGCGTGTTTGAATCTTAAAGCGCCGCTTCCCGATGATTTCTGCGCCGTGCTTGCCATGCTTCAAACCGCCATTCCGAATGACTGATTTATTGTTGTTGGGCACGTTGTTGGACATCGGATGTCCAACATGCCCAACGAATGAACGTATTTGTATTGTTGGACATCCGATGTCCAACAAATGTCCAACAAACGGATGTATTTGACTTTTTTATATTTTGGTGCATTATATTAACAATAAACAAAGTTGTTTGAAAATTAAATAACTTTGAATTACGAAACGCAAAGACGTCCGGCCTCTGATGTGGTAATTACTTTATTTATGGCCAATGCCGATGTTTTACCACGGCAGAGGCCGGACGTCTCCTCGTCGGCGTTTCGTAATTCACAGTAAACAATAAAGAAAGGAGTAATGTCATGTGGATTATCGCGTTTCTGTTGTTGTTTGTTCTGGTTTTTCTGCTTTTGGATGCGTATGCAATCATTCCAAAGGCGCACTACGGAGTCCGTTTAATTCTTGGACGTCGGATTTCAAAAATGTCTGGCGTCGGAAGATTTTTTTTCGGCAAAGGAGTCTGCGACGAAGGATTGCGCCTCAAAATTCCTTTTTTGGAAAAGATTGAACTGTTCCCTTATGAACTCGCGACTATTCCGATTGACGTGAAGGTGTTTTCCAGCGATAAACTGGAAATTACCGTGCAAGGTTCTGTTCAGTTTCGGCCAGATAAAGAATTGCTTGAAAAAATATATGCCGAAATGAGCGAAAATGCCATTAAGGTCGGATTGGTTGATGCGGTAGAATACGAGCTTGGGAACATTGCCGGCAGTAAAGAAGGGGATGTGTTCATCCAAAGCCGTGAAGAGCTTGGGAATCTCATCAATTGCGTGTTGCGATTAAAAGTCCCGCCGCATTATGAGCCGCATAAGTATTCAACCCAAGAAGACTTATATTGTGAAAACGGAGAAATACAGCCCGAAAAAAGGATTGAGTTTTACAAAATAAACAAGAAAAAGATACGAGAAATGCTTGACGGGGAAGCGCAAGAAGTAACCCTTCGTTCTCCCATTGAGGAGCGATATGGTTTTGATATTGTAACATTCGCTCTTGCAAGGGTTGATTTTTCGGCGGCGACAAAAAAAGCGCTGGAAGAAAAGCGTCAAGCGGAAGCGCGGGCAGATATCATGCCGGAAAAAATAAAAATGATGCAATTGTTGGGGGACAAGGGGCTCACTCCTGAACAAGCTAACAACGCGTCTGACGTTATGCTTGGGAAAGCGGCTCCTCGGCAAGTGCATTCTTTTGAGTTTGAAGGTCTTGAAGGGCTCAAGGGGCTTATTCAAATCAATCAGTCAAAATAAAGGTTCCTCGTGGCAAAGCCACGAGGTATTAACCTATATTTCGTCTTCGCTCGGACGAAATGAGAATTGCGATTCTCATTTCGCTCCTCGCTAGCCGAAATAAAGAAAAGGGGAAAATATGCACTCAAAAGGAATTGCGCAAAATCCTCTTTCTTTCCATCGGAGGTTTATTGTCGCGGTGATTATGGCACTTTTAGCGATAGGACTTTTTTGGTTTTTTAGCGGTGGGATATATAAAGCAGACTTGCCACTACCGCACAAAAAAGAAACGGCGTGGGTATCGGTACGCGTTCCACTCGGAGTGACGGTCAACATTGTCCCCGATGGTTGCATAAAAGAACGGGTGCTTATCATAGGGCTTCCTTGGGGGGATACCTGGAAAGAATTCAAAGATTGTCCGGGCAAGAATATTGCGCTCGGTAATATCGGCAGGGATTTACATTTCCAATCTTTGGAAACTAGGCCTGTACAAGTGCAAGTTAGGTATGCTTTTCGTGGTGGGCAATCAAAAATTCAAAAGGTGATTGCCCCACCAGCGGGATAAAAACAAAAGGGGAACACATAAATGTGTTCCCCTTTGAGTTATGAAATACTAAGACGTCCGACCTCTGATGTGTGAGACGTCCGACCTCTGATGTGGTAATTATTTTATTTGTGGCCAATACCGATGTTTTACCAATTCAGAGGTCGGACGTCTAAATAGCCAATACCGATGTTTTACCACTGCAGAGGTCGGACGTCCAAACGGTCAATGTCGAAGTTAGACTTCCTGTCGGTGTTTCGTAATCACTTGGAGGCGAAGTCTCCAAGTGATTAGCACGCGCCAATGGTTTTGCATATGAGATTCATGATGCCGAAGACCGACACCATGATAACCATGCCGACAATTCCCCAAAGCATGTGTTCTTTGCCTTCGCTTAACTTTTCTTCATTTTCTGCGTTTGCAATAAATTGCACGATGCCCCAAAGAAACATAGCGAGCGCAAGCGCAAACAAAAATCCGATAATCGGCTGTATGATGTTACTGGTGATTTTTCCGATAGTGTCTTCAATGCCTGTTGCGGCGTAAGCGACTGGTGTTTGAAAGAGATTCATATACATACATGATATTATGAACGATATAAAAAAACAACCTCGCTATAAAGCGCGGTTGTTTTTAGAAATCTTTTTGTAGAATTATTAACGGGTAGAAGGTACCTGCGGGAGATTAGGAATGGCGCCACTATCAAGCCCGACTGTTTGGACAAGTATATTGACAAGCCCCCATACCGATACCATCACAAAGAGGCCGATAATACCATAAATCATCATGCCGCGCGCCTCCTCCTGCTTTTCAGAATCTCCGGAAGACATTATATATTTACCAACCCCCCAAAGGAAATAGATTACCGCGATGGTAATAATAATTGGGATAACTGAATTAAGAAGCTCGCTTACTTTGGTAAAAAGTTCTCCGGCCGCAAACGCGATTGAGGGCATGACGATAACGCCAAAGATTATAAATAATTTTTTCATCATATTTTTATATTTAAATTGTTAAAACATTAAAGAAGTCCGATATCTGCGTGTAAGACGTCCGACCTCTGATGTGGTAATTACTTTATTTGTGGCAAATGCCGGTATTTTACCAATTCAGAGGTCGGACGTCTTCGACCATTATTTGATACTCATAATCAAGTGTCTTTATCATAGAATATACAGCAGGTAAAGACAACTTTCTTTGTGGATAAAGAAGTCGGACGTCTCTTTACGGTATTCTCGGTATGCTTACTTTGGGCGGATTAGTGGTGTTTTCAAGTCCAAACGCACCACCAACAATTTTTACAAGCCCCCACACCGATACCATCACAAAGAGGCCGATGATACCCCAGAGCATAATTTGTTTTCCTTGCGTTCGTTCTTTTTCGTCATTAGCGCCTCTAATCACATATCTCGCGACTCCCCAAAGAAACACGACAAGAGCAAGGCCGAAGAGAATGGGGATGAGCGGGGAGAGTATCGTTTCTATCGTCGCGCAAATAAAAGCTTTGAATGTTGCTGGTGGGAAAGAACATTCGTTAGCGGCATAAATTGAAAGAGGAAACGATAAAAAAATAAACAACACAATGAGAAGCCCTGCTTGCGAAAAGCCGGCGAGACGTCCGACCTCTGATGTGGTAATTACTTTATTTGTGGCCAATGCTGATGTTTTACCAATCCAGAGGTCGGACGTCTTAACGGTCAATGCCGATTTCATGCCAATGCAGAAGTTGGACTTCTTAATTTGTTTTGTAAAAAATTGATTTCTGATTTCTGATTCCTGGTTCATGATTCTATTTTATTTGAGCGACTCAATCGTTCCCTTAATCGCCTGTGCCAACACCCATGCGCCGAGAAGAACCGCCGTGCCTACAATTGTCCAGAAAAAAGTTTCTTTCGCTTCTTTTAATTTTTCCGGATTGCCTTGCGCTTTGACGAAAAGAAAACCGGAATAAATGATGAAGAGCGTCGCGATAGGCACGCCGATATCAAGCATGACCCCGAGCATTTTTTGGATGAGTTCTTGGAATGACTCTGCGCCTATCGGGTTCTTAAGTTTAAATACGCTTTGCTTTGGTACTTGTCCGGTGCTAGCAGCCCGTGCAATTATTGTCGGTAAAAAAAGCGCCGCAGACAGAACGGACCAAAACATACGATTAATCACGGCAGTTTTTTTAGTCATTGTTTTTATTATATACCCGACAAGGCATGACGTGCAACGTATCGCTGTTCAAAAAGTAAAGCGCAAATCGAAAAACGCAAAGCAACAGCACTAACGAGACGTCCGACCTCTGACGTGGTAATTACTTTATTTATAGCCAATGCCGATGTGTTACCACTGCAGAGGTCGGACGTCTTTGCGTTTCGTAATTCAAAGTGGGTAATGAATGCCAAATCTCGATAGATTGTCATTCTTTTTCATTTTACGCTTATCATTTTTCGTTTATTTAAAGTTATCCCCAGTTTGGTCAAAAAATAAAAGCAAAATATATCAGTTTGTTGTAAAATAAAGGTATCTATTAAATCTCGTCATGACGAGATTGCTTTGCAAACGTTTGCAAACAAAAGCGATAAATGCTGGTGGCGGATATGAGTGCCTTCAAAAAATTTGCAAAAAATGAGCACAAATGATGAATTAATTTTAGATGGAAGAAAATATATCTCGTCTCGCCGAGCAGGCGAGATAACGAGTTATACCAACGATTATATCGGTCAGCTTTGCCGCGCGGGAAAGGTGCAAGGCAAATTGATTGGACGTATCAGATTTGTTGATGAAGCATCTCTGCTCTCGTATAAACAAATGCTTGATGTCGCCACCCAAAAAGAATCACCAAATGGAATACAAAAGGAAATACCAAAATACGAAGATGGCAATCAAACTGATATTCTTCCAAACCTAGAACCAAAACCCACTGCTCCGTTGGGAACTAAGTTCCCAAATAACTCCGACCTACTCACCAACGCATGGGGAAGCATCTCATACGCCGAAGAGCCGACAGAGACAACGGAGACAGAGAGCCCACTGTCAGTTGCCACAAAACCACATGGAATGCGCGTTCCTTCTCCCTCGCGTTTTTTTCCTTCAGGATTTTCACACGCGCTTCTTTCAAAAATAGTTTCATCAATCGCCGTCGTCTCTTTGGTTACGGGAGGATATTTCTTTTCCGGCACGCCGTTTGCGCGAGCGATGTTTGCGGACATGCGGCAGAGCGCCGAGCAAACGCTCGCGCATCTTTCGGAAACCGGAAGCAACCTTTCCGCGTCGGCTCTCGCCCTTGCGGAAAACATCCGTCCTTCTTTTTCCGGAACGCTGTCGTACCAGGCACCGTTTTCCCAAACTTCACAAACGCGCTTTCCTCCGTTTCAGACGGAAGCCGTCAAATACTCGCCGAACTCTTCATCAATATTCCTGTCCGATACAAAACACTCGTGAACAAAACGGCAGCCGTTCTCTTCACAGAGGCAAAAGAAAAAACACTCGCGCTCGTTACGCCAACTTGGGAACTAAGTTCAGAAGTAAGTAGAGAAGTAACAGCACACACGGAAGCCGCTCTTCTCTCGGCGGGAGATGTCATCACCACCGTCCAAAACGCACTCAATGAAACTTCACGAACGGTGTATCTCACCCTCGCTCCATTCTTTGAACAAACAAAAATGCAAATCGTGCAGAGTTTCCAAGAAATTAAAAACAAAGGAGGAACCTTTGTTGCGACAAAGGACGCGCCTCTCGCCGACGCCAACTTGGAGGCTCAACCTCCAAGTGGAGCTACCACTTCCACCCGCACGCTTGCAGACGACATCGCAGACCTCAAAGCCGAACTCTCACGCATCAAAGCGCGCGGGCTTGTCATTGAAACTCCGGCAAAACTCACCGAACGCGTCATCGTAGAGAAGCCAATCACCACTATCATCCAAGGCACCTCCGAAGAAACACTTGAAAAAAAGCTTGAACAACTAAACAACAAACTGGTCGCGATGATAGAAGG
>JACOYO010000005.1 GCA_016181845.1 Parcubacteria group bacterium | reverse complement strand
CCGAGGCGGACGAGCACGATGCGAAAACTGTACCGTTCCTGTAAGGAAAGAATCCGTGAGCACGCGCACAAAAAAGCGAAGCGAATTTTGTGCGCGTGAGCAAAGCGCCTGCGCGCTTTGCGCCCAGGATTCGAAAAGTTTGAGCATATCGCGCGGAGTCCGCCCGAGGCGGACGAGCACGATGCGAAAACTGTACCGTTCCTGTAAGGAAAGAATCCGTGAGCACGCGCACAAAAAAGCGAAGCGAATTTTGTGCGCGGAGAGAAAGCAAACCGCTCTGCTTTCATCAGGATTTGATTGCGGAATGGATTTTATAACTGCTCATTTTCTATCGCGCTAGCGGTAATTTCTATGTTACAACTGTGATTTTCTCCGCACCATGCCTCACACTTTTCCGCTTGCTTTTTGTCTTCGTAGTGAAAACCGCACTCCTCGCATTGGTATAACTCTTTTTCGTTTTGTTTTATTGCAATAACCATAATTATATTTTTGACGCAATTAAATTAATTATAAATAATCAAGCAATCGTTCGTAGTTAATAAAATTGAACCACTGATAAAAATACGCGATCCAAACGCCGAGCTTGTTTGTGAGAAGAAGAATACCGAGGAAAATAAGAAATAACCCGCCAATCATAGAAATAATATTGAGATATTTACTCAACTTTGAAATATGGTTTGACGCGGAACCTATACCGATGGCGATTATAAGAAACGGCACCGCAAGTCCGAGAGAAAAAACTGAAAGAAGGAATGCTCCCTGACCGACCGTTGCTGAAGCCGCGGCAAGCGTGAGAATTGACCCCAAGATAGGCCCGACACACGGAGTCCAACCAAAAGCAAATGTTGCTCCGAAAATAAGAGAACTTGCCGGATTCCCTGGTTTCAACGCTTTTATTCTTCCGATATTTTTCTCAACATTCAAAAACGGCAGCCGCAGAACCCCCATCATAAAAAGCCCAAAAAGTATTACAAAAATACCGCCGATTCGTGAGAGCCAAATTCTGTATTGGGCAAGAACGGAGCCGCCAAGACCGAAAAGACTGCCGAGCAATATGAAAACCAAACTGAAGCCGACAACAAACAAAAGTCCGTTCAAAAAAATTTTCTTTCGCGCTGACTTTGATTTCAACGGGTCTTGTAAATCTTGCGCCGATACGCCACTAATGAATCCCAAATATCCCGGCACCAAAGGAAGCGTACATGGAGCAAGAAAGGTGAGGACGCCGGCGATGAAAGCCGGTATGACAAGTGAAAAATCCATAATTATTTTTTGTTGTTAAAATTTCTTATCGCTTCACGCTGAACCTCTTCAAGGTGCATTGATGGACGCCTTGCTTTTATCAAGGCCTCTGCTTCTTCCGGACTTTTACCTTTCTTCACAAGATAAGCGGCCACCAGCGTCGGTGCGCGACCATGTCCATTTTTGCAATGCACATATATTTTCTTACCTGCCGAGGTCAGTTGTTCTAAAACAGAAACGCCAAATTCCATTTGGTCTGGCGTGGGCGGCAAATGATCTTTAACAGGAATCCAAACATAAAAATTAACGCCGAAAGGAGCATCTACGCGTTCTTCTTCTAAAGAAATATCGGCCGTCAAACCTTCTTTTTTTAACGCTTCTGCAAAATCAAGTTGGCAACATTGATTAGTGCCGATGTAAATCCCGTCAGTAATATAATTATAATCAAGTTTCTTTTGCGAGTGGGGTATCATGATTTTATTGTATTAATTTTTTAAATTCTTCAACCATCGGCACTTGCTCCGGCTCTACGCCATAGGATTTTGCGGTATAGTACGCAACCCAATCTGCCAGAATAAGCGAAGAGAAAATCTTGTAGAAGATATTTGTATCATTGGCGAGTTTTATAAACTCTACTTTTATATCACGGTCACGATACAGTTTCGCGAGCACTTGCATGCGCTTTTTTATTTTTGGTGTATCGCTGTCGTCCTCAAGTAATAGAAAATAAAAATTTTTTGCAAGTATGCTTGTGGCGCCCTTCGCGTCAAAACCAGTCATCTCATTATGATTAAGTTCTGAAAAAACATTATAAAACGCAGGAATCTTGCCCGTCTCGTTAAATTTTATTTTCCAATTATATGCCACAGGAAGATTTCGCAGTGAAGAATAAATTACAGGCACAAATTTATTCAATCTGTTTGCGAGTTCGCGTCCCTGATTTTCAAATTCAAGCGGTTTGAGTATTGAAGAAAGTTGGCGCGCTTCCGCAATCGCGCGCCGCTTGCCCATAAATGTTAAAAGAGCCATGAGGTTAAAACCGAGAGCGGAGCGCGGTTGAATGCCGGTATCAGGCATTTGAATATATGGAATATTGTGTTTTTGAGCGAGCTCAAGCAGTTTTCCTCCAATGGAAACAATCGCTCGCGGCAGATTCTTCGCGCCGGCGTCTTCAAAAGCGGAGAGCACTTCCTCGGTATTTCCTGAATACGAACTCAAAATTATCAGACGATCTTTCAGCGCGCTTTCCGAAAGTATGGGTAATTCATAATCTTGACTGACAATGACATCTAAGGCGGGGTCCCATACTTTCAGAAGGTCAGCCGCTAAATGCGAGCCACCCATGCCAATAACAAGAAACTTAGTTGCCGGTTTTAACGCGTTATCATTCTCTATTTTTGGTTCGTATGCGAATTGGCTTGCGAAATTTTTTATTGCTTCAAACATATAGGTATTATTATAATTGTTTTTTCAGTCTTTTGCTTTATGTCCTCCAAATTGATTTCGGAGCGCTGATAAAATTTTTCCCGCATAACTTGGCTTTTTAGCGGACGCGACGCGGAATTTGAATGAATCTTGTATAACCGGTATTGGCACTTTTAATTCCCGAGCGGTTTTTACCGTCCATTCACCTTCACCGGTATGAGAAACGCGGCCGGAAACTTCATCGAGGTCTTTGCCGTATGTGTCAAAAGCGTCTTTCAGCCATCCAACTAATCTAGACTCAATAACGCTTTTATGATTATAAATGTCGGCAACTTTTTTTAGGTCAAGTTTGGAAGAATATTTTTTCATCACCGCAAAACCTTCGGCAATCGCCTGCATCATTCCGTATTCTATACCGTTATGAACCATTTTAACGAAATGTCCCATACCGGCGCCTTCAAAAAATTGATACCCATCTTTTACCGCAAGGTCAGAGAAAAGCGATTTGAGTTTTTCAAAGACTGGCTCATCTCCTCCAATCATGATTGATGCTCCGAGAAGCGCACCCGTGGGGCCGCCGGAGACACCGGCATCTATAAAATAAACACCCTTCTTTTTAAGTTTTTTATATCGCGCAATAGAATTTTTATAAAAAGAATTTCCTCCATCAATAATGACGTCGTCCTTATCAAGAAAGCGCATAAGCCCGTCTTTGCCAAAAATCACCTCATCAACCGGCTTTCCCGCCGGCACCATAAGCCATACCACGCGCGGTTTTGGTAACGCTAGAACAAGTTCTTTAAGAGAATAAGCGCTTTTAAGGCCTTCCCGTTCAAGTGCTTGAGTAGCATCAGCGTCTTTATTAAAACCAGTTACTCTCCATCCTTTGGAAAGCAGCTGCCGAGCGAGGTTGCCGCCCATTTTGCCCAAGCCCACGATGCCGATTGCCCCGGCGGGAGACGGTCGCTCTTTCTCGCTATCTGGTGGAAGTTCCAAAAATGACGGTGACGGTGTTGTGCCGGCATCGTACACCGCAAGTGGCACGCTGTTTTTGCTCCACGCCACCGTAATCGGGTCAATGAATTCCCACGCCGATTTAATTTCGCTTGAGGAAATAAAAGATGTCTGTTCGCCAAGTATTGTTGAGTACAATACCTTTGCATACTCCTCCACATATTGAATTTTTACCTCCTTTTCGTAGAGAAAAAATGAAAAGGTTCGTTCTTCTAACATTCGGTCAAACCCCGGTTTTTTTGTCCAGAAATGGATAACAATTTCATCGTTTGGCTCAATGCGGAAAACGATTTGATTTGGCCTATGCGGCCCCATTTCGCACAAAAGACATTTTTTTGGGTGTTTCAATGTAACAATAATCTCTTTTCGCGCTTCGGCAAGGCGTTTTCCGGCTTCCATAAAAATCGGCACGCCGCTCCAGCGAGGATCAGTGAGCGTGGTCTTCAGGGCAAAGTATGTTTCAGTGGCTGAATGTTCGCGCACGCCGCCCACTTCAAGATATCCTTTGTATTGCGCGCGGAAAGTATTTTTTTGAATCAAATCTTCCGTCCACGAAGGGAAAGCATTTAAGACACGAGCGCGGTTTTCGCGGACCGTTTCGGAATTGCCGCGGAGAGGATGTTCCATAAGCAAGGTTGCAAGCATGACAAGCAGGTGATTTTGACCGACATCGCGCAGTGCGCCGACAGCATCATAAAAACCTCCGCGCCCATCTACCCCGATAGACTCGTGAAGCTTGATATCTATACGCTCAATGGTTGTATTATCCCATGTATTTTCAAAAAGATTATTGGAGAAACGGAAATTTTCCATTCCCTGAACAATTTCCTTAAACAGATAATGGTCTATGCGATAAATCTGCTCCTCTTTAAAGTATGTTGACAACAGAGATTGCAGGTTTCGCGCGCTCTCCAAATCAGTGCCGAATGGTTTTTCAATAAGCAAGCGGCTCCACCCAAGTTTGCCACCGCAGGGGATATTCAGATTCACGCCAGCCAAATTTTCAAAAATCGGTTTGTATGTTGCCGGTGGCGCTGCAAGGTAAAAAAGCTTGTTTGCGCAGACGCCCCATGATTTTTCTAGCGTCTCAATGGATTGCGCCAGAGCGCGAAATGCCGAAGAGTCTTCAAATTTGCCTGCGTGATACGAGAAGAGCTCCACAAAGCGGAGAAGCTCTCTTTCGTCTATTTCACGATTGCTTTTAGCGCGAATCGCGGACGCTATTGATGATTTGAAATTATCGCTTGATACATCGCTACGCGAGAATCCGATAACAGAAAAATGATCTCCTAAGAGATTTTGCTCAAAGAGCCGCCAGAGCGATGGAATAATTTTTCGTGTTGCCAAGTCACCATTGATTCCAAAAACAACAAGAATGGTCGGCGTATTATTTTTTTGCGGTTTATCTTTCATACTTTATAGTTAGTGATATAAAAAATGTAAAATTTTTTTAGAGAAATTTGTTAAGAGACCGGCTCTAAATTCATTTGCTATTTTTCGATTTATTCTGGAGGCAGTGGGGTATGGGTAAATTTTATTAAACAGCGCGGAAATAGGCACATTCGCGCTGTTTGCCAAAATGAGCTCCTGAACCAATTCTCCGGCGTTTTTCCTTATCATAGAACCTCCCAAAATTCTTTTATTCTTGCCGATAAATAATTTCAAAAAACCGTTCGTGGCTTCATCAACGATTGCTCGGTCATCTTTTTCAAAATCCGTCCGTATCATTGAATAATCCACTTTTTGTTTTTTGAGTTCCGCCTCGCCCAGTCCAAAAGTGGCTATTTCGGGGTCGGTGTATGTCACCCAAGCCATTTTGTCGGTATTTATTTTTTTTCGCAGTGGAGAAAAGAAATTTTTTATAACCACGGAAGCGTGCAGTTCGGCGGCGTGAGTGAATTGATGTCCGCCGGCGACATCGCCGACCAAAAACACATTTTTATTGGTGGTTCTTAAATAGTCGTCCGTGATTATTTTTCTGCCATTCATTTTAATTCCCGCTTTGTCCAAATCAAGGTTCTCCGTATTAAGTTCGCGTCCGATTGAGACCAAAAGCGCGTCAAATTCCAAAACTTCTTCCTTATTGTTTTTGCTTATCACTATTTTATTTTCACTCTCAAATTTAATTGGGCGGCTGCTTACATGAAATATCATACCGAGTTTTTTCAGATGCTCAAGCAATCTATTTGAAATTTCAGGGTCCTCTTTATTTAAAATTCCTTCCTCTTGGCTGATAATTGACACTTGAGAACCTAGGTAAAAAAATGCTTGACCCAATTCCAATCCGATCGGCCCTCCGCCGACAACCACTAATTTTTTTGGTAAGAAATCTATATCAAAAATGGTTTCATTGTTAAATAATTCCTTGACATTGCCCACGCCTGGCACCGTAAGCGTTCGCGGCCGTGAGCCTGTCGCGATAACAATATTTTTGGCCGTAAATAATTCGCCGTTCAGGGATATTGTTTTTGGTCCTACAAAACGCGCTTCTCCCAACGCCACCGATATATTTTTTTTTGCAAGGGCTTGCGAATTTTCGTCTAAGCGGATGATGTTCTGCTTTGACTTTATGTAAGAGGTAACTGCCTTGATATCAGTTTGACCTTCAATTTTTAATCCAAATCGGCCGATATTTCTGCCTGACCATATTTCGCGAGCCACATGGATAAGCGCCTTTGAAGGAACGCATCCGAAATTGAGACAATCTCCGCCTATTGATTGCTCGTCCTTATTGATTAATAAGGTTTTGAAACCGGCCCGAGCCATAAACGACGACACATTCAATCCTCCAGAGCCGGCCCCTATAATGATAACATCAAATGTTCGCATAATTTCATTTTAATTTATTAAAATTTTCTGAATTCTCTCGCGTATTTCGCTGACGCCCATCGGTCCTCGCTTGTGGTCAACAATGTGCCCGTCTCTGCTTACAAAAATCGTTTCCGGCATTGAGAAACCGCCGATTGACCGGTAGAAACTGTCGGAAGGATCAAGCAGGAACACGATATCGCTCGTTACCGCAAGTTCGTCTGTATACTTTTTTGCCGTATCGCGCGACTCGGCGCGGTCAATGGCAATCACCACCATT
This sequence comes from Parcubacteria group bacterium, assembly GCA_016181845.1. Lineage (GTDB taxonomy): Bacteria > Patescibacteriota > Minisyncoccia > Phycocordibacterales > 21-14-all-47-15 > JACROH01. The sequence goes on along the minus strand of JACOYO010000005.1, from coordinate 129,256 downwards.
TTGTCGCCAAACTCATGTTGCGCCGCCGCAAAATCAACCAACTCTTTGCGACAGAACGGACACCACGCGGCCCAAGAATTTATCACGATCGGTTTGCCTTTGAAGTCGGACAATCTTACTATTTTCCCTTCATAATCTTGCAAAGAAAAATCAGGCGCTTTGTCTAATCGGGAGTCGGACTTTGTCGGCGTTTCCGTGTTGTCTGTTGAATATATGTTTGGAATGTGCCCGATTCTAGAAATTGCCGCCCAAACAATAATAACAATCGCCGCGCTGATAATGGTGATTTTCATGCCGCTGTTTTTATTGTTCTCTTGCTGTTTTTAACGCGCGCGCCCACCACATAAGTTGATCAAGCATTCCTTCAGCACTTTGTTGAAATGGTTCAAGGGCTCCGTCTTTTAATTTTCCATTGTCATCCAGTAAATTCCACGGTCCACCCATGATATGCACCGCGCTTCTGATAGGCGCCATTTGAAGTTCTATAGCGACGAGACGTAATTGCTCAACAGCGCGAGCGCCGCCAACGCCGCCATAAGAGACAAAACCAATCGGTTTGTTGTTCCACTCGGTGTAAACGGAATCAAGCGCATTTTTCAAAACTCCAGATGTGCCGTGGTTGTATTCCGGCGTTACCATAATAAACGCGTCAGCTTCACTGATTTTAAGAGCCCATTTTTTTGTCGCTTCATTCGGATATGCTCCGTCTTTTATCATCGCGGGCGACATTGGCTCATCAAAAAACGGAAGAGGGTAATCGCGCAAATCAAGCAGTTCGGCGTCAACCCCTTCTTTTTTCTTTGTCTCCTCAAAAATCCACGCTCCAGGCTTGTCGCTGAAACGATTTTGTCTGGTACTGCCCAGTATGATTTTTATTTTAACTTGTGTACTCATGTTTTTAAAAATTATTTTAATAATTCAGTATCGGGATGCGTGGCAACCCACGAAAACCAAAATGTGCCGAATGGATTAATGCGTTCAAGAGTGTCGTCTGACTTCTTCTCAAAAAGCCGCACCGCGTCAATATCTTTTTCGTATTGAGCAACAATCGTTTTGTTTTCAAAACGATCTTCTACCTCGCTCAATTTTTTTATTGTTTCCGGCAAGTACGCTTTTGCTTTTCCATTTATCACGATGCCAAGCACAAAATCTTTGTCGCTTAAGCGGGCGTCTTTTTTACCGACTGGGAAATAGGTGCCCGGGGTTGTGTAGTAATCACCATACGGATCTTGCCCATAAAACCGCGTCGCTCCGGTATCTCGCGATAGCACTTCTCCATTAGGATGCGCTTTCTTCCATTCGCCGAATCTAATCTGATCGGACGATAAAACGGCGAGACGCGTTCCTGTTTTTTCTCCAACAATCGCTTCGCCCAAAATCTGCGACCAGAGCGAATCGGTTTTGCGGTCATACATCACAAGATTTGAGTTCCAGAGTTTGCCTGAAGTTCCGAATAAAACGCGCTCGTTGTCTACCAGCGGATCAAATACGATTCCCGAAAGGCAAAGCGGGCAATAGGTTATGAGGACACGCTCACCATTGATTGTATCATTTACAATCTCATGCCACACGAGAATTTGAAACGGATAAAATCGGGCGGTGCCGCCAATATCCAAGGCAATGCCGGGCTCTTCATCTGATAATTGCTTACTCGCGTCTTTGGCAGAAATAAATTTTGGATTATCAATGGAAGGAATTCCGTCTTTAGGCGGCCCGCCGCCGATAATTTCACTTAATGGGACGCTATGTTTTACACCGTCAGTAACCATAATTTCTTTAGTTGAAAAAGATTGATTGTTATTATCCATGGTAATTGTTTCTTTTTTAATTTCTCCACTCTGTGGCAAAGAAAAATCATTTCTAAACACGGTACGTGACAAAACAAATATCGCCGAAATTGCCACAATGACTGTTATGAAAATGATTATCATTCTGGAACCCATATGTTTTACGAAGAATACGCGCAAACACCGGGTTGTTCGCCGTCCTGGGTACCTTCAGCATAGGCGAGTTTACACGGCTTCTCGTCAGGGATAGATGATTGATTATTGTCAGCGCCGCCCATGATAAGAGAGAGAATATCCTCTTCTCTGATATCGCCCGGAATGATACGTACAAGATTGCCATCCTTATCTATTAAAAAATGCGTGTTGGTGTATTGAATTCCAAAAGCATTTGACGCTTGTCTTTTGGGGTCAAGCGCGATAGGGAAACGTATGTCGCGCGATGTAACAAAATCTAAAATGACCGACTCACGTTCCTGTAAATTAACCCCGATAACCTCAATTTGATCTTTGTATTTTTCGTAAAAACGATTTAGATTTGGCATATCTCGTCGACAGTTCGGACACCACGAAGCCCAAAAATCCACGACTACCGGCTTCTTGCCATTAAACTCCGAGATGGTAATCGTGCCGCCACCCAACTTCTGTAGCAAAAAGTCCGGCGCAAGATTTTTTTGAGAAGCAGTTTCTAGCGCGCCGTTGTAAACAGAGGCGTTTTGCGATGCGGTATTGCCGCCATAGAATCTCCCGACAACCAAAAGACCGACCGCTCCGAGAATTATACCGCCAATTAATACTTTGTTGCTCATATTTTTTAGATTACTTTATATGCGCAATAATTCCGAAAGTCTTCCCTGATCAAAGCCGACTACAATTTGACCATCAATATCAATGACAGGAACGGCCATCTGACCTGATTTTTTGACCATTTCTTCCGCCAAAGCATGATCGCTTGCCACATCTTTTTCTTCATAGGCAACATTATGTTCTTTGAAAAAAGCTTTGGCCATTTTGCAATAAGCGCAAGTCGGGGTTGTGTAGATAGTTATTTTTTGCATATTTTATTTTAATTATTTATTTGATTGACTTTAATTGACTAGCGAGGAGCACGTGGAAAGGTAATCATTTACACGATGTCCGAGCGACGTCAATATATCGTATTTGATATAAATTGTATTAATTGTTTAACGGTGCGTGTACTCTTCTTCAGTTCGTAGCAAACCATCTGTCCCATTCTCATTTTCTCGACCAGTTCCAGCATTTCAAGAACCCGCAACTGTTGGGATGCCGCCGATACCGTAATATCAAAAACATTCGCGACATCTGTCACACAAATATCATGGTGCTTCATTAGTAGCTTGAAAATTCTAAATTTGCCCGGGTCTCCCAAAGCGCTAAGAATGATTGGCATCCGATCTTTTTCGTCCGACAACTCTTTTTTTATTTTGTTTACCTGTTCTTTTGTCAGCATATTAGTTAAGTACTTGCATAAACACTTAAATATTACTCTTAACCAATTTTTGTGTCAACTGTGGATAAACGAGCTCCTCTCAATCACTTTTTATGCGGCGAGAGCAAAACGCGCCGGCGCTTTGCGTGCAGGAAAATGTACTTGACACGTTTGTTACCCTGTAAATAGGGGTACCGGTAATGGCTGATTGTTCTTTTTATAACTTTGCGAGGTGATATATATGGCGTCCAAACGCAAGATTGCCGATGTAAAGGAACTAGCCTTTGAGGCTATAGTTCAGCAAAAAAATCCTTTTTTCTTGTTAGATAAAGACGGGGAATCAATACTCTTTGCAAATAAGAAATTCTTTGAATGGTTGGAACATCTTTCTTTGAAAAAGATACGCAAAAGCAGAGTGATTGGTTCAAATATTGCCGATGTGTTAAAAGTCTTTGGCCATTCAGAGAAAGAAATGTGCCTTTTTAATCATAGATTTTCCGAATATGGAGAATTGGAATTAGAAAGAGCCGTATATGGTAAGACTGTTGGGAAAGGAATACGTTTTTTACGCATTGGTTCCGCAAACAAAAAAATTGGCAATAAAAACGTCGCGACTCAAGGAATGTTGATACTGGATGAACGAAATCAGTGGTTGAAAAAAATAGGATGTCTGCTTGGCCGTGTCTCTGAATATAAAGATGTGACTACCGGCGAGCACGTAAAGCGTGTCCAGAAACGTTCTGTTGAAATGGGCATACGGATCGGCCTTTCCAGAGATGAATTATTTTTGTTGGAACTCGGCGCGCCTCTGCACGATTTAGGTAAAGTTGGCATTCCGGATGGTATTTTAAAGAAACCATCAAAACTCACTGATGCTGAATGGATGTTAATGCGCGAACACTCTATTATTGGGTCAACCTTGCTTAAAGAGACAGACGATTATTTGCTTAAAAAAATTGCCGTTATTCCAGAACAGCATCATGAAAATTTTGATGGAAGCGGTTACCCAATGGGTTTATCCGGCAAAAATATTCATATTTTTGCGCGTATCGTCACTTTGATTGATACTTTTGACGCGCTTAATAACGAGCGTCCATACAAAAAAGCGTGGACTAAAGAGGATATATACAAGGAAATAATCCGTTTAACCGGTGTGAAATTTGATAGGGACTTAGTCCCTATTTTGTGGGATATCTTGAGAGAAGAAGATTTAGAGTGGGCAGAGTTTTTGAGAAAAAAATAAAAAAATCTTATCGTGGTGTAGGCTTGTTGTCTGCGCCACGATTTTTTTATTAAGTTTTTAAATTTGAATACAAAATGTTCTGGTGTTAGCATATAATTTATGCCAACTTTCTATATTGTTGCAACGCCGATAGGAAATTTGGGCGACATAACGCTCCGCGCTCTTGAAACGCTCAAGACGGTTGATTTGATTTTGTGCGAAGATACGCGGGTGACAAAAAAATTGCTCGCGCGGTATGACATTCATACGCCGACTTTGAGCTACCATACTCATAGCGGCACTGCGAAATCGGAAAAAATTATTGAATTGCTTCGCGAAGGAAAAAATCTCGCATTGGTATCAGATGCCGGGACCCCCGCGATTTCAGACCCTGGGAGTTTTTTGGTATCGCAAGTAATAGAAGCGTTTGGCAACGAGGTGGCGATTATTCCCATTCCTGGCCCAAGCGCTATTACAGCCGCGCTTTCCGTTTCCGGTTTTTCAGCAGATTCTTTTTTGTTTTTCGGATTTTTACCGCACAAAAAGGGGAGGCAAACAATCTTCAAAGAAATCGCCGCTTCAGAGCGGACGGCTGTTTTTTACGAATCACCACATCGGATTTTGAAGGCGCTTGAAGCGCTTGAGCAAGTTCTTTTTCCGGACCGTTCCATTGCCGTTGTTCGCGAGATATCAAAATTGTTTGAAGAAACAGTCAGAGGAACGGTATCGGAAGTGCGAGAATATTTTCAAAAAAATCCGGACAAAGTACGCGGAGAATTTGTAGTTATCGTTTCCCCAAAATAAATTTTTTTGATATACTTCTTTCTATGCAATATAAATGGAGCATCATTGTTATCGCCATACTTGTCGCGTTACTGCCCTTTTTGGGATTTCCTGGAGTGGCGCGGGATTGGTTTATTGCCATTGGCGGGTTGAGCATTGCCGGCTTGGTGTTTTTTGGGAATGAAATTTCTGCTTTGCGTTGGAAAGGAAAAAGTATGGTGAGCCGCCCGGATTCATACGTGGAAAATGAAAACATGTCTTTTGATGACTCCTCGTCGTTTCCGCCAAAAGTGTAACGCGTTTTTTCATGACACAGGAAAATAAACACAAGCGTTTTTCCGTATCGCGCGCGCTTGGTTTTTTCCGCCGCCCGATAGGGTTTACGACCATGGCTTTTATCGCCGCGTCTGTTTTTGTATCTTTTGGCTTTCCTCCTTTCCACACGCTTATATACGAGCAACAAGCATCATCAGGAGTCGCGGTTGCGCTTAATATACACAAAGAAAAAGAAGTGCCGGTCTTTGTGGTTACCCATGTTTCTACGCCGGAACCGCTTCGCGCGATATATATGACGAGCTGGGTCGCCGGTACCAGAAGCATGCGCGACCATATCACGGCGCTTATCAACGATACGGAATTAAACGCGGTGGTTATAGATATCAAAGATTATAGCGGGCACATTGCGTTTCCTGTGGCTGATACCGCGGTGTCAAAATACGGCGCGTTAGAAAATCGTTTCCCCGATGTCCGCGAATTTATCGGAGAGCTACACAAAAAAAATATTTATGTCATCGGAAGAATCACCGTATTTCAAGACCCATTTTTAGCAAAAGTCCGCCCTGATTTAGCGGTTAAAAAAGAAAGCGATACGGATGTTCTCTGGAAAGATTACAAAGGGCTTTCTTATATTGACCCGGGGGCGGAAGAAGGATGGGCGTATATTTCGGCGCTTGCCAGAGCGTCATACGAGCTTGGATTTGATGAACTCAATTTTGATTACATCCGCTTTCCTTCAGATGGAAACATGCGCGATATTTATTATCCGTTTAGTGAAGCGCGTGTAAATGCCGACACATCTTTTGGGAAAGCATTGATTCTTCGCGCCTTTTTCCATTTTTTGAGAGAATCGCTTTCCGATATCCGCGGGAAAGGCGCGAAGTTGTCCGCGGATTTATTCGGGATGACCACCACCAATACCGACGATTTGAACATCGGGCAAATTCTTGAATATGCCGAGCCGTCGTTTGACTATCTCGCGCCGATGGTATATCCGTCGCATTATCCTCCGGGATTTCACGGGTTTGCAAATCCAAATGTCAACGCGTATGAGGTGGTGAAGTATTCCATGGATAGCGCGGCAACACGGCTTATCGCCGCAAGCTCTACACCGAATAAATTGCGCCCGTGGCTCCAAGATTTTGATTATGGCGGAGTGTACGACGCGGCAAAAGTCCGCGCGCAAATGCAGGCGGTCTATGACGCGGGGCTTACGAGCTGGATGCTTTGGGATCCGGCAAATAAATATACACGAGACGCGCTCATTTCTCCATTGTAAGTTATCCACAACGAAGGAGGAACCTTCGTAAATTGAAAGTTATCCACAACGAAGGAGGAACCTTCGTAAACTGAACCTTCGTAAACTTTGTCGGCGTCGCTTTGCTTTTGTGTGTTTTGCATGTTATGTTCACCAGTAGTGTTATTGTTCCTCTGAAAATTTTTCAAGGAGATACGCGGTGAAAAAGAACCAAAAACAAAGGGTTGATTGGAAACATATCAAATTAATTATCTGCGACTGGGATGGAGTGATAACGGTACTTGGAGAGCTTTTTCGGCGCAATCTTGAACGCGCGGCATGTGAATGCGAGTTATCACTTGCGCCGGTACGGGAAGTGATAGACGGCATTTGGGCTGGAGAGATTGAAGGTGAGCACACTTTACGTGGCAATATACGGAAGATGTGGCCAGCGATTTCAGAACAACACATAAAGAAATACATTAGAGCGCTTGAGGTGGCGGAAAAAGAACATCCGTACCCGCGCATTCCGGGAAGTGCAAGTGCTCTAAAAAAGCTAAAGAAAAAAGAGATACGTCTTGCGTTATGCACGGCAAACAGCCGGCATTTGCTTGATGCGCGTTTTGAATCAGTGGCGTTTTGCAGTGAGTTGTTTGATGTTATAAGCACGCCCGACAATTTTTCCGCGGGAGTGGGGAAACCGCACCCGTATGCTCTGGAGTATATTCTTAAAAAAACCGGTTTCAAAAAAGAGCAGGCGTTGTTTGTAGGAGATTGGACGCCCGACCTGCTCGCGGCACGCGCGGCAGGAGTGTTGTTTATCGGGGTACGCTCCGGAGGAATGTCGGAAGACGCGCTCATTAGCAAAGGTGTGCCCAAAGAGCATATTTTTAAAAACCTTGAAGCATTTGTAAAATTTTTTCTCAAAAAACAAAAAAAACAAAAAGAAAACTAGAATTAACCCCACTTGGTGGCTTAGCCACCAAGTGGGGTTATCATTTATACAATGTGGCTTGCCAAGAGGAACCTTTATTTCGTATCTTTGATAGTGATGCTGTAGCGAAGTCCATACAGCATGATGACTCCCAGCACAAGAAACATAAAACGAAAATCAACAAAAGAAAGAAGCGCGCTTGCCGCAAGCGGGCCGAACAAAGCGCCCAAAGAATTGGTATAACGAAACACGCTGATGATTTCCGCATCCATCTCATTCACTTGTTTAAAAAAATAACTTTCGTTCATTGTTTGGACAAGCGTTGCGCCTATTCTGGTAATAAAAAGCAAGCTTGCCCATAATACAACACTGGCGCTGGTCACAAAGGTAAGTATTCCAGTGGAAAATGCCATGATAACAAATCCGAGCGATAGCATCTCTTTTTCGCCGTATCGCGTATCGGAAAGTTTGCCTGACGGCATACTAAACAACACAAAAGGCAGCAACATAATGGTAAATATTATTCCGATATCGCTCCACGCCAAGTGCATATACTTATGGAGATAGAGCGGCGTATAAATGACCATCCACGAGAAGAAAAATGAAAGAAGCAGATTTGACATAAAAATACGGTAAATATCTTTTCGCCGCCAGATTTCTTTCCATGTGCCAAGAAGCGGTATAGGTGAATAGCGCGGGTCGTGGAAATCATTAAATTTTTGCCACACAATTATCAAAACAGGAAATAGCACAACGCCCGCACTTGCAAAAATTTTCCAATAGTCTCCGTTTGTCAGTATGAGCCCTGCCATAAGCGGGGGAGCGAGCCACGCAGCGTTTTGCATTGTTAAATACGTACCGCGCGTTTTCCCAGTCGTTTCATTTTGCGAGCCGCTTTCCAGAAAAATATCCATGCTGAAAAGCGTCAAAGGGAAAGTGGCAAGGTGAATAGTGAAAATCGGCACGAGAAGCCATGGGGCATGCTTGATGATTGCGAGCCCGGCGAGTGCGATTATTTCAATTAAAATAAGCGAAAAAATAATACGGTAATTGCCGTATTTTTTAAGTAGCGAGGGTATCCACATAAGCCCCGCGATAGAGACCAGAGCACCCAACGTGAAAACGGTGCCGACCACAGCATCGCCTAGAAATGTTCCAAGAAAAGAAGACTCAATATATGCCGACAGCGCGGCATGAAACGCAAGTAAAAAACTGGAGAGATACACTGCACGAAGCGGCGCGCCGGTTTGTTTTCTTGGTTCTGTCGCAGGGATCGCTTGTTGCATATCGTCTATTGTACGTGAAATACAGAGAAGTGGAAACGGCGCGCGGTTATATGCAGGGTTATATTCCCAAAAGCACCGGTATGACAATCGGGCGCTTGTTTGTTTTTTGGAAGAGGAAACGGGACACGTCATCGGTGAGGGTAGTTTTCACATGCTCAAAATTGATAGGATTCATGCCCGCGGTTGTTTTTTCAATGGTTCTTTTCACCACATTTCGCGCGTCTTTGAGAAGTTCTTGTGATTCTCGCAAATAGACAAACCCTCTGGAAATGATGTCGGGCGATTTCCGTAATTTTCCAGTTCTAATATCTATAGAGGCAATTACGACAAACATGCCGTCTTGAGAAAGCATTTGGCGGTCGCGCAATACCACTTCCTGCGCGTCTCCTATAGAAAAACCGTCAACCAAAATCGGATTTGATGGAGCTGTTTCTTTGCGCGACGCTATTTTTTCTCCTTTGGCAATTTCAATAACCATGCCGTTGTCCGGTATGACGATATTCGCTTCATGGACGATGCGTTTTGCGATATCGGCATGCACGCGGAGCATATAATGGTATCCGTGAATCGGAATAAAAAATTTCGGGTGTATTTTGGCATGAATCCAGGCGAGCTCTTCGCCGTTGGCATGACCGGAAGAATGCACATCGGAATTTTTATAATGAATAATATGAGCGCCTTGCCGCGAGAGGTTGTCTTTCAATTTTTGCACGTTTCGTTCATTTCCTGGAACGATTGATGAAGACATGAGGATAGTATCTCGCGGAGAGATTTTGATATGTTTATGTGTTTTATTCGCAATCCGCATAAGCGCCGCGAATTCTTCACCTTGCGCGCCGGTAACCAGCGCTACTTGTTTGTTTTCAGGATATTGACTCATTTCTTCAACGGTGATGAGAGATTCTTTGCCAACTTTCAAAAGTCCCGCGGCCCGCGTTACTTCAATATTAGTTTTCATGCTCCGTCCCTCAATGACGATTTTTTTGCCGTATTTTTCAGATATCTCAATCATCTTGAGCATGCGCTCAACTTGCGAGGCGAATGTTGATAAAATGAGGCGACCCTTGGTGTTTTTGATGATGTCTTCTATGTTTTGGTATACCACCTTTTCTGAAATAGAAAATCCCGGATTTTCGGCGTTTGTTGAGTCGGCAAGAAGAGCAAGCACGTTTCTATCTTTGAACGAATCGTATATTTCTTCTTCAATCTCCGATACATGCCCTTCAATGTGGTCTAAACGAATATCACCTGTGTGTACCACGTCGCCATGCGGAGTTTCAAAAATAATACCCATTGAATCGGGGATGGCGTGCGTCACAGCGAAGAAGCCGACGAAGAGCCCGCCTATTTTTAGACGATTTCCGCTTTCAACGATACGCAGGTCAAGCGGCGGCAGGTGTGGAAATTCTTCCTGGCGCTTTTTTATCATCAGCGCTGTAAAATTTCTTGCGTACATCGGCGGATTGCCGATTTTTTCCATAAGATAGGGGATACCGCCGATATGGTCCAGGTGGCCATGTGTGATAAACACCGCGCGGACCCTATCTTTTCTTTCCTCAAGGTATTTTGTGTTGGGCAGAATATAATCAATCCCCGGAGTATCGTCTTCGCTGAATTGAAAGCCCATATCAACGACAAAAATATCATTGCCGTATTCAAAAGCGGTGATGTTTTTGCCGATTTCCTCCACTCCGCCCAACGGAATAATACGCATAGTGTCTTTCTCAAGCGATGGAACGGGAGCCCAATTTTTTTGTGATAGATGAGGGCGAGAGGTTCTCGGACGTTCTCTTTGTTCTCTGCGCGGACCACCGCGTCCGCCTGGCGCTCTCTTGCCGCCGTGTCCTTGCCGCGGTTTTGGGTGTTGAGACGCTGGCGCTTGCGGCGTGCTTTTTGCCGCGTCACTTTTGTTTGGTTGATGTGAGTGATGAGAAAATGGGCGGCGGTGTCGCGGCGCGTGCCCATGTCCATCTCCGCTTCTTGCATAAGAAGCCCCTTTGTTTTGTTGTATCATGATGATAAATTAAAAACGTAAAACGAAAAACACAAAAGAAGTAACGCTGAATTTTGTTTTTAGTTTTTCGTTTTGCATTTTACTCTTTATTAATTATTGTTATTTTTATTAAATGTATTAAAAATTTTCCACACACGGCTTGTTTCAATGTACCAGGTATATACGGATGCAAAGCGGTCGGCAGGAACGGTAATGGAACCCATTAAAAATCCTTTCACGGCATTTGGGAATGCGTAAATAAATTTTGGCGTATAGGTGAATACCGCCGGAACGTCCTCCGCGACTTCTTTTTGAAAGAGCTGATATTTTTTTACGCGGTCTTGTTTGTCGGAAGTGGTGCGAGCCGCTTCAAGAAGTTTGTCTGTCGTTATGTTTGCATACAGCGCGATGTTTAATCCCGGATCAAGCCGCTGTGAAGAATGCCAAAAAGCAAACGGGTCGGCATCGCGCCCGATAATTTCTCCGAAAAAGAGCGCGTCATACTTTCGCGGCCGGATTATGTTTTGGTTCAGGTCGCCCAATTCAAATATCTGCAAAGTGACCTCCGCTCCTATGTCTTCCCACTGCGTCTTGAGGAGCTCCGCCGCTTCTTTGAGTTCGGCTATGTCTGATGTGGCGACAGAAAAGGCAAGCCGCAAGGTTTCTTTTTTGCTTTTTTTCTCAAGAATGCCGTCTTTAGCGTTTGGTTTCCAGCCGTCTTTTGTGAGAATGGCAAGCGCCTCTTTCTTTCGGGAATCTTGGTCGGCAATGTCTATTTCACTTATTTCTTCTTGGTATCCAAGAGCGCCTTTCGGAAGCGGACCAAACAGAGGAGTGCCATAGCCACGGAGTACTTCGTTGATGATGATAGAGCGGTCGGTCATGATGTTTAACGCGCGCCGTATCGCCGCGTCGGCAAACAGCGGTTGTTCGTTTTGGTTGAAGAAAACACCAAACACTCTGGGGAGCGGCGCTGTCTCAATCCGCTCGCCGCGCTTTGAGAGTGTTTCCGCAAGCGATGGTGGCACCGTGCTCATGGCATCAATGGACCTGGTCTGATATGCCGCGAGCAGATCTTGTTTATTTGAATAGAAAGTGAGGCGTATGGTTTGTATGTATGGCGCGCCCAAAACAAATTTTGAAAACGAAGATAAAATTGCTTGCCTAGGGATTCCCTCGGTATTTTTTGTTATTTTGTCTATTTTATAAGGACCGGATCCGACCGCGGCAATGTTTAATTGATTTAAGCTGAATTGTTCAGCAGTTACCGTTTCCCACAAGTGCTTGGGCAGTATGCCGAGCGTGGTGTTTTCCAAAAAAGGCGCATATGGTTGCTTTAAGACGAAGATAACAGTATCGGGACCGTCTGTTTTTACCGATACTCCGTCCCAGTTTGCGCGACGTGGACTTTTGACTGCACTTTCTTGGGCTTTCAATATGGTAAACGCCACATCCTCGCTTGTAACGGGGGAACGGTCATGAAAGAACAAGTTTTCCCGAAGCGTGAACGTGTAGGTCCGTCCGTCTGGTGAAATCGTATATGTTTGAGCGAGGTCTGGTATAAGAGTGTCATCGGGTGCAAGACGCATCAATCCGGAATATACGAGGGTTGTCATATCGCGGTCGGCGTCTGATACCGCGAGGAGCGGATTGATGAAACGAGGCGTACCGATGATTCCTTCAGAAAAAGAGCCGCCGCGCGCTGGTATCGTCTCAAGAAAAGAGCGTTGCAATACCCACAAAAAAGACGATCCGCTTAACACGGCGGTAAGAACGAGTATTTTGAAAATCTGTTTTTCTTTGATTGAAAACGAGGCAATAATTTCTTTTAGCCGCGAAATCAAAATTGAAAATAATTTTCTGTCAGTTTCTTGCGTTGATTCCATTTGAAAAATTAAAGAAAGTGCGGAGTGTCTCAAGAGAATGCCCTAGCTCGCCGTGATAGGAAGACCGCGGCGCGCGCGGCATCCGCACCCGCCGCGTACAATAACTGTGTTAGAAAAAGAGGGCGGCAAAAGCCGCAAGACCGAAGCATATCGCCGTAATAACTGTCGCGTTGAAAATCACTTTTTCTGCTCCTCGCCGCGTGTATTGTATGCCGCTACCGTCGCCTCCGCCAAAAGCGCCACCGGCGCCCGCGCTTGATTGTTGTATCAAAATCAGGGTAATAAGAATCCCCGACAATATAATTTGCACCCACGGGAGTATTGTAGCCATAACCTTATCAATCAATATAGCAGAATTTGAATGGAAGTCAACGATTCGTTTGGACTTGCTTTTTTTCTACAACAAAGTATAATTTTGCCATTATTAAAGTAGGCATGCCGGATGAAACACAAATTATGTTTCAGGACGCGCGCCTTATATATTTTCAAGAAAAATATCATGAGCACAACACATAGTATTATTCCTTTGGGAGACCGCGTGCTGGTGAAGCCAACGACTCCTGAAAAAACAAAAACACAATCGGGAATCATTATTCCCGATACCGTTGACAAAGAAAAACCGGAGCATGGGAAAGTGATTGCCGTGGGAGAAGGCAAGCGAAATGATGACGGCGTTTTTATTCCGCTTCAGGTAAAAAAAGGAGACATGGTCGTTTTTTCAAAATATGGTCCGGATGAAGTAAAAATTGACGGGGAAGAATACTATATTATCCGCGAGGATTCATTATTGGCGATCATTAAATAGCGTAAAATGCAAAACGAAAAACGAAAAATGAAATTAAAATTTAGCATCGTTTCTTTTGCGTTTTTCGATTTACGTTTTTAATTTATTATTATGGCTAAACAAATTATTTTTAATGAACAAGCGCGCGCGGCATTGCAAGCCGGCGTAAACAAAGTGGCAAATGCCGTAAAAGTGACCATTGGTCCACGTGGACGGAATGTCGTGCTTGATAAAGGATACGGAGCACCGATGATAACGAACGATGGCGTATCAATCGCGAAAGAAATTTCTCTTTCCGACAAATTTGAAAATATGGGCGCAGAAATCGTCAAAGAAGTCGCGTCAAAAACAAATGATGTCGCCGGAGACGGGACGACCACTGCCGTGGTGTTGCTTCAGGCCATTATGAAAGAAGGGCTTCGCCAGACGACGATGGGAGTTAACGCCATGGGCATTCGGCTGGGCATTGAAAAAGCGGCAGAGGCAATCGTGGATGCCCTCAAGGGAATGGCAAAGCCGATTAAAAACAAAGAAGAAATAGAGCAGGTCGCGACGATTTCGTCAGAGTCGGCGGAGATTGGGAAAATTATTGCGAGTACGATAGACAAAGTCGGGAAAGACGGCGTAGTGACGGTTGAAGAGTCGCAATCGTTCGGTATTGAGCATGAGATAGTTGAGGGAATGGAATTTGATAAAGGGTACATCTCGCCTTACATGGTGACCAACGCGGAACGCATGGAAGCCGAATACAAAGATGTTCCGATATTGCTCACGGACCAAAAAATCAGCTCAATAAAAGATATTTTGCCGTTGCTTGAAAAATTGGCGCAGACCGGGCGTAAAGAATTGGTGGTTATTGCCGATGATGTAGACGGCGAAGCGCTCGCTACATTTGTGGTCAATAAACTCCGTGGCGCGTTCCACGTGCTAGCGATTAAAGCGCCCGGCTATGGCGACCGGAAAAAAGAACAGCTTGCCGATATCGCGACGGTTGTCGGCGGGAAAGTCATTTCGGAAGATGTCGGCGTCAAACTTGAAAATGCGGATATTGCCATGCTTGGCAAGGCGGGGAAAATAATCGCCACGAAAGAAAAGACCATAATGGTAAACGGCAAAGGGAAGAAAGCGGCGATTGACGCGCGCGTTGGGCAGATTAAAGCACAGTTGGCTCAAACCGATTCAAAATTTGATAAAGAAAAATTGGAAGAACGTATTGCCAAACTTTCCGGCGGCGTTGCGGTGATTAAAGTGGGAGCCGCAACCGAAACCGAAATGAAATATCTGAAATTAAAAATTGAAGACGCGGTGAACGCGACCAAAGCGGCGATTGAAGAAGGGATTGTACCAGGCGGCGGTTCCGCGCTTGCGAAAGCGGGAGAAGTGGCCGCCAAAAAACAGGTAAAGTCTCCGCTCGGGCGTTTTCAGAAAGAGTTTGACGCGGGCGTTGCCATTTTGCTTTCCGCACTTGAAGCGCCATTGGCACAGATTGCGGCAAATTCCGGAAAAGGAGACGGCTCTTCTGTGGTAGAAAAAGTGAAGAACGGAAAAGGAAATATCGGCTACGACGCGGTGAAAGACGAAATGGTTGCCGACATGCTCGCGGCAGGCATCATTGACCCGGTGAAGGTAACCCGAAGCGCTTTGCAAAATGCGGCAAGCGCCGCGGCGATTCTTCTCACGACTGAAGTGGCGGTCGCCGATGAACCGGAAAAAGAAAAGCCGGTGATGGGTGGTGGAGGTATGGGAGGTATGGGCGGCGGCATGGACATGGGCTATTAAAAAATCTTAAAACTCTTGAATTACGAAACTCTTCTTCATCATGAGTTTTTGATAGACGCGCATAATTTTGCTTGCGAGCAAAATTTGCTATGCTCCCCCGACAGTATCGTCGGGGTCCGCAATGTCTCTCAAAAACTATGATTTCAGAGAGTTTCGTCATTCCATAGTCAAATCTCAAAACTGAAGACTTGCAACAAAAAATCGCCTCGCCCAAAAAGAGGCGATTTTTTGTTGCTTTTTTGAGCTGTTTCTTTATAGTGAGCATAGATTGTTTTTTGAAGACCCACTTTAAGAGGGAGCCCTTATGAGTAAGCACAAAAAGCAGAGCTCCTTTTCTTTTGGAGCGCCGGATTTTTTTGAAGCAGAAGATAAATTGCTTCCGTATAATTTGCGCAAGCGCAAAATAAGGAGAGCGCGCCAAGAGTCAAATGAACCAGAACCAAAACTTCGCTTCTCGTATAATAAAAAACGCACTAAAGAGGCGATGCTCGCGATTATGAAGTCTTTTGAAAAAGAGACGCATTTATTTCGTTTTGTTTTTATTAATGACGCGCCACAGCATAAATATTATCCAAAAGAAGTGGTTAAAGGTTCGTTTGAACACCTGCTGTTTTTGTTTTTAGGAACGCTCCTTGTGTATCGTTCAGTGAGCGATCAAGGATTCAAACAAGCCGTGCTTTTAGAAAACAAATTCCCGTGGCTTTTTTCAAAAGAGATTCTTGAAAAAACCCTAGAGGATGTCATCGCCGCCATGAAAGCAATCGGGTTTATTCATCCATGGGAAGTCGCGAGAAGCTGGTACGGCACCGCACGGACTCTTTTTTCAGAATACGAAGGAGACCCAATTCGTTTATTGGTTGAGATAAAATCGGTTGACGCCTTTTTGAAATTAAAGAGAAAAAAAGGTGGAAATCGTTTCCCCGGGTATGGACCAAAACTCTTTAGTCTGCTTGTGCTATTTTATCAAGAGCTCGGCGTTCCGGAATCGTTTTTGGTCAAAGAGGCATTTCCTGTTGATTTGCATGTCCAGCGGGTATTTCTTTCTTTGGGACTTATTTCGTTTAATACGCGTTTGGTTGATTCTGTTAAACTTGCCGAATACATAAGAAAAAAACTTTCTCGTTTGTGCGAAGTGGAACATATACCAGTGATTGAATTGTCTCACGCGCTTTGGTTTTTGGGGAATCGGTTATGCGGCAAGTGTCAAAATACTTCTTATATGCACCTTAGGTGTCCTTTATATAATATGTGCGGCGGCGCGTTTTCTTCGGAGCCGTATCGCCTTGAAGGAAAGTGGGATAATCAATTGCCGCGAAAACCGAAAGGAGGACATCATAATCAGGAGTATCTCCCACTGCTCTTGGAAGTATTTGGTCTTGAAGAAGAAACAGAAAGAATGGAGAGATAAAAAGTAAGCCGTCTGCGCAATGCAGACGGCTTTTATTTTTAATTTTCATGCGACATATCGCATGAAAATTATTATTTAATTCTTGAAAGAACTTTTTTGCTTTCCGCAAGAACGGTTGTCGCGCGGGCGTGCTCTTTTGTTGACAAAGAGTTTTTGACTATCGGAAGAAGCGTTTCCAAGAACCCGATTGTCTTCAGCAAATCGCACGCCGCTTCTTTTTGTATCAGAGAAAGCCGTTCTGGCGGAATAACTCCGTTTTGAAACAAAGCAAGTGTTTGCTGGAAGAAGCTCAATACAAAGGCAAGGCCTTTGCGCGTTTTCTTGTCGCGGCCGGCAAATACTCCTTCCTGCATCTCAAGCATGAGATTGCCGTCGGAAAATAATACCTGCTGACCGGATGTTTTTTCCAGAATGAACGCGTTTATTTTTTGCACCGCGTCTTTGACGCCGCTTCCCTCAATCATTATTGCGTTTGCAAACCGAAGCGCGTTCATTTCTCCGCCGCCATTGTCTTCCGGCAGTTCGCATATTTTAGCCAGTGCAACCGCTATGCCGTAGGAAATGAGTTTGTCTTCAACGAGCCTCCGCAATTTTTTGGGAAGACTGACAAACCGGATGTAGCCACGCGTGGCGTCTTCACTGCATCCTATGGATGCCGAGAAGCGAGATAGCGCCGGCGCCTTTCCATACAGTTTTTCGGCATATCCCCAAAGTGTCGCAACCGCGTACGCCATCTCGGCGGTCTCCGGCGGGTGGTACGTGTTTTCCGTTATCTGCCAGCGCATGAATTCATCAACCGTTTTGATGGCAAGCGCTTGGGCGGGGATGGCGGCGTAGTCTTTCTCTTCTTTTGCCAATGTCTGAAATGCTTTGAAACGGCGATATCCGGCGACCAGAATATAATCGTATCTGGAAAGACTTTGAAATGAGCAATTTTTAATCTTACAAAGCTCTTGCCACACCGCGTCATTTTTCTTCATCACGGTGACCGGATTTAATAGAGTGTGCGTTTCCCGTAGATTTTCTACCAAGTCTTTTACGTTTTCCTCGGTTACCACACGCATTTGCGGCATGGTGGCAATCTTTGAAAGCGGAATATTTTTGACAACGATGCGCGGCATTAGCTCACCTCCTTCGGCGATATATGGCTTTGGTTTCATTTTTAAATAAATGCGTTTCTTCAAAAGTGATACCATATCAAGTCTTTGGATGCCATATTGACTCCAAAGGTTCCTTTTGCTACGATATGTAGCAAAGCTAGCAATGCTGGCTTTTGTTTTTTATTGCTTATATGGCAAAAACATCAGTTATAGCGCGTTCGCAAAAGAAACCGAAATGGAGCTCAAGAATCGTGCGCCGGTGTTTTCGGTGCGGAAGGAAGCGCGGTTACATGCGTGCTTTTGATATGTGCCGTATTTGTTTCCGCGAACTTGCCAATGAAGGCAAAATTCCAGGAATAAGAAAATCAAGCTGGTAATAAAAGCGTAAAATGCAAAACGAAAAACTAAAAACAAAATTCAGCACCGTTTCCTTTGCGCTTTTCGTTTTGCATTTTTAATTTATTATTATGGACCAAATCGCAAACATGCTCACGCACATACAAAATGCCGGACTCGTCGGGAAACCGTCGGTGCAGGTTTCGTATTCAAAATTGAAATATGCCATTGCTCTCGCGCTTGCCAAAGCAGGATACATAAAATCAGCTGACATACTTGGCAAAAAAGCGCGCAAATTGATTGTTATTGAACTTGCGTATGTCGGGACATCGCCGCGTATTCATGGGGCAAAACGGGTATCAAAATTATCCCAGCGCGCGTACAAAGGATTTCGTGAACTTTCTTCCGTAAGACAGGGATATGGCATGAGCGTGCTCTCAACGCCGAAAGGGATACTCTCCGATAAAGAAGCGCGCGCGGAGAAAGTCGGCGGCGAAGTGCTTTTTCAGATTTGGTAGTATAACAACGTAAAATGCAAAACGAAAAACTAAAAACAAAATTCAGCACCGTTTTCTTTGCGCTTTTCGTTTTGCGTTTTTAATTTATTATTATGAGCAGAATTGGCAAACAAATACTTACTATTCCAGACAAAACCACTGTAACTGTCAGTGGCAATTCGGTGACCGTGAAAGGCCCGAAAGGAGAACTTTCAAAGCGTTTTGCCGACCGAGTTTCAGTTCACATAGAAGGCAATGAAATAAAAGCGGCTCCGTCGAATGCTTCAATACAAACAAAAATGATGTGGGGCACCACCATGGCGCACATCAAAAATATGATAGAGGGAGTTAACCGTCCTTTTGCTAAAAAATTATTGATAGAAGGAGTCGGTTTCCGCGCGGAACTTGCCGGAAAGGATTTGAAATTAGCACTCGGCTTTTCGCATCCGGTATTGGTGCGGATTCCGGAAGGTGTTTCGGCGGTGATTGAAAAGAATACAATTACCGTGAGCGGAATTGACAAGGAATTGGTCGGGCAATTTGCCGCGACTATACGCGCTTACAAAAAACCTGAGCCGTATAAAGGCAAAGGCATTCGGTATGAAAACGAAGTGATTAGAAGGAAGCAAGGGAAGAAGACGGTCGGGTAAAAACGTAAAATGCAAAACGAAAAACTAAAAACAAAATTCAGCACCGTTTCCTTTGCGCTTTTCGTTTTGCGTTTTTAATTTTTCATTATATGAAACAGATAAAAAATAAAAAAATAGAAAAACGAGAAAGGCGGCACAAGCGTATTCGTGCAAAAGTGCAGGGGACGGACATTCGCCCTCGTTTGTCTGTTTTCAAATCAAACAAATATTTGTACGGTCAGCTGATAAACGATGACAAGGGTGTTACGGTTGCCGCTGTTTCCGACACCGCTATTTCTGAAAAAGGAACCAAAACCGAACGCGCGCGTCTTTTGGGGAAAATGCTTGCTGACGCGGCGATGAAAAAAAAGATTACCACTGCCGTATTTGACCGCGGAGGATTTATATACACCGGCCGCATCAAGGCATTTGCGGAAGGCGCCAGAGAAGGGGGACTTTTGTTTTAATTAAAAATATCGTATGACCGATTCAATGACAAATAAAACTCATGCTGTGCCAACCCTTGGGCAAGCCGGCAAAAAAGAACCCGGCGCGATTTCCGGTGAAAAACACGCGGCGGCTCGTTCGTCTTTTTTTGCAGACAGAAAAAAACGAAACGGTGCACCGCATAGGCGCGATGCCGGCAAAACAAGCAAAGATGGCGGGGCAAAAAATGGCAGAGCCGGCGGACAGCGTTCACGAAAAGAAGGCGGCGCGCGACAGTCACGTTCAGAATTTCAGCACAAAGTCATAGCGGTGCGCCGAGTTACCCGTGTTATGGCGGGAGGAAGGCGCTTTAGTTTTTCCGTCGCGCTTGTGGTCGGAAATAGAAAAGGGGGTGTTGGCGTTGGGCTTGGCAAAGCGTCTGATACGGCGCTCGCGATTGAAAAGGCGATGCGCGACGCGCAAAAGAAATTACTGCAAGTCCCGCTCACTAAAACAATGAGTATTCGCCACGAGGTGGGAGCAAAATTCGGCAGTTCGCAGGTGACGATACGACCGGCGCCGGGCAGAGGTCTTGTGGCTGGCAGTTCGGTGCGAACAGTGCTTGACCTTGCCGGCATCAAAGATATTACCTCAAAGATTTTATCGCGGAGCAAAAATAAATTAAATAACGCGCGCGCCGCCGTTGCCGCGCTGGCAAAACTTTTATAATCATTTTCTTATTATGCAACTACACGAATTAAAACCGCATACCGTATCTCGCTCCAAAAAAATTGTCGGGCGCGGGGGCAAGCGTGGCAAGACTTCAGGACGCGGCACGAAAGGACAAAAAGCGCGTGCTGGAAGAAAAATCCGCCCTGAAATCAGAGATACTATCAAACGACTGCCCAAGCGCCGCGGATACGGCAAACACCGCGCGGAATCAGTAAACGCGCAGACGGTGAAACCAGCGATACTCAATCTTTCGGCCGTTGAAAAACATTTTAATGAAGGAGAAATCGTATCTCCGCAGGCGCTTTTGGCGAAGCGGCTCATTTCAAGGCAGGGTCAAGGTGCTCTTCGTGTTAAAATTTTGGGTGATGGAGCGGTGACCAAAAAACTCACTTTTTCACGCGTTACGCTTTCTCTGTCAGCAAAAGAAAAAGTAACGAAAGCCGGAGGCGCGATAATTTCATAATCATGCAATCATTTTTGCAAAAAATAAGCGTCATTACGCACGATGCTCCTCTACGCAAAAGAATTTTGTACATTCTGTTTGTGCTGGTTCTTTTTCGTATCGGGGCGAGTATTCCTGTGCCCGGCGTTGACGTGTTTCGCCTGGAGGAATTTTTTGCAAACAATCAGTTTTTCGGACTCCTGAACCTTTTTTCAGGCGGAGGCCTCTCCAATCTTTCAATCGTTATGCTTGGGCTTGGACCATATATTACCGGCTCAATAATCATGCAACTTATCACGATTATGTCTCCGAAATTGAAGGCGATGTATCACGAAGAAGGAGAGCTCGGTAAAAAGAAATTTAATCAATACTCGCGCTTGCTCACGGTGCCGTTGGCGTTTTTACAGGGTTTTGGAATTTTGACGCTTTTGGAACGGCAGGGAGTTCTTTCGTACGTTAATTTTTTTGATAAATCGCTTGATATTATCGTCGTCGTGGCGGGCGCCGTGCTCCTCATGTGGATGGGGGAATTGCTCACTGAGCGCGGCATCGGCAATGGCGTTTCGCTCCTCATTTTTGCCGGTATTGTTTCCGGATTGCCTACACAAATAAGCCAGCTCGCGTTTACTTTTGACATATCTCAAATTCCAATGTACATCGGATTTATCGCGGTAGCGATTTTCATTGTCGCGGGCGTGGTATTCATCACTGAAGCCGAGCGCCCGATTCCGGTTACTTACGCGAAACGCATCAGGGGAAATCGTGTCTACGGCGGCGTATCCACCTACCTGCCGCTTCGGGTAAATCAGGCGGGCGTTATTCCGATTATTTTCGCGCTTTCCATTTTGCTTTTTCCTCAAATGATTGTGAATTTTCTTGCAAATGTGAATAACGCAATCGTGCAAACCGTTTCAAGCATGGTGCTTGCCGTGTTGCAAAATACCTGGGTGTACGCGTCGCTCTATTTTATTCTGGTGTTTCTCTTTACATATTTTTATACGGCAATCACCTTTGACCCGGAGACAATGGCAAATAATCTGCAGAAAAGCGGTGCGTTTATTCCGGGCGTGCGCCCCGGGCGCACAACATCCGAGTATGTGGGCAATATTTTGAATCGCATTACCTTTATCGGCGCGCTCTTTTTGGGAATTATCGCTGTTTTACCGCTCGCGATGCAGGGGATTACCGGCATTAGTTCGTTTGCCATCGGAGGTACCGCGCTTCTCATCGTTGTTTCCGTCGTGCTTGATTTGGTGAAAAAAATAGACGCGCAAGTTGCGATGCGGGAATACTAGGCGAGCTTGTTAGGTTTTAGCTTATTAGCTTTTTAGGTTCATTAAATAATTTTTTAAAAAGCTAAAACCTAAGAAGCTAACAAGCTCATAGGGTGTGTTATACTTGAAAAATGGATTCTCAAGTGTATATTTTTATCGGACGCTCCGGATGCGGCAAAGGCACGCAGGCAAAACTTTTGATGGAAGAATTGAAAAAACGGGAACCCGAGCGCGAGATTTTATATCTGCAGACAGGAGCGCTCATCCGCGAGTTTATCAAAGGTGAAAACTATTCGGCGCGGCGCGCGAAAGAGATTTACGACGCGGGGGATAGACAGCCCGATTTTTTGGCGGTTAACATGTGGTCAAATTTTTTCCTTGAACGCTTTACTGGAAAAGAGACTATTGTTGCCGACGGCACACCGCGCTCTTTTGCTGAAGCGCATATGCTTGATACGGCGCTCAATTGGATGTATGAGATAAAAAATCCGACGGTTGTATATCTAAACGTGTCGGACGACTGGTCTATCAAACACCTGCTTGCGCGGGGTAGAAAAGATGACAACGAAGCAGATATCAGAGAACGATTGCGGTGGTTTGAAACCGATGTGCGGCCAGCGGTGGATTGGTATCGTGAGAATAATTACTATCGGTTTGTTGATATCAATGGCGAACAAAAAATTGAAGAGGTCTTTGCTGAATTACAGCAGAAAATTTTTAGAGATTGATTTTTTAATCCTGAATCCATCAAGATTTTTCAATGATTATTCAAAATAAAATTGAAGAAAAAATTCTCCGCGAAGCAGGCAAACGGCTCGCGCTGGTGCTTGATGAAGTGGAAACACTCGTGCGCCCGGGGGTTACTTCAGCAGAACTCAATCTTCACGCGACACAGCGCATAAAAGAAATGGGCGATACTCCGTCATTTTTGGGCTATACACCGGCAGGTTCTCGCGCGCCGTATCCGGCGGGGCTCTGTGTTTCAATAAACGACGAAGTGGTGCATGGTATCCCGAATGGGCGCGCGTTGAAAGACGGTGATATAGTGGGGCTTGATATCGGGCTTATCCATCAAGGTATGTTTGTTGATATGGCGCGCACGCTTCCGGTAGGAAAGGTTGATGAGAAATCGCTTGAACTTATTTTTGCGACAAAAAAATCACTGGACGCGGGGATAGCGGCCGCAAAAAGCGGGGGCTATGTCGGAGATATCGGAGCGGCGATTGAAGCAGTGGCAAAACAAGGGAAGCTCGGCATTGTGCGTGAATTGGGAGGACACGGCGTGGGGAGCGCGGTGCATGAAGAGCCCTATATTGCCAATTTTGGCAAAACTGGTACGGGAGAAAAATTGGTCAATGGCATGGTACTTGCGCTTGAACCAATGCTCACGCTCGGTTCTCCTGATGTTGTGTTAGGAAAAGACGGCTACACATTTAGAACGCGCGACGGCTCTCTCTCGGCTCATTTTGAACATACGATTATTGTCGGCAAAGATGGCGGAGAGGTTGTTACGAAGAATTAATTTTTTTTACAGACTCCCATTTTTGAATAAAGAGCGGTATACTAAAAGCAATGGAAACATTTCAAGGTGAAATGCCAAAATTCAAAACTCCGGAAGAAGAAGTGGTTTTTTTGCGCCGTGAAATAGCGCGGCACGAGAAAGAACTTGATGCAGAAGCGGCCTCGCATGAACGCGAGCACGCGGCCGTTTTGCCGGTGCGCGAATATGGCAAAAAGAAATCCGAAGAAGTGCTGGCGTCTGGGCATGCGATGAAAGCGTATGAAGCCGAAAAAATCGCGCTTGATTTGGCTCCCGAATCGCACGATGAGCAAATGAATGAACTCTTTGGAATCATGCTTGAAAATGGCATAAAAAACGCGCTCTCTGTAGTGGAGCGGCTCTCCAATCCGCACATTGACGACGACTTCCATCGTTTTTTGGTTCAGTATATCAAAGCAGGATACACCGATGGCGTCAATCGAGAAGAGCTTTTGCGCGCGCTCCACATGAAGCTTTTTGAAATCACGCTTCCGCAATCGGCGCCGGAAGAATCAGAGAAACAATTCAAAGAAATGGTGACCACGATGGCGCAATTTTATGCAGGCATGCTTTCGGTGGCAGACACAGACGAAAAGAGCGCGGAAAAATGGAAGCGGTCTTTTACGCTTGAGCTCGCTATTTCCGGAGAAAGCGAGGATATGATTTTTTATGCCGGTGTACCCGATACGAAAGCTGATTTGTTTGAGAAACAGCTTTTGGCGGCGTTCCCGCGCGCCACGCTCAAAGAAAATCCAAACGACTATAACATTTTTGTTGAAAACGGCGCGTCTGCCGCGTCGTACGCGGCGCCAGCTTTTTCTCCGGCGCTTTCGCTCAAGACATACGAAGCGTTTGACAGCGACCCGCTTTCGGCGCTACTCAATTCATTTTCAAAAATTAAAAAAACCGGCGAAGGAGCCGCGGTGCAGATAGTGCTTGCGCCGATTGCCGATTATTACATTAAACGCTACTCGTTTATTTTAGACAAAGTAAAAAAAGGAGTGCCGGTCAAAAAAGCGGTTGATATGCCGGAAGGGTTTGCCGGCGGGTTCGGGAAGGCGGTTAAAGAGCTTGTGTTTGGCGGCGACTTGCCGAAAAAAGATATTCATGGCAACGCGGTCCCGCTTGAACCTCACAAAATTGATGAAGAAGCGATTAAACATATTGAAGCAAAAATCGGAAGCCATATTTTGGGAGCCAATATCCGCATTATCGCGTCGGCAGGCACGGAAAGCCGCGCCAAAGATATTCTTTCCGAACTTGAATCGTCATTCAATCAATTTTCGGAAACACGCGGCAACGGCATCAAGTTTGAGCGGGTAAAAAAAGAAGTACTTCGCGCCCTATTGCACCGATTTTCATACCGCCTTTTTTCAGACGAACATAATTTTCCGCTGAACATCAAAGAATTGACTACGCTCTTTCATTTTCCGGTTACGGGAACGACATCACGCGAATTGAAAGAAGCAAAAGCGGGGAGCGCTCCGGCGCCAATGACGCTCTCGCGCGAAGGGGTGGTGCTCGGGTCAAATCGTTATAGAAATATTGAAACTGACATTCATTTTGCGGATGAAGACCGAATGCGGCATCTCTATGTTATCGGACAGACAGGAACCGGCAAAACCACGCTTCTAAAAAATATGATTGCGCAGGATATCGTCGCTGGCAATGGGGTGTGCATGATTGACCCGCATGGCTCTGATATTGAAGATGTGCTCTCTCGCATACCGGAACATCGTATGAACGATGTCATCTATTTTGACCCGGGGGCGACGGCGCGTCCGATGGGGCTTAACATGCTTGAATATGACGCCCGTTTCCCTGAACAGAAAACATTCGTGGTCAATGAGCTCTTCAGTATTTTTCAAAAATTGTACGGCGCGGTACCGGAATCAATGGGGCCGATGTTTGAGCAGTATTTTAGAAATGCCACGATGCTCGTGATTGAAGATCCCGAGAGCGGCTCAACGCTTCTTGACGTGTCGCGCGTGCTTGCAGACACAGCATTTCGGGCGCTGAAACTTTCACGCTCAAAAAATCCGGTCGTCACACAGTTTTGGACGGACATTGCCGAGAAGGCGGGCGGGGAAGGGGCGCTTGCCAATATTGTGCCTTATATCACGAGCAAGTTTGACGTCTTTTTGGCAAATGACATCATGCGGCCAATTGTGGCGCAACAGCACTCGGCGTTTAACTTCAGGCAGATTATGGACGAGCGTAAAATACTTCTCGTAAACTTATCAAAAGGGCGATTGGGCGATATCAACTCCAATTTAATCGGATTGATTATCGTCGGCAAGATTTTGATGGCGGCGCTGTCGCGTGTTGACGTGCTTCGCTCGAAACCGGCCGATTTCTTTCTCTACATTGATGAGTTTCAAAATATTACCACGGATTCGATTGCCACGATTCTTTCGGAGGCGCGCAAGTATCGGCTCTCGCTCACGATTGCCAATCAATTTATCGCCCAGCTGGATGAAAAAATAAAAAATGCGGTCTTTGGAAACGTCGGTTCGCTTGCTGTGTTTCGCGTGGGGGCAGACGACGCCGAATATCTGGCAAAGCAATTTGCGCCGACGTTTACCGCGGAAGATATCATGAAACTTGATAATCGAAACGCATATCTGAAACTTTTAGCGAATGGACAGCCATCAAAACCGTTTAATATTGAAACGGCATCGTTTGAAGCTGGACAATCAGAACAAATCACTCGGGTCAAAGAACATTCGTATCAAAAATACGGGCGGGACCGAAATGAAGTGGAAGCGGAGATTATGAAAAAGTATAGGAAATAAAGGTTCCTTGGGGCAAGGCCCCGAGGTATTAACCTGTGTTTCGTCTTCGCTCGGATGAAATGAGAATTGCGATTCTCATTTCGCTCCTCGCTAGACGAAATAAAAAAACGGGGTTCGCGAGAGCGAACCCCGTTTAGGTGAAACTTCAAATTTCCTCCGGACACGGCGGAAGGGTTTTCAATTCCGTCCGATATTCCTCCGCCCTCACATCGGAAACGACATATCTTTTTTTTCGCCAAGATTTCACAAACCCCCTAAGGGTCTGGCCGAAGTTGATTTTCCGTTTGCGAACCACTCCCTCCGTGTCAATGAATTCTGTTGCGGAGAAAACTGTTCCGCTTTCTGCTTTCGGATTCGGATCGCGGTCGTAGTACATAACCGTCCGCTCCTTCACTGGGACCTCTTTTGATTTCCCTATGAGAACGCGTCCGCTCCGTTTTTGCTCCACGATGCATCCTTTTACTGCATCGTAGAATACATTGAGGGTTTCCACCATCCGAACCGCGCTTATTTCCGCGGCGATGATGCAAGTTCCAACCTTTGTTTTCTTCTTCGTGACGTGGACCTCTTTAACTGTCACGTCATATCGCGCCCCTTCAATAAGGGGCATGTCTTCAGGGACGGAGAAGAGCAGAATAGATTTGCCTTCTCTGTTTAACATGGCAGGGAAGCCGATTTTGCCGTTTTTTAACGACACGGCATCCATGCGAACCGTGACGCCTTTTCTCACATTTTGTACATTCATCTCCTCAAATCTTTTTGCTTCCATGATGGGATCCCTCCGCAAAAAATAAAATGAATTAATGTTGTGCTTCTATTACAAGACTTACAAACTTACAAAAATCAAAACTACTGGAATCTGTACACATTATACTACCAGCACAAAAAAAGTCAAGTACGCGCGATCGCACATTGTTTTTAACTGTTTTTTGCTTTACACTAAAAAACATTACCCACCTTTTTATTTTTGAATACTATGAAACATTTAAAATATGAACGGACACTTGTGTTGATTAAGCCGGACGGCGTCCAACGCTCGCTTGTCGGCGAAATTGTCAAACGGTTTGAGCGCATCGGGCTGAAACTCGCGGGGATTAAAATGCTCGTGCCGACACCTGCTCACGTGGAAGCGCACTACACGCTTGACACGAATTGGCGGCGAATTACAGGAGAAAAAACAATTGAAAGTTACCGGAAAAAAGGAATAAAGCCGCCGTCGGAAGACCCGCTTGAAATCACCGCGCGCATTTTGGAAGGACTGAAAAAATATATGACGAGCGGACCGGTGGTGGCGATGGTGTGGCAGGGAGCGCATGCGGTGAAAATCGTGCGCAAGGTGGTTGGAGGGACGGAGCCGCTCTCGTCTGATGTCGGCACGATTCGCGGCGATTTTGTGCTTGATTCGTATCAGATGTCAGACACCGACGGCCGTTCTGTGCGCAACCTTATCCACGCCTCTGGCTCTCCAGAAGAAGCAGAAATGGAACTCAAGCATTGGTTTACCGAAAAAGAGCTTGTGAATTATCGCTTGGTGCAAGAGCAGATTCTATATGATGTAAACTTAGACGGCTTGCTTGAATAGAAGCTTGCAACCTTTTTTAGATGGGGGTATTATAATAAATAGAGTTATTCAGAAACTAGCTTATTTAAACATTCAGGGATTCTCATATACCGCGTTCCTTGGAGCGTGATTGCGGAAACCCACCTAGAATCAATCTAGGGTTCTGAATAGCTCACATTAAAAATTCCGCTGCGCTTTTGCAAAGCGGAATTTTTTTAGAAACATCTTTGTGTCATACTTAAAAAAATGAATCACTTGTATACTTCAAAAACATTTCCGTCCCCACTTTCTTTTTTCATCATTTTTATTTTCGCGCTTAATACAGTGGCGCTTGCCCTCGGTTGGTACTTTACCTTTTTTTGGTTTGATATGCTCATGCATACGCTCGGAGGCGTTTGGGTGGGCTTTGCTGCTCTGTGGTTTTTGGGCGTGATTGATACCGATAAAAAAGCAACGCAATTTAATATAAAACGCACAATACTCGCTGTTTTGCTTGCTACCGCATGCGTCGGTCTTCTCTGGGAACTATTTGAATATATTGTTGATATCGTTACACACGCGTCTTCGTATGGTTTTATTGACGGGTTGAGCGATCTTTTTTTTGACCTGCTTGGGGCTTCTTTTGCTGTGACCATGTACTTACTATTTTTTCGCCGCTCTGTTTCGGAGGAACGGGCGCGTGTATAATAAGAACATGTCTCAAGATACCAACCACTCATCATCCATTACATTTTATGGCGGGACGGAAACAGTAACCGGCTCCAATTTTTTATTTGAAACGAACGGGTTAAAAATACTCGTTGACTGCGGCCTGTTTCAGGGGTGTCGGATATGCGGGGATTTGAACGTTGAACCGTTTCCGTACAATCCATCTTCCATTGATATTCTTTTTGTTACTCATGGGCACCTTGACCACGTTGGGCGAATTCCAAAACTGGTGCGTGAAGGTTTCCGCGGAGTCATTTACAGCACGCCGCCGACGCGCGATTTGGGAGAATTGATGCTCATAGACAGCATGGGCATTATGGAAAAAGAAGCAAAGCGCGAACACACTGAATTGCTTTACAATACGGAAGATGTGGAAAAAGCGATGAGGCTTTGGCGCACAGCAGAATATCATGAACCGCTCTCGCTCGGCGCGGGAGTCACGGCGCGTCTAAAAGATTCCGGACATATTTTGGGCTCATCTATGGTTGAACTGGAACACGACGGCAAGAAAATTGTTTTTACCGGAGATTTAGGCAATTCACCAGCACCACTGCTTCACGATACGGAAATAGTGAACGATGCGGATTATCTGGTAATTGAAAGCGTCTATGGAGATAGAAATCATCCATCGCGGGAAGAACAAAAAGGATTACTAAAACAGATTATAGAAGAAACCATCATGAGCGGCGGTGCGCTCATGATTCCGGCGTTTTCCATTGAACGCACCCAAGTGCTTCTTGCTGAATTAAACGAGCTTATTGAGCATAAAAAAATTCCTCCAGTGCCAATTTTCCTTGATTCGCCGCTTGCAATCAAAGCCACGGCTATCTATGAAAAATATGAGCGGTATTTCAACAAAGAAACCATGGCGCTTATAAAATCAGGAGATAATATTTTTAATTTCCACGGGCTCAAATCAACGCTTCGCACGGAAGAATCAAAGGCGATAAACGATGTGCCGAATCCGAAAGTGATTATCGCTGGTTCCGGTATGTCTGCCGGCGGCCGCATTATCCATCACGAAAAACGCTATCTGCCAGACCCGAAGAGCACCCTGCTTTTGGTTGGATATCAGGCGCCCGGGACGCTCGGACGAGAGCTTAAAGATGGTGCGAAGGAGGTGACAATATTGGGAGAACGCGTACCAGTGCGGGCACGGGTGACAGAAATCAGCGGTTATTCGGGACACAAAGATTCCGATGCTATTCTAGACTTTGTTTCACACGACAAAGGACAAGCGAAAAAAATATTCGTGGTAATGGGGGAATTGAAGTCCGCGACATTTTTGGCGCAGAAGATTCAAGACAACCTTTCTCTTGAAGCGGTGGTCCCAAAGAAAGGAGAGAAAATGGAAATTCTTTTTTAAAAAATACCCACCAGACATAATGTCTGGTGGGTATTTTTTTACGCGAGTTGTTTCGCGAGACGTTCAAATGATTCCGGGCTATGCTCCGCAAGATCTGAAAGAGATTTGCGGTCAAGAGCGATGCCTTTTTTCTTTAGCGCTCCGATGAAGGCGCTGTATGAAAATCCGAGCGGACGCGCAACAGCATTAATTTTTATTTGCCAGATAGCGCGGGCATCGCGCTTTTTGTCGCGTCGGTGCGCAAAGGCGTAGGTGCCGGCATGAAAAATCGCTTCACGCGCCTGGCGCTTTTTTGTGCTTCGTCCAAAGCGGTATCCTTTAACCTGCTTTAAGATATTTTTGCGGCGCTTCAGCGCGCGCACTCCTTTTTTAACTCGTGACATATTATTAAGCTTGTTAGGTTTTAGCTTTTTAGCTTGTTAGGTGCGGTGTAAGTTAACTATAAAATTGGTAATCTATTTGAATGGCAGAAAATCGCCGATATTTTTATTTTTCATTGCAAATTGAACCGCACGTTTGCCGCGCAACTGCTTTGCTCTTGATTTTTTCGCGTTAAAATGGTCTTTGCCCGCCTTGCGGGAAAGCATTTTCCCGGTTTTGGTTATCCGTAACCGTTTTGAATACGATTTGTTTGTTTTTTGCGCCATATTATTTTTTCTTTTTTTTCTCAATAATCATTGCGAGACCCTTCGGTACTTTTTTTGCCGGTTCGGCAATCGTATAGTCTTCAGCAATAAGATACAAAACGCGGTCAAGACGTTCTTTCAAGAACGGTTGTTCCAGATATTTTGTCCTGCCCGATAGAAATAATTCTATTTTTACACGATGCCCCTCTTTTAAAAATTCGTTTGCCCGCTTTGCTTTGAGGGCAAGGTCGTGTTCGCCCGTGCCGATTTTAATCTGGATATTTTTTACCTCTACGGTGTGTGATTTCGCGTGTTGTTCTTTCTGTTTTTTGTTTTGCTCGTATTGGTATTTGCCATAGTCCATTATTTTGACAATCGGCGGTATGGCATTTGGCGAAATTTCAATCAAATCAAGCTGTTCCGCCCGAGCCTTTCCGAGCGCTTCTTGTATCGGCAGTACGCCAATATTGTTGCCCAAGTGGTCAATGACCCGAACTTCCGGGGAACGTATTTGATTATTAATTCGTGTGCGTATTTTTAGCAAAATATTAAAAAGCCGTTATTGGTGGCTTTATGGCATTATAGTAGCGGATAATCTAACGGAAGTCAATAAAGTGGTCTAGTCATGCACTATTGAAACCGCCTTCCCATTTTTTCGTTTTCTGTTAGGGTTTGGGCAGAATACGTTTGTTTTTATCTTGCTCTTATGCTGAGGAGGGCGCTATGAACGAGTGTCAATTTTTTAGCGATGCGCGCAAAGTCGCTGCATTTCTTGCGAGGCGTACCACGGCAAACAAGGTGACCATCGCAAGATGCTCTGTCGCGCTTCTTATGATTCCGGTCTGGTTTTTCGGCGGCTGGCACGCGCGATTTTTTGCCGCTTGTGTTTGGGGAGTGTGCTGGTATTTGGATGCCATTGACGGCATCATGGCGCGCGAAGAAGGACAGGCGAGCGAGACGGGCAAATGGCTTGACCCGCTGGCGGATAAAATACAATTTTATTCCACGATTCTGCTTTTTTGGAATGAATGTGATTTGATTGCTCTCGGAGGATTGTTTATTGCCGACGGTTATTCAACTGTTGAGCGCGGGTTCGGGAAAAAAATGGCGGTAGTCGGGGCAAACAGTTTTGGCAAATGGAAAATGGTTATGCAAATTGTCGCCCTGTTCTCTTTTATCATTGCGGAACTGTTTTCATTTTCGTTTCTTATTATTATTGCAAATGGCGCGTTGTTTGTGGGATGTGGTTTTGCCTTCGTTTCAATATTAAAACGAAGGCGGAAATAATCAAGATAAAAGCCCGTGAAAATTCTTCACGGGCTTTGTGATATGTATGTTGTCACGGCGTCTTTTCTGATGGAGCCGTATCCGCTCTGGCCACGCCGTTTTTTTTGAAATGAAACCAAAGAGATGACATGGCGGTGCCGATAAGAAGGACCATTGATTGTACCGCGCTTTCAAACATGTTGTCTGGAAGAGGGAGATACGGTTTTTGAAAAATCCAATGGATGGCGATATTGTATCCTTCCATCCATAAGAATACGCCGATGACGATAATGGCGTACCATTCTCCTTTTTGTCCGTTACTGCACTGGACATACGCGTGACGAAATATTTCTTTTAGGCAGGTATAGGTGAGCAATGTTGCCATCCAAAAATAGGAAAGATGGTCGGGTATCGGGTCAAAAGCAAAATGAAAAGATATGAGCTGAAGAACGACATAAGAAATGGTGAACCATTTCAAAAATCCGTATAACGTCATTTTGTAATGCGCTTTGTCAAATTGCGGTTGCGATTGCCATGCTGTCATTTTTATCCCCCCCCACTGCGTTAAGGAAATTTAATATAGGATTACGAAAACTATTTTTAGCATAGCAGAATACAGATAGGTGTTGCAATTAATTCTAGAACTTATGAAGTGAGAAATTCATTAAAAAAAGTCGGACATCGGATGTCCGACTTTCAAGCGAAAATGCAATTTTTCTCCTTGTCACCTATCTTTCGCTATAGCGAAGGATAGGTGACAAAGGAAATTCGGCTATGCGAAAGCCGAGTAAGAAAGTCGAATGAGGTGGAGATGCCGGGAATCTTTCCTTACAGGAACAGTACAGTTTTCGCATCGTGCTCGTCCGCCACGGGCGGACTCCGCGCGATATGCTCAAACTTTTCGATTCCCGGACGCAAGACGCGCAGGCGTCTTGCTCATCTCCATTCAAAAAACAAAAGCCCCGCTAAAAGCGAGGCTAATGTTTTTACGAATGGAGATGCCGGGAATCGAACCCGGGTCCAAATGATTTCCTCGGATGTGTCTACAAAGATAGTTTGCTTTGTTTCACCGAAGTGAATTTGAGCCTGTACGGTCGGAAGCAAACGAAATACGTACAGGCCGAGCTTCTTTGGTTTTGAAACCGCGGCGAAGCGTCCGCTATTTCTATCCTGATGTATATGACACCCTAAACGCCTATCAGGAGTCCGCGTATCGGATGGCTCGTGCGATTAATTACGCTCGAGCAAAGGCGAAGCCGTTTATCGTCACGAATGGCGATGCGACTCGCTTTGAAATAGAATTTGCATCTATTGGTTGTTCGCGCGGATTTACAAGATGAGCGAACATGCTTGCTTTGCGCATGACAAGGGCCAATCAACTGTCAAAGCCGATCATCCCCCCACAACAGAAGTTAGAATCTAGAAACTGGAAACCAGCCACATCTGCTTTGGGGGAATGTGGAGAAAAGTATTCATTTCTCCAGTTTCAATTTTTTAAGGTTCTTGCTATTTCTCGCTCCGCGTCGCGTTTTTTTAAAGTTTCTCGTTTATCGTATTTCTTTTTTCCGCGCGCGATGGCGATTTGAAGTTTCAATTTTCTGCCTTTACTATACACTGAAATCGGCACGATTGTCAACCCCTTTTGCGCTTCGGCGCCCGCAAGCTCGCCCAATTCTTTTTGAGTAAGCAAAAGCCGTCGCGTGCGGTCCGGGTCGTACTCTTTTGGCGTGTTGTTTGGCTGGTAGGGAGGAATGTGCATGCCGACGATGTATGCCTCGCCGCCGCGCACTATGACATGCGCGCCCAAAAGGGACCCCTGATTTTTTTTCAAGGATTTTACTTCCAAGCCGAAGAGGGACATGCCAGCTTCAAACTTTTCCATGAGCTCATAATTAAAATGAGCCTTTTTGTTTATAATCAGCGTCATACAAAATTGGTGTATTGTTATATTGCAAAACTCTTCTTCATCATCAATTTTTGATAGACACGCATTCCGCCCAGGGCGGATGCTATGCTCCCCCGACAATATCGTCGGGGTCCGCAATGTCTCTCAAAAACTATGATTCAGAGCGAGTTTTGCAATTAACAATTATATTGTATCAGATGGATTGGCTTTTGCCTGTTTTCCGCTATTATGGTATAACTATTTTACAATATGAAC
This sequence comes from Parcubacteria group bacterium, assembly GCA_016181845.1. GTDB lineage: Bacteria > Patescibacteriota > Minisyncoccia > Phycocordibacterales > 21-14-all-47-15 > JACROH01. The sequence goes on along the minus strand of JACOYO010000005.1, from coordinate 94,975 downwards.
CTATTTCCAAAACAAAAAAATAAAAAAGCAGGCGGGGGAAAAAAGGATGCTCCGTCAGGGTGGCAGTTCTTGAGCAACCTGTTGAGCACGCTCATATTCTTCGCGCTCATCATCATGCTCTATTCTTTTGTGGTGAAAGAACGCAAGCAAACACCGGAAATTTCAATTTCAGAATTGGCGCAATCAATTGTTGAAGGCAGTGTTACCGGCGTTGTCGTAGAAGCAGAAAAGTTGACCGCGGCATTTACAGACGGTTCGGAAAAAACATCACGCAAAGAAACGGAGAGCTCTCTTTCCGAAACGCTCACGAATTATGGGGTTACACCTGCGCAAATGCACGCGGTTTCCATTGAGGTTAAGAGCCCGGGCGGCATCGGTTTCTTTCTTTTGAACGCGCTGCCGTTTATTATCCCAATTGTTTTTGTGCTTCTCTTTTTCTGGATGATATCGCGGCAGGTGAAAGGCGCTGGCATGCAGGCATTTACCTTCGGACAGTCAAAAGCGCGGATTATAGACCCCGCCGATAAAAGCCAGCGGGTGACGTTTAAGGATGTCGCCGGAGCAAAAGAGGCAAAAGAAGAATTGGTGGAGATTGTTGACTTTTTGAAAAATCCGAAAAAATTTTTGGACATCGGAGCGCGGATTCCGAAGGGAGTGCTTTTGATGGGCGCGCCTGGGACGGGAAAGACGTTGCTTGCCCGCGCGGTGGCGGGGGAGGCGGGAGTGCCATTTTTTTCCATTTCAGGTTCTGAATTTGTGGAAATGTTTGTCGGAGTTGGAGCTTCTCGCGTGCGGGACCTTTTCCAGCTTGCGAAAAAAGCCGCTCCAGCGATTATTTTTATTGACGAAATAGATGCGGTCGGTCGATCGCGCGGAGTGGGGCTCGGCGGTGGCAACGATGAGCGCGAGCAGACGCTCAATCAGATTTTGGTTGAAATGGACGGCTTTGAGCCGGCGGAAAAAGTGATTGTCATTGCGGCGACCAATCGTCCAGACGTGCTTGACCCGGCGCTTCTTCGTCCTGGGCGTTTTGACCGGCGCGTGGTGATTGATATTCCTGATATTAACGACCGCGAGGAAATTTTGAAAATCCATGCGGACAAAAAGCCGTTTGCGGAAGATGTAAATTTGCGCATTATCGCGGAGCGCACGCCGGGGTTTTCCGGCGCCGACCTCTATTCGCTTATGAACGAAGGCGCGATTCTTGCGGCGCGGGAGAGCAGGAAAAAGGTCAGCCAATTTGACCTTATCCGCTCTATAGAAAAAGTAATGTTGGGGCCCGAGCGCAAAAGCCACCTCCTCTCAAAAAAAGAAAAAGAAATTACCGCGTACCATGAGGCGGGGCACGCGCTCGCCGCTTCTCTCTTGCCGTATGCCGACCCGGTGCACAAAATCACGATTATTTCCCGCGGCCGCGCGGCTGGCTACACGCTCAAACTGCCTTTTGAAGACAAAAAGATGCAGAGCAAAAAAGAATTTCTTGACGACATCGCCGTATCGCTCGGAGGCTACGCCGCGGAGCGTATGATTTTTGGAGACCTTACAACCGGACCGTCAAATGATTTGCAGGTATCCACTGCGCTCGCGCGCGATATGGTGACCAAGTACGGCATGTCGGAAAAAATGGGGCCGGTGGCGCTTGAAGAGCCGGGCGGGAAAGCTATTTTCGGCAAAGGTGTCGGCGAGCATGAATATTCAGAAAAAGTTTCTGCTGAAATAGACGCGGAAGTCGCGCGTATTATGAGTGAGGCGCTCGGAAAAGCGGAGCAGATATTGAGAGCGCACCGCGGCGCGCTTGACGCGATTGCAAAAGAACTGGTCGCTGTTGAAACCATTGAACACGAAGCGTTTGAAAAAATTTTGCTTGCAAATGGCATTATGCCGAAAAAACGCGAAGAATTTTTAAACCTTGACCCACAAACAACATAGTGCGTCTTTTGAGTGAGTCTTCAAATGGCGCATGGTGTAATATATATATATATGTCTTATATGCGTATTATTTTTGAAAATAAAATCATCGTCTTTCTTATCGCTGTAGTTATCGGTACCGTATCTTTTTTTGTATGGGGAAGAAATGCTCAACCATCGTATGAATTTACCACGGTTGTAAAAACCGACATCAAACAAGAAGTAAGCGCTACCGGCAAAGTGGTTCCGAAAAAAAGCGTTCTTCTTTCTTTTGATGTTGCTGGAAAAGTGGCGCGTGTCGGCAAAGAAGTTGGCGACAAAGTGTTTGCGGGGGAGATGCTGGTGACGCTTGATAATGCCGATATTGGGTCTGAATTGCGGCAGAAAGAGGCGTTGCTTGACGCGGCAAAAGCTTCTCTTGCGAATTTGCTTCGCGGGACTAGTGCTGAAGAAATACAAGTGCAAGAAATCAAGGTCCGCAGTGCAAGCGCCGCTGTGGACGAAGCTCGGCTTTCCGCCATAAATACGCTCCGCGATTCATATGCAAAAGCGGACGATGCTGTGCGGAATAAAGTGGACCAATTTATTAGCAATCCGCGAGGCAGTACGCCACAGCTTAATTTTACGATTGAAACATCGCTTGCAAATCAGATTACTTCAAAACGTGTTGCGATTGAGGAAAATCTTCTGCGCTGGAGCGTGTCTCTCGGCATTCTTTCAGAAACGTCCGACTTCAGCGTTTCTTTTTCCGAAGCAAAAACGGTCCTTTCTTTAGTAAATCAATTTTTTGACGCGGTCGCGTATTCGGTCAATGGATTGAAAGCAAACGCGTCGCTTTCGCAAACAACTATAGACGGTTGGCGGAGCGATGTGTCTACTGGCCGTACCAATGTGAATACAGCGCTCGCGAATGTTTCTTCGTCGCAAGAAAAACTGAATAAAGCATTGCGAGACCTTGATTTGGCGAAGCAGGAACTTGTGGTGAAACAAGAACCGGCTACCGATGAAAATATCGCGATACAAAAAGCAAAAATGAGAGAAGCGCAAGCGGTGCTTGATACGACAGCGGCGCGTTTCGCAAAAACAATTTTACGCTCGCCTATAAGCGGTGTCGTCACCAAACAAGAAGCGAAAGCTGGAGAGAGTGTTTCGGCGCATGAAACAGTCGTGTCGGTAGTATCGGCGGGAGATTTTGAAATTGAAGTATTTGTCCCTGAAGCCGATGTCGCGAAAGTATCTATTGGTGATACCGCGCGGATAACTCTTGATGCGTATGGCAAAGACTCTGTGTTTTTTGCTCATGTTACGGCGGTTGACCCTGCTGAAACGGAAATAGAAGGTGTTTCAACATACAAAACAACGCTCCATTTTGATGTTTCAGATGCACGGATAAAATCCGGCATGACTGCCAATATTGATATTCTTTCCGCAGAGGAAAAAGGAGTGCTTGCCGTTCCTGAACGAGCGGTGCTTTCTAATGATGAGGGATTGCCTTTTGTCCGCGTCGTTGACGCAGGCATGACCGCCGGCTTTCGCGAAGCGCCGGTAAAAACCGGCTTGCGCGGTTCTGACGGCAATATCGTGATTGAAAACGGTCTTTCGGAAGGAGAAAAAGTTATCATTTTTTTGAATGGAAATTAACAGGTAGCGCTCGTGTGCTGTCATCGTTCCATACTCTTTTTACGTTAATTCATGGCGCTCATAGAAGTAAAAAATTTGGAAAAAATATACGAAGACGAGGACATCAAAACTCCGGCGCTTCGTGGGGTTTCTTTTTCCATTGAGTCGGGAGAGTTTGTGGCGATTATGGGGCCGTCCGGCTCCGGAAAATCAACGCTTCTCCACGTGCTCGGATTTTTGGACCGCGAGACATCGGGAGTATACCGTTTTGACGGAAAAACACACGGCGATTTTTCTTCCGAAGAACTTGCGCTTTTGCGCAATGAAAAACTGGGATTCGTGTTTCAGTCTTTCAACCTTCTTTCGCGAACAAGCGTTTTTGATAATGTGCGCCTGCCGCTCATGTACTCGACTGTTTCTGAAGTGGAATGGAATGAACGCACCGAAGAGGCGATTGTGTCGGTGGGGCTTTGGCATCGGCGCGACCACGAGCCGTCAAAACTTTCGGGCGGAGAAAAACAGCGCGCGGCGATTGCGAGAGCGCTTATTATGCGGCCGCAAGTTATTTTTGCCGATGAGCCGACAGGGAATCTTGATTCCGTATCGGGCAAGCAGGTGATGAAGATATTGCAGGAATTGAATGAAAAAAAAGGCCACACGATTATTTTGATTACGCACGAAACCTATACCGCCGAGCATGCCGGACGAATCATCCGATTGCTTGATGGGAAGATTGACAGCGATGCGCGTGTGGCAAAACGTCGGACCGTGCAAGAAGATTTTATAAAATAAACCCATGACGTTTCCGCATCTTCTCAAAACAGCCGTTCTCGGGCTTAAAACGAATAAAATGCGCTCGGCACTCACGATGCTTGGCATTGTCATCGGCATTACGGCCATTATAGTTGTGATGTCTTTGGGCAAAGGAGCCGAACAGCTTATCGTAAGCCAGGTGCAGGGGCTTGGTTCAAAAACCATCATTGTGATTCCGGGCAGGGAACCGAAAGGCCCAGCAGACGCGGCGCAGATTTTTTCCGATTCGCTGAAAGAACGCGACCTTGAGCTCTTGCAGAAAAAAACGAATGTGCCGACCCTTGCACGCATCATGCCGATTTTATTCGGCGGGGAAACTGGAGCATACGGAAGCGAAACCTATCGGCTGACTATTTTCGGAGCGTCCCCGCTCATAGGAGATATTTTTGACCTCTTTCCGAAAGAAGGAAACTTTTTTAACTATGATGATGTGAAGGGTCAGCGTGATGTTGTGATTATCGGCTCAAAAGTAAAAAGTGAATTGTTTGGCGATGCATCGGCGCTCGGAGAAAAAATTAAAATCAAAGGCAAAAATTTTCGGGTTATCGGCATATTGCCGAAAAAAGGGCAGGTGTCATTTTTCAATTTTGATGAAGCGGCAATTGTGCCGTATACAACCGCGCAACAGTATATTTTCGGCATCAAATATTTCCACAGGTTTATCATTGAAGCGGCAAACGACGGATCAATAGAGCGTACGGTTCGCGATGTGCAAACAACGCTCCGCAACTCACACAACATTACCGACCCCGACAAAGACGACTTTTTTGTTGAGACGCAGGCGGACCTTGCAAATCGTCTCGGGGTTATCACAAGCACACTCACGCTTTTTTTGACGGCCATGGCGGCTATATCTTTGATTGTCGGCGGTATCGGCATCATGAATATCATGCTAGTGTCGGTTACGGAAAGAACGCGTGAAATCGGATTGCGCAAAGCAATCGGCGCGCGCGAAAAAGATATTTTGTCGCAGTTTTTGCTTGAAGCGACGATACTCACATTGCTTGGTGGGATTGTTGGGATTGCGCTCGGTACGACAATTTCATTTGGCATCTCAATTATTCTCACGCAGATTGTCGGACTGGATTGGCAATTTAGTTTTCAGTTTTTTGCAATATTTTTGGGATTGGGTGTTGCGGCGCTTGTGGGCATCGTCTTCGGCTACTATCCGGCGCGCACCGCCGCGAAGAAAAGCCCGATTGAAGCTCTGCGGTATGTCCGCCCTCCAGGACTCGAACCTTACATGTTCAGTACAGGTTTCCCATTTTTTCGGAGCAATGCTCCTCAAAAATATGGGAGAACCTTTTCTCGTCCTGTCCGCAAAGCGCGCAGGCGCTTTGCTCGGTCAGATTCTCCACTTTGTTACGAATCCGCCCTCCAGGACTCGAACCTGGGACCACTCGTGTATAAGACGAGCGCTCTACCAACTGAGCTAAGAGCGGTTTTTTGTTGGCGTACTTCAAATACTAACCCATGGTTTATGGTAGGGCAAGTGGATGGTTTGACAAAAATATGTTTTTACGCTTTAATTCAAATTAGAATTTTTTTGAAAATCAACCTTATATTGAGGTGATAGAAATGTTGAAAGCCAAAATAGCGGTCGTTGTTTCCGGATTGATATTTCTGATGGCGGTGATTGGCAGTGTGTTTATAGGTTTTATATTCAGAAATCCGACACAAATATTTCCACACCAGCCTCTCTTTGCGTCGTCTTTGTTAATAATACTCTTTTTTATTGGGTTATTCTTTTTGCCAAACGAAAAAGATGTTTTTAGCGGTATTCTATCTGTTGCCGCTGGAATATTAATCGCCGTTTCGGCATTTCTAGCGATACCTTTTACCGGTAACTTGTTAGTAGTAGTTCCGGAACGCGGAGGAATAAGAGAAGCCTATGTTATTGAGACGATCGGGTTTCTGAGACACCCGTTCAGCGACAAGCTTATTGCTATTCGCTCATCGTACGCGGTTGAGATGGACATAGCCGTCAATACGGATGACGGAAGAAAATTTATCGCGCGAAGCCACAAAAAAGAATTCCGCGTGATTGATCCGATTGCGGTGTATCATAGGATTGGTTGGAAAAAGGAAATTGTTGAAGAACATCTCCGTGACGGGATAAAGCGGTGTTTCCATCAAGAAATGACCGGGCGGCAATTTTCTGACATGCTCGTTAAAAAAACGGGAGAATCGTTTTTCATTCAGTCACATGTGTGCGAGCTCGGCCTTAAGTTTTATGGACTTGAGCCGGTAGGAGGCAAGCAGATTTCTTTTGCCGATTACAGGATAGCAGACGTGCCTCCGATTCAACTTAAGATTGAGTAGTTTTTTTAAGTTTTACACAGCGCGCCGCAGAAATGCAGCGCGCTTTTTTTTGGTTTATCGGCAGATTTTTTATTTGTAAAAACCTTTCGATATATCGAAAGGTTTAATGCTCATCATCACCATTCCAGTATACCGGGATAGTTATAATATGTCGGGTGCGCTAAAACCACTTTCGATATATCGAAAGGTTTTTATTATTCAAAGTGCACGGTGGTCTCAATTTTTGAGGCGGCTTCTTTGAGAAGGGGATAGTTTTTTAGTGTTTGGTCTTTTTCAAGAAGTTTGTTTGCTTCCGCGCGCGCCGCTTCCACCATTTTGATATTTTTTATCGCTTCCATTCCCAAATCTGAAATACCCCATTGCTTGCCGCCCCCCAATGCTCCCGCGCCGCGGAGCGCCAAATCAATCTCTGAAAGTTCAAACCCATTTTTTGCAGTTACGAGCGCGCGCAAGCGTTTCCCCGTGGAGTCATTTTGTGAGTCTGTAAAAAGATAACAGTACGCCTGATGAATACTTCGGAGCACGCGTCCGCGCAATTGGTGGAGCTGTGCCAATCCGAACCGCTCTGCGCCTTCTATTAAAATCATAGTCGCGTTTGGCACATTCACCCCCACTTCAACCACTGAGGTTGCGACGAGGATGTTGATTATTCCTTCCGCAAATTTTTTCATAACCGTGTCTTTTTCTTTCGGGGTCATTTTGCCGTGAAGCATGCCGATTTCATACTCTGGAAATATATTTTTTTTCAAGCGCAACGTCTCCTCTTTTACCGATTTTGCGTAGAGGGGACGGGCTTTTTCTGGGTCCGGTTCATTGATGCGCGGACAGATGACGTAGCATTGCCGTCCGCGCGCGATTTCTTCGCGGATTTTTTCGTAGGTATTTTTCCGTTCACGCGGAGAGACGATTTCTGTTTCTATTTTTTTACGCCCAGCGGGCATCTGGTCAAGGAGCGTCAAATCAAGGTCTCCGTATATGGTGAGTGCAAGCGTACGTGGGATTGGTGTCGCGGTCATGGAAAGCAAGTGTGGAAGAATGTTTCCACTGCTCTTTTTTTGCGCGAGTTTGAACCGCTGACGGGTGCCGAAGCGATGCTGTTCATCAATAACGACGAGCGCCAAATTTTTAAATTGCACCGCTTTTTCTATGAGCGCGTGTGTGCCGATGAGAATCGGTATTTCGCCGTTTGCCACCCATTTGAGGAGCTGTGTCCGCGATATCTCGGTTGATTCGTCGGGGCGTACTTTGGATGGGAATTTTTTACAGCCGCTTCCGGTGATGAGTCCGATGTTCGTGCGCAGATGTTTGAAATATTGTATGAACGACTCAAAGTGCTGTTTGGCTAGAATTTCGGTGGGCGCCATGTAGGCGACTTCAAGTCGCGCGGATGGAGCGTTTTTTGGCGCCGTGACGACGGCCGCGTACGCGGCCGTCGCGGCAACGGCGGTTTTGCCGGAGCCGACATCTCCTTCAAGCAGACGCGCCATTGGGCTTCCTTTCGCGAAATCAGCAAGAACATGGTCAATCGCTTTTTTTTGCGCTGCGGTCGGTTCAAATGGGAAACGGCGCACGAATTCTTCAATATCTTTTTTGTTTGTTGGAATGACGAATGACGGTTCGCGTTCGTAGGCTTTTCGCGCAGACAATCGCGCCAGTTGTATAAAAAATATTTCTTGAAAAGCAAATCGCTTGCGCGCGGATTCGGCGTGTCCTGGGTTTTTGGGCGTATGTATCCACACGAGCGCGGTTTTCAGGGCGGGAAGATGGTAGGTCTCGAGAATTTCCTTTGGAATCGGGTCTGGCATCGCGTCGAGTATTTCATCAATAAGCAGTTTTTGCATCGCGTGGTAAAACCATTTTGAAGTGATGCCCTTGGTTTCCCCATACACGGGATAATGAAACGGAAGTGCCGCGTCTTCTGCGTGGAAAAGCGAATCGCCGGCATCAATTGGGAGGCTTGTCAATTTTTCAAATTCCGGATTTGAAATATAGAGCGTGTCTTTTCGCGACGCGATGTGTCCGTGAAATTTTGCGTGGCTCACTCCCGCAAGCATTTTTGCGATGTAGGGCTGATTGAACCACACGGCTTTGATAGAGCCGGTCTGGTCGGTGACGCGCGCTTCAGCCATCGCGATCTTTGTGCGAAATCCTTTGCTTGCTTTCAGGCCGGATATTTTTCCTGCGATAGTAACCGTATCTCCTTCTGAAAGTTCGCTTATTGATTTGGTGTCGGTGATGTTTCCGTAGCGTGAAGGGAAATAATAGAGGAGGTCTTTTGCCGTTTCAATCCCGAGCCGCTTTAGGGCGTTTTTTTGTACGGGTAGCAGGCGAGAGAATACCGATTCAATTTTTGTTTCAGGATGAATGCCGTTTTGCATGCGCTTATTGTATCTCACGCAGTCTTTTTTGCGAACACATTTACCGCGCTTTGATTTTCTCACATCTTTGTTGAAGTCAAACTTTAACAGAATTGGCGAGATCTCCGGTTGCGCTTGGTGTTGTATTTTTGCTCTGATTGTATATATAATCGGCTTAGATAAGAGGCCTTTGTCAATAGAAAGGAGCCATATAATGATTCATCCAAATGATAGATGGAACATCGTTGCAACAGAACCGTATTTGAAGGCGATGGGTATAAGCGGGAAAGTCATCATCAGTGGCGCCGCCGCGTGCGCGTTGGGAGCGCTTGCGGCGGGGTGCAAATTTTTTGCCGGCTATCCAATCACGCCGTCGTCGGAGATACTTCATTTGATGACGAAACACTTGTTGTCGTTTGGAGGCGCTTGGCACATGCCAGAAGATGAAATTGCGTCTATAGGCATGTGCATCGCATCCTCGTTGTGTGGAAAAAAAACGATGACCGCGACCAGCGGTCCAGGGCTTTCGCTGATGCAGGAGGAATTAGGAGCGGCTATTTTGAATGAAGTGCCGCTCGTAGTTGTGAATGCGATGCGTGTCGGGCCAAGCACCGGACAGCCGACCAAACCTTCTGCCGCAGATATCAACTGCATGATTCACGGCAGACATGGAGATGCGGGTGATGCGGTTGTGATTTTGTCGCCAAGTTCGGTTAGAGAATGTTTCAGCATGACGGTTGCCGCGTTCAACCTTGCGGAAGAGTGGCGGACACCGGTGTTTGTGGCGCTTGACGGTTATTTGAGCCAGCTTGAAGAGCGGGTGGATATTCCGCCGCACGTCGCGGTGTATCAGCGCGTTACTGATTCATGCGGCGCTCCGTTTGGCAAGGAAGGAATTGTTTCCGGTTTTGTTCCAGTTGGCGGAGTTCATCCGCAGGCATATACGGGAGTGATGCACGACTCGCTCGGAAATCGTGGGAGTTTTCTGCCTGAAGTCGCGGAAACATTTATCGCGCATCTTTTGGCAAAGCATAGGAACATTATTCCAGCTCTAAAAAAAGACGATCATTACGCATTTTTTGAAAAAGGAAACGCGCCAGACGATACAGAATTATTACTCGTCAGTTATGGTGTGGCTGGGCGGGCGACCAAAGACGCGGCGGCAGAGTTGCGAAGCGAAAGAATAAAAACAACGCATCTCAATCTGCCGATGATTTGGCCACTGCACGAAGAATTATTTGAAGCCCACCAACGCATACCGCGAATGGTCGTAGTGGAAAACAATACCGGACAGCTCTTGCCGTTTTTGGCGCCATATTTTCCAAACGCAAAGAAGGAATTATTCGCAAAATGGAACGGCACGCCGATACAGACCGGCGAATTGGTCCGTTTTTGCGAACAACTTTTCAAAAAAGAAGAAAAGGAAACGGCGCATAAGTGCGAAATGTTGTCTAGTATGCAAAAAAATCTGTCGCCACAAACACAAATGCGAGGCATTGTCCCGTGGCACGAGTATCCAGCAGAAGCGCCTTTCGTTTTTGTGGAAGAAAAAAGAGAACCTGAAAATGAAACAGGCATCAGCGTGTTGAAGCCATATTCTTTTTGCCCAGGATGCGGGCATCAAAGTTTTATTGACGCGTTGCTTCCGATGCTTGAGGAACATGGATTGACGAATAAAAACACTATCTTTGTGTCTGGTATCGGTTGTGGAAGTATCGTATCAACGACACTTGGCGTACACCTGATAAAGACATCTCACGGCAGAGCGCTCAATGCGGCGCGTGCGGTAAGATTGGCGTATCCGGAACGCACAGTCGTTGTGATTTCCGGCGACGGCGATTTGGTAAACATTGGCGGAAATCATCTGATACATACGGCGCATGATAGAAAGCGGTTTCCAATGCTTTGTGTGTGCCTAGACAACGCCAATTATGGCATGACTGGAGGACAGCCTTCGGCGACGACGCCTCTTGGCGCGAATACTCCAATTCCAACTCCATCAGCATCGCCGTTTGATTTGAAGAAACTTCTTTTTGACGGATGCGAGATTGATTTTTTTGCACGCGTGTCTGTGGCTGATCATGAGTATCTTTCAGAAGTAATGAGGAAAGCAATCGCGGCATCGCGGAAGACATTCGCGTTTGTGCAAGTGTTTAGCCATTGCACGACGCATTTTGTAAAAAATAACCGTGATTTATTTTCTCGTGACCGGCTCAAAGAACTGCGGGAAATATGGGAGCGCGAATGATATGGAACTCTCAATGATTATTTTTGGGAAAGGCGGGTTTGGAGTGCATACATTGGGAGCGATTATTTGTCGTGCAATAATGGCAGAAAATCCTTCGTGTTATGTTGCGCTGGCGCCCGAGTATGACACGGCAGTTAGGGGTGGTGTCTCAAACTGTCATTTGGTTGTCTCTGATATGCCGTGCAATCCGGTAGTGGAATGGAAGCCCGATGTCGGCATTGATATATGTGCTTCTTGGGCGACGCTTCGCACGCGCGAAGAAACGTGGTATCTCTCAATTCCATCAGAAGCAAATCGGCACATGTTGGAAAATGCGCGTGGATACGTGTTGCTCGGCATGCTAGTAGCGCGAACATACGTGCCGCTATCAAAAGAAGCAGTGTGCGCGGCGATTGAATCTGAATGCAAGGCACCTCGGATGCGGCTCATGAATCAGAATGCGTTTGAAAAAGGACTCGGCTTGTGAAGCAAAAAGGGGCAATTTGTTAATTGCCCCTTTATTTTTTTGAACACGAAAAGAAAGATAGTTGGTTTTTTCGCAAAAATTGGCTACTATGTGATTACTAAAGTTTTTGTAGCATATATATAATGGAGAGGTGGCTTCGGCCCGGGGCCGACCAGCCTAGGGCTGGGAGCGACAATACTATGTATTATGTGTATATATTAAAAAGCGTTAGGAATAACAAACTGTATAAGGGTTTTACCAATGACTTAAAAAGAAGGATAAAAGAACACAATTTAGGGAAATCTATTTTCACGAGAAATAATGGGCCATGGAAATTAATTTATTACGAAGCATTTATTTCTGAAAAAGATGCGAAAATAGAAGAAAAATTTTTGAAATCAGGGAAAGGCAGAGAGCGAATTAAATATCTTTTAAAAAATACACAATAACATTTGGAGAGGTGGCTGAGCGGCTGAAAGCGGCGGATTGCTAATCCGCTATGGGGCCTTAAAACCTCATCGAGGGTTCGAATCCCTCCCTCTCCGTAACGACATTTTTGAATAGCGTTTCCATAGTTATTCAAAAGTGGCGTCTATTGACGCGAGGAGGGATTCGGTCAAGTTTTTAATTTTTTGAATTGAAAAAAGTTTTATGCAAAAACCATATTACGAAAAACCGAAGTTTAAACTTTACCAAGCGGACTGTTTGAATTTGTTAGGAGAGCTTCCTGAAAATTCGGTTGATATGATTTTTGCGGATCCGCCGTATTTGCTTTCAAATGGAGGCTTCACTGTCCACGCTGGACAGAGAGTAAGTGTTAATAAAGGAGCGTGGGATAAAAGTAACGGGCTGAAAAAAGATTTTGAATTTCATCTTGCTTGGATACAAGCAGTTAGGCGTGTCCTGAAACCAAGTGGAACAATTTGGATTAGTGGAACTTATCACTCAATTTATCAATGTGGCTTCGCGCTTCAGGTTGCTGGATTTCATGTTCTCAATGATGTTGCTTGGTTCAAACCGAACGCATCGCCAAATTTAAGTTGCCGTTTTTTCACCGCAAGCCACGAAACACTTGTTTGGGCGAAAAAAGACAAGAAAGCAAAACATATTTTCAATTATGATTTAATGAAAAATGGCACTTGGCCAGAGGATGCATTAAAAAAGCCCGGGCTTCAAATGCGTTCGGTTTGGTCAATAGGAACTCCAAAAACAATAGAAAAAAAATTTGGGAAACATCCAACGCAAAAACCCGAGGACTTGCTGAAAAGAATTGTTCTTGCTAGTACAAACAAAGGTGATTTAATAATTGATCCGTTCACTGGAAGTTCTACGACGGGGATTGTCGCACATTTATTTGGCAGAAATTTTATTGGGGTTGATCTTGAAAAAAAGTTTTTAGATATATCAATAAAGCGGTTCGAGGAATTGGATCGAAATTTAAAAAATAAAAAAGCAAAAGTATGAAAATCATAACCCGCGCTATTGCGATAAAAAATTTAAAAAAGTATATTGGGCAAGATTTGCGAACACTGGCTTTAAAGTACGGCATTACGACATACGAAACTGGAAAGCAAAACAAAGGTTGGAAAGGTCTTGTTTTGGAACGCTTAGCAGGGCTCCAAAATAATGTATCAAAAGCACCGAATGGACTGACTTATGAATTGAAGTCAGTTGCTTTTCACAAAGTAAAAGGCAAGCTTGTGCCAAAAGAAACAATGGCGATCACAATGATCAATCCCGCAGAGTTGAAACAGCATGATTTTTTTGAGAGCCATGCTTGGGCTAAATTGAAAGCCATTGTTTTCTGTGCGGTTGAGTGGAACGGACAAAACGCAAAAAACGCGAAGCTCTTGGAAGTAACGAGTTTGGATTTTGCAGAGGATGACGAGCTGATAAAGGAAATAAAAGCGGACTACGATTTTATTCGCGCAAAATTGATCAAAGAAGGATTTGATGCTCTCACTGGGAAAGACGGCAAATGGATACAGGCACGTACAAAAGGAACAGGCGGAATCAATCCGCGAACTGGTGAGCGTCGCCCTATTACTCGTGCGTTTTATGCGCGGACAGGATTAGTAAGAAAGATTTTTGAAATAGCGAGTTAATTGTTAGAAATCTCGAATTTTTTTGTAATGGTTATTAATTCGCTCACTCCGATGGGTTTTCTATTTTTATAATGTTGCTTATCGAACTCTGAATACATGCTCAGATAGTTGTCCACTACAGGAAAGTGAGAATTAATTTTTTGGGGATCGAAGTTGGTAAATCTTTTCATGTCTTCTATAAGAAAGCGGGCAATACCAAAATGTGGCTCGTTATTACCATCAAAGCCTGGGAATTTTCCCCATTTCATAAAAGAACAGGCGCCATCAACCATTTCGCGATCTTTTTTAGGTAATTTTTTGTATATATGTGAGAGATAATCCCACATACTAAGAATGTTAATAGTTTCTTCGACATATTTATAAGGTCCATCATCTGTGTTGACCCACTCATGTTCCCAGTCTATTGCCCACGATTTACCGTGAAATAGTGCTTTTACAATGAGATCGATTTCTCTTTTCGTATTTTCTAACTTCAACTCGTTCGCAATATTACTTAAGGTTGAGAGAATAAGTTTTTCTCCCTTACTAATATCCATTCCCAGCCCCCTTGAAATTAATGCTCTTACGGCTTCGGAGCGGGGGATCTCACGTTTTTTTGCCCACCCATCTATTTGAACAATCAGTGCTGGATCAATTCTCATTTCAAAACGAATAGTTTTATTATCCATAATTAATTTTGGTTATTATTTGATAATTTTGTACAGATTGTCCGTACATACTCCGTATGTTACAGGATATGTACGGAATATGCAAGTTTTATTTATCCACAGGGGGTAATGGTGTCAGGTACCTTTCTTTATTATCCACGCCTCATGTTGTGAGCATATTATAAATGGTACATGACACCATTATTCGGTGTTGCTTGAACATAGCCATCAATTCCTGTATGCTTTTATCAATATCCTTGAATTTGAACCACTTTTTTGGTTAAAATTTGCGGAGATCGTCTCCGCAGAAAGAAACTTCCGAATCCGAAAGGCGGGAAGAAGCACGCGCCTTCGGCGCGGGCGACTATGGCAACTGTTATAATAAACCCATGAACCTACCGCCGTTCACAAATCTGGCCGTTTTTATAATTTTCTTTGGTATTGCGCTTATTGAGGCGCTCCAAAAACATAATTGGTTTGAAGCAGGGCTCTTTTTAGCCCTAGGAGTTATTTTTCTTTGGGCGGATACTAGAAAAATATAACTGATGTATAATTAGGAATAATGAAACACGAGGATACCGCCGATATTATCATCTTTGATTTGGATAAGACATTGACGGAAAGCAAAATGCCGCTTGACCCCGATATGTCGGCGCTTTTGTGCGCGCTACTCAGGATAAAGAAAGTCGCCGTGATATCGGGCGCCGCGTTCACGCAATTTGAAACGCAGTTTTTAAGAGGGCTTACATGTCCGCCAGAAGCATTCAAAAATCTTTTTTTACTGCCGACGAATGGGGCGAGTTTATATGAATACAAAGATAACGCATGGGTGAGCGTCTACCGCGTGGCATTTACCGATGCGGAAAAGAAAAAAATTTTTGAGGCGCTTGAGCAGGCGTTTAAAAAAACAAATTTCAAAAAACCGGAAAAAGTGTACGGCGTGCTTATTGAAGACCGCGATACACAGATTACTTTTTCAGGATTGGGGAGCGAGGCGCCGCTCTCGCTCAAAGAAAAGTGGGACCCCGACCATGCGAAACGAATCGTACTCGCGCGGGAGCTCCGCGCGGAACTCCCCGATTTTTCCATAAGCATAGGCGGCGCGACTTCCATTGATATTACCAGAAAGGGAATTGATAAAGCGTATGGAATTAAAAAACTTATGCGTCGTTTACGATATGAGCCGAAGCAGGTATTTTACGTGGGCGACGCGCTTTTCCATGGCGGAAATGATGCGTCTGTCATATCGCTTGGCGTCTTGTATCAGTCGGTAGAAAAAGAGGGAATTGCGGAAACAAAAGATATTATCCGTCAGATTCTTTCAAATAAGATGCCGGACGTCTTATTGGAATTATGATATAATTACCATAATGATAAAGAAACCGTTTACCGAAAAACGACCTTTGGGTGAATTTCTACAGTACACAAGCGGCGCGCCGCAAGTGACCGTAGCGCGTGGCGGTTTTGATGAGAACTGTATTGCCCACATCAAAGATAATTATGGCCGCGTCTAAATCAAAAAAGAAAAAAACCATCAAAAAAAAGATTGCGATACGCAAGAAACAAAAAACGCGCGTCAAGCGTGCGGCTCCTCTTTTAAAAAAGACGCAGAAAAGAAAGTCCAAAAAAACAATCAGAAAAAAAAGCAAAACCACGAATGTAGTGGCTCTGGTAAGGGCGTCTTCAAATCCGATTATTAGTCCAGTTGCGCACAGGACATGGGAATCAAAAGCGACTTTTAATCCAAGCGCGGTGTATGGCGGCGGTAAGGTGCATCTAATCTATCGGGCAATCGGGGAAGGCGACGTGTCGGTGTTTGGCTACGCCGGAAGTTCTGATGGGGTGACCATTGATATTCGCGGGAAATCGCCGGCATTTGCGCAAGGTTTTTTGGGGAGAGAGAAATCACATATGACCATGCCGGTATTGTATGGGTCGGGAGGAGGATGGAACGGCGGAAGCGAGGACCCGCGATTGACATTGCTCGGCGACAGAGTGTTTATGCTCTACACTTCATTTGACGGATGGGGTTCGGTCAGAATCGCGCTCACCTCAATCAGCTTTGATAACTTTGTGAATGAGCGGTGGCGTTGGAAGACGCCGGTGTTCGTTTCACCTCCGGGAGAAATTCACAAAAACTGGGTGCTTTTCCCGGAAAAAATAAACGGGAAGTATGCCATCTTGCACGGCATCTCACAGAGCATTCTCATTGACTATGTGGATGATATTGATTCATTTGACGGCGCGAAATTTATCCAAAGCAAACATCCTGGCGGCGGATACAAAGATGCGTGGGACAACGCGCTCCGCGGCGTCGGTCCCGCGCCGATTAAAACTGCATACGGCTGGCTCGTGCTATATCACGCGATGGATATCAAAGACCCGAATCGTTACAAACTTGGGGCGATGCTTCTTGATTTAGAGGAACCGACAAAAGTGCTCGTGCGTTCACGCCAACCGATTTTAGAGCCTGATGAATGGTATGAGAACGAAGGATTCAAGTCGGGAGTCGTGTATGCCTGCGGCGCGATAGTGAAGGACGGATGGCTTTTCGTGTATTATGGAGGGGCGGATAAAGTAGTGTGCGTTGCGGCGGCAGAGCTTGAGCCATTTTTGAAGTCGCTCCGTACTTTGGGTTCAACGAAACTAGCGCGTAAAAATATATCACCATCGTTGATTACGAAACATTAACCTACGAATCAAAATTCTCTGGTAAAAATAAAGAAACTAAAAACTAAAAACTAAAAATGCAAAACAACAATTTAAAATTCAAAATATTTTAAACTTTACGATGTTGTTTTGCATTTTTCGATTTACATTTTGCGTTTTCGTAATTCACGGTATCATAATGCAATGACACTTTGTGAATTATTTTATTAACAATACATTATGTTCACCGTTACTCGTTCAAAACACAATCCTGTTTTAATCCCCAGCGCAGAACACTATTGGGATGCGTTTGCGGCTTTCAATCCATCGGTCATCAAGCGAGGGCGCACGATATATGCGCTATATCGGGCGATGTCTTTGCCAGATGTGCTGGCAACTCCGCGTCAGCGTTCAATTATTGGTATTGCGCAGAGTATTGATGGAGAACACTTTACCAACCACACTCCGTTTATTACGCCGGAAGCCGAATGGGAACAGTTTGGATGCGAAGACCCGCGCGTTACTTATTTTGAAGGGGCATACTATACCTTTTATACGGCGCTCTCAAACTATCCGTTTTCGGCAGAAGGCATCAAGGTTGCCGTAGCGATTTCAAAAAATCTGAAAAAAGTGGACGAGCGGCATTTGGTGACTCCTTTTAATGCCAAAGCGATGGTGCTTTTCCCCGAACGTATCGGCGGCAAGGTAACTGCGATTTTTTCCGCACACACGGATACCCCGCCCGCGAAGGTGGCGATTGTGCAAGTAGACGATATTTCAGAACTATGGGCGAAAAAAACATGGACTGATTTTGAAGCGCGCATACCCGAGAGCTCTATTGACCCGAGGAGAACGCCATACGACCATGTGGAGGTCGGCGCGCCGCCGATTAAAACGCCGCACGGGTGGCTCCTCTTTTATTCGCATATCCAAAATTATTTTCCTGGACAAGATAACGCGCCTCGCGTATTCGGCATAGAGGCGCTCTTGCTTGACCACGAAGACCCGACAAAAATTATCGGGAGAACCAAGGGGCCGCTTCTTTCTCCGGAAGAATCATACGAACGCTCGGGGCATGTTGACGATATCGTGTTTCCATCAGGCGCGCTTCTTTCTGGGGATACGATTCATCTTTACTATGGCGCGGCAGACACGACTGGGTGTACAGCTTCCGCGAGCATGATTGATTTAACTTCAAGCATGTGTCCGAATCTAGCCCCCGAGTGGCATTTCAAGCGATTTTCCGGGAATCCGATTATCACTCCGCATACCGCGCACCCGTGGGAAGCGAAAGCGACTTTCAATCCCGGGGCAATTCGTTTGGGTGGAAAGACGCATCTTTTTTATCGCGCGGTTTCTTCCGACAATACTTCACGCATCGGATACGCGACCACGAAAGACGGGCTCAATATTGACTGGCGTTCTTCAGAGCCGATATATGTGCCACGCGCGCCATTTGAGTTGAAAAAAATAGAAGGACAAAATTCCGGCTGTGAAGATCCACGTATTACAAAAATCGGCAATCGTATCTACATGTGCTACACGGCGTTTGACGGCATCGGGCCTCCGCGGGTCGCTGTGTCGTCCATATTGGAAAAAGATTTTCTCAATCAGGTATTCCGATGGTCTCCACCAGAGCTCATCACTCCGGTCGCTATTGATGATAAAGATACCTGTCTTTTGTCGGAAAAATTTGGTAAAAAATATTTCATTCTGCATCGGGTAGGGACGGACATCTGCGGTGACTATATTGATTCGCTTGATTTTGCAAAAAGCAAAGTGAATAAGTGCATCAGGATATTCGGTCCGCGGCAGGGTTCATGGGATGGCATTAAAGTGGGGATTACCGCGCCGCCCATGAAAACAAAAAAGGGCTGGCTGCTTCTCTACCATGCGATTTCACGAGTGCATCATACATACCGTGTCGGAGCGGCGCTCCTTGATTTGAAAGATCCGACTATTGTTCTCGCGCGTTCAGCGGATCCGATTTTTGAGCCGGAAGCGGAATATGAAAAAATCGGTTTGGTGAATAATGTGGTGTTCCCCTGTGGCATGGTGTCTTGCGACGGGCTTCTCTATATATACTATGGCGGCGCGGACCAAGTGTGCGGCGTGGCGACCATGAAACTTGATATTCTTTTGAACGCGCTCTCCCGACCACGGAAATAGTCCGTTTGTATTTTTGTACGGAAAAGATACACTGGCGTATATATAAGTTCATTTATAATCAAACCACTAATTCTTTTTAGCGGAGGCACGCATGGCTAATCAAACGAAGTTTGTCTTAAGCTCGCTTGAGGTGGCTTATCAGTACGGCGGCAGAGAACGCGTGTTTTGGTTTGACGGTAATGGCAAAATCACAGCCGAAAACGGCTCTTTTGAACGACCGTCAGCAAATGCGTTTTCTTTATTGCACAAAACGGATTGTCCGCATAAGACGCCGATATGCGAGAGTGTGTGCTATGTCAATCGCTTAGAGGATGCAGAACCTGAAATGTATAGGATGTATCGTCGCAATAGCGCGGCAATTCATCAGGTGCTCTCTTGCGGGTACGAAACAGCCATAACCATACTTGCTTTCGTCGAGTGGATTGCTTCGCGTTGCAAAAGAGGAGGTTTCCGCTGGCATGTGTCTGGCGACATTTTTTCCATGGAGTACGCATGGTTTATACGCGCCGTGGTGATTAGAACTCCCGACGTGCGTCATTGGATTTACACGCGGTCGTTTCATTTTTCAGAAACGCTTCATGGTTTGCGGAACATTGCCGTGAATCTTTCTGCAGACAGAGATAATTTCAACGAAGCGATGACGTGCCACAATCAATTCGGTTTTCGCATTTGTTTTATGGCTACGGAAGGGGACGTGATTCCCGATTTACCAAAAGGGTCGGTGATTTTCCCGTCGCATGAATTGCGCGGAAGAGATTTGGAACAACCAACCGATGCGCCGTGGTGGAAATCGCTTTCGCTTAAACAAAAACACATGGTATGTCCGCCCGATTTTTTCGGACAGAGCGAGGCGCTCCGGTGTGGCCCATGCAAAAAATGTTTGTTATTCGGCTATGCGAAAGCCGAATGAGACAATTCTTTTCTATTTTCGCCTAGATTTTCGGCTATGCGAAAGCCGAATTTTCAACCACCAGTTTGAAGGCACCAGTTTACCTAACAAAGGGCTACCCTTTGTAAGACAACTTTGTAAGACAAAAAAACCGCTGATGTTATATCGGCGGTTTTTCTTTAATTGATTTGTGAGTTTTATTTTGTCCCGAATTTTTCATCCAAATACGCGATGATTTTGTCGTCATCGTCGGCGATGATGACGCCTCCGTCAACGAGTGTCGGGACACCCACGACGCCACCGGTGATTTCAGCGAGCTCGGCGCGTTCTCCGTGCGGACGCGGGACTTCCACAAAATCAATTTGATTACGAATACCGAGGTCGTCTATTTTTGCGATTGCATTCGCGCAATAGGGGCATCCCGGCAAATGATATAGTTTCATATTTTCTCCCATAATATATACGCTAATTATTTTTTAACTGCTTTCAGTAAGTATAACACATAATCAGATAGATGAATCATTCGGGCAATAAAAACCGGCAAGCAGAATGTCGCTTGCCGGCAAGACGATTGTCAGTGAGCCAGATAATACATCGCACCCGTGGCTACCAGCAAAACAAACACTCGCTTCCAAAAACTTTTTGTGGCGATGATTTCAAACATCCAGCACCCCCATTTTTGTTTGAGGAAAAAATTGGTTTACGAACTTTTTTCTATTGTAACAAATAAAATATGTTTGTCAATGAGCAATGGCGATGCCATACACCGCGCTTGCGCCGGCGTTTTTTAATGCCCCGAGCGCCTCATTGAGCGTCGCTCCCGTGGTGGTGATGTCGTCTACCACAATGACTACTTTGTTTTTTATTTTTTCAGCATTGCGTACGGTAAAACATCCACGGATATTTTGTGAGCGTTCTTGCTTATTCTTGAGCGATGCCTGCGGAGCTGTTTCTTTTATTTTAACCAAAATATCATCGGCATACAAAAATGATTCATTTGTATCAAGCAATTTGAGCGCGGCAACAATTTTTTCGGATTGATTAAAACCGCGCGTCCGCAATCGCCGCTTATGAAGAGGAATGGGGATGACTGTCGGTTTGTCGTTTTGCGACGCGCTTGAAAACGCGGTGAATTCATGGGCGCGTTCTAAAAGATGCTCGTATAAAGCATTTCCGAAAATCTCTGCCGTCGTCGTGTTATTTCTATATTTCAGCGCCCAAAGAGTCTTTTTGATTGACGGATGCCGATAACTATAAAGCGCCGTGATAAGAGGATTGTTTGTTTCTGGCATCTTTGGCACTTGGTCTAAACAGCCGCGACAAAGCGGCGTGCCGCTTAAACCGCAAGCAGTACAGCGCAGTGGAAAAAGAACGGAAAGAAAAGCGCCCCATAAACTCATAGTAGAAAGAATATCGTACCTTGCGTCCACATGCTCCGGTTGCTGTGGATAAGTCGGGTATGTGCATAGTGTTGTCGGTATATAAATGGTATAATATACGCGGTATGGGGCGTAGAGTGTAGAAAATTATTGCTACTATCTGCCCGCTGCTTTCTACTTACTTCATTGATGTATGGCTGCAAATTTTATTACAACTCTATTTGAAAAATTCCATTTGTTTGGTGACGGAGAAAAAGGAACCAGCGCGGTAGGTATTGACATCGGGTCTGCGTTTATAAAGGTTGTCCAGCTCAAAAATAAAGCAGGTAAGGCCATTCTGGAAACATATGGAGAAATCGCGCTCGGTCCTTACGCGGGCGGAGAGATCGGTCAGGCAACCAATCTTCCTCCGGAAAAAATTGCAGAAGCGCTTGCGGACCTGTTTCGTGAAGCCGGAGTAACTACCAAAAACGCCGCTCTTTCCATATCATTAAAATCAAGCCTGCTGTCCCTGATTGAAATTCCAGCTACTGATGGGGCAAAGTTAAACGAAATTGTTCCGCTTGAAGCGCGCAAATATATACCGGTGCCGATGAGTGAAGTAACGCTTGACTGGTGGGTCATACCGAAACGCGAAATTTATGCCGAACAAGACGCAGATACTGAAGTCGCCCTAGACCCGCCAAAAGACACAGCTCTTTTTCATAAACCGCCGGCGCACGGCACGACCGAAGTTATGGTTGTCGCGATTCATAGCGAGGCGATAGAAAAATACCACCGTGTGGCGGAAATCATGCAGTTTGAAAAAGTGTTCTTTGAGCTCGAGGTATTTTCTTCCATGCGGGCAGTCTCAGGGCGCTCCATGCAGACGGTTCTTCTTGTGGATATCGGGGCGACAATGACAAAACTCGCGGTAGTGGCATTTGGAGTGACGCGTTTTACGCACACCATCAGCCGTGGCTCGCAAGACATTACCGTTGCTTTGTCAAAGGCGCGATCAATCAGCTTTAGTACGGCGGAAGATATGAAAAGAACGTCCGGAGTTTTTGAAGAAGCGGCGCCAAAAACGACTGAAACAGCGGTTTCTGTGAGCGCCTCTTTCGGAAATAAAGACAGCGCCGCCATCGGGCATATCGCCAATCTGACGATTGAGAGTATCTTTTCTGAAACGAATACTATGCTTATGCAATATCAGCAAAAACATCACGTTTCCATTGATTCGGTCATCTTGACCGGCGGCGGGGCGCTTTTGAAAGGTCTCGTTTCGGCGGCAAAAAAATACATAGATGCCGAAATCATACTTGGAGACCCGTTTGGAAAGGTTGAGGCGCCGGCGTTTCTTTCCCCGATGTTGAAAGACGCAGGCCCGGAGTTTGCGGTTTCAGTTGGGCTTGCCTTGAGAAAAATACAGGAAGCCGGTGAGTAAATAATATCTATTCATTATGGCGTTTGAATCACAAAAAACATCTTTTATTCCAAAACAAGCAATTGTAAAGACAGCCGCGCCAGAGCGCGGTGTCGGCGGAGCGACTGTGTTTGCCACTTTTCTCGCGCTTGTGGCAATCGTTCTGTACGGAGGTCTTTTTGTGTATCGCTCGGTGCTCAATAAAGACATAAACGACTTTGCCGTCTCGCTTGACCGCGCGCGCGGAGCGTTTGAAACCAGTCTTATCACAGAACTGCAGACAGTGGACGCGCGGCTTTCCACCGGCGATACACTTTTGAAACAACACGTTGCATTGTCTCCTGTGTTTGCTCTTTTGGAAGAAAGCACGGTGCAGACATTGCGGTATAAAAATTTTGCCATGCGAGCGGAGAGTGGCGGCGCGTATAGCATAAACTTGCGCGGCGAAGCGGATGATTACGCGTCAATCGCGCTTCAGTCGGACATTTTTTCTCAAAACAAATATATCACAGACCATATTTTTTCAAATCTGACATTAAACCAAGACGGGCGCATTTCTTTTGATTTGAACGCAAAGATAAATTCCGGGCTTCTTTCGTACGCTCAAACAATTGTCCAACAATAATCATTTATACCACCACCATGCGATATTTTATTCCAATCATTCTTATAATTGCCGCAATCGGGGTCTTTTTTTGGCTCATTGACCCGCTATACAAAGAAATAGGGACGCTTGGACAGCAGGTGGCTTCATTCAACAGCGCGCTTGAGAAATCAAAAGAATTGCAGGCGGTTCGCGATGAGCTTCTTTCAAAATACAATTCTTTTGCCGCGACCGATCTTGAACGTCTTGAAAAAATGTTGCCCGACAATGTGGACAACGTGCGGCTCATTATGGATATAAACAACATTGCGGCGCGATATAATATGTCGCTCAAAAATACAAAAATTACCATTGTGGACGAAGCGAAAAGCGGTTTGCTCGGACCAAACAGAAAAAAGTACGGCACGGTCCAGCTTGAATTTTCAGTGTCCGGACCATACGGCACCTTTTTGGCGTTCCTTGAAGACATGGAGAAGAGTCTCCGTATTGTTGACGTGGTCGGATTGTCGTTTGCATCGGCAAGTAAAGACTTTTACGATTATACGGTTCTTTTGCAAACCTATTGGCTAAAAAAATAATTCTATAAACACTACATTTATGAAGCATTCTTGGATTAAAAACAGTATCGTCATTGTCGGAATCGTGCTTTTGCTTGCGGTCGGATACAATACCTTTTTGAAACCGAACGCTTCGGTCAGCCCAAATCAGGTGTTGGTAAGCGAAACTCCCAACGGCGAGTCTCCGCAGGCGCAAAGCGGCCGCGAAATTCTCACGCTTCTCCTTAACCTAAAATCGCTCAAATTGGACACGGCGATTTTCAGCAACAGAGCATTTCAAAACCTTGCGGATTTCGGGCAAAGTATTCCAGAACGTCCTCGCGGACGAGACAATCCGTTTGCGCCGATAGAGACAGCCAATGTTTCAAAGACCGTTTTTTAGGCTTTTTAATTTGCCGAGTTAAGACGTCTTAACCTAAACCTAATCTATGGCTTTTTTAGACTATCTAATACAAAAAGGAATAATAACCCAAGCCGAAAGCTCTGCGATAAGCAAAGAAGAAGCGACCGGCGTATCGCTTGAAGAAATTCTCCTCAAACGCGGCATTGACGATAGCGAAATGACGACCTTGAAGGGGGCGTATTTGAGCATCCCCGTGAAAGAACTTGAATCAGGCAGTGTGCCTTTTGAAGTGTTGAAATATATCCCCGAAGAATCGGCTTTGCATTATCTATTTGTTCCTCTTGAAGTGAAAGACGGAGCGCTTGAAGTCGGAATGGTCAACCCCGATGACATGGAAGCGCGAGACGCCTTGCAATTTATTTCATCGCGGTCGGGCATGCCGTTTAAGATTTTCTTGATTTCAAGCGCGATGTTTCAGACTATTGCCGGAAACTACAAAGGTTTGGGGGGCGAGGTGCATAAAGCCCTGACGGAGCTTGAGACGGGCGATGAAACGGCGAAAGAAAAAGATGGAGCGCGCGCGCCTTCAGGCGCCACTGTGGTTGAAGTGCCGGAGGTTGAGGAAAAACTAAAAACAATCGGGACAAAATCTTCTTCGGGAAACGGTTTTGAGGCAAAAATCATAGAAGATGCGCCAGTGACAAAAATAGTCGCCGTGATTTTAAGAAATGCGGTGGAAGGAAATGCTTCCGATGTGCATATTGAGCCTATTGAAAATCGTGTCCGTGTCCGGTTTCGCGTTGATGGCATTCTCTATACCAGTCTATTTCTTCCCTCAAACGTCCACAGCGCCGTTGTCGCGCGGGTAAAAATTCTTTCCAACATGCGGCTTGATGAAAAACGAAAACCGCAAGATGGCCGTTTTTCCGCCCGCATTGAAAATCGTCTGATTGATTTTCGCGTATCAACATTTCCAACCTATTACGGCGAAAAAGTGGTGATGCGTATTCTTGACCCACAAAAAGGATTTATTTCGCTTGATAAGCTCGGCTTGTCTGCGCACAATCTCTCGCTCATTAAAGAGGCGATAGACAGGCCATACGGAATGATACTTTTGACTGGTCCCACTGGTTCCGGAAAGACGACGACTATGTACTCAATGATGAACGAGCTTGATATGGAAACAGACAATGTCCTCTCGCTTGAGGACCCTGTTGAATACAACATTTCCGGAATGAATCAATCGCAAATGATGCCTGAAATCGGATATGACTTTGCAAATGGCTTGCGCACCACACTGCGGCAGGACCCCGATGTCATCATGGTTGGAGAAATTCGCGATAAAGAAACGGCACAGCTTGCCGTCCAGGCGGCTCTGACAGGACACCTCGTGATTTCTACTTTGCATACCAATAACGCCGTGGGCGTTATTCCGCGTCTTATTGATATGGGAGTTGACCCATATATGATAGCGCCGACGCTCGTGCTCGCCATTGCCCAGCGGCTCGTGCGGAAATTATGTCCCGGTCCAGCTTCGCGGAAAGCCATTCCTGTTGAGGGAAGCATCAAACTAATGATTGAAAAAGAATTTGAAGGACTGCCCGAAGAATCCAAAAAGATGATTCCGAAAATGAAAGAAGTATACGAAGCTGTTCCTTCGGATGAATGCCCAAGCGGTATGCGCGGGCGGGCGGCTGTCTTTGAAATGTTTATGATGAATAAAGAGATTGAAAAAGTGGTGTTGGGAAGCCCGACAGAATCGGCGCTTTTTGACACCATCAGGAAGCAGGGCATGCTTACGATGCGTGAAGACGCCATGCTCAAGGCATTTGCCGGCGATATTCCTTTCGGGGAAGTAAATAAAGTGTAGAGATGAAGCGCGCAACATGAAACATGTAACATATTATGTTTCAGATTGCAGGTTACATGTTATACTATATACATATGACGACTAACACTAACACAAACGATTCAAAGCCAAAAGTTTTTATTGTTGACGACGACACCTTTTTGCTTGATATGTACGCGCTTAAATTTACCGAAGTCGGTTTTGAGGTGCGCGCGGCTGGGAGCGGGGTAGAGGCGCTTGATAAACTCTCCGAAGGTTTTGTTCCAGATATCATATTGCTTGATATCGTTATGCCAGGGATGGACGGATTTGAATTGCTTAAAAATATCAAAGATAAACAATTGGCGGCATCGGCAAAAATTATCATTCTTTCAAATATCGGACAGGAAGCTGACATAGAACGCGGCAAAAAACTTGGCGCAAACGGATATATCGTGAAAGCAAGCGTGACGCCGACAGAAGTGGTGGAAAAAGTAAAAGAAACGCTCGCGTCATAAGCATTGCGGCTATTCGTTTATTTATTTTGTAATGCAATATATTATTTTATGAATGAATACTCAAAACAACTTCAAGATTTATTTCTAACGGTTTTTAATGAAGGCGCTTCTGATTTGCACCTCTCTTCCGGCAGACCGCCGACTATACGCGTGTCCGGTCAGTTGATACCGCTTTCATCTAAAAAAGCCCTCACCGGAGAAGACACTTTCGGATTTCTTTCCGCGATACTCAGCCCGGAGGCAAAAGAACAATTTTTGAAAAACAGAGAAATTGATTTTTCATATACTTTTGAAGACCACGGGCGATTCCGGTGCAATGCCTTTTTCCAAAGAGGTTCTGTAGGCATTGCGTTTCGCCTCATCCCCAAAAATATACAGACATTGCGGGAACTCAACTTGCCGCCGATTCTTGAGGCATTTGCGCGGAAAAAGCAGGGATTTTTTCTGGTGGTTGGCCCGGTGGGGCAAGGGAAGACAACAACACTTGCCGCCATGGTGCAGATGATAAACAAAGAGCGAGCGGAGCATATTATCACGATTGAAGACCCGATAGAATATCTTTTTTCAGAAGACAAGTCCATTATTGACCAGCGGGAAGTGCGCATTGATACGCGTGATTTTCATACGGCGCTCCGGTCTATGTTTCGTCAAGACGTGAATATCGCGATGATTGGCGAAATGCGCGAACCGGAAACCATCTCTACGGCGGTTACGGCGGCAGAGACTGGACATTTGATTTTTTCAACCTTGCACACCAATAACGCCGCCCAGACGATAGACCGGATTATTGACTCATTTCCTCCGGCACAACAAAACCAAATTAAAGTACAACTTTCCGGAAGTTTGCTCGGCATTTTCTCTCAACGGCTTATTCCGCGTATTGCTGGCGGACTCGTGCCGGCGTATGAATTGTTGATAAATAATACCGCGGTTTCCAATCTCATCCGCGAAGGAAGAACGCACGAAATCAATATAGTTATTGAAACGGGAAGCGAGGAGGGCATGATTGATATGAATCGCACGCTTGCAGGGCTTGTGAGAAACGGTGATATTACCCCCGATAATGCATATCTGCACTCTTTCAATCCGAAGGGGCTGGAGCGCATCATATAATTGTTATGCTGTTTAACTACACAGCCATTACAAAAGATGGAGAGCCGCGGAAAGGTTCCATAGACGCGTTCAATGAAGATGCGGCAGTCTCCGCGCTTCAGAGGAGAGACCTGGTCATTACCTCTATCGGCGAAGCAAAAACCGGTCCTTGGTGGAAATCGGCACTGCCTTTTTTGGACGCTATTTCACAAAAAGATA
This sequence comes from Parcubacteria group bacterium, assembly GCA_016181845.1. GTDB lineage: Bacteria > Patescibacteriota > Minisyncoccia > Phycocordibacterales > 21-14-all-47-15 > JACROH01. The sequence continues at coordinate 66,858 of JACOYO010000005.1, read as the reverse complement.
TTGTCGTCTTATCTCGGCAGATAGCGACGCTCTTTGAGGCAAAAGTGCCGGCGCTTGAAATTTTTAAATTACTTGCCAACGAATCAGACAACGAAACGCTCCGAAAAATATTGGCGACCATTACCGACGATATTCAAAGTGGCATCACTATTTCGCAGGCGATGGGGAAGCACCCGCGCGCCTTTTCAAATTTTTATGTGAGTATGGTGCACTCCGGCGAGGAGTCCGGCAAACTCAATGAAACTTTTTTATATTTGGCCGACCATCTTGACCGCAGTTACGCTCTTTCTAGCAAGGCGAAAAACGCGCTGATTTATCCCGCTTTTGTCATAACGACCTTTATAGTTGTCATGATTGTCATGTTTGTCATGGTCATTCCGCGCTTGAGCGCGATTCTCACGGAAACTGGGCAAGCAATTCCTCTCTATACGAAAGTGATTATCGGCATAAGCCATTTTTTGGTGCAGTACGGGCTATTTTTTCTGTTGGTATTGGTGGTGGGCGGTATCTTTTTGTGGAGGTTTTGGATTGGACGCGGCGGAAAAACGGCGATTGCACGCTTGGAAATTTCTCTGCCGTTTATCGGGCGGCTCTACAGAAAGTTTTATTTGGCCCGCATTGCAACCAACCTTGATACAATGCTCACGAGCGGCATCCCAATCGTGCGTTCCATTGAAGTGACGGCCGCGGTTGTCGGCAACGAAGTATACGAAAATATTTTAGAAAAAACGGCAGGCGCGGTGCAGGGAGGAGATACGCTCTCCCAAGCGCTTGGGGCATACGAAGAGATACCAAGTATTTTAATTCAGATGGTAAAAGTGGGGGAGGAAACCGGCAAGCTCGGGTATGTGTTGAAAACACTCTCGTCTTTTTATGAACGCGAGGTAAACAATGAGGTTGATACAATTGTATCGCTCATTGAGCCGATTCTTATTGTTGCGCTTGGCGTCGGAGTCGGTCTTTTGCTTGCGGCTGTGTTGGTCCCCATCTATCAGACGACTTCCGGCTTGTAAATGGCTTTTCTTTATCCGCTCCTTATCCACAAGGGCGTCTTTTGCGTTTTGCCACAATGTTATATACTTACTATTGATATTAGGTAAGCATACCATGCAGGTGTGTCGCTTAATGTTTGTACAAGTATTAAGTTTTATCGGTCGATAATAATAGGTGCACCTATTATTTATTTTTTATAAATTTTGAAATCCATCCTCTACTTATATGCAGAAAAAAAATAAAGGTTTTACGCTCATTGAACTTTTGGTTGTAATCGCCATTATCGGCATCTTGTCAAGCGTAGTACTGGCATCGCTCAACACCGCTCGCCAGAAATCACGGGATGCGAAGCGCATTGCAGATTTGAAACAGCTTCAGCTTGCGCTCGAGCTTTACTTTGACGCGAATCGCGCCTATCCGCCAATACTCGATAGTTTGGCGACGATCTACATTCCTTCAATTCCGCAAGACCCGCTCATCACGCCGGCATACCAATACGCGGCGCTTCTCTCTGGCACATCATGCACCTCCTATCACTTGGGAGCGACCATGGAGGCAACAGGGCACGCTGTATTGACAACCGACTCTGACGCATCCGCGAGCACGGATATTTGTTCAGGAAGCGCCGCTGATTTTGCGGGAACTGACCCGATTTACGACTTGAAACCATAGTCCATTTCCGTACTGTATTGATACAGGCAAAAATGCCCCGCGCCATATGGCGGGGTATTTTTGTTTTTAGACTTTTAGAATATTTGACGGTTGGGAAGCGTTCATGCGCTCTTTCGCAAAGACCTAAAGAAAAGGTATAATAAAAAGTAATCAGAAAATATGCCATACTTTTCTTTTGTTTTTATATTTATTTTCGGAACTATTATCGGCAGTTTTTTAAATGTGATAATAGCGCGGTATCATAGCGGCCGCTCTCTCGGAGGAAGGTCCCAATGTTTTGCTTGCGGAAAGACACTCTCGTGGAAAGAACTTTTTCCGCTCTTGAGTTTTATTATTCAAAAAGGCAGATGTAGCGTCTGCAAAAGCGCCATCTCATGGCAATATCCGATAGTGGAATTAGTAACCGGCCTAATCTTTCTTTCTCTGTTTGCCGCCTTTTTTGCTCGGAATACGATTGCTCCAACAGAGATGTTTTGGGCAGTGTCGCGTTTTGATATTGTTTCCTTTGTGTACGCGCTTTTTATCTCAATCTTGTTTCTTATCATTTCAGTGTATGATATTCGGCATACTATTATTCCAAACGGTTTCGTGTACCCGCTCATTCTTTTGGCTGGCGTGAGACTTTTTACCGGAACTGCAGGAACTGCATTTGACACTTCAGCCCTTATTACAGGAATTGTTTTTTTTCTGTTTTTTGGAGCCCTTTGGATTTTTTCACGTGGTCGCGTTATCGGACTTGGCGATGCAAAATTAGCGCTTGCTATCGGGTGGCTTTTGGGCCCGACGCATGGCACGTTCGCTATTCTTATAGCTGTGTGGTCGGGAGCGATTGTCGGGATATTGCTTATCGCGGCAAGCAAAATGCGCGCATTGTTTTTACGCGGAAACTATTTTACACTGAAGAGTGAGATTCCATTCGGGCCGTTTCTTGCGTTTGGCGCGCTGACCTCTTTTTTATTACGGTTTCATATCGGCACCGTCATTTCACTTCTCTCTTTTTATGGATAAACATACAAACCAGCAATGCAATGCGAATGCGGGGTTTACCCACACACCACAACATGGCGTCATGTCGCGTGCTTTCTTGAAAACAAAGAGATTGTATAGGCGTCTTACCGTCTTCAAATACTCTCTCCATAACATGAAGCGACATAAAAGCACAACGCCATGTTTGGTGTCGGGGTTTACCATGATTGAAATGGTTGTTTCTGTCGGTATTTTTGTTATCATGACTTCGCTCATTCTGGCAAATTATCAAAAATTTTTAAATACCGTTTCTCTTGGAACGCTTGCAAACGAAATTGCCGTTTCAATACGGCAAGCGCAAACATACGGACAAAATGTCCGAGAATTTGGCGCGGGGTCGAATACCTTTCCTTCGTATGGCGTTTTTTTGAATTCCTCCATCACTGATTCTTTTGTGCTGTTTGCCGATATCACAGGCGGGGATAAGCAGTACAATGGAATTTCCTGCGGCGTCGCCGGCACGGAATGTCTGGAAGTATTCAACATACAATCCAACGCAAACATCGCGCGTCTATGCGGGAATGTGAAAACAGACGGCAAGACCATAAATGACCCGACAGCTGAATGCGGGCTCTCGTCGCTTGATATTGCATTTACGCGTCCGAATCCAGACGCGTCCATTATCGGTGTTTTGGGAGGAGTTTCAAAAGTGTATTCCGACGCGGAAATTATTTTAAGCGCCGCCCGTGAAACGGCGCAAAAAACGGTTGTGGTGTGGGCGAACGGACAGATAAGCATAGAATAACCCAGCTTTTTAGCTTGTTAGGTTTTTAGGTTAGTAAAACCACGTTCCTAACAAGCTAAAACCCAAGAAGCTAGCAAGCTAAATGTATGTTTCAAATAAAATTAAACCAAAGAAATAACATATGCAGAACAAAACGCGGTTTTACGCTCATTGAAATAATGGTTTCTATTTCAGTATTTACCGTAGTGGTTCTCATTACCATAGGCGCGCTCATCAGTATCAACGACTCAAACCGGAAAATCCAGTCAATGCGCGCGCTTATGGACAATCTAAATTTTGCGCTGGAGAATATTTCACGCACCTTGCGTACCGGCAGTGTCTATCATTGTGGAGATACCGGAGACATTACTTCAGCGCAAGATTGTTCGGTTACCGGTTCTGATTACATTGCTTTTGAGGGAGCAAGCGGCTCAAGCGCGAATAGTAACGACCAAATCGTGTTTCGTCTGATAAACGGTCAGATACAAAAATCAACCGATTCCGGAGACACCTTTCTCGGCATGACTTCTCCAGATATTACGATTTCCACGCTGAAGTTTTATGTGAGCGGTGCGCCCGCGTTAGACGGGAAACAACCGAAAATATTATTGCTTGTCGGCGGCACGGCAGAAGCAGGCAAGGGACTGGTATCAGAATTTCATTTGCAGACTACGGTGTCGGAGCGATTGATTGATTCATAGGCGGAGCTTCTTAGGTTTTAGCTTGTTAGCTTTTTATGTGACAGTGGAATTCCTAAAAAGCTAAAACCTAACAAGCTAATAAGCTAATCAAGAATATGTTTCAAATAAAATTAAAAAAAAGAAATAATAATTGCACAATTCAACGCGGCTTCACGCTCATAGAGTCGCTTGTTGCCATTACTATTCTGGTAACGGCAATATTGGGGCCTATGACCATTGCCGCAAATGGAATAGCGCTTGCGACATATGCCCGCGATCAGGCAACGGCGTTTTTTCTAGCGCAAGAAGGATTGGAATACATTCGTAATCTGCGGGATTCAAACGCTCTTTCTCGTGTTGACTGGCTTGTTGGAATAGATGCCTGTCTTTCAAACTCGTGTTTTGTTGATTCGCCGGACAATACGATAAGCGCCTGTTCCGGCGCGTGCCCAATCGTTCGCTACGACAGCGCTACCGGTGTATACGGATATGATGCATCCTGGAGCGGAACCAATTTTACCAGGACTATTACGGTCACGCAGGTGGTGCCCGGGGAAGAGGTCATCGTGTCTTCAACTGTCGCTTGGAAACGCGGCGCGCTAGCCGCCAGAACGCTGACGCTGGAAGAAACCTTGTTTAATTGGCACAAATAAAAACTCAATACTTGAGAAATCCAAAACATGAAATATATAAAATTGCCATCAACCAATAATAACGGATTTGTATTGCTCTATGCCGTGCTCGTGGCAAGCATCGTGTTATCCATCGGTATCGGTTTGCACGCCATTACGCTGAAAGAACTCATCATCTCTTCGTCAGTGCGTGATTCCCAATTGGCTTTTTATGCCGCAGACGCGGGGACTGAATGCGCACTCTACTGGGATATTCAGGGGAAAGCGTTTTCAACTTCTACGACACACGCAATCACTTGCGCGAACACCAATATGCTTGTCGGAGGCGGAGACATCAGCACGTTTTCTTTGCCGCTGTCCAATGGCGCGTGCGCTGAGGTGACGGTTGATAAAACCGCGCCGTCGCAAATTGTAGTGACATCGCGCGGACACAACACGTGCAATCTTGATGACCCGCGGCGAGTAGAGCGGGCATTGCGGGTAACATATTAAAAATATATGTCGGAGCACTTGACTAAAACGGAAGCAAAAAAGCGTCTGGAGCAATTACGCAAAGCGATTAATTATCATCGTTTTCTTTATCATGCGGAAGACCGTCAGGAAATTTCAGATGCGGCGCTTGATTCGCTCAAGTACGAACTTTCCCAAATTGAAAGCGAATATCCCGACTTAATTACAGAGGATTCTCCATCACAGCGTGTGGCCGGGAAACCTCTGCCAGAATTAAAAAAAGTGCGCCACGAGGTAGAGCAGTGGTCGTTTAACGATGCTTTTTCAGAAGAAGACATGCGTGATTTTGACGCCCGGGTGAAGCGGTTTCTGAAAGAGGATTTTGGCGGGGACGCTGCTCCTTCGTACGACACGGAATTAAAGATAGATGGTCTGAAAGTGGTGCTCACTTATAAAAAGGGCATGCTCGTTCTTGGAGCCACGCGTGGCGACGGTGTCTTTGGCGAGGATGTGACACATAACGTGCGCACGATAGAAACTGTGCCGCTCACATTAACGGAACCGGTTGATATTATTGTGGAAGGGGAAGTATGGATGAAAAAAAGCGATTTTCTCGCGCTCAATAAAGCGCGCGAAAAAGAAGGAGAGGCTCTTTTTGCAAATCCGAGGAATGTGTCTGCGGGGAGCATCCGCCAGCTTGATTCAAAAATTGCCGCATCGCGCAAGCTTCAGATGTTTGTGTATGATATCGCGCAATCAGACGATTTTCCAAAAACGCAAATTGAAGAATTAGAGCGTTTGAAAAATCTCGGATTTTGGGTGAATCCGTATTTTGAGCAGTGCAAAGACATTGACGAAGTAATTTCTTTTCGCGAAAAGTGGCGGACCAAAGCAAAAAAAGAAAATTATTGGATAGATGGCGTGGTGGTAAAAGTGAATGAAAAGAATTATCAGGATGTGCTTGGCTTCACTGGCAAAGCGCCGCGCTTTGCGATTGCGTATAAATTTCCGGCAGAGCAAGTGACGACGGTAGTGGAGGATATCGCGCTTCAGGTGGGGCGGACGGGCGTGGTCACTCCTGTGGCGCATTTGTGGCCGGTATCGGTCGCTGGAAGCATCGTGTCGCGCGCGACGCTCCACAACGAAGACGAAATCAAGCGGCTTGATGTGCGCATTGGCGATACAGTAGTGCTTCAAAAAGCGGGGGATGTCATTCCCGATATTGTCGTGGTGGTGAAAGAAGCGCGAAGCGGCAAAGAAAAGCCGTATGTGTTTCCCGCATACGTGGAGGCATGTGACGGGCCGATAGAGCGTATCCCTGGACAAGCGGCGCATCGGTGTGTAAATAAAAATTCTTTCGCGCAACAGAAACGGAAATTTTACCACTTTGTCGGGAAGCACGCGTTTGATATTGACGGACTTGGCCCGAAAATAATTGACTTGCTTTTGGAGAACAATTTAATCACCGCCTATGACGATATTTTTACACTTGAAGAAGGGGATTTAATAGGATTGCCAGGATTTGCCGAAAAAGCCGCAAAAAATCTGGTAGGCGCGATTGCCACGCGAAAAAAAATCCCGCTCTCGCGATTCATTGTCGCGCTTTCCATCGGACAGGTGGGGGAGGAGACGGCGATAGATTTGGCGGAAGCATTCGGCACGCTTGAAAAGATAGAAAAATCAACATCCGAGGAGCTGGAAAAAGTGGATGGTGTCGGTAGCGTTGTCGCGCGTTCAATTAAAGACTGGTTTAAGGAAAAGAAAAATCAAGCATTGCTAAAACGGCTCTTGGAGCATGTGACAATAGAAAAAATGACGCACAAAAAAAAGAGCGGCGCGTTATCCGGCAAAACGTTCGTCCTGACCGGCACCCTTGAATCGCTTTCTCGTGATGTCGCGAAAGAGCGCGTCAGAGCACTTGGCGGAGATGTTTCCGGTTCAGTTTCTTCTCAAACGTCGTACGTTGTCGCTGGCGCTGATCCAGGCTCTAAATATGACAAAGCACAAAAACTGGGTATCACCATCCTCTCCGAAAAAGAGTTTTTGAAAATGCTCTAGGAGTTTTCTACTGTTCCACCAATTTTCCGCGAATCTGTTTTTCAAGCTCGTTTGAGATTTTTGTGTTTTCTTTCAAGAATTGTCGCGAGGCATCATAGCCGCGGCCTAATTTTATATCGCCATACGAGTACGATGAACCGGATTTGTTTACGATTCCGTATTTTTCTCCAAGTGCCAGTAGCTCTCCTTCGCGTGAGATACCTTCGCCGTACATTATGTCAAACTCTCCTGATTTGAACGGAGCGGCGACTTTGTTTTTTACCACTTTTGCGCGCGCGCGATTGCCAACAACCTCGTCGCCTTTTTTAATTTGCGCTGTGCGGCGGATATCAATGCGCACAGAAGTATAAAACTTTAGCGCTTTCCCTCCGGGGGTCGTTTCCGGATTGCCGAACATGACGCCGATTTGCATGCGGATTTGATTGATGAAAATGACAATCGTTTTACTTCGGTCGACTATGGCGGTGAGCTTGCGGAGCGCCTGCGACATGAGCCGCGCTTGCTTGCCCACATGATGCGCTCCCATTTCTCCCTCAATCTCGTCTTTTGGAGTAAGGGCCGCAACAGAGTCTATGACAATAACATCAATTTTGCCGGAACGAACGAGCGATTCGGTGATTTCAAGCGCCTGCTCTCCGGTGTCGGGTTGTGAAATAAGAAGCTCGTTTGTATTAACACCCAATTTTTTTGCGTATTCTGGGTCCATGGCGTGCTCCGCGTCTATAAACGCGCAGACACCGCCTTTTTTTTGCGCTTCCGCGATGACATGCAATGTGAGCGTGGTTTTCCCAGATGATTCAGGACCGAAAATTTCAATGATGCGTCCGCGGGGGAGTCCGCCGACACCGAGCGCGTAATCAAGAGAAATAGAGCCGGTGGGAATTGCTCCGATGTTTACTTTTGGCTTGTCGCCCAATTTCATAATCGCGTCTTCGCCAAATTTGGTGCGGATGGCGCGAAGCGTTTCGTCAACGCTCGTTGCGCGAATGTCTTTTGTCTCTGTTGTTTTACTTTTCATGTCTATTAACTTTTTAACGGTAAACTACTTCTAATAATGCCGTTTTTTCTCTATTAAATCGGTCTTTCACGGAAATTTCAATTTCATTGTATCCGGGTGATAACACTACCATTTCTGAAAATAGCCCGTTCGTGTCGGTAAAAATTTTGCGGTCATTCAATGTGATGCCTGAAATGCGCTGTGCGTTCCCAGATACGGTGACAAACTCAGTGCGCGATGTTTCGCCATTTTGTGGCGTGGCTATGGCGATTACAGGACCGGTTAAAAAATCACGCATCTGATAGTACGCATAGGCAAAGATTATTATAGCACAAACGGTTGTAAGCATTATGTATAGCATTGTTCGTGTATTTTGCGCGTATGGCATAACAGCGTATATATGGGATAAAATTTTTTGTTTTAAGCAGAGGAGCCCTCTTCTTCATCGGCGCCATAACCGCTATCAGTATGAGAGGCGAGCACCTCGCGCGCTTTCGCGCCATCGGCTGGTCCAACAATGCCGCGTTCCTCAAGCATATCCATGAGGCGCGCCGCGCGCGCATACCCCACCTTAAGTTTTCGTTGAAGATACGATGTTGATGCCTTGCCGGCGTGAACCACTATTTCTCGCGCTTCCTCATACAAATCATCATCATCGCCATTTTCTGAAGTATCTTCCAGCGCGTCAAAAATAGAAGCCGGGCTATGCATTGTCCCCGCGGTGAGATTGATGTCGTCCGCTACCTCACCCCGCGCGTGCTGTTTTATATATTGCGTCACTTTTTTCACCTCTTGTTCAGAAATGAATGCTGACTGGAGCCGCCTCGGTTTTGACATTTCTCCGGAAAGGAAAAGCATATCGCCGGAACCCAAAAGTTTTTCTGCGCCGCTTGTATCAAGAATGGTGCGGGAATCTATCTGCGACGACACTTGCAGTGCGATTCTTGCCGGTATGTTTGCTTTAATCAAGCCAGTAATAACATCAACCGACGGCCGCTGTGTTGAAAGAACCAGGTGAATCCCCACCGCGCGGCTCATTTGGGCAAGGCGCACGATAGACGACTCAAGCTCTCTCGGGTACGAAGTCATGATATCGGCGAGTTCATCAATGATAATGACTATATACGGCATTGTTTCCGGGAGTTCCCCTTCGTCAATCTCTTCTGTTTTTTGATTTTTTAATTTCTCAAGCGCCGGTTTCAAGACCGTATTGTGGTATGAGTCTATGTCGCGCACGGCTTCCGTTTCCAAAATATCATATCGCCGCTCCATTTCTTTAGTCGCCCATTTGAGCGCGAGAATCGCTTTTTTAGGGTCGGTAACGACAGGAGTCAAGAGATGCGGAATGGAATTGTAGAGCGTTAATTCTACGCGCTTGGGGTCAATCATGATGAATTTCAAAATTTCCGGTGAGTTTCTATACAAAAGAGAGGTGATAATCGTGTGAATCATAACCGATTTTCCGGAGCCGGTGGTGCCGGCGACCAAGAGATGCGGCATTTTGCCCAAATCGGCAAAATGCGCTTTTCCGGAAATATCCTTGCCGAGAGAAAACAGGAGATGGTTTGACCTTTCGGTAAATTCTTTTGCGGAAAGGAGAGTGGCGAGACCGACGGTCGTTTTAATGCTGTTTGGAATCTCAATACCGACGAGAGACTTCCCTGGAATCGGAGCTTCAATACGAAGCGGGTGCGCGGCAAGAGCCAGAGCGATATCGTTTTGCAGACCGACAATACGCGAGAGTTTCACCCCCTCTGCCGGCTTGAACGCGTATCTGGTAACTGATGGTCCAATAGAAATTTCATCCATTTCAATCGTAATGCCGAAATTCTGGAGCGAGCGCTTGATGATATTCGCGTTTGCTTTAATATCGCCGACGCCAGGTTTCCCGCGGTCGTATTCAAGAATGGAAAGCGGGGGCGGGGAATATGGAGAAGATCCACGCTTCATTTGAACCGCAAATGCAAGCTCGCCTCCATTTTTTGAAGATTGTTTGGAAAGAGGGGCGATGATTCGCATGGCGTCTGTATTGTCGGTTTCTTTAGTTTCACTTCCACTTTCTGTTTTCTGGCTGACCATATCATCGGTAGCCGCCTCTTCTTCTGAAAGTTCTGCTTCTTCTCCCAATTGATTTCCGTTTACCAGAATCGCTGTATCTTCATCTTTATTTTTTCTTTTCCAAAATAACAAAAGAGATAGCGGCGGGGTAGTATCAAAAATCAGAAATATGGAAATGGCGGCGATGGTTCCCAAAATAATTGCCGTGGCGTATATATCAAAAAAAGAAATGAGCGTGTTGGCTATCGCGTCGCCGATGCCCCCGCCTGCCCCCGGCGCTATCATGCCAGCCAGCCCCAATCCCGAGACAATAAACAAAAGAGAACCAACCGTGATGGGCGCCGCAATATCCGATGTGGACGCTCTGACAACAGAGACTCCCAAAAGAAAAAATAAAATCGGCAGAAGAGAAAAGCCGATACCAAGAAATCCTCCCAGCGTGGCGTAGATAAATTCTCCCACCGGACCAGCGCCGTTGAAATACGCAAGCAGAAAAAGAAAAGCCATGGCAAAAAATAAAATGGCAAGCATACTGCGCCTCGTCTCCTCTTTTAAGGTATTTAAAAAATTTATTTTTATCGGATGTTCAGGTTTTTTCTTTGCCATATTTTCTATCAAAATATACCCCATCATAACATAAAGAAACCGACATTTCTTGTGGAAACAAAAAATATCAGGACGCGGCTCTTTACAGCGTTACTTTGTTATTTCATGTTGCTCAAAAAGACTTTTATTTTAGAGTGCCTTATATATAATGGACATGTATACGAAAATTACTCCCATAAATATTTCAATTCACAAAAATTTATTAAAGACAAAAATAAAGGACACAATAAAATATGTTTGCAAAAAATATAAAAGACATAGTGTCATACCGCGATTCAAGCAAGGATGTTATTGATTTTGCGGTAAAAATGGCGGAGCGTTTAACCTCCGCGCTTTATCTTGTCTCTGACCTCATCCCGCCATCAGAACCGTTAAAGACATTATTACGAAATAAAGGACTGATAATTTTGTCCGATATATTTTCTTGTACGGCCCCCATCAAGAAAGACGCCAAAGAAAATGTCTTTTTAATGGTATTAACAAACATAGAGGAGACTAATGCTTTTTTGCGAATTGCCAGAACGAGCGGTGTTGTTTCTGAAATGAATGCAAACATTCTTCAAAAAGAATATCTAAATCTAAGTTCATTTCTTGAATCTCGCCGTGATTATTTTTGCTACTCCGGGACAGAAGTTGTATTTGGTAATCATTTTTTTGAAAAAGATAATATGTTGTCTATCGACAATTTCGGGACAGTTAAATCTAAAGGACATGATAAAAGACATACTATTGATAAAGGACAAGCAGAAAAAAAATTATTAAATAATGAAAATCGTGGGTTCATTGCAATAAAAAAACAGGGCACAGAAAAAGTTGAAAAAGCGCTTGATACACAAACAAAAGAAAATGTCATTCAAGAAGAAAGGAAAGAAACAATCGTACAGCTTATAAAAGACACAAATAGTGATGTGAATATTAAAGACATATCTAACCGTATTAGTGGGTGCAGTGAGAAAACATTACAGCGCGACTTGATTTATCTGGTGCAGAAAGGAATCTTAAAAAAAAACGGAGAACGGCGGTGGAGCAGGTATTCTTTAGTCTCTTAAGACGTCCGACCTCTGATGTGGTAACGAGACGTCCGACATCTGATGTGGTAATTCCTTTATTTATGGCCAATGCCGATGTTTTACCACTGCAGAGGTCGGACGTTTAAGTGGTCAATGCCAATGCTTTATCATTTATCGGGCGTCTAATATATGTATATATTGACCTTTTTGCCTGCATAGTATAGTGTTGTATAACTAGAGAAATGTATAAAAGTATGCAAAAAGATGTGTTTTTGTCGCGAAATTCAAGGGATAAAAGTAAATAGGCGGTTCCGAAATGATATAGAAAGTTATCCACATTAAATATTTTGCAGGTTATTAAATTCAGCATATAATTGATAATGACGGCAAAAAGTTTTTTGCGGATTTTTCAGATTAGTGGATTTAAGGTTAGAATGACGCAAGAAATTTTTGAGTATTTTGCATAGCGGTGGGAACCTTGAAAACAAAATAAATTAGACAACAAAAACAGACAACGTTAAAAAAATTATTTCGGCTAGCGAGGAGCGAAATGAGAATCGCAATTCTCATTTCGTACGAGCGAAGACGAAATATAGGTTAATACCTCGGGGGCTTGCCACGAGGAACCTTTATTAGCAAATTAGCGAAAGATTTTTCAATTTGTTCGTTTGTCCACCTTGCTTCGTCGTATTTGTTTGGGGCGGGTCAAAGCGGGGACACGAACGGTTGAATATTTTTAATAGGTAACTGGTCGGACGCGTTTTGTATCAAGATGATACGAAACGATACAATAATAAAAGCGGCGCACTATTTTTTATTATTTTTATTAAATTAACAATAAAAATTAACAATAAAAAATAAGTACGCCAAGCCATTTTTTTGCAAGGTGTTTCATAGATGAACATTCGCAAAATTATGGATTCATTAGTAATTAAATAAATTATGAGTAAAATTAGAAAATCTTCATTCTCAAAAGTGATTGCTGGATTCGCAAGCATTGCAACGGGGCTCATGATGATGGGAGCAGTATTTGTTCCCGCACAGGCGGCAACGGTTGAAGAGCTTACCGCTCAAATCAACAGCTTGCTTGCAACGATCTCGGCACTCCAAGCACAACTTTCAACAATGACAGGAGGCAGCGCTTCGGTTGGTTCATACACGTTCGCGGTAAACCTTAAAGTAGGTTCTACAGGAACCGATGTGATGAATCTTCAGAAAGTGTTGAACATGAGCGCTGACACGAAAGTCGCGGTCAGCGGAGTAGGTTCTCCGGGAAATGAGACTTCATTCTTTGGTCCAGCGACCAAAGCGGCAGTTATCAAATTCCAAGAGAAATACGCTTCAGATATTTTGACCCCAGTTGGTCTTTCAAATGGTACCGGCTTTGTCGGCGCCTCAACACGGGCAAAATTAAACACGATGGGCGGCGTTGCAACGACACCTTCAACTCCTTCAACCCCGTCAACACCTTCAACTCCGGTTGTAAGTGTTCCTGGGACAGGATTGTCGGTTGTGTCGGCAGACCAGCCAGCGGCATCGCTCGCACCAGCTAGTGCGGCACGCGTTCCGTTTACTAAAGTTACTCTCACCGCAGGATTTGATGGTGATGTGACAGTAAACAGCGTAGTGATTGAGCGCACAGGTCTTGCAAATGACGCAGTATTTGCCGGAATCGTCCTTTTGGATGAAAACGGCGCACAGCTCGGTATTGAAAAGACTTTGAACTCTGACCACAAGGCAACGGTAGGAGATGCCTTCGTTGTAAAGGCGGGAACCTCTCGCACGATGACGATTGCAGGAAACATGGGTTCAAGTTTGGGTTCATACGCAGGACAGGTTGCAAGTCTTTCTGTTGTAGCGGTTAACACCTCGGCAACAGTTTCAGGCTCTCTTCCTATCACCGGCGCGGGACACACAATAAACAACTCGCTTTCAATCGGCACGGTAACGATGGCAGCAGGTCCGCTTGACCCTGGCGCAAGCAATTCAAAAGAAATTGGAACAGCAGGTTACACTTTCTCATCAGTCAAAGTAACGGCAGGTTCAGCAGAAAAAGTTCGCGTTCATTCAATTAGATGGAATCAGTCTGGTTCAGCGGCGACTGCTGACATTGGAAATGTAAAAACATACGTTGACGGAACATCATACGATGTAGTTGTCTCTTCAGATGGTAAATACTACACAACAACATTTGGCGAAGGCCTCGTTGTTGACAAAGGAGCCTCAAAAGAAATCTACATCAAAGGTGATATCTTGGGCGGTTCTGCTCGTACGATAGACTTTGATCTCTACAAGAGGACAGACCTATACGTAACGGGTGAAACGTATGGATATGGAATTACGCCTCCTAACGGTACCGATACTTCAGGATCAGATGACGGTGCGTTCCACGAAAGCACAAACCCATGGTATGACGCATATCAGGCAACGGTTTCAAACGGCAGCTTGACAGTAGAAGCGGCAACAAGCGTTGGCGCGCAAAACATTTCAATCAACACAGCAAACCAAGTTTTGGGAGGTTTCAATGTTGATGTTAAAGGCGAACCAATCTCTGTTTCGAGCATGACATTTACTGCAAACTCAGTAGGAGATACGGTAGCCCACATTACAAACGTCACCATAGTTGGTCCAAATGGCAATATTGTTGCCGGTCCAGTTGATGGAGCAAATACTTCCTCATCAGTAACTCAGTCAGGCACATTTAGCTTCACTGATACGGTTACTTTCCCGGTTGGAAAGGGACTCTACACCTTGAAAGGTAAATTGAGCACTGATTACACGAGCAATGACACTGTACAAGCATCAACGACACCAAGCGGTTGGGGCACGGTAACAGGTCAATCAACTGGTAATTCAATCACCCCGACACCTTCATCTGCAATCACGATGAACACAATGACGGTGAAAGCGCCGGTGGTCACCATCAGCGTACTTTCAACGCCATTGGCGCAGACTGCAGTTGCTGGTGGTTCATTCAACTTCGCAAAGTATCAGTTTGACGCGTCACAATCAGGCGATGATATTCGTTTCAATTCAGTAAAATTGGCATTGAATACGCGAGCTGGAACAGCATCAAACCTTACAAACTGCGGGCTTTCTGATGGCGCAACCGCATTGCAGACTGGCTCAAACTTGGTAAACCCAACAGCGGCACAGACGCAAGCGACAGCATCTTCAACGAGCTTCACATTTGACAATGGATTTGTTATTCCAAAAGGAACGGTAAAGACCTTGTCTTTGAACTGCAACACTTCAGCAACAACAACGACTGACCAGTACCAGTGGGGTATTTCTGCAAACGCAGATGCTTCACAGTCAGCAACAGGCGTACAGTCAGGACAAGCTTTAACTTCAGCTTCAGCAATTACAGTAAACAACAGCGCCGGACAGACAATGACAATGACTACAGGCGGTTCATACACAGTTGCGGATGATTCAACACCGGGATATACAATCGTATCTCCAGGAACCGAAGCAACACTCTTGAAAATCAAATTTACAGCAACGTCTGAAGATATTGATATCAGGAGAGTGGCGTTCAAGCTCGCAACCCCTGCAGGAAATACAGCTATCGACTTGGTTGGTAGCCAGGTAACAATGTGGAATGGCAACACACAGGTTGGAACAGCAACGTTCTCAAACAATGGCGATAACGCGACATCATCAGACATTGCATCAGGAGCATTCCGTGTTCCACAGGGCGGGTCTAAGACAATGACTATTAAAGGTACGATTTCCGGTATATCAGCAGTCACTGGTCCTTTGACGGCATCAGGAGATTTGCTCATTGTTGCTTACGATGGTGGAGCAAACGGTCTTGCAAACGGTAACTACGGTGTCGGTGTCGCAGGAGGCACAAACATTGCGGGTACGTCTGGAGACGTAACTCCTTCAGGAGTACGAATCTTCAAAGCATACCCAACGTTTGCGAAGATTAATCCTCCAAGCCAGACTCTTCAGAACAGTTCAGGTTATAGATTGTACCGCTTCAGTGTAACCGCTAATAGTGGAGACATTGCGCTTGGTAAATGGACATTTACTATGGGCTCATCATCCGTATCAGCGACCACTTCAGCCTACGGTCTCTACGCCTTCACTGATTCTGGATTCTCAAGTCCGGATACGACATTCTCTTCAGACGGTTTGGTTAACGCAAATAAATACATCAATGGTCTCGGTGCAAATGCCGACGATTCATCAGATGCAAAGCGCCCAACTATCGTTGAGATCTATCCAGACAAGGCTTCAGCCACGACGACATACAAAGTCCCATCTGGCGCAACACGATACTTTGAATTGAAAGCAACCGTTGGCAACTTGCGGACGACTACCGGTTCAGAGCAAATCACTGTTCAGCTAGAAGGAGATGCGGCAGTGCCGACAACTTTGATGGATGTTGCGGGTACAGAACTTGGCGCAACTGGTGTTGACAACGATATCAATGACGACTTTATCTGGTCACCAATCTCAACGACGTCATCAGAATTGATTACGGACTTCGATTGGACAAACGGATACTTGGTACCGGGGTTGCCAACATCAAACATGGATTCTGTAACACATACCTATTCAATCTAACTAGTTTCTCTCGGTCGAACTCCGTGTAACAACGGACGAGATAGAAGCTAAAGCGAAGGCAATGCCTTCACGCAACCCCCCCGCTCTTCGGAGCCGGGGGGTTTTGCGTTGCCCAACTTACAAAGGTTCCTCCTTCGTTGTGGATAATATGTGAATAACTTACAAAGGTTCCTCCTTTGTAAATATCTATGTTTTTGCTATGCTTGTTAGATATGAAAAGCCAAAAAATACTTATTTTCTTGATTATTTTTGCAGCTACTGTTGTTGGTTATGCTGTATATAAAAATACTATTAATAAGCCACAAATAGTCCCTATTGATGTGGCGACGACTACACCAGAAACAGTGGGCAGCTTAAATAAAACCGCAAATTTAGGAGAGACAAATACAGCAAATTCAGAAAAATCTACGAAACTGCTCGCCCCGCTTCCTGATTTGGCGCGACCAGTCGTTATTTTATCGGCGCTTGCTCCAGAGACGGAAACTATGGCCCGAACCAAAATTGCTGAATTGGCAAAAGAGCTTGCAGCAGAACCTGGGCTTTTTGGCAGCTGGCTTGATCTTGCATCGTACCGCAAATTGATTGGCGACAATATGGGGGCCGAAGAAATATGGGTTTTCATGACCAAACAGTGGCCTGAACATGATGTGCCGTACATCAATTTGGGCAATTTCTACCATTATCAAATACATGATTTTGCAAAATCTGAATCTGCTTTTAGAAAAGCGATAAGTGTAAAACCAAACTCTATTCCATCGTATATCGGCATGCATGAGCTGTACTCGCTCTCTTATGTAGAAAAAGCGAATTTGGCAGACGGTATCTTGCTTGAAGGATTGAAAAATAACCCTAAAAACATACTTCTTCTCTCAACACTCGCCGAGTATTACGCAGGGCAAGGGGATAAAACTTCCGCAAAAAAGTACTATCAAGAGGCTCTTGATGTAGCCATGCAATCAAACGATACAAAATTGCAAGATCAACTAAAACAGCGTATTTCCGCTCTTTGATTTATGAGGCTTTTTACAAAGTCTTTACAAAGGTTCCTCATTCGTTGTGGATAATATGTGAATAACTTACAAAGGTTCCTCCTTTGTAAAAATAACGATAAATTAAGCATAACAATAATATCACCAATGAGACAAATATCATTTACGCTCGGTAATTATTACCATCTTTACAATAGAGGTACTGATAAAAGAATTATTTTCGAAGACGAGCATGATTATAGGCGCTTTTTAGCTCTTTTGTATTTATGTAACAATTCTGAAGCGGTTGATATGAGGGATTATTTTAACAAAGGTTCCTCCTTCGTAAATTTGTTTACCACAGAAAAAATATCAACACTTGTTGATATTGGGGCATATTGCCTTATGCCAAACCATTTTCATATACTTATTTATGAAAAACAGCATTTGGGCATTAGTACTTTTATGAAAAAGATTGCCACGGCGTACTCTATGTATTTTAATCGGAAGCATGATAGAACCGGCACGCTTTTTGAGGGGTCTTTCAAAGCAAAATATGTTGATAATGAGCCGTATTTTAATTGGCTTTTTTCATATATTCATCTAAATCCGATAAAGATTGCTAATCCCGATTGGAAAGAGATGGGCATCGCCAACCTGGCAAAAACAAAGTCTTTTTTGTCTAATTATCACTACTCTAGTTATGGTGATTATTTTGTAAAAAATAGACCGGAAAGTTCTATTTTAAACAAAGATTCTTTCCCGGAACACTTCAAGACGTTAAATGACATTGGCAATTTAATATCTGAATTCAATACCAACGTTATATTTACAAAGGAGGAACCTTTGTAAATATAACAAGTTATCCACAACGAAGGAGGAACCTTTGTAAACTTTTGTAATTTTGGTTTGTGGTAAACTGTTTAGATTGATTAGCTGATTGGTATTATATGAAATTTTTTAATTCTACGTTTATAAAATTCGTACTCGGGTTTCTTGCGATTATCGCTATAGGCGTGGTCGCCGTTTTCTTTTTGGGAGTGCAAGATACGTCAACACCGGCTACTCCGGTGGTTGAGCAAGCAAGATAATCGCGGTTCATACTATGTCAAAAACAAAAAAGATACTATTGATTATTCTTGCGGTCATTGCCAGTGCTTACGCCTTGTTGGTCATTGTGCGCATGTTTTATTTTTACAATCTGCAAAAGACGGAAGAACAAGTCGCAAAAATTCACGCGACAAAACTTACGCTTGATGATGTGATGGGGAAGAATTTGCCGCCTGACCCAGGGGCAGATGCGGATAAAACTATTGCCGGCGTTGACGCGAATCAAAACGGGATCCGTGATGATGTTGAGCTGGAGATTTTTAAAGAATATCCGAACTCGGCAAAGACACGGGCGGTTTTGCTTCAGTATGCGCTGGCATTGCAGATGGAGGTGATACAGCCGATTGTGAATACGGAGACGGTGACTGAAGTTGTGAGAGAGCAGAGCAGGGCACATTATTGCGTTGGGGAAATAACTTCACGAGATGATATAAAAAAATTTCTTGAAATTGGAGATAAGTTGCATGGGTTTGTAGAAAATAAGCAAAGAAATACACTGGACCGACAAAATGCCAGAAAAGATTTTGTTCAGTATGTAGGTAGTTATAGTGAATCAGAAAATGAGATATGCGATATTAATCTTTTTGCATTACCAAATTAGGATTTTATGAACCATTTTTCAATAAAATTTAAAATAATTGCAGTTGCTTTTTTCGTTAGCTTCTCTCCATTTACAGTTTTCGCTCAAACGTCTGGCGAAGCTTGTTCTTCTGAGGGTTATACAATCAATACAATTAATGGTGTCTTTACTGATGAAAACGCAGCTATTTCAAACAGAGATGCTTTAAAATATTATTTTAAGAATACCTACAAAGGAGAAAAATTGATTATTGACTTTCTCCTCAACCCACCGCACCTCGGCGGTATCGGCGACGTTATAAAATCCATAGAACAGGGGTTGTTTGACCAGGAGACAGTGACAGACTATGACCTCGTGGAAATGCTTAAATCAGCAAGTGAAAAAGTTCGTACTCAAAAACTCCTTCTCGTTGCCCATTCACAGGGCAATTTTTATGCCAATAGTTTTTATGATACCGTCGCGGAGCAAGAAGCTGGCGTCTCAAAAGAATCAATGGGTGTTTACAGTGTTGCGACTCCGGCAAGCAGTGTTGCCGGCGGCGGAAAATGGCTCACGTCCGATACGGATAAAGTGATTGCCGGCGTTGTCGGGCATGTTCCATTCAAAAGCATTATGCCGCCGAATACTCACATTAAATTAAAATCCGACGATGATATTACTGGGCATGATTTCGCGAAAGTATATCTGAAATATCGTGGCGGTCAGGTTGTTTCTGATATAGCGGCTTCGTTAGATGCATTAAAAAGCAATGATAGAATAGACGAAAATATGCCCTGTATCGTAGCGCCCAAGCTGACCCGCGTACACAAAATAGAAGGCGCGATATTTGCCGTTGCTGACCCTGTTGCAAGCAAAAGTATAAGCACTGTTGTTGCTGTTGCAAAAGGAGCGCATCAAGCGGGAAGCACTCTTGCGCAAGGAATATTTTCAGTCGCCAACACTCTCGCGAGCGTCTTTAACACATCACCAAAAGAGCAATCAAGCGCGGTGGCTGAAGTGCTTGATTTACCGCTCACAAAAGAACAACCTGTGCTTCTGTCATCTAGTGATGTTAGTGATGTCGTGTCGCCTGTCAAAGAGCTTCTCGCGCTTGAGCAAAAAGTAGCGATGGCAGAAAAAGAAACACAAGCGCTTGCTTTTGCACTTGCCGATTTTTCTCTGAAAAACACAAATTTGCGCACCGAAGAACAAACCAATCAAAACCAAAATTCTGATGAAGCATATGTCGGCGGTTCACCGGATGCAGTGCTTAACACTGAAAATGCTTCCGCAAACAAAACTGTTCCCGGCGTATCACTTCCGATAATTGTCACACCAGGCTTCGGCGGAGGAGGAGATGCAACAACACAAACCACATCTTCGGCGAATGCACAAACAGCAACAGACACCATCCCGCCATCCGCCCCCGCGATCACCGCTCCGGCGGATTTTTTGCGAACCTTTACGAGCCCATCAATAATCTTTAGCGGGACTGCCGAATCGGGAAGTGTCATAAACTCTGATGTATCATCGGCGACAACCACTGTCAGCCAATCAGGTGAATGGTCTCTTGCGCTTACTTTTAATCAAGGCACGACGACAGCGCAATTTTTTGCCACCGACGGCGCGGGCAATATTTCTGCCGCCACAAGCACGACATTTTTTATAGATTCAATCGCGCCGCAATCACCCGCGCCCGCAATTGCAGAATGCGCAAGCTCGCTTGCTTCAAGCGGCTGTCTCGTCGCGACAACAACGCTCTCTATTTCGTGGTTATCTTCTGAAGCGAATGATTTCAGCCACTTTGTCATCAATAAAAACGGCGCCGTGAGCACGACGACCGCGACTTCAACATCAGCTTCGGCAACAAACAACACAACTTATTCTTTTGCGATTGCGGCGATTGATACATCAGGCAACGCTTCAGCAACAACAACTATTACTGCGGAAATAAGCACCTCGCCTGTGGTGATAAATGAAGTGGCGTGGGGCGGGACAAACGCATCCACAGCTGATGAATGGATAGAACTGTACAACAAAACGGCAAGCACCGTGAATCTTTCAGAGTTTATAATTTACACGGCAGACGGCTCTCCGTATATTTCTTTGAGCGGCTCCATTCCAGCCGGCGGCTATTATCTGATTGAAAGAAAAAATACAGGAGAAACTGACGAGGCAACGCAGTCACCTGTGAAAGATATCACCGCCGACTTATGGACAAGTTTTGGAGATGGCTTGAGTAATGATGGCGAAAATCTTATTCTCGCGCGAAAAAGCGGAAGCAGTGCGACAACGACAATAGATGAGATTTCGTATTGCTATGTTTGGTGCGCAAAAGGAAGCGGCAGTCCAGATTTTCGTTCAATGGAACGTTTTGATGTGAATGTAGCTGGCACCGACTGGACAAATTGGGGACGGAACCAGGTCATTATCCGTAACGGATATGATACAAACGGCAGTGTGCTCAACGGAACTCCAAAAGCATACAATAGTTTTTCGCGCATGCTCAACAAAGGCAACCCGACAATTACAGAAAATATGACTATTGAAAAAACAAAAAGTCCGTATGTGGTAAATAACGACACGATTACTGTGCAGTCGGGTAAGACACTCACGCTTGAACCCGGCGCCATCATTAAATTTTATAACAATGCCCGTCTTGCCGTGTCGGGCACATTGAATGCGCAAGGCACGGAAAGCGACAAAATAATTTTCACCAGTTTTCTTGATGATGCTTATGGTGGCGATACCAATCAAGACGGCAGCGTAACCGCTCCCGCCAAAAGAGATTGGTATGGCGTGGAGCTTGCGTTGGGCTCCGATGCGTCGGTGTTTGATTACGCGCTGTTTCGTTATGGTGGAAAATATTATGACGGACAAGGACAGCCGTCCGCCAATCTATATTTGGCAAATACCTCGCCATCAATTAATCACTCTACTTTTGAGTATGGAGGCATGCACGGTCTGCGGCTTTTCTCCGCAAGTTCCACTATTTCCAATTCAGTATTTCAGCATAACGGTTCCGGTTTTTGGATGGGAGGCGTGATGAGCACCGGCGGCGCGCCGACGATAGAAAACAATCAATTTTCCGATAATGTTATCGGTATTTATATGGTTGCGTCTGAAGCGCGAGTCTCATCAAATACTATTGCGTCGAGCACGTCTGAAGCAATTTACGCGAGCGGCGTTATCGGTGACGGCTATTTTTCAGGCAATAGCGGGTCTGGAAACGCATGGAATGGCATCGCGCTCGCCAGCGCTATCACCAAAACAAACGCGACAACGACGCTAAAACAAAATACGCTGCCGTATTTGATAAAACAATCAGGCACGGTAACTATTCTTGCAAGTTCAACTCTTGCGATTGACCCGGATGTGATCGTAAAATTCAAAGACGAGCGGCTTTTGGTTAATGGTCATTTGTCTATCCAAAGCACCGCGGAACATCCTGTTACTTTTACTTCAGTTTACGACGACTCGAATGGAAACGATGCGTCAAACGACGGCGCGAGCACTGGCGCCACGGGCATTATTCAAAGCACGGTATTGCAATCGGGCAGTACTTCAAATATTTCCGGCGCGGTCTTTAAGTTTATGAAAACGGCGCTATCGTATCTCAATTCGCCAATTATTCTTTCGGATGTTATTTTTTCAGACAACACGCTCGCAGTTTCTGCGGACACGGCGACGACAAACAATTATTCCATTTCAGTTTCCAATATTACTTTTGGAAATAATAATGTTGCCACTACCAGTCCCGCGAATCTTTGGTGATTGTGGCGATTGATTTTTAAGAGTTTTACAAAGGTTCCTCCTTCGTTGTGGATAACTCACGAAGGAGGAACCTTTGTAAATCATTCAAACAATACGGCGATAAAGAGCCCTTCTAATCTGTGGTAGCATATTATGAGGTATCCAAACTGCGGTTTTTTTACTATACTTTGATATAGAGAAAGTATGAACACGCTATCCTTTGGAAAGGAGAAATTATGTCTCGTTTCAGTAACTATTGGTGGGTGATTCGATACAATCTTTTTCTTATCTTTTTGGGGTTGATCGTACTTCTTTTGTTTTGCGGTGTGGTTGATATTATTGCCAACCCACCGCGCCGTCTGCTCCGTTTTTGATTTTGTTAAAAAACGCGCCTTGCTTGTAGCCGGGCGCGTTTTACGATAGACTAAATGCTATGAATATAAACACTATCTTGCGGCGGATTATTATTGGAGGCATCTTTTTGGTTCCTTTTATACCGCTTATCGTCGTGCCGTCAATGTTTTTTCCGTTTATAACCGGAAAAAATTTTGCATTTCGGATTATCATTGAAATCGTTTTTGCGCTATGGCTTATACTGGCGTATCGCGATTCGTCGCATCGCCCGAGGTTTTCATGGGTGTTTGCGGCAGTATCAGCGTTTGTCGGCATTATCACGCTCGCAGATTTTTTGGGCGAAAATATATATAAAAGTTTTTGGAGCAATTTTGAACGGATGGAGGGGCTCATCACCATTTGGCACTTGGGCGCGTATGTACTCGTGGCAGGGACCGTTCTTAATACGCAAAGATTATGGTGGTGGTTTGCGAATACATCTATCGGCGCTAGCGCTATAGTGAGCATCTATAGCATCGTGCAATTGGTACGAACGCTCTCTCTCCATCAGGGGAGCCGTTTGGATGCGACACTTGGCAATCCAACGTACTTGGCCGTATACATGCTCTTTCATATTTTTATTCTCGCGTTTCTTTTGTTCAGACATCGTGGCGCGCAATGGGTGAAATGGATTTACGGAGCGCTCATGACAGCGGAGCTTGTCGTTTTGTATTATACGGCGACTCGTGGCACTATTTTGGGTCTTATCGGCGGGGCGTTGCTCGCGGCTTTTCTCGTAATGGTTTTTGGAAAAGAATATCCGCGCGCGCGGAAAATTACCGCAGGAGTTTTCATCGGAATTTTGGCGCTGGCAGGCGCGTTTTTAGCGGCTAGAAATACAGAATTTGTAAAAACAAGCCCGGTGCTTTCCCGTTTTGCCAATATTTCTCCGAGTGAAGTCACTACCCAATCTCGTTTTATTATTTGGGGCATGAGTATACAAGGGTTCAAAGAGCACCCGATTCTCGGCTGGGGTCAGGAAAATTATAATTTAGTATTCAACAAATATTTTGAACCGCGTCTTTGGAGGCAGGAGCCGTGGTTTGACCGTTCCCACAATATCTTTTTTGACTGGCTTATTGCCGGCGGTCTTTTGGGTCTTTTATCATACCTCTCGCTTTTTGGCGCAATTCTTTATTATCTTTGGCGAAAGAGTTCAGACAATCATTTTTCTCTCGTTGATAAAAGTATTCTCACGGGGCTTTTGGCGGGTTATTTTTTCCACAATGTATTTGTGTTTGATAATCTCATCAGTTATATTCTTTTTTTCTCAATGCTCGCCTACATGCACGCGATGGCTGTTGAAACAGCAAAAGCAAACGCTTTTGTGAATAATAATGGTGAGGAAATGACAAATAAACATGCCGGTCTCATCTTCGGACCTATCGTGCTTATTGCGCTTGTGTCGGTGCTGTATGTTGTAAACATCAAAGGCATATTGACCGCGCAATCACTCTTGCAAGCGCTTGCGCCGCACCAAGAAGGACCCGAAAAGAATTTGGAATTTTATAAAAAAGCGCTCTCTTACGAGACCTTTGGCACTTCTGAAACACGGGAACAACTATTGCAAGCCGCTTCGCAAGCCGCCGACATCAATGTTTCTCCCGATTTGAAACAACAATTTGCCGCGCTCGGCGGAGATGAGATGCAAAAACAAATCAAACAAATGCCAAACGATGCCCGATACCAAATCTTTATGGCGTCATTTCTTAACCGCACCGGCAATTTTGACGCCGCGATTCCGTATGCTCTACGCGCCATTGAGCTTTCTCCGAAAAAACAAGCGATGTATTTTGAACTCGCAACTTCATATTTAAACAAAAAAGAATACGATAAATCGCTTGCAACATTAAAAACAGCGTTTGAATTTGACCAAACGTATGACCGCGCGCTGGTGGTGTACGCGATGGCGGCTCTTTATGCGGGGCAGAATGATTTGGCGAAAGAACTGCTCGTATCTGTATATGGCACAATGATTATTGACGATGACCGATTAATAGGCGCGTATGCGGCGACAGGGCAATACGACAAAGTTATCGCGATATGGAAATTGCGTCTTGAGAAAGACCCGAATAATCCGCAGTATCACCTCTCTCTCGGCGCGAGCTACTTGCAAATTGGAGAACGCCAGCAAGCCATCAATGAAATACAAAAAGTTATAATCATCAATCCGCAATTTAAGGACAAGGGGGAATATTTTATCAATGAAATTCGGGCTGGACGGAATCCATAATCAGACGGACATTCGCTCTACGGTTGTGGATAAATTTCTTGACTTTTTGCATGCCGTCTGCTATCTTTGAAATGTGAGTGTGTCCTTCATTGGAGACATTTCTCGAGCAATATCTGCGTAAAACCCCGCCAAGTGCGGGGTTTTACGTTTTTTGGCGTCACTTAGAAGACTTGGAGGCGAAGCCTCCAAGTGATTGCGCTGTATGAGCATGATGCTATACTGAAGATATGTTTTGTATGTAAATGCGGTCAGCCGCGCACTCACATAGATATTTGCTTTGGAGCTCGCTCCGGCTGACCACATTTGTATAGATAATAAGATATGCGTATTTTGGAACAAGAGCCGCTCGCCAAACACACCACTTTTCGCATCGGCGGACCGGCGCGATATTTTTGCGAGGCTTCAAATGAAGCTGAATTAGCAGAGGCGTTGGCATTCGCGGAAACAAAATCTGCGCCTTTTTTTATTTTAGGCGGCGGTTCAAATGTTCTTATAGCAGACAATGGACTTCCCGGGCTCGTGATTAAAATGCGTTTGCGCGGGAAAGAATATTCCGATGACGGTTCTTTCGCGCGTGTCATTGCGCATTCCGGTGAATCATGGGATGCATTTGTCGCCGATACCGTTGCAAAAGGACTCTATGGGATTGAAAATCTGTCTGCTATTCCGGGCACGGTGGGCGCGTCTCCGGTACAAAATATCGGCGCGTACGGGCAGGAAGTGAAAGATGTTATTGAATGGGTTGAAGTATTTGACGCAGACACGAAAGCGGTACGGCGGCTTTCAAACGACGAATGCGGATTTTCATATCGGCACAGCATGTTTAAGAATGAGAATAATAAAAATCTTATCGTGCTTCGTATTGCTTTTCGTCTTTCGCGCGATGGCCATCCGGAAAGAGGATATCCTGAAGTTGAAGCATATCTTGAGGCGAAAGGCATTGTTGCGCCCAATCCAGCGCGCATGCGCGAAGCGATTATTGCCATTAGAAAACAAAAACTTCCCGATGTGAGCGAGACGGGAACTGCCGGCTCGTTTTTCAAGAATCCTTTATTGCAAAAAGCGCATAGTCATATTTTCAAGCATCTTTTTTACGGCGCGCCGCTCCATGCTCACACGGAAACGCATGACAAGCTTTCCGCGGCGTGGCTCATCAGAAATTTTTGCGGCGAAAAACAGTTTCGTTGCGGCGATGCGGCGATATATATCCGCCAGCCATTGGTGCTGGTTAATCATCGTCGTGCTCGCGCGCAAGATGTGTTTATCCTCGCGCAAAAAATTAAAACGCGCGTAAAAAAAGAAACAGGTATTACGCTGGAATTTGAAGTGCAAACGCTCGGAGATTTTTCACAAACGACAATCTGAAACATTTTCTGAAATATTTTTTTGCAAAAGTTATCCACAGTTTTGAAAAAAAGTATTGTTTTTGTTTTTTATTTGTACGATAATGAAGATAGTAAAGTTTTTTCTAAAAAATAAAAAAATATTTTTTGGAAAAACGGTCGACAATATTGTTACTAAAAATAAAAATAAAATATTTTATGAAAAAGAAAAAGAAGTCATCAAAAAAAGTTTCTAAGAAAAAGAAAGTTTCAAAAAAGAAGAAATCATCACATCGCAAAAAGCGATAAATGCCCTTGCCGTCAATTATCCGCGTTTTCTGCGGATGGCATTCCAAAATCCCCGATGCTTCGGGGATTTTGCGTTTTCTGATAGAATAGACATACTTTTTACTTTTTAAAAAGATATCGGTTATGGGATTTTTTACGAAAATATTCAGCGACGAAAATACAAAATCTGTCAAGCGGCTCGCGCCTCTGGTGGCTCAAATCAACTCTTTTGAAGATAAGCTCAATGACCTTTCTTCCGAAGCATTGGCTCAAAAAACCGCGCAATTCAAAGAGCGGATTGCAAGCGGCGAATCTCTTGACGACATTTTGCCGGAAGCGTTTGCGACGGTGCGCGAGGCGGCTCGACGGACCCTCGGGGAGCGGCATTTTGATATGCAATTGTTGGGAGGAATCGTGCTCCATCGAAACAACATTTCAGAAATGAAAACCGGTGAAGGGAAAACGCTTGTTGCCACATTGCCTGCGTATCTCAACGCGCTTGCTGGTGAAGGTGTGCATGTGGTGACGGTGAATGATTATCTCTCGCGCCGCGATGCCGTGTGGATGGGGCAGATATATCAAGCGCTCGGAATGTCGGTCGGATGTATCAATCATGAATCATCTTTTATATATGACCCGAAACATTTGTCTGCGCAAACGGATAGCGAACTCGATAAAGAACGGGATGAAAAAGGCGCGTTCAAAGTAGTGCATGAATTTTTGCGTCCGGTAAGCAGGCGCGAAGCGTACGCGGCTGACATTACGTATGGCACAAACAATGAATTCGGATTTGATTATTTGCGCGATAATATCAGTTATCGCAAAGAAGAAGTACGTCAACGCGGACACTATTATGCGATTGTTGATGAGGTTGATTCCATTTTAATAGACGAAGCGCGCACGCCGCTTATCATTTCGGCTCCGGCGCAAGAATCGGATGCGTTTTACACCGTGTTTGCAAAAATTGCGGCGCAACTGCAAAAAGAAACTGATTTTAAGGTTGATGAAAAATTCAAATCGGCGACGCTGACCGACGAAGGAATAACAAAGGCAGAAAAATTACTCGGGGTTGAAAATATCTACACGGAAAAAGGCATTAAATATGTGCATCATCTGGAAACGGCCGTGCGCGCCAAAGCGCTTTTCCAGCGTGATAAAGATTATGTCGTCCGCAATGGCGAAGTGGTCATTGTTGATGAGTTTACCGGGCGGCTTCAGCCCGGGCGCAGGTGGAGTGAAGGACTGCACCAGGCGATTGAGGCAAAAGAGGGGGTTGAAATCCAGCGTGAATCGCGCACGTTTGCATCAATTACGTTTCAAAATTATTTTCGGATGTATAAAAAACTTTCCGGAATGACCGGTACCGCGCTCACTTCCGCGGAAGAATTTAGAAAAGTGTACGGGCTTGATGTGATTGCAATTCCAACCAATAAGCCGATTTTGCGTATTGACCGCGATGATTTGATTTACCAAAACGAGAAGGGGAAATTAAAAGCAATCGCGAAGAAAATAAAAACACTTAATGAAAAAGGCCAGCCGGTGCTCGTGGGCACGGTTTCCATTGAGAAAAATGAAATTTTGTCGGAGTATCTTTCGCGCGAAGGAGTACGGCACGAAATACTCAACGCAAAGAATCATGAAAGAGAAGGAGAAATCATCGCGCAGGCTGGACGCAAGGGCGCTGTAACGATTGCGACCAACATGGCGGGGCGCGGGGTTGATATAAAACTTGGTGGAAATCCCGCGACACAAGAGTTGTCGGAAGAAGTAAAATCTTTAGGCGGTCTTTTTGTGCTCGGTACCGAACGGCACGAAGCGCGGCGCATAGACAATCAGCTTCGCGGACGCGCTGGCAGGCAGGGGGACACGGGGGAAACGCAGTTTTTCGTATCGCTTGACGATTCGCTCATGCGGGTGTTTGCCTCCGACACGATTAAAAATATGATGGGGCGCTTTGGTATTCCTGAAGAGCAGGCGATTGAAAACAAGCTAATTTCAAAATCGCTTGAAGCGGCGCAGGAGAAAATTGAGGGGTTTAATTTTGACGCGCGGCGCCATGTGCTTGAATACGATGATGTGATGAACCATCAGCGGCAGATTCTCTACGGACGGAGGCGCGGTATTCTCTTTGGTGGCAGTGAAGCGATAGAAACATATCTTGATGAAATAACCGATGCTTCGGTCGCGGGAGAAACAAAAGAAATGACTGAGAAGAAACGTGCGGCGATGGGCGAGGAAAAATTTGCCGAGACGATGCGCGGGCTCATATTGCAAACGATAGACATGTTTTGGATGGAGCATCTGGAAACGATGGATTATCTGCGAAGCTCGGTGCGGTTGCGCGCGTATGGGCAGCGCGATCCGCTCGTGGAATATAAAAAAGAAGGACTCGCTCTTTTCAAAGAAATGGAAGGTGCGATTGCCGGACAGATACTTTCTCTTTTGCCGAATATCGGTGAAGGAGCGTTCGCGCGCGAAGAAACGAAATTACAGGAAGTGCACAAATCGGCGCAATTAATCGGCGGCAGTACAGCGGGCGATGCAGAGCCGAAGCAAGCGATTTCGCACAAACCGAAAGATAGCGAAGGCCATGAAATCGGCAGAAACGATTTATGTTTTTGTGGAAGCGGAAAGAAATATAAGAAATGTCATGGGTCATGAGGGAAGCCTAAAAAACCTTTAAAACCGGGAATTTAAGCCAAAAGCTCTTTTAATTCGGCTTTCGCATAGCCGAATTTTACAAAAAATTTGACCAAAACGAATTGAAAAATATCATGGAGCGCATATCTAGATTAGAGCAAAAAAAAGAAAGATCTCGTATTAGAACCGAGCAGGAATATGTTGATAAGTGTATTCAATATGCATTATCAAGCGGTTGGGCGGGAGAAGAACAAAAAGACGCTCTAATAGAAAAATATCTGAAACCTATTTATCAGAAATATCTAGAAATTATTGAAGACTTGCGCACAGAAAAAATACCGGAAGATGAAATAGAAAAAATTATATCCAAAATGAACGACTGTTTGGAATCAACTAAAAGAATCGGAACGACAGACCCAAACAACATCATCCGGTCTATTGAGGATTATAAAAATTTTGTTGCCAAGGATATTTATACAGAATATGCGCTGAAATCACTACTTGAGTTTGTGTCCGCGACGATATAAATGTAGGCCAGCGTTTAGTAAGAAAACGTGTAATTGATAACTAAGATATGAAATATCTTACAGGACAACAAGAAAGGGAAGCAAAAGGGTGGATGAATGCGACGGCGAAAGTTGCAAAGAAATCTTTATGTCTTCGGGCGCAATGCGGCGCGGTTATTGTGAAAAATGGCGTAATAATCGAAGATGGGATTTGTGAATATTCTACCGATGCATATAATAAATTATCGTATCAATATATTCATGCGAGATGAGAAATAGTATTAAAAAATTATTTTTTAAACAACAAAATATATGGAAACAAATAATCAATATCTGCACGAAGTAGCGGTTACTGCAATCGTCGTGAAGGATGGCAAATATCTCATTACCAGACGATCGCCCAATAAAAAACGATTTCCCGGAATGTGGACCGTGCCGGGAGGAAAAATGGAGACTAGCGATTACTTGAAGCTCCCGAAAGACACAGAATTTTATTGGTACAATGTTCTTGAGAGAACTCTGCGCAGAGAAGTAAAAGAAGAGGTCGGAATTGATATCAACAACATAGAATATATTACCAGTCTGGCGACCGTTCATGCCGACGGCAGTCCGTCACTGGTAATTTCTTGCGTCGCGGATTATGTTTCCGGTGAAATCAACCTGCAAATTGAGGAAAATGATCAATTTGCCTGGATTAGCATTGAGGAAGCAAAAAACTACAAGCTTCTTGACGGAATTTATGACGAATTAGTCATGGCTGAAAACAAAAGAAAGGGGAAGAAGACCGAATGGCATAGATTTGATTGAATGATTTTTTTGGAAAAGCATATCACGAAAAAAAAGCGCCACTGACGCGGCGCTTTTTAGTGTATGATGGTGGCCTATTACATTATATTGAACTGCCCAGTACAGGCCGTCATTATCATTAGAAAGGTCTCCTCATTACTACCAGTGGCCTTGAATAGTTCCTCAAAAAAGTCTCTATCTTTTAATTGTTTTCCATTTTTATAAAAATAGCCCTCCTTACCGTTTTGTTCCTGTTGTTCAAAGAGGATAAATGTGATATCGGTTGATTTTTGTGTAATTCGCGCAATTTTTTGTGTCCCATTTTTATCCGACTGCCATTCTTCCATTTTGAAGTCGAACTGTTCCTTGCAAGGAAGTTCTTTATACACAGGCCAGTCTTTGAACTCGGGGAGTTCTGTTGCCGTTTCTGCAAAAACAAAAGAAGAAATTGCGAAAGTAATTATTGATGCTATTAGTATCACTAGACCTTTTTTAAGCATGATTGCCTCCCAAAAAATGTTTGATAGTCTAGTACAAAGAACTTTGCTCAAGGTATCATTGACAATATCTTTGTCAAGAATTAAGCGGAGATATTGTAGACAAATCAAGCCCGTCTGTTATTCTTGACAGTAGACACAACGTGCTCATTTTAACTGGAGGTGACGGATGAAAAAAATAGCATTTGCAGTAATGATTGCATGCATGCTTTATATGCCAGCGGTGGTATTTGGGGAGACGCAATCCAAAACGGACGAGGAATGGGATTCTGCGCTTATTCTTGAAAAGTTGGAGCAAATAAGCGGCGCCTTTGAACACATTGTCGGTCAGGAAAATTTTCACAAGGCCACTTATTACACCTACGACCTACTGCTCAATGCGATTGCGCAATCGCCGATAGGGTCAACAACTTTTTTGCATGGCGAATCGGCGATTGGAGTGTTTGATATCACTATTGCGACGCAAATCATGGACGGGCAATTGTTTCATGTAGGGCGGCTGTCGTATAAAAAAAATCTGCTCGCCTCGCCGCTCTACGACGCCACGCTTCTTTGGAACATGTGGAGCAATGAAGAGGATAATAAAGTGTTTATGCTCCATATTTTTTCAAAAGCGGACAAAGACATGCTTGTTTCCCGTCTCATCCAATTTCCGATAGAAGAAAACAAACTCGGGAATCCGGTGTTTGTATTTCAGGAAACATTGGGTGGCGGGTTGCATACCGCGATAGGTGTGGCGAAAGATACCAACCAAGACGGCGTCGTTGATTTCATTCAGATTGATGAAACGTATCTGAATGTTGAAAAAAAGATTGTCGCAAAAAAATTGGGCGGCTCTCTTCGCGCCGGCACGTCATGGAACGATGTTGAAGTATGCCAAAATGGCGTGTGCAAAAAAATTAAATTCGGCTGATTCAGCCTCACTCATGCGCGGTCTATAAAAAGACCGCGCGTTTTTATGCTCGGTGGAGGCATGTATGTTATAATAGCCATGTTACCAATTCATCTTATTTCAATGCCAAAAACAAAAATCGTATCTTTTTATAACGAGCCGTGGGAGCAAAAATATCTTGCGGAAAAATTGCCAGAATACGAGTGGATATTTTACGCCGGTTCCATGCAAGACAATCCTGACCCGCGAGACGCAGAAGCCGAAATTCTCTCGGTATTTGTGAAA
Organism: Parcubacteria group bacterium; assembly: GCA_016181845.1. Lineage (GTDB taxonomy): Bacteria > Patescibacteriota > Minisyncoccia > Phycocordibacterales > 21-14-all-47-15 > JACROH01. The sequence goes on along the minus strand of JACOYO010000005.1, from coordinate 34,142 downwards.
TCGCATATCGGCGCGCCCGAGCTTGACCGTTTCCCAAACCTAAAATTTATCGCCACACGCTCCACTGGGTTTGACCACATTGAACTTTCAGAGACGGCCAAGCGCGGGATTACGGTTTCCAACGTGCCTTTTTATGGAGAAAATACGGTCGCTGAATTTGCGTTCGCGCTTCTCCTCATGCTTTCTCGTATGACATACGAAGGGCATGACCGTGTTATTAAGACCGGCTCATTTTCTCCGCAAGGACTACGCGGGTTTGATTTGAAAGGGAAGACGTTTGGCGTTGTGGGCACCGGACATATCGGGCGGCATGTGATTCGTATGGCGAAAGGTTTTGAAATGAACATTATCGCGTTTGATGTTAAGCGCGATGATGCGTACGCAAAAGAGGCTGGGATTTCGTATGTATCATTTGACGAACTTCTCGCGCAATCAGATATTATTACGCTTCACGCGCCGTACAATCCGCACACGCATCATCTTATTAATCGCGGCAATGTGGAAAAAATAAAAAAAGGCGCATACATTATCAACACGGCGCGCGGTGGTTTGGTGGAGACCGACGCGCTTGTGTACGGACTTGAAAAGGGAATTATCGCTGGAGCGGGACTAGACGTGCTTGAAGAAGAAGGGTATTTGCTTGATGAAACGGCGCTTTTGAACGATCCGCATCCGAATGTGGAAAGCTTGAAAACCATGCTTGAAAATCACTATCTTATTGACCATCCGCGCGTGATTATCACCCCGCACATGGCATTTAATACGAAAGAAGCGCTTCAGCGTATTCTAGATACTACGGCAGAAAATATAAACGCATTTAATGCCGGGGCTCCGGCAAACGTGGTAAAACCTGCGGCATAAGAAGCGTAAGAAAAAACACAAGTCGTCTTGGCGCAATCGGCTTGCTTTTTTTATGTTTTTCGGTATTCTGTGTTTCAGATTAGAAATGTTCTTCATCAATTAACCATAAATCAAAGGAGGAATATGTTTTCGGAAAAATCATTTCTGAAAGAATATTTTGATGATTATGTACGGCAAAACAACGACGCGCGGAATTTTATGCATCAAATTGAAAATTGTAAATTTGATATTAGCGCGCTGGTAGACCACTGCACGATTCGAGCATTTAACATAGAACATGTGGCAAAATGGCTGTACACGGAAGGTTTTGAAAAAGTCTCCGATGGGGAAATTAATATGGGGGATTGGTTCCTTCAGGTTTTTTATAAGCCTGGGTATCCGACCATTGTCGTTGACCAGCCGAATCACGACAAGATTTTGAGTTCTGGTGGCGGTAGAATCATTTATGATTGGATAGTAAAATTCGGATATCGTCAATTTCATCACGTTGCCGTTCGGGTGCAAGAAATTGAAAAGGCGGTGCATATATGGACCCAATGGGGTGTTCCTTTTGTCGGGGATATTGCGTGCGACATAGATACCGGTCTCAAGCAAATTTTCACGAAACCTATGTATCGCGATGGACACCCGTTTACGGTTCTTGAATTTATAGAACGCCCGCCCGGATGCACTGGGTTGGTTGTCAAAAACGCCGACAAACTAGTCAAATCAGTTCGTTCTTGAAGTAGTTAAAGCCGCCTCATTTTACGAGGCGGCTTTGTTTTTTTAAAAAATACAGTTATACTTTTTGATATGGTGTCTTTTATCGCGCAGTGGCTCGTGAATGCTTTTGGGGTTTTGACGGCGGGTTATGTGGTGCCCGGCGTTTCCGTGGCTTCTTTTTATATCGCGCTCATTGTCGCAGTACTTCTCGGAGCGCTTAATCTTTTGGTGCGGCCGATTTTAGTGGTGTTGACGCTCCCAGTCACCCTTCTTACGCTCGGGCTTTTTACGTTTGTTATCAACGCGCTTTTATTTTGGTTTCTCGCCTCTTTTATTCAGGGGTTTGCGGTGGCAGGATTTTTTGCCGCGTTTTTCGGCGCGCTGGTTGTTTCCGCGATAAGTTTTATCGGGAAGCATTTTATTGAAGTTATAGATTAATATGGCGTCGTCAGTAAGTATTGTAACCCACGACGGGCATTTTCACGCGGATGATGTTTTTGCCGTGGCGCTACTAACACTTCTCCACGAACAAAAAAATATCTCGTATACTATAGCACGCAGCCGCAATCCCGATTTGTGGAGGAAAGGTGATTTTGTCGTGGACGTCGGCGACGTGTACGATGCTCAAAAAAATCGGTTTGACCACCACCAGGAAGGCGGGGCTGGCAAACACGAAAACGGCGTGCCGTACTCGTCGCTTGGGCTTGTGTGGAAAAAATTTGGCGCGGAATTTTCCGGTTCTCAAGAGGTATCTGACCTGATTGAAAAAAAACTTGTGGAATATATTGACGCCATGGATAATGGCATGGCGAACGTTCAGCCGAAATTTGAAGGGGTGGCGACATATGGAGTGGGAGAAGTAATAGAGTCGTTTTCTGTCGGATGGGATGAAGCGCGCGGTTTTGACGAAGCGTTTATGGAAGCGCTTGAGGTGGCAAAAAAGATTTTACTGCGAGAGGTGATTCGCGCAAAAAGCTCTGCTCGGGCGGCGGGAAAAGTGAAAGAAGCTTATGAAGGAGCGTCTGACAAAAGACTTATCGTGCTTGACCGCTATTATCCTTCGCGCTCCGTGTTGGAAAAATATCCGGAGCCGCTCTATGTTGTCTACCCGGCGTCTTCATCAAGCAACGGAGATTGGCATGTGCGGGCGGTAGAAAAAAATGGCGCGATATTTAACAATCGCAAAAATCTTCCCAAAGAATGGGCTGGGAAAAGAGATGGAGAGTTTGCGGCTATTAGCGGCGTACCGGATGCCAAATTTTGCCATAATGGTCTTTGGCTCGCCGGCAGTCGTTCCAAAGAAGGTGCAATCGCACTTGCAAAAAAAGCGTTGGAAGCGTAATGCTACAATGTTGTAACTAATTTAAATTACGAAACTCTCATTATTCGCAGAACGCGCATTCCGCCCAGGGTGGATGCTATGCTCCCACGACAGTATCGTTTGGGTCCGCAATGTTCTGCTCGTAATAGAGTTTCGTAATCTGTAGTATACTTGTTTGTATGTCAGTATATATACCCACAATCGGGCTTGAAGTGCATGCAGAATTGAAGACGCGGACAAAAATGTTCTGTGATTCAAAGAATGACCCCGACGAAACGCGTCCGAATGTGAACGTCTGCCCGGTGTGTATGGCGCACCCGGGGACATTGCCGGTTATAAATAAAGAAGCGGTCAATCATATTGTAAAAGTTGGAAAGGCGGTCGGTGGCAGGATTGCCGATTTTACGGAATTTGACCGCAAAAATTATTTTTATCCCGATATTCCAAAGGGGTATCAAATCAGCCAGTATGAGCACCCGATTGTTTCCGGCGGTTTGCTTAACGGCGTGGCGCTCACAAGGGTGCATTTGGAAGAAGATACGGCAAGCTCGTCGCACTTGCCTGCGCTGGCAGGGGAAACCGGCGATTATTCGCTCGTTGATTTCAACAGGGCGGGAGTGCCTCTCATGGAGCTCGTGACGGAGCCGGTGATAAAAAGCGCGAAACAAGCGGGAGATTTTGCGCGCGAGCTACAGCTACTTTTGCGCACGCTCGGCGTGTCGGAAGCAAACATGGAAAAAGGAGAGATGCGCGTGGAGGCGAACGTGTCTGTCGCGCCTGAAGGGTCTCGCGGCACAAAAGTAGAAATAAAAAACCTCAACTCGTTTCGCGCGGTTGAAAAGGCGATTGAGTACGAAATAAAACGGCAGTCTGAAGCGATTGAAAAAGGCGAGAAAATCGTGCAGGAGACGCGAGGGTGGGATGAAAACGCTGGGAAAACATTCTCACAGCGGTTGAAAGAAACGTCCCAAGACTATCGTTATTTTCCTGAACCCGATTTGCCGAAATTATGGCTCTCAAAAATTGCAGATTTTCAAAACTTTGTTTTGCCGGAATTACCATGGCAGAAACGCGAACGCTACGCGAAAGCATACGGAATAAAATCGGAGGACATTGAGACGTATGTGGCTGACCGTATGCTCGGCGGGTTTTTTGAAGAAGTTACGGCGCTTTTGGGCAGTGATAAAGCGCTCACGGCGCTTGCGTCAAATTACATTACATCCGATTTGGTTGGCTTGATAAAAATTTCCGATGATAAGGCGCTTGGCGCGGTATCGCCTGATTCTTTTGCTGAATTGATACGCATGGCGCGCGAGGGAATTATTTCTTCCCGCGGGGCAAAAGACATACTGGCGGTTTTGTTTGAAAAGGGAGGAGATCCGAAAAAAATTGCGGAAGAAAAAGGATTGCTTCAGCAAAGCGATGAGGCGGTGCTCAAAGCCATCGCGCGAAAAATCATTTCAGAAAATCAAAAAGTTGCGGATGAGTACAAAAATGGCAAAGAATCGGCAATTCAGTTTTTAATCGGGCAAGGCATGAAAGAAACAAAAGGCGCGGGAAATCCGGCAGTTCTCAAAAAAATATTTATTGAATTACTCACATAAAAAACCGCCCGTCTTGATGACGAGGCGGTTTGTTTGACGGCGAGTGGCGAGTCGCATTAGCCGTCGACAGCGTGTACTTGTCTGCCAAACCCCGCCGCCCACCCAAGAAATATTGGAAACGATACTATCCCAATACTATTAATAAACAACACAGGAACAAAACACAAGACAACCATTATCGCAATGTATACCTGCATTGCGGGCAGGTTGATAGGAACAGATATGTTTCCCCACCGTAAACTAAACCACACCAACAGCAATTGGGTAGAAAGTACCCACCACTCATGTGAGGCATTGTTGGATACAATCAATCCAAAAATCGCTACTACATAAAGGAGTAGCAAAGTGGAGAGTGTTATCGCTACCGCTACGTGATTTTCCATTTTTTTTACGCCCACATGTTCTCCTTTATTTTTATCATGACAATAAATACTTAACTGTTGTATAGTTTATCATATTTATATATTATGTCAAGCCAAGAATGAATGTTGCCGCGGTCTCTTTTTTGATATACTGCATATATGAATACTAAAAAAATCAACATCGCTATCAATGGCTTCGGGAGAATAGGGCGGATATTTTTCCGACAAGCGTATGCAAATCCAAATGTTAATATTGTGGCTATAAATGACCTCGGTTCAAAAGAAAATCTTTTGTATCTGTTGCGGCGCGATAGCGTGTATGGAAAATACGAAACGCCGATTTCTGAAGACCTGGTGTTTCTTTCCGAAAAGGACCCCACTCGACTGCCTTGGAAAGACCTGAATATTGATGTGGTGGTTGAGTCTACCGGAGTTTTTGATTCATACGAAAAAGCAAAAGCGCATCTAGGGGCGGGAGCCAAGCGCGTCGTGATTACGGCGCCGGTCAAAGATGATGACGCAAAGACGTTTACACCGAATGTGGGAGTGGACACGGCGGGGCTTTCTGCGATTACCTCAAATGCTTCGTGTACGACCAACGCGGCCACGCCGGTAGTCGCGGTGATGATGGGGACGGTCGGAGTCGCGAAGGCCGTTTTGAATACAGTGCATGGATATACCGCAAGCCAAAGTTTGGTTGATAGTCCGATAGCAAAAGATTTTCGGCGCGGGAGAGCCGCGGCGCAAAATATCGTGCCGTCATCAACAGGAGCGGCAGTCGCGACAGCAAAAGCGATTCCAGGTATGCGTGATATTTTTGATGGTATTGCCATGCGCGTGCCTGTTATCTCCGGCTCGCTTGTTGATTTCACGTTTGTCGCCAAAAGAAAAACCAGTGTTGAAGAAATCAATGACATTTTCAAACAAGCCGAAAAGCGCGATGAATGGCAAGGGATACTCAAGACGACCGACGAGCCGATTGTTTCAACCGATATCATACGCGAGCCGTATGGCGCGATTGTTGATTTGAACATGACGCGCGTTGTTGACGGCGATCTTGTGAAAATTCTCTCATGGTACGACAATGAGTGGGGATATTCGGCGATGCTTTTGAAACATGTTGAGTCGCTCGCCCCGTTTCTTTCCAAGTAATTATTTTTTTATTATGCAAATTTATCTCGGTTCTGACCATGCCGGTTTTGAACTCAAAGAAAAGCTCAAAGGATATTTAAAAGAGCTCGGCTATGATGTCGCTGACAGCGGACCGTATGCGTACGACCAGGCTGATGATTATCCCGACTACATAACGCCGGTGGCGCGCAAAGTTTCAGAAAATCCTGATACGGTTCGCGGCATTATTTTGGGCGGCTCAGGGCAAGGGGAAGCAATGATGGCAAATCGGTTTCCGCATGTGCGAGCAATTGTCTACTATGGCGGGTCGCTTGATATCGTAAAAGTGGCGCGTGAACACAATGACGCGAATATCCTTTCGCTCGGCGCGCGGTTCATTTCGGAAGATGAGGCAAGAGCGGCTCTTGAGCTTTGGCTTGAAACACCGTTTTCAGACGAAGAACGGCATGTTCGGAGGATTAAGAAAATAGAACAATTTGGAAATTATCGCTGAATTTCCAATTTTGAATTTAAAATTAAGATATTCAAAATTTATTCAAAATTCAAAATTCAAAATTAAAAATTTTTAACATGGAGATTATTCCTGCAATTATGCCTAAAAGTATTCACGACCTTGAAGCACACGTGCGGCGTGTTGAGGGGCTCGTGGATACAGTCCAGATAGATGTTATGGACGGTGTGTTTGTTCCATCCGTTGACTGGCCATATCTCTCGGGCGAGAGCGAGGAAGTTTTTAATGACATGGTGGAAGGGAATTTTTTGTTCAAACATATCGGGAATGTGCAGTTTGAAATTGACCTCATGGTCGCAAACCCTTCGCTCCACGCGCTTGATTGGGCTCTCGCGGGCGCGCGTCGGATTATTTTTCATATTGAAAGTCTGGAAGACGACGGCGCGATTTTTGACGAACTGCCGAAAGATGGACTAAAAGAAGTGGGCCTCGCGCTCAATATAGACACGCCGAACGAAGCAGTGGAGCCATTTATTCATAAAATTGATTTTATCCAATGTATGGGCATAGCAAAAATTGGCTACCAGGGACAATCGTTTGATGAACGTGTGGTAGACAAATTAAAAGATTTTCGCCGCCGTTTTCCGGAAATTGTGTTGAGTGTTGACGGTGGAGTAAGCGTGGAAACGGCGTCTCGGCTCGTGCTGGCTGGGGCAAATCGGCTCGTCTCCGGTTCTGCAATTTGGGGGAGTGGTGATATAATAGAGGCAATAAGAGAACTGCGGCAATTATGAATGAAGAAACGAAACAATTTTTACAAAGTGAGTTTAAACAATTCCGAAATGACCTGGCGGAGATTATTACCGCAGGTTTTGAAAATGTAGATGAGCGTTTCAAACAAGTTGATAAACGTTTTGAACAGGTTGATAAACGTTTTGATGCGCTTGAACGGCGTTTTGAAGATTTTGAACTCAAAACAGGAGAAAATTTTCGTCTGTTGCATAACGACATTGAAGATTTGAGAAACAATCTTACTCCGTTAGGCACGAGTCCGATAGAAGTGGAAGACTTATACGCGCGGTTAAAATATGTTGAACAAAAACTCGGCATAGAAAGCGGAAAATAAAAGTTATGGCGCATCTTCACGACGACAAAATACGATTTCTTGAAGAAAAAGCAAATGCAATCAGGCAGTCGCTTATTACGGAGCTTGTGGCGGCGGGTTCCGGGCACACGGCAGGTCCTTTGGGCATGGCGGACATATTTACCGCATTCTATTTTCATATTCTAAATCACGACCCCAAGAATCCGCTTTGGGAAGAACGTGACCGTTTGATTCTTTCCAACGGCCACATTGTGCCGATACGATACGCTACGATGGCGCACGCCGGCTATTTTCCTATTGAAGAATTAAACACCCTGCGAAAATTTGGCTCACGGCTGCAGGGACATCCGGAACGAACGCGAATGCCATCTATGGAGAGCACATCCGGACCTCTTGGTTCGGGGCTTGGGCAGGCGGCTGGCATTGCATACGGCGCGCGCATGGACGGCAAAAAATTCCGCACCTACTGCCTTTTATCCGATGGTGAACACGATGCCGGCAACCTTTGGGAATCAGTGATGTTTGCGGGCAAAAACAAGCTCTCAAATCTGACGGCGGTGATAGACCGCAACAATATCCAGATTAACGGTATGACTGAAGACGTGATGCCTCTTGAGCCGCTTGCTGATAAATACAGAGCATTCAATTGGCATGTGATTGAAACGGGCGGGCATGATTTTGAGCAATTTGTTTCCGCGATTGAAGAAGCAAAAGCGATTTTTGAAAAACCGACGGTGATTATCGCGCACACGATCCCGGGCAAAGGCATAAAAGAAATTGAATTTGATTATCTCTGGCATGGGAAGCCGCCGAAGCCCGAAGAAGCGAAAAAATTTTTGGCCGAATTGCGGACGCTTGGCGGAAAGATTAAGAGTGAACATGAATAATATTCATGAAACATGAAATCTTAAACAATTTTGAATTTTGAATTTCGAATAAATTTAGAATATCTTAATTTAAAATTAGAATTTGATTCAAAATTAAAAATTGGAAATTCAAAATTATTTAAGAATATGTTAAACAAATCACAAAAACTGAAAGAAAATATTTTTAGCCCGGATGTTGAACAGGCACCGACCCGCGACGGCTATGGCAAGGGTGTGTTGGAAGCGGGCGAAAAAGACGAGAGGGTCGTGGTGCTCTGCGCCGATTTGGCGGAGTCTACGCGTTCGCACTGGTTTGCCGAAAAATTCCCCAAGCGATACATTGAGCTCGGTGTGGCGGAGCAAAATCTGGCGACGGTGGCTTCAGGACTTGCCGTCTACGGGAAAATTCCTTTCATTTCATCTTACGCCGTCTTTTCTCCCGGGCGTAACAACGAACAAATTCGCACGACGATTGCGCTCAATGACGCGCCTGTGAAAATCTGCGGTATGCATGCTGGTGTTTCGGTAGGACCAGACGGCGCGACCCATCAAGCGCTTGAGGATATTGCGCTGATGCGCGTACAGCCAAATATGACAGTTATCGTTCCTTGCGATGCTGAAGAAGCGAGGAAAGCGACGTATGCCGCCGCGTTTAATGGCAAGCCGACATATCTCCGCTTCGCGCGCGAAAAAACGCCGATTATCACGACGAACGAATCACCGTTTGAAATAGGGAATGCGAATCTTCTTTGGGAGAGCGAAAGTCCAGATGTGGCGATTATCGCCTGTGGTTCTATTATGCACAACGCGCTCACGGCGGCAGAGCAGTTGGCGCTTGACAAGATTAACGTTTTAGTGTTAAATAATCATACAATAAAACCAATGGATGCAAAGGCGGTTGTTGCAGTGGCGAAAAAAGCCGGAGCCGTGGTCACGGTTGAAGAGCATCAGGTCATGGGTGGTATGGGCTCGGCGGTTGCGGAAGTGCTTGCCCGCGAATATCCGGTTCCGATGGAATTTGTCGGAGTGCAAAATAGATTTGGGCAGTCAGGCGAACCCAATGAACTGATAAAAGAATACGGTATTGATATAGCTTCAATTATAACAGCAGTAAAAAAAGTAAAGGAACGAAAATGAGCACAGAAAATCCACAACAAAATGAATTAGCAGACCAAATGAAACTTTTTCGAGAGAAAGTCCATCTTTTGATTAAAGACGAAAGGGCTCTCAAAAAGACCGCTCATTTTTCATCCATTGATAATGTGCAAGAGTTTTTGGGTTTGTTGAATGAGGAGGACATGAAGTGGCTTGATTTCGTGGAAGAAGGGCAGCGGGCTATGAAGAAAGAGGAGATTCATCATTTGTCGGCCGCTCAAATAGACGAATACAAAGCAAAAATTGAAGAGTTTAAGAACGCACGCGGTAATTTTCAAGGGCTTCGATCCATCTGGTATGAATTCCTTGCCAATAAATTAAATATTGCCTTGCTTAAATTTAAACTTTCCATTTTGGAAAAAAAAAGAGGAAAGTCTGATTTCAATAAAATCCCGCCGTGAATGCCGGCGGGATTTATAGTTTATCCTATTTTTTCTGCTCTGTATTCTTTTGGCGCTTTTTTTAACAATTCCTCCAGTTTTTCACGGCCCAAAAGTCCTTCTTGCGCGCCGACGAACTGCACGACCGACATGGAATTGATTGGCCCTCGCAAGAGCGCTTCTTCAATAGACATGCCGAGCGTCATGTACGAAGTGACGGTTGATGCGAATGCGTCTCCGGCGCCGGTGCGGTCAATTGGCGGCGCAGGGTCTGGATACATCGGTATGTGCCATGTCGCATTGCCATTTGCCGCGTATGCGCCGTTTGGACCGTCGGTGATGATGGCGATTTTTGGTCCGCGCTCGCGCATCATTTCTGCGAGTTTCGCGGCGTCGTCTCGAGCAGTCTTCAAAATTATGCGCGCTTCTTCTTTATTGCAGAAAAACAATTCTGACATTTCATACAAATCTTTTAACGCTTCGTAGCCCAACTTTATCTGAAAGGTGCCCGGCTGAAACGCGAGTTTAATGTCTGGGTTCGTTTTTAAAAATGCCGAGATTTCATGGTGGTACGAAAGAGAGTTTTCTCCCAACGATGAAAGGTACACCCACTTTGGTTTTCCGATGTCGTGGAACTCGTACGGGTATTCCGTGTGCTTGATGAGAATGGTGCGCTCCGCATGAAACCAGAGCACGAAGTGATAGTTGCTCGGCTTTCCAGTATGCACTTTCACGAATCGCGTGTCTACGCCATTTTTTTTGAGTGTTTCCAAATCTTCTTTTCCGTAGGCGTCATCACCGATATTTGACACAAGAGCGGACTGCAATCCGAGTCGGTGCGCCGCGACTGCCGCGTTTGGGCTGTTGCCAACGGCCGGCACAACGGTCACAGATTCATAGGGGATTTTTGCCCCGTTTTCAACGCAGAGTTTTTCTTCGCCTACGCCGTCTTTATAGACGCTTGCCTGTTTGATTTTAATAAACGCATCGGTCGTCGTGTCGCCGATGGCTATGAAGTCAAAATTTTCCATACTTATGATATACTTAAGATGTCCTACCTCTGATGTGCGAGACGTCCGACCTCTGATGTGGTAATTTTTTATTTGTGGCCAATGTCGATATTTTACCAATCCAGAGGTCGGACGTCTAAACGGCCAATGCCGATATTTTACCAATCAAGAGATCTGACATCTTATTTACAGTATATCATAATGTAATGAAAACACTCCGAGAAACAATAACAGACGCGGTAAAGAGCGGTGTTGCCATCGGGCATTTTAATATCTCAACGATTGATGCGCTGTGGGGGATTGCGCTTGCCGCAAAAAATGTCGGCGTACCGGTTATTATCGGACTTTCGGAAGGAGAGCGCGAATTTTTCGGCATCAGGCAGGCGGTGGTAGCGGTTAAAAGCATTTCGGAAGAGATTGGCGTGCCGATGTATGTGAATGCCGACCACACGTATTCATTTGAAAAGGTGAAAGATGCGATTGACGCTGGAGTGGATGCCGTGATTTTTGACGGCACGAAATTGCCAGCAGACGAACGTATTGCGATAACCAAGCAATGTGTCTTATACGCAGGCACTTCTGGCCGCGACGTACTGGTGGAAGGAGAGCTTGGCTTTATCGGCGTTTCTTCAAAATTATTAGATGCAATACCCGAAGGGGTGGAATTGACGGAGCCCAAAGAAGCGGCAGATTTCGCTAAAGAAACTGGTGTTGATATGCTTGCGCCGGCAGTTGGCAATATTCACGGCATGCTGAAAAACGTTTCCAATCCGCGTCTTGATATAGCGCGCATTGGCGACATAAAAAAAAGCGCTAATGTGCCGCTTGTGCTTCATGGCGGTTCCGGCATTTCCGATGATGATTTTCTTGCCGCGATAAAAGCGGGAATCTCTATTATTCATATCAATACCGAAATTCGTGTCGCGTGGAAAGACGCCGTAGCAAATCACTTGTCGCGGTATCCCGATGACGTTGCTCCTTATCACATTTTGAATGATGCCCGAGAGGCGGTGCGAACAGCCGCCGAAAAGCGCTTGAGACTTTTTAGCAAGTCATAATGAATTGTTGGACATCCGATGTCCAACATATTAATTTTTTTGACACGAAAGAGTTTTTCGTGTATACAGTAGTGTATGTTTACATTAGCGACAGAAAAAAGAGATGCGAAAAAAGGGCTCGCGAAGCTCCGAAAAGAAGGCAGAATGCCAGCGGTTTTTTATGGTTCAAAAACCACGTCAAAGCCCGTTTCTGTATCAACGAAAGATTTTCAAAAAATATGGCACGAAGCCGGTGAATCATCGGTGATTGCGCTTGAAACCACGGAAGGAAAGCTTGATATCTTGATTCATGAAGTGACGCTTGACCCTGTCCGCGGAGAGCCTATCCACGCTGATTTTTATGTGATTGACGCGAAAAAGAAAGTGACGGTTACTGTGCCGATTGTTTTTGAAGGTGTTTCTCCTGCGGTCAAAGATTTGGGCGGGACGCTCGTAAAAGTGATGTATGAAATGGAAATAGAAGTGTTGCCGAAACATTTGCCGCATGAAATCAAAGTTGATATTTCAACGCTGAAAGATTTTGACAGCCAGATTTCCATCAAAGATATCGCGCTTCCTGAAAGCGCAGTGGCGACGGATAATCCGGAAGAAGTAGTCGCGATGATAACTCAAAAAGTTGAAGAAAAAGAAGAAGCGCCCGCGCCGATAGACCTTTCTGCGATTGAAGTGGAAAAGAAAGGCAAGAAAGAAGAAGAAGGAAGCGAGGCCGCGCCAAGCGAAACCAAGGCTTAATAATTAAAAAAACCGCCCTGTTTCAGACGAGGCGGTTTTTTATAATATGCTATACTACTTATATCTTTTATGTTGAAGAAATTGTCTTTTTATCTAGGCATATTTGTGTTTGTTTTTGGGCAAACCGCGTCTTTTGGTTTTTTTAATGTTGGGAATATTTTTGCCGCCGATATAGCCACGACCATTGACGCCCGCCGCGCGCAGCTTGAGGACGACCTCGCCAATCTTGAGAAGGAAATCGCGGGACAGCAGACGGTTCTTCAAAGCAAACAGCGTGAGCGTGTGTCGCTTGAGCGGGATGTCGCGATTTTGAACGCTCAAATAGAGAAGGCCAAGTTGAGCATTCGTGTCCGCGATATCGCAATTCAAAAATTACGCACCGACATCGCAGACAAACAGAAAGTGATAGGTACATTGATTGAAAAAATGGACGGCGAACGGCGCTCGCTTGCCCAGCTCGTGCGCAAGACAAACGAAGTTGATCAGTACTCCATCGTGGAAGTTGTTCTCGCGCAAGAAAATATTTCAGATTTGTTTTCGGACATTGATTCGCTCGATTTTCTTGGGCGTGCGTTGAGTGAGTCGCTTGATGAAATAGAAAATACAAAAAATCTTACCGAAGAGCAGAAGCACGCGCTTGAATCAAAACGGGCGGAAGAAGAAGAATTGCGCGGGATTCAGGTGTTGCAACAACGCCGCATAGAACAAAGTGAGGCCGATAAAAAACAGATTCTCAAGATAACCAAAGGGCAAGAAGATGCGTATCAGCAGATTATCAAACAAAAAGAAAAATCGGCAGCCGTCATCAGAAGCGAGTTGTTTGCACTTCGTGGCAGTGCGGCTATCCCTTTTGAAAAAGCTCTGCAATTTGCCGATAAGGCGTCTAAGGCAACTGGGGTCCGCTCGGCATTTATTTTAGGGACGATAGCCGAAGAATCGGAGCTCGGCGCAAATGTCGGCACTGGTAATTGGAAAAAAGATTTGTATCAATGTTATATAAGCATAGGATATCCAACATCGGCTGAAAATCAAAAATCTGCATTTCTTGCAATTACCGGCGAGCTTGGCCTCAATCCCGATACGATGCCAGTTTCAAAGGCGCCATACTACGGATGCGGCGGGGCGATGGGACCGGCGCAGTTCATGCCGACGACATGGCAGCTCTATAAATCGTCCATCGCTTCGCGGACAGGACACAATCCGCCAAATCCGTGGGATGCCGGAGACGCTTTCATGGCGGCGGCGCTCTTGCTTCGGGATAACGGCGCTAGCGCTGGCGGGTATACCGCCGAGCGCCGCGCGGCGCTTCGGTATTTGGCTGGAGGTAATTGGCAGAAACCATCGTATGCGTTTTATGGGGACGACGTGATGGCGCTTGCGGAAAAATATCAAAATATGATTGACATCTTGCAAGGCGATTAAGACAACCCGTTGGACATCCGATGTCCAACAATTACTCAAATTACTCAAGAGTTATATTTTCCATATCGGATATATTTATTTCAGAGAGAGATTCTGAAACAGAATTTTGATACTTCTTTTCTCCGCCAAAAGATTCAAGAAAAAAATCTCGTTGTGTTACCGAAGGAAAATTTTTCTTTCCTAGATAATCCAAATGACTGCTCCATCTATAAGATTCTAAATATTTCATAGCTTGTTTATAATCGGAGACTTTTTCATGTTTCCACGAGGGAAATTTTAATTCCAAAGGATTAAAGTGAATATAATAAGGAATCCATAAAAAATGAGCGTCCCGTTCAATGTGAACGGATTTGTACTTTCCCTGGAACAAAGCTCCGGACCTATCATATTTTTCGTTAAAATATTTTGAGTATCCCATATTTAATTTTTTCATAAAATATGAGATGCCATTTTCCACGAGAGGGGAGACAAGAAGATGGTAATGATTGGGCATTAGACAAAAGAAGTGAATATTTACCAACAATTTACGCGGTCTTCTTTCAGTTTTCCCAATGGTTGGACATCCGATGTCCAACCATTGGGAATTGTGAGATTTAGATTTAAATACACGATTACTGCTATTTGGATTGACATTATTAATATCGTTGAATTCAAATAAGTTATGTATGAATCTAAAATAATCCCTTTCGTCTAGAAAAATGTTTCTTTTGTCTACGCCGCGATTAAGTAAATGAAAAAATTCGTTATGCATAATAATAAATAATATTATATATGTTGGACATCGGATGTCCAACATATTACTAAAGAAATTAGTTCATGTTGTATGTTGGACATCCGATGTCCAACATATTTGTCACACATATTACATTGCAGATTTTCAACATATTGCAAAAGAAATTAGATATGTTATGGTTATACTTATGAAAAAAGATGTTCATCCGGAATATCACCAAAAAGCGAAAGTGACTTGCGCCTGCGGCAATATTTTTGAAGTTGGCTCTACCATGCCTGAAATACACGTGGAAATTTGCAGTGCGTGCCACCCGTTTTTTACTGGGCAAGAAAAGGTGGTGGATACAGCCGGCCGCGTGGAAAAATTCAAAACCCGCCGCGCGAAAGCAGCTCCAAAAAAGAAATAGTCCCACGCTGTTGGTTAAGCATAAAAAATCCGCCGCTTCCGCGGATTTTTTAATGCATCATTAAATATACTTGTCAAGCCATACAAAGGCACGCTACAATAAACAACATGGACATCAACATCTACAAAGAAAATCCAAAAACGCAATTTCTCGCGCAGGAACACGAGCGGCTTGAACGTGCCAAAGCAGACGCTCTCCAAACCGCCGAAGCGGATGAAATGCTTAAAGAATTGGCGCAAGAAGAATTGAAAGAAATTGAAGAACAGCAAGACGCCCTCATTAAGCAGATGGATGAAATTTTGGCAAAGGATAAAGAAGAAGAGGAATTCCCAAATGAAATCATCCTTGAAGTACGAGCTGGCGCCGGCGGAGAAGAGGCGGCGATTTTCGCGCGCAATCTCTCGGAGATGTATGAAAAATATGCGGAAAAAAATGGCTGGTCGTTTCATAGACTTGATGAATCTCTCTCGGCGATGGACGGATACAAAGAAGCATCTTTTGAAATCAAAGGTCAAGAAGTGTACAAAAAATTACGATATGAAACCGGCGTACACCGCATCCAGAGAATTCCCGCAACGGAAAAATCCGGACGCGTGCACACATCCACAGCATCGGTGGCGGTCTTGCCGGTACGCAAGACATCGCACGTAGAAATAAGTCCGGCTGATTTGGAAATTACCTTTTCGCGATCGGGCGGTGCTGGCGGGCAGAATGTGAACAAGGTGGAAACGGCGGTGCGTCTATTGCACAAGCCGTCGGGGCTTGTCGTGCGATGCACGAGTGAGAGAAGCCAGCAGAAAAACCGCGAAAGAGCGCTTTCAATTATTGCGGCAAAATTGGAAGAAATGGAGCGCGAAAAAGCCGACAAAGAACACGCGGCAGAGCGTAAAAGTCAGATTGGCACCGGAGACCGCTCTGAAAAGATTCGCACATACAACATATTGCAAGACCGCGTAACCGACCATCGTATCAAAGAGTCGTGGCACGGCATCGAGCGTATTTTTGCCGGAGATATAGAGCCGATAATCAGCCGATTCGCGCAAGGTTGATTTTTTTCAAAAAATTGAGATCCTGTTGAAGTCAAACTTCAACAGGGTTGCGCGGTACGCGATTTTCTGTTATCTTTTCACTTATGACCGAAATGACAACTGAAACAAAAAAGAAACCATCAGATACGGAAATTGACGCGTTATTTGCCGTTGGCGCGCATTACGGCTATTCGCGTTCACGCAGGCATCCTTCATATGTGCCGCTTCTTTTGGGCAATAAAAATGGCGTTGATGTGATTGACCTTGAACAGACTATTACGCGCTTGAATACCGCGAAAGCGTTTGCGGCAGAATTGGGCAAAATGGGCAAGCAGATTCTTTTTGTCGGCACCAAATCAGTCGCCGCGAATCTCACCAAAGACGCGGCACAAGCCATTGGTATGCCATATGTAAACAACCGCTGGATTGGCGGCACGCTCACCAATTTTTCTGAAATTAAAAAACGTATCGCGCGATTGGTATCGCTTCGCACTAAACGCGAAAAAGGAGAACTCTCTCAATACACCAAAAAAGAGCGGCTCATGTTTGACCGCGAAATTGAGCGGCTTGAAAAGAATTTCGGTGGGATTGTGTCTATGCCAGACAAGCCGGCGGCACTTTTTATCGTTGATTTTAGAAATGAAAAGACTGCAGTGGGAGAAGCGAAAGAAATGCGCGTGCCGATTATCGGGCTTGGGAGTTCAGATTCCGATATAAAAAATATTGCGTATCCGATTCCCGCAAACGATGCCGTGCAAAAAAGCGTTGCGTTTTTTGTCCAAGCAATCGCCGATGCGTATAAGGATGGAGTGAAGACAAAAACAATCTAACATGGTGATTACTACAGAACAAATAAAACAATTGCGGGACAAAACCGGCATATCGGTCATGCAGTGCAAAAAAGCGCTTGAAGAAGCGGGCGGAGATGAAGCAAAAGCGCTTGTTATTTTGCAGAAAAAAAGCGGTGAGATTGCTTCAAAAAAAGCGGACCGTACGCTTGGCGCCGGAGCGATACATGCGTATATTCATCCTGACCGCACGGTTGGGAGCATGGTGCTTCTTTCTTGCGAGACCGACTTTGTCGCCAAAAATGAAGATTTTGTTTCTCTGGCGTACGATATCGCGATGCACGTGGCGGCGCTCAATCCTTCGTTTTTGAAATCGGAAGACGTGCCGGAATCGGAGCGCGAAAAAGCAAAAGAAGTTTTCGCGAAAGAAGTGGAAGCAATGGACAAGCCCGACGCGGTAAAAGAAAAAGCGCTTGAGGGGAAAATTGCCGCATACTTTGGCGAGCGCATTCTTTTGAAACAACCATTTGTAAAAGATGATTCAATAACCGTTGAAAAACTCATTGAACAAGCAGTCCAAAAATTCGGTGAAAAAATAGAGGTCTCTCGTTTTGAGCGGTTTGGAACACGTTGATAATCAGCTTGTGGCAAACTATGCGCCAGATTGTATTTGTTGGCGCGTATTCTATACTTATATTATGTATATTCTTGCTTCAATATTTATGATTGCCGCCGCCGAAATTATCGGCATGTTTTCATTTCGCTTGTGGCAGATTCGCACGGGGAAGATTATATGTGATGAAGAGGAGCACACACACGCAATGTTTAATATCCGTGGAATAACTGCAAAATATATTGCGCTTATATCATTGCATGCGGAACGAGTGCATCAAATACACATTGCCCCTCGAGTGCACGCCGCCACGCAAGCGGTCGTGCATTATCTTGCGGAGCTGTTTGGCGCTATGCACAAAAAATTAGTTCGTATCAAACGTTCTTTGGAAGGCAGGAACGAGATGATGGCACGTGGGGAAGCGTCGCCGTTTTTAAAAACTATCGCGGAATATAAATTAAACGGCAATCTTAACAAGGATAAGCCCCGCAAAGACGAATAAAACCCTTATTTTTACAAAGGTTCCTCCTTTGTAAACTTTGTAAAAATATAAAATCAATTGCCGCCTTAGCTCAGTTGGTAGAGCAACGGTTTTGTAAACCGTAGGTCCCCGGTTCAAGCCCGGGAGGCGGCTCCAAAATGCAGTATATTTTCTTGTGTTGCTCTAACAACTGAGCTAGCTCAGTTGGAAAAAAAGCAAACTGCTTTGCTTTTTTTCCGGTTTCTGCCTAAGGCAGAAAATCGCCCATGTGAAGCGAAGCGAAACTGGCGATAGGAGGGATGAGCAACGGTTTTGTAAACCGTAGGTCCCCGGTTCAAGCCCGGGAGGCGGCTCCAATTTTGTAGAAAAAGACACAGACGACTCAATAACGCTGGACTGGCGGAGATTTTTCATGGCGGCTGATCATCATCTTGCTTGTTCTTTAATATCCATATTTCAATGTTTTTTCTAACTATTTTACTTCTTTTTCAATGTCCTCAATTTCTTTTCGCACAAACTTTTCAGCGTCATCTAAATCTTTTTTGAGTTGCTTTATAATTTTTTCCTCTTCTTCGGTAAGGCGCCGTTTTGTTTGGGCTTTCTCAAGCATTTTGATATGCTCTCGAATATCTTCCTTTAGTAGATCAAATGCTTTATGCAATGCTTGCTCGGCCTCACGGACTTCTTTTTGAAGCCGGTTCCTCATGGTTATAAATTTATGCCAGAGGTACCAGACCAACATGAGTAAAATGATAAGTAGAGCAATAAGTGGGATTATAATGATCAGGAATATTGTTGCTCGAGTTGCTATTTCCAAGATTGCCAATCGCTGGACAATAATAGTTAATTTGTCTGACGGTTCACTTCTTGCGCCTCTATCATCAATTGCTTCTGCCCACAATTTGTAAATACCATCTTTTGACTTTTCATCAGCGATAAAAGTAAAGTTTCCGTTTTTGTCGCTTTCTATACTATAACTTTGGGCGTCTTCTTTTTCTCTTTGAAGCCACAAGACAACTTTAGAATTCAAATAGGTATTTCCTTCAACTTTGAGTATCTCACCGCTTTGTAATTCTTTTGGATATTCGGTAATAGTCGGCGGTTTCAGGGCTTCAATAGTAAATTCTACTGAATTGGCTAATGAGTTGCCTGCTTTATCCACTGCTTTTGCGATTAATGTGTGTTTGCCCGGTTCTAAAACAGGTGTCTCATATTTGTGGCTTCCGTCATCTTGCCAGACCTGCGAACTTCCTGCATCTATTTGAACTTTGTAATGGTCAATGCCCGAAGTTTCGTCTTTTGCGTCAAAAATAAATTTAGTTTTTGGTTCGGTAATGTCTTTTCGCGGAATTTCCGTTAACTCAAAGCGGCTAGGCTTTTCAGTATCAATCTGGAAACGGAAGTGTGCAATGCCGCCCCAGCCCGCCTCATTCTTAAATTGAGCGTGGAAATACCATACACCATCAGCAAAATCTTCTAATTGTCTTTCTGAAATTGGCTCTGTGTAAAGTATGGTTGGAGTGGCTGTAGGCAAACGACCAACGAGCAATCTTACACCGGTAATACCAGAAGGAACATCCCACATAAATTTGGGGCTATTATTTGAATACCATTTATTAGAATCGGAGTGAGTTGGCGAAGAAATGCTTGGCGCCTGCGGAGTCCCGAGGGTAACCGGCGGAGGCGCTATTGGTCTTTCTTCTGAAATTAAATTAAATTGAGCATTGGCTTTGGTCTGCAAAATATCCGTGCCGTAGCCGTCGTTTGCTCGGACGGCCGCGGAAGAAAATACCAATGAAGCAGTGCCGGCGTTGCGAATCCTAAAAACGATATTTACAATTTTACCCGCTGTGCCGTTAAAACCTGGTGTTGGCAGTCCGCCATCAAAAGAGATAGTCCCCGCGCTATTAGAAAAAGACGGCTCTTCAACCCACAACGAAAAGATGGAGCCGGATTTGCTAATCGAAACGACCTCCAAAAGGCCGGCTGGAAAATTTATAATTGCATTGGAGTTGTTTATTGCCTTGCTTTGGGTATTAACCAAAACACTCATGGTCAAAATATTCCCAACAGAAAAATTACCGGAAGACGGACTAAAATAAATAGTCGCGGCGTTCACTGTCCTTGCGCCAAAAAACGAAAAGACGAAAAGACCGAGAAACAGCGCAAACTTCAAAAATTGTATTTTTTTATTTTTGAACATTCTTTTTTAATGTAGTCGTCCAGAACCGCAAAAGCCAGAAAATAAACGCTAGAATTACCAGGATAACAAGAACCCAGACCAGATATGTTTTGTAAGGAATTCCTGTTATCGGTACCGGGGCCAATTTTGGAGTCACAAAGATTTCATTTCCTGCTTTATCAACCGCTTTTATTTGGACAACGCTTTTAAGTGATTGGTCTTGGAGAAGGTGAGGACTCTCGGCGTGAACGAAATCAAGATCGTTCTCTTTAATTTCATAATAAGCGACCCCAGCATCCTTATCAACAGCAAAGAAACTCACAAAATATTGGTTATCAAAAATATACGGGTCTCTATCTATGATTGCTTCAATAAACTCGGGCGGGGTCTTATCATTTGAAATTACATTATTCCAATCATCAACTGGCTGCGAATCTGGTTTTTTAGGCAAGACATTTATGGCTAATTGTTTAGCATGTACATCATCTTTGGTGCCTTTGCCGTCATGTAGATACACAGAAAAATCACTAGGTGTCAGAGTTATTGGGCCTTCTTTTTCCAATTTCAAGACAATGTTGAAAATAACCGCGTCTTTGGAGTTAAAACCACCGGGAGACCCGCCGACAAAAGAAATGCTCATATTTCTCTCCGATGGCAAAGGTTTTAATGGCCAAAGAGAAAATTCGGAACTCGCCGTATTGATATCAATTAAAGAAACCGACCTTGCCGCATGATCCAACAAAACCTCCCCATCAACCGCATTTATATCTTTATTTTCAGAGTCAACACGAACACTAAACAATATAGTATCCCCAACGAAAAAATCTGTATGACCGGTGTCTATATACGCGGTTGAGGCGGAAACCGAAAACGGCAAAAACATTGCGCTAAACAACAGAATGAAGATGTGTATTTTTTTGTTAGAGAATGTATGCATATTTATTTGTTCCAGTGATAGAGCAAGATTGAGAAGTCAACGGAATCTACTTTTCCATCCTTGTTTATGTCAACTCCCGGATTTGCAAATGGCGGCGATGTCTTCCAGAAGAATAGCAAGATTGAGAAGTCAACGGAATTCACTTTATTGTCCCCGTTGAAGTCCGCGCTGTTTTCGGCTTTTGAAGTAATTACAGCCGCCGGCTGGGAAGGTGCGGCCGCACCGCTTCCACCTCCACCGCCCCCACCACCGCCACCGCTAGAAGGCGCAGGTGATGGAGATGGTGATGGTGATTGAGCCACCTCGGATCCAAAAACACCAAACAAACTAAATCTCATTGTTTGTCCAGTTATGATGTTGCTGGTGGTATTAATACTTTGATTATCCAAAGCAATCCAGCCACTACCGTTTTCAAGATTATGATAAATTTGTAAAGCGCTTTCATCTAAACCGCCGAGCAAACTCTCGTCATATTCAAACGTGACAGTAATCGGTTTGTTGAATAAGGTAATCGTCGTGCCACTTGCCACCGTGCTGGCTCTTAACCCGAAGATGTAACTTCCAAGAGCCGTTTTTCCTGACGGGGCGGCAAATGACGCAAGTACATCCGTTTTTGACAATCTGGAAATGTGGAAATTTGATGCTTCATTTGTTGCCCCGTCAGGAATACCTTGCGTTATGGTACTTCCTTCATCGGTTACAAACGGTGAAGATGTTGCTTCATTCGTTTCCAATCGGACAAATGTATCGCCAGAGACGGTAAATCCTCTCGCGTCAAACTGACTGGAAGCAAATGATTTTTTCGTCCCCCACGTAACCGCCACTTTGAAGTAGAAAATTCCTTCTTGATTAAGAGTAAGAGACAAATCAGTGATAAAGTCCTCACCCGGCTGAATAAATTTGGCGGCTGAAGCGTAATCAATATCATCACCATCTCCGCAAGGATTATTTTGTTCTTTTACTACGCACCATTCATAGTGGTACTCAAAAGCGGAACTTCCTTCATTAGTTATGGTCACATTCGCGGTGATGCTCGGAATAGTATGATCGGTAATAGAATTTACAATCACTTGTGCCGGAGCTGACGCAACTTCCCAATAGTCATTTACTCTAACCGTTTGCCCATTAATGACGACGGAAACTACTGTCTCCCAAACACCGCCGACAGGGTTGCCGCCAAGACTATAACTAAAGCTGTAGGTGCCGTTTGAGTCCTTTGTCATCACGCTACCATTGACTTGGACCGTTCCGGCGGAATCAGTAATAACCACCGTTGGCAGAGAATCAGCATCCGTTGGAACGGTCGCTTGGTTTAGGACCTGCAATTTTGCTTTGTACGCGGTGTTAGGTGTGGTCGCCCCAAAATCAGATAGTGTTACCGTAGAGCCGCTTTGGATTTTGGCAGAAAGAGTTGAAGTGGCAGTGTCAATATAAGATTGTGTAGCCAAAGAACCAGAATCAAGACCGGCGCCGGTCAGGGTGCGGGTCACCGATGTCCACACACCGATGTCCACACCGCCGAAGCCGTGTCGGCAACTAGAGTACCAAACGAAGTGAGTGTCCGACTGCTAAATGACCAGATCGCGGAAGGAAGCGTGGCCGCAAGCGAACTTGATGCTGTTGCGATCCGCGCATCGGTGTTTGCATTCACTGCTGACGTTACCGCGGCGGTTTGTGTATTCGTATTTGCATTAATGAATGCCGCAAGCGATGTTGATGCCGCCAATACCGTGCTGTTGGTATTAGCGTTCACAAATGAGGCGATTGATGATGACGCCGCATCCGTGTGAGCGCTTAGATATGAAGCCAGTGACGTAGAAGCCGCAAGAATCGTCGCGTTGCTGTTGTTATTAATGAAATTGGCAAGGGATGTTGAGGCGGCAAGAAGTTCTGCGTTCGTATTAGTATTCACCGCCACCGTTCCAGCCGTGATTGCTGAAGCGAGAGAACTCGTTGCTGTTTGTACATCAGAGAGGGTAGCCAAAGAACCAGAATCAAGACCGGCGCCGGTCAGGGTGCGGGTCACCGATGTCACCGATGTCCACACCGCCGAAGCCGTGTCGGCAACTAGAGTACCAAACGAAGTGAGTGTCCGACTGCTAAATGACCAGATCGCGGAAGGAAGCGTGGCAAACAAACTTGATGAAGCTGACTCGGTGACGAGATTGACAGCGCTCACAATATCGGATGCCTTAGTATCGGTATGAGTATTAATAACTGTCGCCAGGGAAGATGTCGCTATGGTCAAACTTTCATCAACCACCTCTTTAATTGTGCTGGTTGAAACGACTGACCAATCAACGATAAAACTTTTGTCTACTATAACCAAATCTCCCCTTGCTACCGTTCCGCAAATCATAATTGATGGCCAGATACCGGAAGGGGCGTCCGCCGCCGTCGTATAGTTATAGTAATGCCAGCCATCAGTATTAGCGTTCATCAATGTGGTTGATGCAACTATCTCAGCATTAAGAGGATTGGTTATTCCAACAGTGCAATTTGTCGTAGTCGCGACAAAATCGTCATCAAAAACGAATTCGCCCAAGGTGACTGTGTCGCCGGGAGCGATTTTTTGATAACTATTGGCAAACGCGACAGAAATTGAAAAAAGACCGAAAAATACAAAACAGAAAAATGAAAAATAGGATATGTAATTCTTCATGAAAATTTTTTCTCTACCCCCACACCTGTTCCTAAATTATATCACATATATAAAATCAATAATCCACAATATGCTCAGTTAGAAGTCGCGAGTTCGGAGGACCGCGGCGTAGCTACTTCTAACGTAGTATAAGTTGTCAACAACACGATGTGTAAAATCTGATATAATTTAAATTGACGGATTATGTCTACGTTTTTACCAAATACAGATTCTTTTCTGTTAATACAAAAGCCAATCGTTAGGCCTAGTTTTTCTGTGTTTTTACCAAATACAGATTCTTTTCTATTAAGACGACAAAGGCCAATTGTTCGGCCTAATTTTGCGCCTGTGCCAGAAAACGTCGTAGACGCCATCCATCAATCAACAGATTCGGAACAGTCCAAAGTTAGTGACAAGAGTAAACGCAACTTTTTGAAAGTTGCTGGTGTTGTTGGGGCCGGTATCATCGCTTCCCAACTTTCACCCAAAAAAGCCGAGGCATTCATCATGGGCAGTTCGCCGACGACTGGCGTGGTCGGTGTCAAGAATTCAGCCAACACGAGAATAAATCCCGCCACAGAGGAAACGGTCTCTTCACTCGCCACCGAAGCAACTGTTTCTTCACTCCTTAAAACTTCAGATTTGACGTTTGATACCGGATCTTTGCAAGTCAAGGTCACTTCCCAGCCTGGTGGATCCAGCAGTTTCAGTGATTCGGGAGATGTGGCCAAAAGCGGTCTGGTAGACGTCGACCGACACGTGCAGGTCGATGTCTTGAGTTCGGCGCTGCCCTCATCAGCTTCCACAGAGACAACTCTCCAAACAATTTCGTTTGGCGGTGTTAAATATGCCCTCCGCGTGGCAACGGTTGGTGACATAGATTATGTGGGAGAAGCGACAGTCGGAACAGCAGAGGGAGCCACATTATGGCGTATAAAAAAAGTTGACAGTACTTCCGGCGTTGTTATCACATGGGCCGACGGTGATGCCGGTTTTAATAATACTTGGACAGGTTATGCTGGCCACACTTATTCATAATAGTTAAATCAAAATGACAACTCAAAATTAAAAATTTTATATTTTGATATTTACATTTTGATTTTTGATATTTTATTTTTGCATTAGTTACAGTTATCCACACCATAAGACTATTGACCACAAATGCGCATGCTATAATTGTTGTATGTCTGATAATGTGAACAAAGTAGTAAAATGTAAACGTAGCCAATGCGGGCTATATTTTATGCACACAGAGAAGGACACCAAATGTCCATTTTGTAAGACTGAATATGGTGAAGTTGGAGAAGAAACCAAAGAAAAACCTAAAGACCTGCCTGCGCAGGCATGGAAAAAACCGGCTATCAAGCCTCAAAAAAAATCTTTCAAAATATGGAAGGATAATTAAAAAAGAAATTAATTTGATATTATTATAAATACATGGCAATAGTAGCAACAGACTGGACAATAACGAGAGCGACAAAAGTAATCGCATATACTGGCGACGTCCATACCGGAGTGAATCCTTCGTATGCGACAGTAATTGAATTTCACAGATGGTTGCAAGGATTGGCAGATGATGCAGTGGCAGTACCGTCAAGTTCCGACCAATTGGACGTAACCAACATTGACCCTTCTCGCAGGTCAACCGACAACATCATCACCCTTATTAACGGGTATACGATTGACCAAACATCGTCAGAACATCTCTATGATGGTTCTGTTATTCAAGGAACTTCGGGTTCTGATATTTGGGATGGTATTGTAAACTTCGGCAACAAAGGAGTTCTTATCCAGCTTCACCAAAATGGTTCTGTTGTAAGCGATGACTGGTGGAACTATAGCTTGGGGGGAAGTGTCACCTCTGCCGCATCTGCTACTGTAGTCACAGACTCAGCGTTATCAACGGCTTTATCAAACAGAAGTCTTACTACAGATGACCTCATTGGGTTCACACTCTATAACGTGACAGACGGAAGTCATGGAATAATTACATCTAATACAACAGGCACAATTACTTGTTCCGCTGGTTTGTTTGGAGGAACTGCTAATACTTTTGCAGTTTCCGATGTTTACAAAGTAGGTCTTGGAGTTAATAGGTCTGTTTCAGCGGGTATATCTCACAGATGGATGCAAAAAGTTCGTACTAGCGGAACAGATGTTGACCTTAGAAAACTACTCGGAACCAATAGGAGATTTGGGTATACCTACGGCGAGTTCTCAATTAATGCAACTGCAAGGGGTAACAACGTCCTCGCCTTATCTGATTCATCAGACTTAAACAACGCAACAAGTGAAACCACGGTGAGTGGGTGGCAAGATGTTTTTATTGATAGAACGGACTCTACTGCAACAGTCGTTGGCGTAAATAGTACAGGCCAAGCTATTCTAAATGTATCTAATGGCGCATTATTTGCAGATGGAGATTTTATCATGTGGGCTGGAGAGAACAGTGAGTATAAGATTGTTTCAATAGCAACAAACGCTTTAACCCTTAACAGAAACTTGCAAGTAGCAACTGCTGGCGGTGAGGCGGTATACGACCTTAATATTGGATATAAGAGCATTGATGTTGATAACAACACTACAAATGAAAACTACTATGCGGTTTGGGATAGAGGAGCCAAGACTATCAACCAGTTTTATGAATATGGTAAATACCAAACAGCAGACGGCTCTACCGAGCAAGTCTATGGGCTAAATGGAGAGTTGTTTAGGGGTATTACCCACGAAATTAACGTTGATACTCAATCCGCAACAGACTTCGATGCCGTTGAAGCAGTCTCGTGGTCTGGTGGTACAGGACAGATGCTTGCAATCAATGACAGAACAGGTAGCTCCACAAAGATGTGGATACAGCTTCTTACAGGAAATGCGCCGGTAGATAACGACACAATTACAGGAGCTAATTCAGGCGCAACAGCATTAGTAAATGTGACGGTAACTGAACGTAGTATTTCTAAGCCATTTGTTGGAGCTTCAACCGGTTCTGCTTTGATCGGTTCGTATGGATTGGCCCTACAAACTGCGGATTTATCTTCTTCGGACAAAGTGACAGACCTTACAAATACGGTTATTTCTCCTCCTAACAATGTCACTAACATTGTTGCAGGATTGGCTAATGGAGAAGACAGAGTGTTGGTCGCCCCTTGGGACGGAAGTACAACAGATACAAACGGAGATCCTGCGATAACCAAAACACAACTTGCTATTAAAGCCGCCAGTGCTTTAACAACAGATAATATTACCTCAGTAGCGGTTTCAACAACTATTCCTTCCGACACTCCTTCAATTGGATACATCAGAGTAACAGATAATAATGGCTTTGAGAGAAGACTCCATTATACCTCATGGGCAACTGATACATTTGTTATTGACACTACAGATGGTAATGAAGATTTTCTTTCGGTGAATGCAAATGCAGGCAACAATGTCTGGATTGCTTATGTAGATGCTCTATATAGTAGTACAGATACTAGTGGACCTGGTGGGCAGAATGGAACAGACAGATTTACTTCGGTGCAATCCGGTTCAAGAAACTTAGTTGTTATTGTAAGAGATGGGGGCGGAACTCCTATTAAGCAGTTTATTTCTTCTTGGACTCAAACATCCAGTAACCAGACCATCAACGCCATTAGATCCACCGACATATAATATTCAGACATTAATAATTATGAATACATCAATCCGCAAGTCACTCACTCTGCTTTCATTGCTTGCTCTTGTTATCGCGCCTATTGGAGCATCGGCGATGACATATGGAGCGCCGGTCACAATAAACAATCCTACACTAGCGGCAGGTGACCGCTTTGGCAGGTCTGTGGCCATTGATGGTAATAAGTTTATTGTCGGTGCTCCTTACGACGATACTGGCGCCACCGATGCTGGCTCTGCCTACCTCTTTGACTCCACGACCGGCGCATTGATCCAGACATTCAACAACCCCACACCAGCGATAGATGATTCTTTCGGTTACTCTGTAGCTATATCAGGTGACAATGTGTTGATTGGGGCATGGAGTGACGACACCGGAGCTGAGAATGCCGGCTCTGCTTATCTTTACAACGCCACGACCGGCGCATTACTCCAAACCTTCAATAACCCTGCACCTGCATTCGATGACGGCTTCGGCTACTCTGTAGCTATATCTGGCGACAAAGTGTTGATTAGCGCATATGCGGACGATACTGGAGCCATCAACGCTGGCTCCGCCTACCTTTTTGACGCAGTGACTGGATCATTACTTTACACTTTCAATAACCCTACATCGACACCCTATAAAAACTTTGGTATCTCTGTAGCTATATCTGGCGACAATATATTGATTGGAGCGCCTTATAACGACACCGGGGGCAACAACGCCGGTTCTGCATATCTATATAACGCTACAACCGGCACTCTACTCCAGACCTTCATTCATCCTACGCCAGAATCTGGTGACTCTTTCGGCTGGTCTGTATCAGTATCTGGTGACAATGTTTTAATTGGCGTACGTGGAGACGACACCGGAGCTGAGAATGCCGGCTCTGCCTATCTCTATGATGCCGCGACGGGTGCCTTACTTCAGACATTTAATAACCCTACGCCGGTATATCTGGACTATTTTGGCTGGTCTGTATCCATATCGGGGGATAAGCTGGTAATAGGAAATGCGTACGACGGAAGTGTCTATCTCTATGAAGCCATCAACGGCGCTCTACTCCAGACATTCCTCAATCTAGCAGGTGGCGGTTCTGTCTTCATTTCAGGTATTAATTTCTTAGTCGGATCTGAAAGCGCCGAGTTTGTGTATTTATATCTTGCTGACACCGATGGCGATGGAATAATTGACAGTGCAGACAACTGTCCAGCGGACGTCAACTCCGACCAGGCCGATACAGACGGTGATGGTCAAGGCAACCTTTGTGACTTTACACCCAACGGTGACACTGATAATGACGGCGTAGATAATCTCGCAGATAATTGCCAAGGTATAGCGAATCCGGGCCAAGAGGACAATGACAATGATGGTATCGGCAATGTTTGTGACCCTACGCCCGACGGCGATCCTGATCCAAACCCAACCGGCACAGACCAATGCAAGAATCTAGGTTGGATGAACTTCGGCTTCCGCAACCAAGGCCAGTGTGTTGCCTTTGTTAATACCGGACATGATAGCCGCTAAGTAGAAGTAAAAAAAGTAGGGGCGGAACTCCTATTAAGCAGTTTATTTCTTCTTGGACTCAAACATCCAGTAACCAGACCATCAACGCCATTAGAACTACTGATATATAAAGCAAAAATCAAAAGTTAAAAGTCAAAATGAACTTCTTTATTTGAAGTAATTAGTGACCGCGTCTTGAAATTGGGTGATGAAAATCTTTTTGAAATACGAGATATTATTTATTTCGTAAAACAAGATCATTGCTTTTTTATATTCTTCAACATCAACAATCCGGTATGAAAGTGGAATAGAATTATGCGACAATAACATGGCATTGGAGACAGTACGAGCGGTTCTCTTGTTGCCATCTTCAAAAATCTGAATGTATGAAATAAGAACCAGCGCCAAAAATGCCTTCTCAAAGAAAGATTCTTTCTTGTTTATTAAACCCACCATGTCTAGCGCGGCATCTTTGATCTGATGACTGTTGTCCAGTGGTTTGTATTTAGTACCGGTAATCCCGACTGCCGCGTTTCTGATATTTTTTGTGACGCCAAGTTTTTTGGTCAACACGGAATGGATATACTCAATATCAGGGAAGTCCAGCTTTTTGAATCTTTCTTTATTTTGGACGATCTCATTAAAAGCGTCCTTATGATTAAGGATCATTTGGGTTTCCTCTTTGGTCTTGCCTTCTGCGGCGACATTATTTTTGATTAACGCTTCGGTGGCCAAGAGTGTGTAGGTGTTTCCCTCTATCGCCGAGGATTTCCAGGAAAATTCGATCATTATTCTTTCAAACTCTTTGTTGATAAGCGTTTGACTTTCGTATGTTGAAAAATTTTTAATAAACTCGCCTTGCAGATCTTCCAGCTTCTTTTTTTCTATTTCGGTAAAAATATCACCGCGGAGCGTGTTGAATATTTCAAAATTAAATCTTTCTTGTATGTCTCTTTCCAAGTACGGAGTTTCAAAATAGGCGTTAACATCAATCCCCCATAAAATTTTAGAGGCTTCCGATAATGAGTAAGTGGTAGTTCTTCCCGCGCCTTTTTTTGAAACTAAAAGTTTTTCTTCGAGTTCGTTCAAATCTCTTTGCGCAGTTTTTCTACCTACACCGGCGCCCAAAAAGTTCAAAATATTGGTTATTGATACTCCTCCCTTACCTTCAAGAAAAGTGAGCATTTTAGTTTGTCTTGCCTGTTTTTTAGCCATAGATATATGCTATAATTAATTGCGACACTTTTCAAGCCCCTTTGCGACATTTTATGTAGAGATATGCGAAATATCGTTTATCTAAGTCATTTAATTGCGACATTTTATTCATATCATGTGGACAAAAAACCATCGCAACTAATCTGTCGCCCAGCTATTTGGCATTGGTTTAATTTTTTTGGTAAAATGAAATTATGGCAGCACCATCATACACAGAAGACTTAACAGACATCACATTAGCCGAAAACGTTACCGGCTGGGTCGCTCTTGGCGGCGGCGCTTCTGGTCTTGGTGCTGGTCCGGACTTTGCCATGGAGGGGACAAACTGCGTTGATAAACAGGTTACTGCTTCAGAAAAGGGCCAGATATACAATTTTGGTTCTACTATAACGCCGGGTACGAATACCCATTTTTTTGTGTGGGTATTTCTTGCGACACCAGGCGTTTCAAACACTCTCGCCCTTAGGGGTTTGGGTATTGTATTGGGGACAGCAACCACCGCCTATAACACTTTTCACGTTGAAGGAAGCGATACCTACGGAGCCGTAGGACGTGTCGGTAAATGTTATCCAATACGATATGTGACAACGTCAAGCGGCTCAGCTCCGTATAGAACACTGACCGGTTCTCCAGGAGCAAATCCGCAATACTTCGGCGCTACGGCAAATATTACCGGCACAGTGAAAAGTGCAAATCTTGGCGTTGACGCCATTCGCTATGGCACGGGAATATATATTACCGCCGGAGACGATGTGACACCAGCGACATTCTCCGGCGCGGCATCCGCCAACGACGCGGTGAATGCCCGTTGGGGTATTCTCTCATTCATTGCCGGTTCCAACTATGAAATGCAAGGGCGGTTCGTTATAGGACAGAACAATGCTTATACTCCAACCTTGGCATATTTCAGTGATTCAAATAAAAATATTCTCCTTGTAGATACGCCACACTCTCTAACAGATTTCACGCAGATAATCGTTGACCACGCCTCTACTGTGTTTAATATGACAAACATCACGATTGAGGCGGCGGGCACAAATAATCCCGGTCGCCTTGTATACAACAATGCTTCTACTGTCAGCACGCTAACTGGATGCGGGTTTATTAAAATGGGCATTTTTACCCTAACTGCCTCCGTGACAGCTACAAATTGCATATTTAGAAGTTGCGACACAATTACAGCCCCTGGCAGTAATCTGTCAGGGTCGCAAGTGCTTGTTCCGACAGTCGCCGCGGACACCGGGGCGTTGGTGTGGAATGTGGCAACAAACCCAGACGGTCTGCTTGACAATATGACCTTTTCCAAAGGCACGAATGCCCACCACGCTATTGATTTTGGAACAAGTGTCACAGGAAATATTACTTTAAGAGGATGTGAGTTTACTGGATTTGGTTCAACAGGCGATTCAAACGACTCTACGGTGAGATTTCTTGCTACAAGCGGTTTACTTACACTTAGTTTAGTTGGCTGTACCGTTAATGGTGCAGCTGCCACAACAAGTAATTTTAGTGTTGATGATGCCGCAGGAATAGCAGTTACTCTCTCAATTAGCCCTGTTACTTTTTCAGTAACCGCTAAAGACCTTGATACAGGTGACGTTATTGAAAATGCAAGGGTTATGGTTCCTGTAACTAGTAATGCAAATTTTCCTTATAATGCGTCTGTGACTATTACAGGTTCAGGCACAACAGCCACGGTAACCCATACAACACATGGTAGAGCAACAGGTGATAATATTTTAATTGCGGGAGCAACTGAAGATGTATTCAATGGTGCATATACTATAACTCTTGATGGCGGGGATCCGACAAATAAATACACCTACACAGCACCCGGTACATTACCAGCTTCAGCTAGTGGAAGTCCAACCGCAACAATGGTATTGTTAAATGGATTTACAAATGCCTCTGGAGTTATTTCAGATTCAAGAACTTACTCCGCAGATCAACCAGTAAGTGGATGGGTAAGAAGACATACCTACGGCCCATCATATACTTCGGCTACATGGACAGATGCCTCCAGTACGCTGACTAAGACAGGAGCATTTACTGGGATGTCTGGAACTTTCTTAATAACAATAACAGCAGGAACCAACATGACAACAGGAGCTTATTTAGCTACGTGGGTTAACGCTAACAGCGTCACTCTTCCGGGAGGAGCTGGTAGCGCAGACAGTTCTAATGTTGCATTTACAATTGGTGCGAAACCATTTTATAGACAAGCCCCAGTAGCTGATACAATAAGTAGTAGTGATGGGAAATCCATAACAGTATTTTTACAACCGGATGAATAATTAATAAAATAACTAAATAAAATATATGGAAGCAGGAGAAAAAGAAGTAAAAAAAGCGCTTGAGGAAGTCCAAACAAGAAACATCACTACTATTATTAAGTTTGTTGAGGATTCAAGGCAAATGACTTTGGCTCAACAAATCAAGATAGACTCTTTGAATGCTCAAGTTGTAGCACAGTCGGAACTACTAAATCAGTTTAGAGTACAGTTGGCGCATTTACAAACAAAAGTATTTAGTGGAGGGAGTACATAATTATGGCGCTATCAATAAATCCTATAACACACGTAATTTCAATTCCACAGGCAGATCTCACCCTTGTGTCGGGAACTTTGTATGAACACGACACAAATGCTTTTAGATTGGAATTAAAATCATGGGAGGACAGTGCAGACGGAATGGTACAACCAAAAACACACATTCATAATACCCAGGTGACGCTTGGAGGCCTTACCCTTGCCAGAGTGATTGAGATTATAGCCCCATATACCATTACCTACGAAGACGGTCAATACGCGGTAAACCTCATAGGATCCAACAACAATATTGCCGATAAATTAAATCTTAATCAGGTATCGGTACGATCCAACAACTCCGCGGGTATGGTTACCATAACTTCCGGAAGCGGTTTGTCTCAAGAGGAACATGACCAGCTCATGAAGGCGCTCACCGTGGCTAAATTTTTGGGACTAAAATAATGGAAAAATCAAAATGACAGTTTGATATTTCCGTTTTGATTTAACATCATGGTATAATTTTAGTATGAGAATAAATGACATTGTTCAACTCCTTGATAATAGATTAAGGGAGTTTAAACTTTCCAGAGATTATGCCAGGATGAACGGTGATTTGGCAAGAATGAATGTTGCTGATGAAGAGATCAGCAATTTGGAAGATACTCTGTTTCAATTGAATTTATTAGTAGACACCTCCAAATCCGCCGCGGTGAAAGAGGCGATTCTTGCGGAAGTTATAACCGACGGTTCAGTTGCCGTTTTGGATGAATACGATATTACTTCGTATGCCACCGATCCTTTGCACGAAGAAAAAATAATGAATATTTTGAGCAAAATGGGAGTGATGGATACGGTGGAAAAAATTGATGATTATATTACGAGCAAGACCTTGAGCAGTCCTGTTACAGGAGAGATGATTATGAATGCCACTGAAGCTTATACCGTAGATGCTCGGTTGATGATGGCTATAATGGAACTTGATTCGCGCTTTGGCACTGTTGGTGTGGCGGTACGGACCTTCAATCCTGGTAATGTCGGCAATGATGACAGTGGTAATACTCGCACCTACGAATCGTGGCAAGAGGGTGTGACTGCCGTAGCGGAATGGCTTAGCAGGCATCGTGGATCAACAATTATCTCCGAAAATCCTCTAGAAACTATTATTGAACCTGTTGCCACTTCAACACCAATAATTATTACCTCAACAACAACCACATCTACCACCACCACTCCGATGGTTGACACATCAACACCAACCACTGCCACTTCAACAACAACCACTGTTACCAC
>JACOYO010000011.1 GCA_016181845.1 Parcubacteria group bacterium | reverse complement strand
GCACGCGCACAAAATTCGCTTCGCTTTTTTGTGCGCGTGCCAGGATTCGAACCTGGGACCTTTCGAGTATCAGTCGAATGCTCTACCAACTGAGCTACACGCGCAATACAAAAGAATATAGCAAAAAACCGGCTGAACGGCAATCGTATTTGCATGTATTCAATGCATGGGTTATAATAAAAACCAACTACAAAATAGTTCTTTATTTTTTCAAATGCAAAGGAGCAGTCCTTACTAACCCATACAATGTAGAAAGGAACATATTGTATGTGTAGAAAAAAACGGCTTATCAGGGGTGGGCGCGGTCAGTATCACAACGGCAACAGCAAAGAGTCAAAACGCCCAAAAGACAGGGTGTACAAAAAACCCCCAGGACTAGGAAAAAAATCTATCTTCGATGAAAATGAAAACGCGCAGGCAGAAAAAGAAAATCTGCTCTCCGAAGAGAAAAAAGAGACGCACTTGGCGCCTCCGCGACAGAAAATAGCAGAAGGAATGGGCCGGTTCTTCAAAAAAAGGTACGGTCCGAGAGAACAAACCAAATCGCAGGCGGACAACGACATGCCGCCCGCCGCATAAAAAATATATCCCCCTTCCGCTTTCTGCGGAAGGGGGATATTTTTATCCTACATTTCCTCTATCTTTTTGGGTCCATTGTTCCGGACCAACTTTTCTCACCACATACGGCTTTTTCTCCCGCTTGAGTTCTGTAAAAAACTCGCAAGATTTTTCCATTTCTTTGCCATCCGAGGCAACCACGATGACCGATAAACATCGGTCATCCACGATAGATACCCGCACCACGGGCACCGTGAGAGGATTCCTCCCGTGCACAACAATAATCGTGATTGCGGTGATACACACAACCGCCAAAATAACCGAATTCAAAAACGCTTTTGTTTTTTTCACTCTGAAACTCCTTTTTTGTTGTTAACGATAATGGTATCTTTTTTAAGATTAACACGTATATACTAATTTGTCAATCCAAAGGCAAAAACCCCTCCAGACGTCATGCCGAGAGGGGTTTTTGTCATAAGTACATATCATTCTTTCTTTTGTTCCGTTCAAGTCTCAAGTTTGAGCTCCGAGACCAACACTCTATTTTGTTTTGTGCGAACACAAAACAATCGCCATTTCACCTCGCGCTTTTTTACAAAGCGAGAGGGCTTGTATTTAATATAATCCACGAGCAGCTTCCGCTACCCGTGCCTTGTTACGACTTCGTTCCTGTCACCGAGCTTACCTTAGGTCCGCCAAAGGCGGAATTTCGGGTATTCCCGGCTCCCTTAACGTGACGGGCGATTATCTTCTAGAAACTTAGAATTGATGTTCCCCTAAATATCATAATTTGATATTTAGCCCTACGGTCAGTCACGACCAGAGGCGACGTAGCGTGCGGATTTCCCGCACTACGCGAGCCCAACAGAAATGTAAAATCAAAAAATCTCAAGGTGTAAAATAACAATTTAAAATTAAAAATTTTAAATTTGCATTGTCATTTTGCATTTTGCATTTTAAATTTCCATCGGGTAATTCCTTCATCTTTTGACAGACTACTATGAATTAGCTGACTTCTGACAAAGCGTTAGTTTCTTATTCTTTGTCAGATCTCCACAGGTTACACGCCATTCTATTCCGGGCATCCTTACCGGTTTTTTTGTATCTTCCCCGCCCTCACCACCCATTTAGCGGGTCGATACGCCGTTTTTTGTAAGGCTGTCTTTTGCATAAGGACCCTCCGCCAAACATCTCGCGATGTTTGGCTATCCGTCTGCTACGCCCCGACGACAAGTCGGGGGAGTGGATTCAAACCACTTAGATTGACGCGCTGCTGCGCGCTTTTATTGTGAGTACAAGACTTGAGAACGTATTCACCGCAGTGTGCTGACCTGCGATTACTAGCGATTCCGGCTTCATGAGGTCGAGTTGCAGACCTCAATCCGAACTGGGGCCACTTTTCTAAGGATTGGCTCGGGGTTTCCCCGTCGCAACCTGTTGTAGTGGCCATTGTATCACGTGTGCGGCCCAGGGCGTCAGAGGGACATGCTGACCTGGCGTCATCCCCTCCTTCCTCCCAGCCCTTTGCGCGTAAGCGCAAAGGGCGGAATTATGAATTAAGAATTATGAATCATGCGCAGAAAATCGCTTCGCGATTTTCTGAATCTTGATTCTTGATTCCTGCTTCTTGATTCCGCCCTTTGCTCGCTTCGCGAGCAAAGGGCTGGGCAGTCTCGCCTGACACTTGTAACAGACGACGGGGGTTGCGTTCGTTTCCCCACTTAAGGGAACAGCTCAAGCCACGAACTGACGACGGCCATGCATCACCTGTCCTGCCGCTCTTGTGAAGCGTGCTAAGTTTCCAAAGCACTTCGACAGGATTTCTAGCCCTGGTAAGGTTCTTCGCTTACCGACGAATTAAGCCACATGATCCACCGCTTGTGCAAGTCCCCGTCTATTCCTTTGAGTTTTAGCCTTGCGGCCGTAATTCCCAGGCGGTCCGCTTAACGCGTTAGCTTCGCCTCTCAGAGGGTCGATACTCCGAAAAGCCAGCGGACATCGTTTAGGGCGTGGACTACTGGGGTTGAAAATGTTACGTCTGCTCCGCAAAAATGCGAAACAGAGGGCAAATCATTTCTGTTTGCCTCTGCATGTTACCATGCAGTCCGGACTATATCTTTATCTGTAACAATTCCATTTAGCGCGTTTCTTTTTATATTCTGCCACTACGACAGAATCTGAAAAACTGCTTAAATGAATCACTTCAGATATCCAGCGTTGCTGAAATTGAAAATCTTTATACAGGAGAATTGTTTTTGAAAGCATGCTCGGTATTGGTATGTAGGGAAGGATAATGCGAAGAAATTTTTTTAATTCATCGCAAGACCGTATCCAAATTCGCCAATACTCTTCTTGTTTCCCATCGCGCTTACGCCCAATCGGAGCAACAATAGCATGAACATCCCAGACAACCTTCAGATAGCGAGCGAGTATTTCAACCGACGCTTTGTCAAAACCGTCAGTGCAGAAAACTCCTTTTCTGCCTCCATAGCTAATAAGAGAGCCGTCATCACACCACCATACGGCGAGTGACAATGCGGTCATTTGATTAAGCCATGTACGCCTGATGCGCAGCTTATTATTTTTATACGCAAGATGATGCAATTCAGTTAATGACGGGAGTCTTTTGCTGACAAACCGCCATTTTCTGTTTTTGCTATACCCATCAGCTTTTTGTACGCTAATACTTCTATCTCCTCCTATCTCTTTGAGCTCTTTTGCTTTCCATAAAAGATACTCTTTTTGTGTTTCTGAATGACGAATCTGAAGACTCGCATTAGAATAACCATTTTGTATTTTGAGCGAGCCGTCACCTAAGATTGAACCTAGAATGACTGACTTCGCCCGATCCGACAAAGGCACATATTTTTTATTTCTGTTTGTATTCATAATTTTTATATTATGGACAGAAATGCGCCTGCTATCTTTTTCAATTTCATAGTCTCTACGGGGATCCGATATAATATCGGAGCTTCCCTCGGGGTTGTCCGCACGAAACCAGTAATAAATTTCATGCTGTGCGGAGTTTCACCGATATAGCTAGATTGCATTTTTATGTCGCCATAAAAAAGAGACACCTTTGCCACTATTATAGTGCGGTGGCGGGATTATCTAATCCCATTCGCTACCCACGCTTTCGTGTTTGAGCGTCAGGAAAGCGCCAGTCTCTTGCCTTCGCATTTGGTGTTCCCTATGATATCAACGGATTTCACCCCTACACCATAAGTTCCAGAGACCTCTCACTTCCTCGAGTCATGCCGTTTCTCCCGCGATTCCCATGTTAAGCATGGGGATTTAACAAAAGACTAATCCCGACGACCTTGCGGTATCGGGAGTCCGATTTTTACGTCGGACCATGACCGCCTACACACGCTTTACGCCCAATGATTCCGGATAACGCTCGGGGCACTCGTATTACCGCTGCTGCTGGCACGAGTTTAGCAACCCCTTATTCATGAAGTAACGTCAACCGCGCGTAGCGCGGAATTTCTAATTATTCTAATTTCTAATTTCTAAAAAAATTCCAAATCTTAAATTCCAAATCCAAAAAATTAATTTTGAAATTATTCCAAATCCAAAAAATTAATTTTGAAATTGGTCATTGGATATTTGGTATTTAATTAGAAATTAGGTAATTAGGAATTAGACATTCTGTGCTGCGCACGGCTTCCTCCTTCATAAAAGACCTTTACACACCGAAGTGCTTCATCAGTCACGCGACGTCGCTCCGTCAGGCTTTCGCCCATTGCGGAAGATTCTCGGCTGCTGCCACCCGTAGGTGTATGGCCCGTATCGCAGTGCCATCGGTGGGGATCGAGCTCTCACTCCCCCTAAGCGTCATAGCCTTGGTAAGCCGTTACCTTACCAACTAGCTGATACTCCGCAGGCCCATCCTAAAGCGATAAATCTTTACTCTTGCGAGCTATCGGGAATTATTCCGGATTTCTCCGGATTATGCCCGACTTTAGGGAAGGTTCCTACGTGTTACTACCTCGTTTGCCACGCCAGAAACTGGACGCTAGATACTAGATAGCTGGATTATTTCCATGCTTGTTTGAGTTTAGTGAGTTGTTTACCAACAATGGTATATTCACTCACAAGATAATCTTTTTCATTATTATCAATCAAACCAACATGATGTGCGTCATGTATGTGACTCGTCAATTCATCACATGAACCAATGGCTATTGCTAAATAACGTTTGAAGTCATTTGGAGTTTTGCCATATCCTTCAGCAATATTTGAATGAATAGAGTTCGCGGCTCTAATCATTTGACTACCTAATTCTTTTTGGTCTAACGCGCGCCATTTCCTAACTTGTCTATATACCATAGGAAATAATTTTTGCGCTCGTTGATACACATCGAGACTTTGATAGTTTTTCATTGATTATTATTTTCGCATATCCAGCTTCTAGCTTCCAGTGTCCAGTTTCCAGCGTTCGACTTGCATGCCTTATCCACGTCGCCAGCGTTCATCCTGAGCTAGGATCAAACTCTAAAAAATGAAATCTTTCACGCCGATAAACGGCACAAAAGATTATCAACAATACTGAACGGAACAAAAGAAAAAATGATATTTTTTTAGCCGTTCTTTTTTAGAGACTTGCTGTGTTGTGTTTTTGTACTTAATAACTTTAGGTTGTCAAAAAACAAAACGTCTTTTTGAGACGTATGGGCTATTATACGCATGGACAAAAAAGAGTCAAGCGTTTGTTCGGTACTTGTTGGACATCCGATGTCCAACATATGATTTTACAAAGGGTAGCCCTTTGTTTACCTTTTTGTTTATTGAGAAATCTGAAACATGTTATGTGTTACATGCTTCATGTTATATATATTACGCGCTTCGTTTTGCTTTATATTCCGCCCATAAAACAAGGAGCGGGCTTGCAAAAAAGATTGATGAGTAGGTGCCGGCAATCACTCCGATAGAAAGAGTCAAAGCAAAATAACGCGTTGATTCGGCGCCGATAAAAAAGAGCGTCAAAAGAACAAAGAGGACCGTAACTGACGTGTTAATTGAACGAATAAGCGTCTGTGATATGCTTTGACCTACAATTTCCGCAAACGGTTTTTTAGTCCGCGCCTCACGGTCAAGAATCACATTTTCACGCACGCGATCAAAGACGACAATCGTATCGTGCACCGAAAATCCCAAGAGCGCCAAGAGCGCCATTACAAAGAGCGTATCAATATCTCTGCCCAAAAAAGCAAACACTGCCGTGGGAATCATAATGTCGTGCACCAGCGCGATGACTGCCGCCACTCCAAACGTCCATGAAGAAATTTCCATAATCCCCGACGCGCGGAGCGCCGTGGTCACTCTACGAAACGAAAACGCGATAAAAAGAATGATGGCAACAATCACCGCGAGAATGGCAATCCACGCTTTTTGCCGCAATTCTGCGCCGATAGTCGGACCAATGGAACTAAAGCGGTCTTCAGTCACTTGTTTTGTGCCATTAAATGAGAGGAGCGACATCGCCTCTTCGCGGTCTTTTTCAGTCAGATTTTTGGTGCGAATCACATAGCCGTTATTTCCAATTTCCTGAATTGACACCACGCCAAGCACGGATAGCGCGTCGCGGACGAGAGCGCTGTCGGGACGTCCTTCGGGATACGATACCTCAAACATCGCCCCTCCGATAAAATCAATGCCAAATGACGGCCTCCATATCACTATTGATGCCGCTGACAAAAGCATAAACGCAACCGAGAGCAGTATAAAAAATTTTCTGTATTTGATGATAAACATATTATTTGTGTGAAGTGTGTGAAGGACTGTCCTTCACAGCATTATTGAACATTATGCGTTCCGCTTCCGAATAAAAATCTTGCGACTGCTCCGTGTTCAGCATTTGAATAAAACAGCGCGCGCATAAAAGATCGCGTGATTGAGATTGACGAGAGCATTGATACCACCACTCCGATTCCAAACGTCAGCGCGAACCCCTGCACTAAACTGGTGCCAAACCAAAAGAGAATGACAGCGGTAATGATGCTTGAGAGATTAGAATCTCTGATAGAGAGCCACGCGCGGGCAAAGCCCGATTCAATCGCGTCGGGAAATGTTTTACCGCTTTGCAGTTCTTCTTTGGTGCGTTCAAAAATGAGAATGTTCGCGTCAACCGCCATGCCGATAGACATAATGAAGCCCGCGATGCCGGCAGATGTGAGTGTCACCGGTATCAGTTTGAAAATCGCAAGCATCATGACTGTGTAGATACCAAGCGCCACCACCGACAAAAGCCCGGGCAAACGATACCACAAAATCAAAAATAGTATGACAAAAAGCACACCCCAGAGCCCCGCGCGCACTCCATCGGCAAGCGCTTCTTTACCGAGCGACGGACCGATATGCTCGGTGGACATCAATTCAATAGGCACCGGTAGCGCGCCGGAATTAAGCCGCCCGACAAGGAGTTTTGCTTCATCTGGCGTAAACTTGCCGGTGATTTGCGCTTGCCCGCCGGTGATTTCCTCGCGCACCACGGGCGTTGATATCGGCGCGCCGTCCAAATAAATGGCGATCGGTTTGCCGACATTTGCTTTGGTCATGTCGGCAAATAGTTTTGCGCCTTCGTCGTTAAATTCAAGAGAAACCGTCGGCTCACCCACCAGTGAATCAAACTGGAGCGTGGCTTTTTTTACAAATCGCCCGGTTAGATTTGTTCCAACAAAATATGGGTCTTCTGTTTGGTAATCACGCGGGATTGCGTACGAACCGTCGCTTTGCTTAAACTGCTCTAAACCGGCAAGTATTTTTTCTGTGTCCGCTGGTGGACGTTCTGTTTTGAATTCAATAACCGGCGTCTGGCCTATCATGGCAGTCGCTTTTGCAATGTCGGTAACGCCCGGCAATTCAACCAAGAGACGATACTCGCGGGAAGTGCCCGCAAATCCGATTTTTTCAATTTGGACAATCGGCTCGGCAACGCCAAAAAGATTCACACGCCGTTCAATCACATCGCGAAGCGCGTCAATAGAACTTGCTTGTTCGGTCAAAGAAAGCGCCGACACATCGGTTTTGTACACCAGATGTGTTCCGCCGGAAATATCAAGTCCGTATGAAAACGGAAATTTCTCCGCTCCAAATCCTCCCAAAAATTTCCCAGGGTTTTCTGAAGAATAGACAAAAAAGGCGACAAACGCCCCGACAATTAAAACTAAAAAAGCGATACTGACCCTCTTTTTCATTATCGCCATTATATATATTTTATTAAAATCAGCAACTTCTCCAACTTGGAGGTCGGGTCTCCAAGTAAAATTACTTACTCTAATAGGAGAGCCTCTAATTTTTTATCTTCTTTTCTTCTCTCAACTATTCCGTCTGTAGTTTCTTTGGCAAAAATATTATACTCGTCCGCATTGTTAAATTGTCCTAGAATCATATCTTTTTTACAAAAAGCTGGCGCCATACTATTTCCGCCATACTCCGCCCAACTGCTTCGCACCAACTTGGACGTCGGGTTTCCAAGTTGGTGTACTTTATCGTTTAAGTTAATATACGCACTTACATGAAGAAGATACTCATTTGAATCAACATGGATTGCCTTAAATCTCCCTTGCAACAAGGTTCCGCCTCTATTGTATTTTTCATTAAAATATTTTGAATATCCTCCCAATCTTTTCATAAATTTACTGATTCCATTATCCGCAATTTGTTCCAGAATAAAATGATAATGATTCGAATTCAAACAATAACAAATAATGTTTACCAACTTGGACGTCGGGTTTCCAAGTGCCGGTAACTTCTGCTTTTTAAAAGAGTTTTCGTAAATACTTCCGATTGGTTCAGAGGTATTAAACTCAAGCATACTTTGCCAAAATCTTTGCATATCGTACGAGTCTAAAAAAATATCGCGTTTATCTACACCGCGATTATAAATATGATAAAATTGTCCGTTTATAAATGGTACTTTTCTCATTATGTTTTTAATTTTTTAATTGTTAAAACCCCACCCGTCAACTTGGAAACCCGACCTCCAACTTACTCCACCACCACCGTCCTCTGTACCTGCGCCGCCTGATTGCCCGCGGCGTCGGCAACATCGTAGGTTACGGTGTATGTTGAAGTGGCGGCTGTGTTTACCGGATTATTCACGATGATGTTTGGGGTAATGTCGCCGTCGGTGTCGTCTAGTGCTGTTGCGCCGTCGTCGGTGTAGACGCTCCCATGCAGGATTGAGACGGTGGATGAGCCGGTGAGTGTGATAACAGGCGGCGTGGTATCAAGCGGAGGAGGTGGAGGAGACGATTGGGCTTCCACATTCACGATTCTCGTGGTGGTGGCAGTGTTTCCGGCAGTGTCGGTG